>NZ_JBEXJI010000070.1:0-1182 GCF_040609015.1 Nocardia sp. NPDC004860 | reverse complement strand
GAAAATACTCTGATAGGCTTCTTCAAAGTTCTTATATTTAAATTGATACACCCACTCTCTTTTTAAATGTCCATGCCAAGATTCAAGACTGGCATTATGATAAGGGTATCCCCTTCGACTGAAAGAGTGAGTCATCCCATAATATTTAAGCAACTCTTCATACTCTAGACTCGTATACTGGCTTCCTTGGTCAGAATGAAGAATAACAGCTTCTGGATAGTCTTGTGATTTAATGGCCTTATTTAAAGTTCTTTGCACTAATTCTACAGTCATTCGCTTGCCCAAATCCCAAGCAATGACTTTTTTAGTATAACGATCCATAATGGTTGAGAGATAAGCCCATCCTTGTTGAGTAGGAATATAAGTAATGTCGGTTGACCAAACCTTATTTTTCTTTGTAGGTTCAGTCTGTATAAGATTTTTTCGATTGATGTGATCACTTAGTGAGTATCCAGGCTTAAATTTCTTAATGACTACAGACTTGAGTTGAAGTTGCTTCATTAGCTTCTGTACCAGTTTTAACCCGACTTTTTCCCCTTGTTTAAGTAGAAGATGATGAATTTTAGGAGCACCATAGATTTCTCGGTTAGTATTGAAGAGTTGAGAAATTTTGAGTGACAGGTATTGTCTCCTTAATTGAGTTTTAGATGGATGTCGGTTAATCCGTTCATAATAACTTGATTCAGGAACATCAAGGAGTTGACAGCTTAGTCTGACATTGAGTGCTAAAGTTTGTATGGTTTGAGCCATATCCGCAGCACTCACTTCTTTTTCTCGGCGAATATGGTCAATATTTTTTTTAAGATGTCTCGTTCTTCCTTAACTTTAGCCAGTTGTCTTTTTAATTCTAGAAAATCAGCTTTAGAGACGGAGCTTTCATTAGATTTAGAGTAGAGGTCTATCCATTTATAAATTGTTGCAGGGGCCACGTCGTATTCTTTAGACAGCTGGGTGACGGATTGACCAGAATGATAGAAGGCGATAAGGGTTTCTTTAAATTCTTTTGAGTAGCGTTTTTGCATGTTTTTGTCCTTTGTCTAAATTATACAATAGTGACTCTAAGATTTAAGGATAACATCACTCACAACTTAGGGTTATTAATAGAGGTCAAAATATGAAAATTGGGTATGCACGTGTCAGTACTTTTGAACAAAAATTAGAACTTCAATTTGAGATTCTAAT
>NZ_JBEXJI010000069.1:0-1201 GCF_040609015.1 Nocardia sp. NPDC004860 | reverse complement strand
CTAGTGCCTTGTCAGGCAACCTTCGGTAGGTAATCGGGCAGCCGGATCTTGGATCCGACGGCGAAGTCTCGGATGGGTTCAGCGTGCTGGTTGCGCCAGCGGACGTAGGTGCTGATCGCGGCGTCTTGTTCGCCATGGCTGCGGTGGTCGGTTCCGTTGAGCGCGAAGTACCGCAGCGCGGCGAACTCGCACTCGATCCTGTTCAACCACGACGAATACGTGGGCAGGAACACGAGTTCGATAGCGTTGACCGAGCACCACGCTCGGACCTCGGCGCGTTTGTGGACCGAGTAGTTGTCGCAGATCAGATACAGTTTCTGGCCGGGCCACCGGGCCCGCAGGGATTTCAGGAACGCCAGGAACTCGGTCCATCGTTTCCGGTCCCGGATCCGGTAGTACAACTGCCCGGTCCGCAAGTCGAGGGCGCCGAACATGTGCCGGACGCCCTGGGTTCGGTGGTAGGTCGCCCGCAGCCGGCGCGGCCGCCGGGCGGTGAACCAGCCTCGGCCGCTGCGGGGTTGGAGGTTCAGTGGGCCGAACTCGTCCACGCAGATCACCCGGCCGTCGGCGGGCGGGTTGTCGTAGAGATCGAGGACTCGTGCCATCTTGGCTTGAAAGTCGGGGTCGTTGCTGGCTTTCCAGGTTTTCGTGGCCTGCCACGACACCCCGCCGGCCTTGAGGATCTGCCGGACGGTTTCGCGGCTGATGTCGGTAATGCCGTTGATACGCAACACTTCCGCGAGTTTCGACAGGCTCCATGTCGAGAACGGCCATCCGAGGTCACGGGGGCAACACCGGGCGATCTGACAGATCCGATCACGTGTCGCCTGATCGGTCTTCGCCGGTCTGCCCCCGCTCCATTTTGGGTCCAGAGCGTCGAACCCCTTCTCGTTGAAATCGTGGATCACTTGCCGCACATACGATTCCGACACCTGCATCAGCTTCGCGATGAACCCGACCGGCTGATGCTGCGCCGACGCCATCACCACCACCGCCCGCCGCATCCGAATCGGCTGTTTGCTACGCCGCGCGATCTGAGCCAGCTTCCGCCCTTCCTCGGGCGTCACCTGCCTGACGAACACATCCGGCTTGCGAGCCACCGGCATCACCTCCACAGGCAGCATCACCGCTCACCCGCCGAGGATCAACCCGCCACCCCGGGCGGCGGTTCCAGCACCAACCTTCTCGGACGCGGCACTAG
>NZ_JBEXJI010000068.1:0-1216 GCF_040609015.1 Nocardia sp. NPDC004860 | reverse complement strand
TGCTGCGTTCCTCAATGATCGTGTATCTTGTTGCTGGTCTTGGTGGTTCGGGTGTGGTCGAGGTGGGTTCTGCCGAAGGTGTTGGTTGCGCGGGCAGCACGGGATGTGTTGGAGGAGCGCAAGATTCGTAAGCTGGCTGCGGCTCGGCACGCACCTGGGGATTGGATCCGGCGTGCGCGGATGATCACGGCGAGTTGGGACGGTATGTCCACTGCGGAGATCGCGAGCGAGCTGGGCTGTCATCGGCAGACAGTGCGAGAACGGTTGCACCGGTTCAATACTCACGGCTTGGATGGTCTGGGCGATCGGCGAGGGGCAGGGCGTAAACCGCGGCTGACCGAAACAGAGCGCAGCCGGATCGTGGCCTTGGTCGCCACCACCCCGCCGGGGCGTTTGACCCGGCGATCCGACGGGGCTCTGGAGGCCGAGCAGGACGCAGCGCCGTCGAGCTGGACCCTGGATTCGCTCACCACGGCCCTGCGCGCCGAAGGCATTGTCGTAGGCCGTAGTCAGGTGCGCAGAATCCTTGCGGCAGAAGGTGTTCGATGGCGTAGACCGCGGTCGTGGACGACGAGCAAGGACCCGTACTTCGTCCCAAAAGGACCCACATCGTCGGTCTCTACACGCAGCCACCCGCAGGCGCCACGGTAGTCTGCGCCGACGAACTGGGCCCGGTCTCACCCCGAACTTTCGGACCAGCACCGGGGTGGTCGGTCGACGGGCACCGGATCAAAGCGCCACTGGAATACTCGCGCGGCCCGGACAAGATCTGGGTCTACGGATCGATCCGCGTCCGCGACGGCCACGCCGTCACGCTCACCGCGTCCTCCCGCAATAGCGTCAACTACCAGCGCTTCCTCGAACTGATCGAACAAGCCAATCCGACCGGTGACATCTACGTCGTCACCGACAACCTGTCCAGTCACAACAGCAAATCCACCCGCGAATGGCTCGAGGACCATCCGAGGATCAAGCACGCGTTCATCCCCGTCGGGGCGTGCTGGCTCAACCTGCAAGAACCATGGTGGCGGATCTTCCGGCGAGAAGCTCTCGCCGGACAAACCTTCGCCGACCACACAGAGATCGACCGAGCCACCCATCAAGCCACTGCCGCCCTCAATGCCCGCGCACGACCATGGATCTGGGGCCGACCAGCCCCGAAACCCCGAACCCTACGCCGCCGCTTTGTGTACCACCTTTGAGGAACGCAGCACTA
>NZ_JBEXJI010000067.1:0-1225 GCF_040609015.1 Nocardia sp. NPDC004860 | reverse complement strand
ACTGATTGCCTCAATTTTAGAAATTGAAGAGCTGAATGTTTATGAAGCGTTAGACCCTGAGTACTTGAGGCAGAAACAAAGTCAATTGTCACTTAATTTGGAAAAGTACAAACAATATGCAGAAAATAGCGGTGTAAAAAACATTCAGCTGTACAGTGGAGAAGGTGATCCGGCCGAGGAAATTACTAAGACGATTTTGCCAGCAACATCTGCAGATATCTTAATCATTGGATCGCGATCAATGCATGGAATTAAAGGATATTTTGGTTCGCATGCTACTTATATGGTTAAAAATTCTCCAATCTCAATTACAGTTATTAAGTAAATATTGCAGATAATATGTATTTGGGTCAATATCTTGGACAAATTGGTTCTGTTGCGAAGTTTGAAAATCAAACGCGCTCTCTCTGAACTCCAAATATCTTAGGCTGTTATTCCCATTAATACCTTGATTTCAGTAGACACCGAAAAGCCGAAGAGCGTTCCATTTCTTCGGTTCTTTTTATATATTCCTCGAAGGGTCTCCATGCCCTTAATCGTGGAAGAGGCTGTACGGAGACTTTGATAAAATTTATTCCGTCGTTTAATAGGTCGATGGTCTTGTTCTATTAAATTGTTAAGATACTTCACAGTTCGGTGCTCTGTCTTAGTATATAAACCCACACTCTGTAACTTTCTAAAGGCGGAGCCAAGAGAAGGTGCTTTATCGGTCACAATTGCTTTCGGCTCACCAAACTGTTTATGGAGTCGTTTTAAGAAAGCATAGGCTGCTTGCGTATCCCGTTTCTTTCGTAACCAGATATCTAAGGTTAAGCCGTCCGCATCAATTGCACGATAAAGATAATGCCAACGTCCCTTAATTTTGATATAGGTTTCGTCCATTTTCCATGAATAGAAGGATTGTCTATTTTTCTTCTTCCAAAGATAATAGAGGACTTTGCTGTACTCTTGCACCCAACGATAAATCGTAGTATGACAAACATTTATTCCACGATCATATAACAATTCCTGAACTTCACGATAGCTTAGATTGTAACGCAGGTAGTAACCAACAGCGACAATAATGACGTCTTTTTTGAATTGTTTGCCTTTAAAATGATTCATTACTCTGTCCTCTCTGTCTTTTTTCTCAATTTTACACTAAAATAGATTTTTTGGAAAACTTTGCAACAGAACCCTTTCGGTTTTGAACCTCAAGGGGAACACTCGTTTGATAAAGCGTCTC
>NZ_JBEXJI010000066.1:0-1237 GCF_040609015.1 Nocardia sp. NPDC004860 | reverse complement strand
TTCTGGGTATTGATGAAGATGACGCCTAATTTGAATCATTTCATTCTCATATTGTGTTAAGCTAGTCAACAAATTATTAAGTAGTTTCATATGATACCTCTAAACTTTCTACCCGAATTGCTAGTTAATTTCATTGGAAAATAAATAAGTCGTGCTATCCTAATCTTAAACCACTAAGCATTAGAAAGCGCACGACTTATATGACTTATAATAGCACACTTCCAAAAGTTTTTGTTTATTTACTGACAACCATTGAGACGCTTTATCAAACGAGTGTTCCCCTTGAGGTTCAAAACCGAAAGAACGTCCATCTCGCAACATCAGATTGCTTAGTTATCGCTTGTTACCTATGGGGCGTACTGCATTTTAGTGAAACACTTAAAGCTAAGCACCAATTGGCTCAAAGTTTATTTCCTAATTTCCTAGAATATTCTCGCTTTGTCCGCCGTTGTAATGCCCTCTTACCGAGTATCCAAGTCATTCGCCAAGCACTCGTCTTTAAAGAGGTTGAAGGAATTAGTGTATCCATTATTGACAGCTTCCCCATTCCTTTGTGTCAGCCTATTCGTAATTTCAGAAGCAAAGTTCTTGGAGATTATGCAAATGTTGGCTACAATGCTACAAAGGGACAGTACTTCTATGGATGTAAATGTCATGCTTTAGTCAGTGAATCAGGCTATGTCATAGACTACACAATTACTCCTGCTTCAATGGCTGATAGTTCAATGACCGAGGAAGTGTTGAGTCAATTTGGGACACCAACAGTCCTTGGAGATATGGGATATTTAGGTCAGTCACTGCATGATAGGCTGGAATTAAAAGGAATTGATCTAATTACACCTGTCAGGAAGAACATGAAGCAAAAGAAAATCCTTTTCCCTAATTTTTCAAAACGTAGAAAAGTGATTGAGCGAGTTTTCTCTTTTTTGACAAATCTAGGAGCTGAGCGTTGTAAAAGTCGTTCGCCTCAAGGTTTTCAATTGAAATTAGAGATGATACTTTTAGCGTATTCTTTACTGTTAAAATCAGCTAAATCACTGGAACCAGAGACTTTAAGATATTCTATCGGGTATCAAGTCATGGCTAAATAATCAACTAGCAATTCGGGTATTTAATATATTTATTATTTACTTAACCAAAAATAGAAAACTAGTCATAACTTCCCATTATGTCTAATTTTTAAACTTTGAGTTGATATGAGAGCGCAAAATTACTTCCTAGATTTATCGTTTACAAT
>NZ_JBEXJI010000065.1:0-3908 GCF_040609015.1 Nocardia sp. NPDC004860 | reverse complement strand
CGGTAGCACCCACACTCGTCTTGATGTCCCAGGAATCACTGTCATTACGCATAATCATCACTTTTCTCCGGCCAAAGCCGGGCTGAGAATTCGGTGGGAAGGAAATTCAATGAGGTTGTGTCGGTGAAACATTCACGAATCGACCCGACGAGTGCTCGGTGTTCACCGTCCGGTGATCACTGCGCGGCGGTTCATCGCAACTCCGGCGGTCGTGTGAAGACCATCGCGGACTGGAAACCGCCGAACCCACTGCCGACCGACAGAGCCGTATCGACGGTGGCGGTGCGCGCGATGTTCGGGACGTAGTCCAGATCGCATTCGGGGTCCCGGTTACTCCAGTTGGCGGTCGGCGGGATCACCCCGGTGTCGATCGCCAATGCGCAGGCCGCCATCTCGATCGAGCCGATCGCGCCGAGCGAGTGCCCGATCATCGACTTGATCGAGCTGATCGGAACCTCGTACGCGGCGGCACCCAGCGCCTTCTTGAAGGCCGCCGTCTCATGGCGGTCGTTCTGCTTCGTGCCCGAGCCGTGAGCACTGATGTAGCCGAGCGCGTCCGGGTTGAGCCGTGATTGGTTCATGGCCTCCGTGATGGCCATGCTCATCTCCAGCCCGTCCGGGCGCAGTCCGGTCATGTGGAAGCCGTTGCAGCGCGAGGCGTACCCGCCGATCTCGCAGTAGATGTGGGCGCCCCGAGCCAGGGCGTGGTCGAGCTTCTCCAACATCAGCACCGCCGCACCCTCCCCCAGCACGAAACCGGAGCGCGTCAGGTCGAAGGGCCGCGAGGCGTGAGTGGGATCGTCATTCTCATCGGTGGTCGCCCGGATCGCGTCGAATGCCGCGACGGAGATCGGCGAGATCGGCGCGTCCGATGCGCCCGCGAGGACGAAGTCGGCGTCACCGTCTTCGATCATGTGCAGTGCGTGACCGATCGAGTCGATCCCGGACGTGCAGCCCGTCGAGACGACCGTTGCCGGACCGTGCAATTCGAAGTGGGCCGACACCTCGGCGGCCATGCTGCTGGGGACGAGGGCCTGATACAGGTAGGGTTGCACGGCGCCCTCGTCGACCAGCCAATCCCGGCCGCTGTCGCTCGCGATCACATAGTCGTTCTCCAGGGTGATGGTCGCGCCGACCGCCGAGCCGAGCGACACCCCGAACATGTCGCGCGCGGCGTCGGACAACTCCAGACCGCTGTCCTCGAACGCCTCACGGGCGGCGACGAGAGCGAACTGGGTCATCCGATCGAAGCGGCGCACCTGCCTGGGCGACAACCCGGCGGCCTGCGGATCGAAATCGCATTCCGCCGCCACCTGGGAGCGGAACCCGGCCGGGTCGAAGGAACTGATCCGGCGGGTCGATGTGCGCCCGGACGACAGGCAGTCCCAGAACGATGTGCGTCCGATCCCGCCCGGAGCGACGACGCCGACCCCCGTGACGGCGACCCGGGTCATCGTGCTCTCTCCGCGGTACCGGGGGCGGCCGCCGATAGTTCCGTGTCCACGTGACCGAGTTCGGGTCGCGGGGCGAGCGGTCCGAGGTGAAAGACGATGTTCGCGGTCTCGGTCCCGGTATTGCGCACCCGGTGCCGGACACCGATCGGCACGAACAGTCCCTGCCCCGTTGCCAGCGACCACTGCTCATCGTCGAGGTCGACGGTGAGGTCTCCCTGGACGCAATACAGGAACTCCTCCGAATACGGGTGGTAGTGCTCGGCGATGCGCTCCCCCGGCTCGAGGGTGGCAACTCCGGTGAAACCGGATGTGCTGCCAACGGTTTTCGGGCTCAGCACGGTCCTGATTTCGCCTCCACGGCGACGGTCGGCGGGCAGGTCGGAAACATCGACGCGGCCCGGCCGGATACTCGGCGTGGTGATCGTCGCGGCCGCGGCCTTGTGGCGCTTTTCGACCTTTTCCTTGATGAGCTGCATCTGGATCACGCTGTTGGTGTTGATGCGGTCGGTCATGCCGGCGTCGTCGATCGGTGCGGCCGGACGCATGTGAAAGTCCTGGACCCAGGTCATCCGGGTGCCCGACCCGGACTCGGCATAACTCCAATGGATCTGCATGTACTCGAACGGCCCGGTCTCCACCCGATGCGCGTCCACGGTCCGGTTGACCGGATCGACGGTTCGTTCGCTGACCCAGCTCCACACCTGCCCCGCCTCGTCGGGGTGCATCGTGAGCCGGAACCGGACGGTATCGCCGTGCTCCGCGAGAACATCGACAGCAGCGTATTCGGAGAACAGATCCGGCCAGACCCGCACGTCGTTGGTCGAATCCCACACCACCTCGAGGGGCGCGTCGATGAGGATCGAGTTTTCTGTGTGGCCCGACATCACGCGGCCTCCCCGATGAATGCGAGCTCGACGTACCGAACCACGTCACCACCGGTCATCCCGAGCAGCTGGGCAGGCAACCTGACATCGAAATCGCGTTCCACAACACTCTGAATCTCGAAGACCGCCAACGAATCCACACCGATCTCCTCCAGAGTCAGCGCGTCCGCCCTCTGCAACTCGTCCGGACCGATGTCGACCCCGACATGCTCGTCCAGGATCGCGCGCAATGTCTCGATGGTGAACGTGTCGAACATTTACTTCTCTTCCTTCCCTCGTGTGGTGAGACCGGAACCCAGTGCCGGACCGGTCTGTGGTGTCCAGCTGTAGAACATGCGAGCCCGCGCATCCTCCGGAGACAGCCAATTCGCGAGATAAGGCGACACGAACTCGCGCAACCGGGCGCTCACGCGGGCGAACTCCGGATGCCGCGCGGCCCTGCCAATAGCGGCGCCACCGGGCTCCTCGGTCTCCACCAAGTGCACATACAGGTCATCCAGAGCCCACAGCTCACGCCGGGTCACACCCGCAATCGCCGGTAGATCCGTCGACGAATCGGACTCAGCGAAGATCTCGCCAACGTTGAAAATAGCGTCCGGACGTACATGAGCAACGATCAGCGAACGATGTGGAATCACCATCGGCCTTCTCCTACTTGAGCTTTGGTGGGGAACATGGAACCCGATATCTGTCTTTCCGGGTACAACAAACCTACGAGTTCAGACCAGTCGGTATCTATCACCGTGCGGTTGTCCATCCGCCCGCCTGGGGTGAAGACAATCAACACCTAGGTGGCACCCGACGGCGGGGCGAGAGTTGACGACTTTCTCGGCGCCGTTGTGCGGCGCATTGTGCCGATCTCACCAATTTCGTTGCGCTGCTGACGATTCGACCATTTCCGAGGCCGCCCCGAAGAAGAAGAAGAAGAAGGACCTCAGCCCAACTGAGGTCCTTCCCGGTGGTGGCGCGAAAGCCTGGCGGCTTCGCAGGAAATGCAATTTTGAATGGGAGACGAAGGTATTCCCTCGGCGATGCCCGATCTCACAGACCAGCTCAGTGCCAGAGCACGGCCACGCACACGTTGGCGATCGCCAGCGTGCCGGCCGCATGCGCCGACCATGAAATCACCTTGTCGCGCTTGGCATAGTGTCCGAGTTCGGCCAGACCCGCCACCGAGACCCCGATAGCCAGCTTGACCACAACCTTGGACATGAGCAGATGCTTGTCCAGCGAATGGATGAAGTGGGCCATGAGGACCATCACCAGGCCCGTGACGACAAGCGCCCGTGCACCCCACAACATCCACTCGGACACCTTCGGCCGCGCGAGGGCATAACCGCCGATGACCGCCGCCATACAGAGCAGATGGACGACGACCACCAGGTTGTAGACGAATGTCATGGCTTCACAGGCTAGACGCCCGGCGGTTCATTCGGGGTTTGCCATGCGGTCGGGTCGTCGGGGTAGAGGCCGCACATCGCCACGTGGGTTATTTCCGTACGGTGGCGAGACTCATCAGGGACGGGTCGAAATGCCCCACCGGCCCCTTCCCAGCAGGCACCGCACGCCC
>NZ_JBEXJI010000064.1:0-4680 GCF_040609015.1 Nocardia sp. NPDC004860 | reverse complement strand
GCACCGCGATCCGCGAATGGGCGCGCGCTCAGGGGCACCAGGTTTCCTCGCGCGGCCGTATCCCGGCCGAGATCGTCGACGCTTACCAGCGCGCCAAGAACTAGCCAGCGCTGATCCCGAAGGGAGCCGAGAACCCGCAGACATCGGCTCCTCACCGATCAGCCCCGGGGCCAGCTCGCTCGCAGCGTCGCCAACACCGTATCGACGAACACACCTGGGTCCTCTCCGATCAGCGTCGGGTTCGACCCGCAGGGGATCAGAGCATCGCGATGTCACCGTCGGCGATCGAGGCTCTCGAAACATCGGTCGCGCCGATGCTGCCGTAGCGCGCGAGGATCTGCGCGAGCAACTCGTGCACGGTCGATCCCATTACCGCCGCCAGATCCGCCCCACCGTCGATTTCGACAGCCCGGTCCGCTCGGCCATCGACGACCGCGACCAGTCCTCGCCCATGTCGCGGGGGAGTACGGCCTTCGAGCAATGGGCGAGCGCACTGAACGCGCCGCCTGCTGTTCAGAGAGCTGCTTAGCTTCCCATGGCGGCGATGATCGGAGTCGGCTGCTGGATTGCAGCGATCTATCAAATCTGAAATATAATCATGGAACTATGCGTATTAATGCATGAAAGATGGCGTATCACGTATCCGCCGAAACTCAGTCAAAGATGCCCAGAAGCCGAAGTAATCCCGAGCCGAAAGCGCCTCGGCATTCACCTCCTTTCGAACACAGGGGGGAATCGGTGGGGAGCGTGGGAAGGACACCGGCAGCGCGGCGGGCGCGCGATGAAAGGCGCTGGGGTACCACCGCAGCTGCTCGGCCGGTGCGGCCAGCCTGATCTCCGATGGCGCGTCGAGGAGTTGGTCGAGGGCTTCCTGCGCGATCACCATGGCTATCGACCGCGCAGGACATGTCTGCGGCCCTGCGCCCCAAGCCAGGTGGGATTGGTTGCCGGTGTGGTGACGCCGCACTGCCGGGTCGCTGTCGCACGCGGTCGAACTGATGATCACCGGTTGATCGACCGGCAGCTACACGTCGTCGACGATCTGTGGCTGCCGCAGAAAACGGGCACACGAGTTAGCCAGCGGCGGATCGGCGAACAGCACCTCTTCGATCGCGTCGCGGGTCGACGCCGCCCGCCGAGAGGCAGATCGCGAAATCACTCCGCGGTCGACATCAACAGCAATGCATTCGGACTGTCACTCCCGCGGATCGGCCGGATTACGGTGCGGGTCACTCAGTATTCGCAGTGCTGCCCGATAAACGATCATCAGGGTCGCTGGCATGCCGGCAGCCACCTCTACTGCTACCAGCGAAGGATGGCTACGCCGCAACTTCTCATATGCGCGGTGTGGATCAGCGGCGAACTCCGGGTTTCGCGGCTGCGTACCACCAGAGCGTCGCAAGGAGTGCTGCTCACTGTCCTGCCGGCAGGCCATAGTGGCTCCAAGTGCCTGGGCGGCCGTTCCCGCCCCAAATCACCCTCTGTGACTTGCGATACCCCTCAATGGGGTGATGCGACTATGGACCATATGGTTGGACCATTGGGGCTCGATAGATTTGGGAGACTCAATGAGCCAGCTTTCAGCCACATCGGCACAACGCACATTGCGGACGAGGATCGAGCTCTTCTGCGCGGCGTGTGTTCCCGTGGGAATGGTGGTCTTCGCCATCGGACTGGCCATCGCGGGCTATATCCCGCCGCCGCCGGCCGACGACACGCCGCAGCAGATCGCGCAGTTCTACCAGCACCACACCGTCCTGATCCGCTTCGGATTGCTGCTGGCGCTCACCGGATTCGGCGTGTGGGGCCCGCTGGTGGCGGTGATCACCAGGCAGATGCTCCGGATCAAGCCGCGTCAGACCACCCTCGCGTACATCCAGCTCGGCGGCGGCATCGCGGCGTGGCAGTTTCTGCTCGTCCCGATGCTCGCATTGACCGCGGCGGCCTTCCGGCCCGACCGCGACCCGCAGATCACCCAGGCGCTGCACGATCTCGGCTGGATCATGCTGTTCATGCCGTTCACCCCGTTCGTCGTGCAGAGCGTGGCCATCGCCATCGCCGCGCTCACGGACACCGGGACGGCGCCGGTGTTCCCCCGCTGGGTGGGTTACTTCAACCTGATGGAATGCCTGCTGTTCCTCCCGGTGGGACTGCTGACCTTCTTCAAGGCCGGACCGTTCGCGTATCACGGCGTGCTGGTCTTCTGGGTCCCTTTCGTCATCTTCGGTGCCTGGCTGGTGGTCATGGCGTGGGCGAGCTATCGGGCGGTGCTCGACGAGGAAGTGGCAGGAATCGACGGCGAAGCCGAGCAGCATGGCGTATGAGCACACCCGATCGGGGCACGTGCCGGGCGAAGCGGGTTTGTGGGTTCTCATCCTCGGGGACATGACCATCTTCGGGGTCTTCTTCGGGGTCTTCGCCCACGCCCGTGCATCCGAGCGGGAGCTGTTCACGCAGGCGCAACACGAGCTGAATTTCGGTATCGGACTTGCCAATACCATTCTGCTCCTGACCAGTTCCTGGTTGGTGGCGCTGGCAGTGAAGAACGTCCGCGGTGGGGACGCGGTCCGTGGCTCGCGCTACTTCCTGTTCGCGCTGTTGTGCGGGCTGGTCTTTCTCGCTGACAAACTCTTCGAATACAGTTCGAAACTCTCGGCCGGCCTGACGCCCATGACGAACGACTTCTTGATGTATTTCTATGTCCTGACGGGGATTCACGCGGTGCATCTGATCATCGGGATGTCGCTGCTGCTGTTCCTGTGGCGTCGAACCCGTACGCCCACGCGTACGCCAACCGTCGCTGTCACGGAAGGCTGCGCGTCCTACTGGCACTTGGTGGATATTCTATGGATAGTCCTGTTTCCGCTGCTGTATCTGATGTGACGGCACCCGGCGCTGTGCGGCACCGTGCCCGGAATCGCACCACGACAATGGTTTTCGCCGGGCTGCTGCTGCTCACCGCCGTGTCCTCCGCGCTGGCCGAAGGAGGGCTCGGCACGGATATGTGGGTCAGCGCCGTCGTCATGACCCTCGCGGGCACGAAGATTCACTTCGTCGGCCGGTATTTCATGGAGTTGCGGGATGCCCCGGCCGTATTGCGTCTCGCCTTCGATGGGTGGATCGTGATCGTGTCGATGCTCATCATCGGTTTCACGGTGGGTGGCTGAGCGGACCACGCCCGCGGTTCCGGTCACGCTCGGAGAGCAGGAAATCGTTTTCATCCCACCGTCGGTCATACTTATCACCGCAGCACTTGTATGAAATTGCTTGTGTCGCAACAGCAATCATCAGACAAGGGCTGCTTGCATGATCAACCGGGGTCACACCACCGGCCACGAAGGTTAAACTGTAAGCTCAGAGTGATCGATACTTCCGTAATCAGCGTAAGGCGTTTTGTGTCAAGCAGTTTGGTCGGTACCCCGTCCGTCGTCGTCCCGGCATAGCGGTAATGGGGTTGGACCCTGCAGCGTGTAATCGGGTTGAGGTGACGACGGACGGGGCTGCCCGTGATTATGGGCGAGATCAGGGGGATGTCTCGATGCCGAGTTGGGCTTGCCCCGACCGACCGCTCGACGACCGCCGGTCAGGCGGCTGCCGAGATCGTGGTGGGTGCCGCGGTCGTGCCGTGCGTGGCGACGTGCGGGTCCCAGGGTCGGCGTGTGCGGATGACTGCGTGCAGATGCCGCAGAAGTGCTGCCGCGATTGCGGCTTGGGCCTGGTCAGAAGTGAGTCTGTTGGCTTCGCGACTGGTCAAGTGCTGGTAACGGGCAGCGTAGACAGGGTTGCAGTGGCGGGCCGCGAAGACCGCGCGCCGGGCAGCGAGACGGATACTCGCTCGGCCCTGGCCGGTGAGTCTGGTGCGGCCGCAGAACGTGCCGGACAGCTTCTCCCGCGGTGCCAGACCGGCGTGCTTGACCACGGAGCGAGCTGTGGGAAACCGTGCCGGATCACCGGTTTCGGCGAGGATTGCCGCGGCCCCGACGGCTGAGAGCCCGGCAATGGAGGTGACGAGCGCGGTCAGCTCGAGTTCGTCGAGCACCCCAACCATCCGAGTTTCGGTGTCGAGGAGGCGTCGCTTGTTCTCAGCCCAATCCTCCAGCAGCAGGTGCACGCGTTCGAGCGCGCCGCGTCGATGGGTGAGCACTCCGGCCGAATCATGCAGGGCAGCAAACAGATTCGGCATGATCCGCAGTGACTGTTTCTGCCCGCCGGCGCGGGTGATCTCGCGGCGGACCACCCGCTCGAGGCGGGCCGCGCCAAGGCGACGGGAGTGGGCCAAATCCCCGTTGTCGCGGTCGCAGATCACCCGCAGCGCCGCCACCCAGGTGCGGCAGCGAAACGGTTGACGCGCGGCCACAGTCGGCAGCGAGTTGGCCCAGCACTCGCCATCGATGCCCGGTCGGCTCACACGCCACTGTCACTGCCTCGAACCCGGCTGCGGCGGCCCGGTCGCCCGCCCAATCCAGCGCGGCGCCCAGATCCCACGCCCTGCATCGGAATGTTCTGCGGGCCAGCACTTTCGAATCATGATCGGTGACCACGACCATCTGTTTGCGGTCAGCCAGATCGATCCCGACGATCGCGTTAGTGCTGCGTTCCTCAAAGGTGGTACACAAAGCGGCGGCGTAGGGTTCGGGGTTTCGGGGCTGGTCGGCCCCAGATCCATGGTCGTGCGCGGGC
>NZ_JBEXJI010000063.1:3860-5065 GCF_040609015.1 Nocardia sp. NPDC004860 | reverse complement strand
GATCTGTGTGTTGTTTCAGATACTGCACAGTGGACGCGTAGCTTCTTTGTTGGTAAGTCCTCGGCCTATTAGTACCAGTCACCTACATCTGTTACCAGACTTCCAGTTCTGGCCTATCAACCCAATGGTCTGTTGGGGGCCTTACCCCCTCGAGGGGGTGAGAAACCTCATCTTGGAACAGGCTTCCCGCTTAGATGCTTTCAGCGGTTATCCCTTCCGAACGTGGCCAACCAGCCGTGCTCCTGGCGGAACAACTGGCACACCAGAGGTTCGTCCGTCCCGGTCCTCTCGTACTAGGGACAGCCTTCCTCAAGTTTCTAACGCGCGCGGCGGATAGAGACCGAACTGTCTCACGACGTTCTAAACCCAGCTCGCGTGCCGCTTTAATGGGCGAACAGCCCAACCCTTGGGACCTACTCCAGCCCCAGGATGCGACGAGCCGACATCGAGGTGCCAAACCATCCCGTCGATATGGACTCTTGGGGAAGATCAGCCTGTTATCCCCGGGGTACCTTTTATCCGTTGAGCGACACCGCTTCCACTTGCCGGTGCCGGATCACTAGTCCCGACTTTCGTCCCTGCTCGACCTGTCGGTCTCACAGTCAAGCTCCCTTGTGCACTTGCACTCGACACCTGATTGCCAACCAGGCTGAGGGAACCTTTGGGCGCCTCCGTTACATTTTGGGAGGCAACCGCCCCAGTTAAACTACCCACCAGGCACTGTCCCTGAACCCGATCAGGGTCCGAGGTTAGAGGTCCAATACGATCAGAGTGGTATTTCAACGATGACTCCACCAACACTGGCGTGCTGGTTTCACAGTCTCCCACCTATCCTACACAAACCGTACCGAACACCAATACCAAGCTATAGTGAAGGTCCCGGGGTCTTTTCGTCCTGCCGCGCGTAACGAGCATCTTTACTCGTACTGCAATTTCGCCGAGTCTGTGGTTGAGACAGCTGAGAAGTCGTTACGCCATTCGTGCAGGTCGGAACTTACCCGACAAGGAATTTCGCTACCTTAGGATGGTTATAGTTACCACCGCCGTTTACCGGGGCTTAAATTCTCAGCTTCGCTCCGAAGAGCTAACCGGTCCTCTTAACCTTCCGGCACCGGGCAGGCGTCAGTCCGTATACATCGTCTTACGACTTCGCACGGACCTGTGTTTTTAGTAAACAGTCGCTTCTCACTGGTCTCTGCGACCCC
>NZ_JBEXJI010000063.1:0-3764 GCF_040609015.1 Nocardia sp. NPDC004860 | reverse complement strand
CCGGGTCCCCCTTCTCCCGAAGTTACGGGGGCATTTTGCCGAGTTCCTTAACCACAGTTATCTCGATCGCCTTAGTATTCTCTACCTGACCACCTGTGTCGGTTTGGGGTACGGGCCGTGTACCAACTCACTAGAGGCTTTTCTCGGCAGCATAGGATCACTGAATTCGCCTCAATCGGCTACGCATCACCTCTCAGGCTCATGTCTGGCGGATTTGCCTACCAGACGCCCTACAGGCTTACACCAGGTATTCCATCACCTGGCCCAGCTACCTTCCTGCGTCACCCCATCGCTTGACTACTACAGCAGGGGTCGTATGCAGCCACTTCCAGCTCCCCGAAGGGAGTCCATCCGCTTTTGGATACTTAGCACCACTGATTCGCCATTGGGCGCGGATACACGGGTACGGGAATATCAACCCGTTGTCCATCGACTACGCCTGTCGGCCTCGCCTTAGGTCCCGACTCACCCTGGGCGGATTAACCTGGCCCAGGAACCCTTGGTCATTCGGCGGACGAGTTTCTCACTCGTCTTTCGCTACTCATGCCTGCATTCTCACTCGCGCAGCCTCCACAGCTGGATCACTCCGCCGCTTCCCTGGCTACACGACGCTCCCCTACCCATCCAGACTCCTGGCTCGAAAGCGGGATATATGTCTGAATGCCGCGGCTTCGGCGGTGTACTTGAGCCCCGCTACATTGTCGGCGCAGAATCACTTGACCAGTGAGCTATTACGCACTCTTTCAAGGGTGGCTGCTTCTAAGCCAACCTCCTGGTTGTCTTCGCGACTCCACATCCTTTTCCACTTAGTACACGCTTAGGGGCCTTAGCCGGCGATCTGGGCTGTTTCCCTCTCGACTATGAAGCTTATCCCCCACAGTCTCACTGCCGCGCTCTCACTCACCGGCATTCGGAGTTTGGCTGACTTCGGTAAGCTTGTGGGCCCCCTAGGCCATCCAGTAGCTCTACCTCCGGCGAGAAACACGCGACGCTGCACCTAAATGCATTTCGGGGAGAACCAGCTATCACGGAGTTTGATTGGCCTTTCACCCCTACCCACAGCTCATCCCCTCAGTTTTCAACCTAAGTGGGTTCGGGCCTCCACGACGTCTTACCGTCGCTTCACCCTGGCCATGGGTAGATCACTCCGCTTCGGGTCCATAGTGTGCGACTCGGGCGCCCTATTCGGACTCGCTTTCGCTACGGCTCCCCCACACGGGTTAACCTCGCCACACACCGATGACTCGCAGGCTCATTCTTCAAAAGGCACGCCATCACCTATTACAGCTCTGACGGATTGTAAGCGCACGGTTTCAGGTACTATTTCACTCCCCTCCCGGGGTACTTTTCACCTTTCCCTCACGGTACTAGTCCGCTATCGGTCACCAGGTAGTATTCAGGCTTATCGGGTGGTCCCGACAGATTCACAGCAGATTTCACGGGCCCGCTGCTACTCGGGAGTTGCTCACATGAGCCGTTGCGTTTTCGCTTACAGGACTCTCACCCTCTACGGTTGGCCGTCCCAGACCAATTCAGCTAACACAACGGTTTCTGACTCATGCTCGACTCGGCAGAATCGAGAAGAACAATCCCACGACCCCGGCCATGCAACGACTGCCGTCTATCACACATAACCGGTTTAGCCTCTTCCGCTTTCGCTCGCCACTACTCACGGAATCACATGTTGTTTTCTCTTCCTGTGGGTACTGAGATGTTTCACTTCCCCACGTTCCCTCCACACACCCTATATATTCAGATGCGGGTGACACGACATCACTCGTGCCGGGTTTCCCCATTCGGAAATCCTCGGATCTCAGCTCGTTTGACAGCTCCCCGAGGCTTATCGCAGCCTACTACGTCCTTCATCGGCTCCTGGTGCCAAGGCATCCACCGTACGCTCTTACACACTTACTAACAAAGATGCTCGCGTCCACTGTGCAGTTCTCAAACAACACACAAAACCTTCTCGCTACTGCGGCACCAGCCAGGAAGAATTCCCGCGGTATGACCGCGAAGAAGATTTCGTCGTTTTTTGCCTGGAAAGAACGTCTGTTCTTTCAGGACCCAACAGTGTGTCGATATATCACCCGCCGGCCGGTCACTGAGTACCGATCGATACGCGGGAGAGGTTGTCAGTGTTCCACCCATGAGCTCCAGCCGGACTACGTGTGAGTCCGAAACTGTCTCTGCCAGAGGCGATCTCGACTGTTCGAGACACCGTCTGGAGAAGTGCTCCTTAGAAAGGAGGTGATCCAGCCGCACCTTCCGGTACGGCTACCTTGTTACGACTTCGTCCCAATCGCCAATCCCACCTTCGACGGCTCCCTCCACAAGGGTTAGGCCACCGGCTTCGGGTGTTACCGACTTTCATGACGTGACGGGCGGTGTGTACAAGGCCCGGGAACGTATTCACCGCAGCGTTGCTGATCTGCGATTACTAGCGACTCCAACTTCACGGGGTCGAGTTGCAGACCCCGATCCGAACTGAGACCGGCTTTAAGGGATTCGCTCCACCTCACGGTATCGCAGCCCTCTGTACCGGCCATTGTAGCATGTGTGAAGCCCTGGACATAAGGGGCATGATGACTTGACGTCGTCCCCACCTTCCTCCGAGTTGACCCCGGCAGTCTCTCACGAGTCCCCGCCATTACGCGCTGGCAACATAAGATAAGGGTTGCGCTCGTTGCGGGACTTAACCCAACATCTCACGACACGAGCTGACGACAGCCATGCACCACCTGTACACCGACCACAAGGGGGGCCATATCTCTATGGCTTTCCGGTGTATGTCAAACCCAGGTAAGGTTCTTCGCGTTGCATCGAATTAATCCACATGCTCCGCCGCTTGTGCGGGCCCCCGTCAATTCCTTTGAGTTTTAGCCTTGCGGCCGTACTCCCCAGGCGGGGTACTTAATGCGTTAGCTACGGCACGGATCCCGTGGAAGGAAACCCACACCTAGTACCCACCGTTTACGGCGTGGACTACCAGGGTATCTAATCCTGTTCGCTACCCACGCTTTCGCTTCTCAGCGTCAGTTACTGCCCAGAGACCCGCCTTCGCCACCGGTGTTCCTCCTGATATCTGCGCATTTCACCGCTACACCAGGAATTCCAGTCTCCCCTGCAGTACTCTAGTCTGCCCGTATCGACTGCAAGCTTGCAGTTGAGCTGCAAGTTTTCACAATCGACGCGACAGACCGCCTACAAGCTCTTTACGCCCAGTAATTCCGGACAACGCTCGCACCCTACGTATTACCGCGGCTGCTGGCACGTAGTTGGCCGGTGCTTCTTCTACAGGTACCGTCACTTGCGCTTCGTCCCTGTCAAAAGAGGTTTACAACCCGAAGGCCGTCATCCCTCACGCGGCGTCGCTGCATCAGGCTTGCGCCCATTGTGCAATATTCCCCACTGCTGCCTCCCGTAGGAGTCTGGGCCGTGTCTCAGTCCCAGTGTGGCCGGTCACCCTCTCAGGTCGGCTACCCGTCGTCGCCTTGGTGAGCCGTTACCTCACCAACAAGCTGATAGGCCGCGGGCCCATCTCGCACCAGTAAACCTTTCCAACCCGGACCATGCAGTCCAGGCTCATATCCGGTATTAGACCCAGTTTCCCAGGCTTATCCCAGAGTGCAAGGCAGATCACCCACGTGTTACTCACCCGTTCGCCGCTCGTGTACCCCGAAGGGCCTTACCGCTCGACTTGCATGTGTTAAGCACGCCGCTAGCGTTCGTCCTGAGCCAGGATCAAACTCTCCGTTGAAGACTCT
>NZ_JBEXJI010000062.1:0-6693 GCF_040609015.1 Nocardia sp. NPDC004860 | reverse complement strand
GCTGTCTTCTCCTTCTCTTTTTATTTTTGTTTTTTTTTGGTGCCGTCCCCACCGCGGGGGTGGCCGTCCCCCCCGCGCCCCCCCCCGCCCCCCCCCCCCCCCCCCCCCCCCCCCCCCCCACGACTCACCCCTGCTTTCGCACCGGCCCGGCCCCCAAGCGAAACGCGATGGCCTGAGCACGGTTCTCCACCCCCAGCTTCACCAGGATCCGCGTGACATGCGTTTTGACCGTCACCGCCGCGATGCCCAGCGACTCGGCGATCTCGCTGTTGCGTGCACCATCGGCCACGAGTTCGAGCACTTCCCGCTCGCGAGCGGTCAGCCGCGCCACCCGCTCGTCCGCGTGCGCGCCACCGCGCACCCCCGGTCCCGCCGGACCCGGCCATCCGAGGCCGGACTCGCCGAACAACGGACGAGCGAGCACTTCGTCCAGTCCCCGCTCCAGATCCGCGACCGCGGCCTCGAGGCGGGCCCGTCGAGCCCCCAACTGCTCGAGCAGCACATTGCGCTCGTAGATCCTGGCGAACTCCTCGGCGAAGACCCACATCATGCTGCGATCGACCAGATCACACGAGGGCCCCTCGGCCCCGTGGTCGGCATGCAGGAACCCGATCACCCGACCACTGGATACGATTGGCGCGACGACATAGGAATGCACTCCCGCCGCACGCACGATTCCCGCGATCCCGGGAACAGTCGTATCGCTGACGAGTTCCGGTCTACCGCACTGCAGCAGACGACGTTCCACGCTGGCAGCATCCAAAGAGATCGACGCATTCAGCCATTCCGCGGACCAGCGCTGCCGCAGCACCCCTGCATTGGCCTTCCACGGCCACCACCGCATGTCCTGCACCCGCGCCAACATCACGCGCCCGAAGCCCGACGAGCGAGACAGCGTGTCACAGACCCCGTCGATCAACTCCGCTGTCGTCGTCAGGCTCCGGAGCCTCGTCAGGCCGCGCTCACATCCATCCAGGCGCCGGTGTTCGGACTCGGCGACGCTGCGCGCCCGAATCGCTACTGACTGCTGAACCCGCCATCCCAATTCCGCCACAGCCCCGGCTGTAGGCGCACCATCGTGGTCGACCAGCCAGCGGTCAATCGCCGCCGCCAGTGCGGGCAGCGAGGAACCGCAACCGAACGCGATGCAGCCCGTGATCTCTTCGAACTCGCGCGACAACCCAGCATCCTCGCGCATGCCACCGACAGCCGCGCCGATATCTCCCGGCGCACTCGTCGACTCGGACCCGACACTCACGACCTACCAGCCTTCAGGTAGCGAGAGACAGCGTCAGCCCGACCGCACGCACGCAACTTCCGAATGATCGCTTGGACATGGGATTTGACCGTCTCCACGCCTATATACAGCTCCTCGGCGATCTGCCGATTCGTCAGCCCCACAACGAGCAGCTCGGCCACATCGCGCTCTCTGGCACTCAAAGGCAGCGAACCCGCCACCACCGCCCGAACAACCGGTGCGCGGCGACCGTCCGAAGCACCCGTTCGGCGCCCATAGCGCTCGAGTCCTGGTTCCGGAAGTCCCCCGGACAGGTCGTCGTCCATCTGCTGGAGCACACGAACGACCCGCTCACGCTGCTCACGCAGCCGCACATCGGTCGCCACCTTTTCCATGAGCAGACCCAGCCCTCGGACAAACGCATCACAGACGGTGCGCCCATGTCCGGTCCGGGCGAAGCAATCGTCGGCACCGGCAGCCAACAGCACGCCGGCGACCCGGTCATCGGAACAGATCGGCGCGACAAGTTCCACGCCGTCGAGCCATCCCCCGCCATGCACCCGCACCTGCACCGTCTTTCGCTCACGGAGCACCTGCGGCGGCACGTCACCCGATCGCGGCAACGAACCGCCGCCGGGCGGGGCATCAGACTCGTCACGGTCCGGCCCCGCCGGGAACCAGACCGATTCCGCGTACCACCGCCCCTTCTCCACCCGCGCCATCACCGCGCCGGTGAGACCACAGCTTCGAACGAACTCGCGCGGAGCCGCCGCGATCAGCTCCGACGACGTCACCGCACCGCCGAGCCGGCCCAGTGCCTCCTCCACTCGCTGCAACATCAGCAACCGCTGCAGGACGCTCTGCCGCTCGACATGCGCATCGATCTCGGTGATTGCCGTCAACGCCGCGAAATAGTCGGCGCGCCGGCGTCCGTCGGAGGGGCTCTCCATGCCGGCACGCAAACCCGCACGTACCGCATCGACCACGGAAGCGCCTGGCCAGGTGGCATCGCCCACTATGCCCGCACTGCGCGCGCCTTCCGCTACGGCCACGAATACCCGCGCAGTCGTCAGCGGGTCGTCGAGCACCGCAAACCGACCCAACGTCGCCGACAACGCGATCAAGCCTGGCTGCGGCCAAGACTGGCGAAGCGAAGCCATCGACAACTCCACGAGTACAACAAACGATTGTTTAATCATGGCAGAACGAGCCGCGTCCCACACCGGAATCGGCCAGAACGACGGCGGGCTGAGCGAAGCCGCGCTGCGCGCCTGCGAACCCACCCGTGCAGGCAGCCACGAAACTGAACCGATCGCAGTGGTGACCGGACGCAAGGCACTGATCCTGCCGTCGCTAGGACGCACCAATAGAGGACATGGGACTGCTGCATGGATAGGTGCCAGCTGACCTGCCCATCAATTGGGTTCCAGTCGCAGTGGCTAACTGACAGCGTGGATGGTGTCGTTGTCGAAGCGTAGTTCGAACTCGATCGGGGTGCGGTAGCCGAGGGCGGAATGGCGGCGCTGGCGGTTGTGGAAGATCTCGATGTACTCGAAGATCGCCTTGGCCAGTTCGACCCGGGTCTTCCATTTCCGGCGGTTGAGCAGCTCGATCTGCATCGAGGACCAGAAACTCTCCATCATCGCGTTGTCCAGTCCATCACCGACGGACCCGAAGGACGGAAGCAGACCCGCGGAGCGGACCTTATCGCCGAAAACCCAAGAGGTGAACTGAGTTTCGTGGTCGGCATGCACGATCACGCCGGGCTCGGGACGCCGGTTGCGGATCGCCATGTCCAGAGCGTTGACCACGAGGGTCGAATCCTGCTTCGAATCGATAGACCAGCCCACGATCCGATGGCTGAACGCGTCCAGCACGGCGGCGCAGAACACCCACCCTTTCCGCGTCCGATGTTGCGTTATATCGGTGACCCACAACTCATTTGGCCTCAACCGGTGGAACTTGCGGTTGACCAGGTCGCCGGCGGTCGCGACACCGTGCAGGCGTTTGACCCGGGTCGGTCCGGGCAGTCCGTAGATGCCGGCCTGGGTCATCAGGACCGACACGGTCCGGGAGCAGACCCGCACGTTCATAGCGAGGGTGAGTTCGGCGTGGATCCGCCGGTAGCCGTAGGTGCCGCAGGAGGCGACGTGGACCTCGCGGATCAGCCCGGTCAGCCACTGGCGGCGCAACTGTCTGGGTGTGGCTGGGGTGCGTTTGTGCTCTTAGTAGCTCTGCCGGGCAACTCCGAGGATCCGGCAACACCTGTCCACCGGCGCACCGGCGTCGACGAGACCGTCGATCACCGGGTAGAGCCTTTTGGGCGCGGCTTGTCCTCACCGAGGAACTTCGCGGCCTGCCGCACGATCGCCAGCTCGCCCTCCAGTTCCCGGTTCCGCCGGCGCGCGGCGCATAGCTCGGCCGACTCGGTTGAGGGCCTGCCCGGCCGTAGTCCGTGATCAATGTCGTCCTGGCGCAACCACTTCGACAGCGTGACCGAATGAATTCCCAGTTCGATGGCCGTTTGTTTAGCCGGTTTGCCTGCGCGCACGAGCGCGATCGCTCGCGCACGGAACTCGGCAGGATAGGGACGTGGCATGGCGATCAGCCTCTCGTGAAGGCTGTCAGTTAGTCACCGAAATTGGAACCTGAGAGGTAGGGCAGGTCACCACTGTCACCCGATCCTGCTGCCCCCAACACGGAAACAGGCTAACAACTTAGGGGATGCATTTCAGGCGCGACACACTAGCTATCCCGCAACGAGTCCGGCGTGGTGGCTCAGTGGACTCATGCAGTGCGGGGTAGTTGGGCTCGGGCGATGCTTCGGGACGCGGAGGCGCAGACCTGGCGCAGCGTCACTTCCAGACGATGGTGGTCGAGTCTTCCGTGAGGTCCGGCTACGGATAGGGCGGCGATAGTGCGGCCGCGAGAATCGAATACCGGTGCGGCCAGGCAAGCCAATCCGATGCGGCTTTCCTGGTTGTCGTACGCGACACCGCTGCGTCGGATTGTCGCCAACTCGTCAGCGAGTTGATCCGGGTTGGTGAGGGTGTGATTTGTAAGATTTGGCAGTGGTTCTGTGAGAACCCTTGCGGCGGTGAGGGAATCGTAGGCAAGGAGAACCTTGCCGACTGCAGTGGCGTGCGCGGGCAGTCGACCGCCGATCCGTGAGGGGGCGGGAATTGTGCGGTGTCCATACAGTTTGGCCAGATAGACGACTTCGGTGCCGTGTAGCGCCGCCAGATGCACTGTGTGGCGAGTCATTTCGTAGAGGTCGGTCAGGAAGGGAAGCAGCAGGTCGCGTACGCGTTCATGTTCGGGCGAATACACCGCCTGACCGAGTTGATGCAGCCGGGCGCCGAGTCTGTAGCCGGTGCCGATGCGCTCGACGACTCCATTGCGTTCGAGCATGCCGAGTACCCGGAACGCAGTCGACTTCGACAGGTCGGCGCGCCGGGCGAGTTCGCTGACCCCGACGCCGGTGCTAGCCTGGTCGCCGAACGCAACCAGGAGGCTGATGGCCTTGTCGACGGCGGCGCGGTCGTCACGGACCGGTTCGGCAATGGACGTGGTCATGCTGTCTTCCTCCGGCTCACGGCCGGTGCGTCAAGTCTGATACACCGGATTGGCACTTATACGTGACAATGATGCAAACAGTGCAGGTGGGTCGTCAATAGTGACGACTGGTACATTAAAAGTGACGATTGTGCAGGAGTGGACGTCTGACCTCGCGCATCGGCGATAGTGGGCATGGGATCCTTTGTTCCATGAGTTGTCCCGAACCTCCGTCCGCTGCCCGTCGCACGCGTTCCGACGCGGCGCGAAATGACGCTCGTATCCTATCGGCGGGCGATCGCCTACTTGCGTGCCGCGGCATCGACTTCACACTGGATGATGTCGCCGCTACGGCTGAAGTGGGTGATGACACACCGTACAGGCGTTTCGGGAATAGAACCGAGTTGATCACCGAAATCGCCGGTGGATACATCAGTAGGCTTGAGGAGGCTGCTGCAACCGCTGTAAGGGACCCTGATCCGTAGTCCGGTCTGTCGGGATTGCTCACGCGGGCATGTGAGCTCACGGCGGGCAATCGGGTCTCGCTGCCTCGCTGACCGAATCGGCGGACGGCACAAGGATCTTCGATCGATTTGAAGGGGCTGTCGCTCCGGTGGTTGAGGATCTGGTGGAGCGCGCTCGGGTCGCTGGAGCCGTCCGCCCGGACCTTGCTCCGGCTGATATCCTCCTGACTCTCACGATGGTGCATGCCGTCGAAGCATTCTTAGGGGCTATGCGGCCGGGCAATTGGCGCCGTTATCTGGCGCTACTGCTTGACGGCATGCGGTCATCGGGCGATCCGATTGCCGAACCGCGCTCACGCTCGCGCAGATCTGGGCGGCCAGAGCCGCGGCGGCCGCCCAGGACCGGCGCTGAGGGTCGCAGGAATGTGGGCAGCGGTGCCGTCGCTGGAATTCTGAGCGTGCATCTGGCTGGCTGTTCGTCAACAATGACGATATGCACATCAAAAGTGACGGCAGGACGGACGAGAACGAACTGGTCGCACGCAATGTCCGCCGATACCGCCGCGAGAGAGGCATGTCGATCGGGGAACTGGCTCGGCGGTCGGGGCTTTCGAAGCAGACGCTGTCCAAGATCGAACAAGGTGTCGGCAATCCCACCGTGGAGACGCTGGCACTGCTCGGCGCGGCTTTGGATGTCTCGGTGCGTCGACTGCTGACCGAGTGGGGCACGCCGGTCTACGTGCAGAGGGCGAGCGAAGCACAATGGTTCGAGTCGCTGAGCCGCTCCGAACGCATGCTCGACGAAACCTACGGTTCGGGATACGTTCGGACGCTCGTACTGCGGCTCGAACGCGATGCGCAGCAGGAGAACGCCGTCAAGCCGCATGCACCGGGCACGCTGCATCACCTGTATGTCATTACTGGAAAGTTGCGCACGGGTCCGACGAGCGACGCTGTCGAGCTTGCAGCCGGTGATTTCGTACGTTTTCCGGGCGATGTGCCGCATTGCTACGTGTGTCTAACCGATCGCGTGGTGGCACATATGGTGACGACCTATCCGCAAGTGCGTCAGTTCGGTCCGACTGTGCACGAACCCAGGGGCGGTACGACATCGCTGGTCGTCGACGGAAACTAGCTGATCGGGCTGGCTCGCGAATGCCAGGAACGATGTCGTCAGGGAGTGATCCTGTGGGATAAGCGATTTCGTCGAACCTGCTTCGGACGGCCGTAGGGTCGTTGACGGGACCCTGGAGTTCGGTCCACCGCGCATGAGAGCCGGTTATCGGTGGATGCAGGTTGCAGCGTATCCGGCCGGGGTGCTGTAGCCCAGAGCGGAATGTTCTCGGCGGTGGTTGTATTCGTCCTTCCAGTCGCTGATCACGACCCGAGCGTGGGTCAGCGACCAGAAGCTGTTGATGTTGAGGCATTCGTCTCGTA
>NZ_JBEXJI010000061.1:0-7450 GCF_040609015.1 Nocardia sp. NPDC004860 | reverse complement strand
GTGTAAACCCGTTCGTGAGAGCCCGTGGTTGATATCGGTGCTATCTCGCTGGGCTACTCCCCCGCCCCCGCGGGGAGGGCGGGGGGCGCGAGGTGCGCACCCGGCCGTCCGAGATGGGTTGGTCAGAGCTCGAATTCGGCTCGGACCTGGTCTTCGGTGAGGCCGTAGTCGGCCAGGGAGTACTGGTGGACCGGTTTGCGATCGCCGGACTTGCTCTCCTCATCGAGGGTGGTCATGGCGGTGCGGGCCGAGTCCGTGTAGTCCAGGCCGAACTTCGAGTAGATCTTCTCGACCGCGGCGAAGGGGTTGGCGCGGAGTTCGTCGAATTCGATGTCGAGGAACTGGTCCGGGTTGTAACGGGCTCGCGCGGTATTGAATTCGCGCAGGCCACGGGACCACAGTTCGAGCTGCGATGCACCGATCTTCTCGCCGACGAAGGTGGTGGACCAGCCCGCGGTGGCCTGCTCGGACAGGCTGCACGAGGAGCCGACGATGGTGACCGGGTCGCGGTGGGTCTGGATGATCAGCGCGTCCGGATACACCTTCATGAGCGCGTCGAGGGCGAACAGGTGGCTGGGGTTCTTCAGCACCCAGCGCCGGTTGTCGCCCAGGCCGATGAGCTGCAGGTTCGCCTTGTGCCGCGCATAGGCGTCCGTCCAGTCCTGCTTGCGCAGCCACTGCGAGTAGCTCGGCAGGTAGGCCAGCGACTCGTAGGAGATGGATTTCACCGTCTGGCGCAGCAGCTGCCAGCACTCCTCGACCTCGGCGGCGGTCATGTAGTGCACGCCCATGAATTCCGGGTTCTCGATCCGGTGCTGGGCGAACCCCTTGTCGACCGCCTGGTAGACCGGATTGTCGGCCCAGGTCTCGCGCGGCGGCCGCGGCTGCGGGAAGTCGGCGAGCCACATCTCCAGGGCCTGGTGCTGCGGGTCGGCGGCGAGCAGCCGGTGCAGGGCGGTGGTGCCGGTGCGGGGCAGACCGGTCACGAAAATCGGCCTGGTGACCTGGGTTTCGGTGTAGGCCGGGTTGGCCTGCCAGGAGGCTTCGCTCAGGGCACGCGCGACGAGCGCCCCGCGCAGGAAGTACCGGCTCATCTTGGAGCCGAGCTCGGTGAGCCCGGCGTCACGCTGGTAGGACTCCAGCAGGACGCCGAGCGCCTCCAGGTAGTCGTCGGACCCGAAGTCGGTGAGGCCGCTGACTTTCGACGCCGAGTGGTGCAGATCCTCGACGGTGCCGACGTTGGTACGTCCGCTCATAGTGGTGAAACTCCTTGCTCAGACGTGGTATTCGCCGCAGTTGACGTCGATGGTCTGCCCGGTGATGGCATTGGCCCACGGCGACATGAGGAAGACGATGGTCTGGGCGATCTCGTCGGGCAGCGGCAGCCGCTTCAGGTCGGACTTGGACGCGGTCTGCTGGTAGACCTGTTCCTCGGTGATGCCGTACTTCTTGGCGATCTCGCTGAAGTACCACTTCAGCT
The DNA here is from genome assembly GCF_040609015.1 of Nocardia sp. NPDC004860. Taxonomy (NCBI): domain Bacteria; kingdom Bacillati; phylum Actinomycetota; class Actinomycetes; order Mycobacteriales; family Nocardiaceae; genus Nocardia; species Nocardia sp. NPDC004860. Next base: position 5,970 of record NZ_JBEXJI010000061.1, on the reverse strand, counting down.
GGTCGGTCCAGATGTAGCCCGGCAGCACGCTGTTGACGCGAATCCCCTTCTCGCCCAGCTCGGTCGCCAGGGTCTGCGACATGGCCAGCAGGGCCGCCTTGGCGACCTTGTAGCTGCCGTAGCGGGGTTCGGAGTGCCGCAGCACCATGGAGTTGACCATGACGACCGAGCCCTTGGTCGCGGCCAGCCCGTCGGTGAACGCCTGCGTCATGCGGAGATTGCCGAGCACCGTCAGGTCCACGCTCTCGCGGATCTGCTCGAAGTCGGTGCGCGCCAGCGGCTTCATCGACGGAACCTTGAATGCGTTGTTCACCAGCGCGTCGACCCGGCCGAAGGTCTCGAGGGTCTGCTTCGCCAGGTTCTGGACCGTGGCCTCATCGGTGATGTCGGTGGGCACGCAGAGCGTTTCCGCGCCGCCCTCGGCCGCGATCTCGTCGGCGACCTCCTTCAGCCGCGACTCGGTGCGTGCCGCCAGCACGACCTTGGCCCCGGCCGCCGCGGCCTCCAGCGCGATGGAGCGACCGAGACCGGGCCCGATACCGCTCACGACCACGACCTTGTCGGCCAGCAGTCCCGTCTTCAGGCGGGTCATCCCAGCATCCTTTCCGCGAAGGCGCGCTGGCGAGCGGCGATCCGCTCGCGCCATCCGGCCTCGTCGATCCGATTGTGTTCGTAGTGCGGCAGCCGTTCGGCCACCTTGTCCAACGGAACGAGCTCGATGGTCGGCCCGTCCTCCGGCGTGATCGCGCGATCCACGCGCTGCCAGCGGAACTGGAGAATGCCGAGCTTGCGGCCGGTGGTCTCGATCCAGTTGGCGATGCCCGGGTTCCGGGCGGAGACCACCATGCGGATCATCCCGTCCGGATCCACCTGCGCCTGCTGATGATTCAGCGAGGTCTGGTGGTTGGCGTAGTCGAGCGAGACGTACCAGCGGCTGCCCAGCTGGAAACCCTGATACGGCGCATCGGATTTCGGCACGGTGATGATCAGCGCCTGATCGTCCTCCAGCTCGAAATGCCCGACGGAGGAGTACTGCGTGCTCAATCCGCCCGGCGTGAGCCGAGGTTCGGTGAGCGTATTGACCGGCAGGTTCAGGTAGAACCACTTCGGGAAGTTGAACCAGGTGTGCACCCGGGTCAACAGCATGCGCCCCGCCGCGCGGTACCGCTTGCGCAGCTGATCCACCCCGGCCTCGGCCGGAGCGGTCCCGATGGTGTCCACCCGCTCGATGCGAATGCTGCCCTTGCGCTCGGCATTCCAGTCGCCGTACACCTCGCGCACGGCCAGCATGGACGCGCCCTCGCCGAGCACGAAGTAGTTCGGCTCCGGATTCTCCTTGGGCGGGCCGAAGCGCAGCTGATAGCTGCCGTCCTCGTCGATCTGCAGCCGCCGGTCGTCGAACGCGTCGTCACCGTTCGGGACGTCGGTGGCGGTGTAATCGCCCTTGAGCACCTGGAAACTCAGGTCGACGGTGCTACCGCGCACGCCGGTGAGCAGGTATTCCGCATTCGGCTCGATATTGGCGCTGTAGTACAGCGTGTCCGGGTTGTCCAGGCCCATCTTGGTGTAGGGCCCGGTGGCCGTCACGAGGTACGGGTGCGAGGTGCCGTGCGCCCGCGACAGCTGCAGGACCGCGGCAATGCTGCCCTGCAGGTAGTCGTAGCCCTCCGCGAGGTCGTGCGGGTCACGGATGAAATCGGCGGCGGCGATGAGCTTCTCGGCCTCGGCGACCGCCGCGAGGAACGGCTCCGTGAGAGGCAGCTCGGCCTTGTCTATATCTGTCATCAGCTATCAGCGATTCCTAGGATCTCTCGAATTCGATGGGCGATCTCGGCCGGCGTCCCGGCCGAGGGGGTGATGGTCAGGTCGGCGAACTCCGGCCGCTCGTACGGCGAACTGATGCCGGTGAATTCGCGCAGCTCCCCGGCGCGGGCCCGCTTGTACAGGCCCTTCGAGTCGCGCAGCTCGCACTCCTCGAGCGGGGTGTCCACGAAGATCTCCCGGAACGACAGATTCCTGGAGTCGTGCAGCTTGCGCGCCTCGCGCCGTTCGGCACGGAACGGGCTGATGAGCGAGACGATGGCGACCACGCCGGCATCCGCGAACAGCGCCGCCACCTCGGCGACGCGGCGAATGTTCTCCCGCCGGTCCTCGTCGGTGAAGCCCAGATTCTTGTTCAGCCCGTGCCGCAGGTTGTCGCCGTCGAGCAGGTAGGCGGGCTGCCCGGATTCGATGAGCTGCCGCTCCAATTCGACTGCGATGGTGGACTTCCCGGAGCCCGACAATCCGGTCAGCCACACGGTCGCGCCGGTGCTGAGCCGCTGCCCGCGCTCCACCGCGGAGCTGTGCCACACCACATTCGAGGCCTTCTGCCCGACCCGCGGTGCGCCCGTGGAGCGTCCGGTGATCATGCCCGCGGCCACCGTCTGATCGGTGGCCTCGTCGATGAGGATGAAACTGCCGGTGGCGCGGTTCTCCCGGTACGGGTCGAACAGCAGCGACTGCCGGCTCTTGATCGTCACGCGCCCGATGTCGTTGAGCCCCAGCCGATCCGCGTCGGTTTGCCGGTGCAGGGTGTTCACGTCCAGCCGGTAGTCCAGCTCGCTCACCTCGACCTTGGAGGTCTGGGTGGCGGTGCGGATGGCGTAGGAGTTGCCGGCCCGCAGTTCGGTGTCGTCGGAGAACCAGCACACCATGGCGTCGAGCTCACGATCGGTGTGCGGCTGGTTGCCGGGCCGGGCGAGCATATCGCCACGGCCGATATCGAGTTCGTCGTCCAGGGTCAGCGACACCGCCATACCGGTGAAGGCCTCGTCGACCTTCCCGCCGCCCGGCCCCCAGATCTGGTTGACCCGGCTGGTCCGCCCCGACGGCAGTACCACGACCTCGTCGCCCGGCTTGAAGATGCCGCCCGCGACGGTGCCCGCGTAGCTGCGCTGGTTCTCCCCGTGCGGCCGGATGACGTACTGCACCGGCAGCCGGTTGTCGATGAGGTTGCGGTCGGAGGCGACGTGCACCTCTTCCAGGTGCCGCAGCAGCGGCGGGCCCGGGTACCAGTCGGCGGTGCGCGCGGACGGATCCACCACATTGTCGCCGTGCAGCGCCGACACCGGGATGAAGCTCAGATCACCGACATCCAGCTTGGTGGCGAAATCCGCGAATTCCGACCGGATCTCCTCGAACCGCTGCTCGGACCAGTCGACCAGGTCCATCTTGTTCACGCACAGCACCAGGTGCCCGACCCCCAGCAGCGAGGACAGGAAGGCGTGGCGGCGGGTCTGCTCGGAGACGCCCTTGCGCGCGTCGACGAGGATGAGCGCCAGGTCGGCCGTGGACGCGCCGGTCACCATGTTCCGGGTGTACTGCACGTGCCCCGGGGTGTCGGCGATGATGAATTTCCTTCGCGGCGTGGCGAAGTAGCGGTACGCGACATCGATGGTGATGCCCTGCTCGCGTTCGGCGCGCAGGCCGTCGGTCACCAGCGACAGGTCCGGCCCGTCGCCGCCGCGCGACAGGCTCGCGCGCTCGATGGCATCCAGCTGATCGCTGAACAGGCTCTTGGAGTCGAACAGCAACCGCCCGATGAGGGTCGATTTACCGTCGTCCACGCTGCCCGCGGTGGCCAGTCGTAACAGGTTGCGGCGCATCAGAAATAGCCCTCTCGCTTGCGATCTTCCATGCCGGACTCCGAGATGCGGTCGTCGGCGCGGGTGGCGCCGCGCTCGGTCAGCCGGGTGGCGGCGGTTTCGGCGATCACCTCGGCGGGGTCGGCCGCGGTGGATTCCACGCAACCGGTGCAGTCGGCATCGCCGAGGGTCCGGAAGCGCACGGTGGCCTCGAAGCGCTTCTCCTCCGGGCCGAACTCCAGGAATCGGTTGTCCGCCAGCAGCATTCCGTCGCGCGCCACCACGGTGCGCCGGTGCGCGTAGTACAGCGAGGGCAGCTCCACCTCGGCCTGGTCGATGTACTCCCAGATGTCGAGCTCGGTCCAGTTCGACAGCGGGAAGACCCGGATGTGCTCACCCTTGCGGTGCCGGCCGTTGTAGAGGTTCCACACCTCGGGGCGCTGGGCCCGGGGTTCCCACGCGCCGTACTCGTCGCGGAAGCTGAACACCCGCTCCTTGGCGCGCGCCTTCTCCTCGTCGCGGCGCGCCCCGCCGAATACCGCGTCGAAGCGGTGCTCGCGAATGGTGCGCAGCAGGGTGGTGGTCTGCAGCCGGTTCCGGGTCTCACCGGGCCGTTCGGTGACCCGGCCCGCGTCGATATCGTCCTGCACGCTGCCGACCAGCAGCTGGGCTCCCAGCCGCGCCACGGTGCGATCCCGGAAGTCGATGACCTCGTCGAAATTGCGCCCGGTATCGATGTGCAGCAACGGGAACGGCAGCGGCGCGGGCCAGAACGCCCGCCGCGCCAGCTCCAGCATGACCGCCGAGTCCTTACCACCGGAGAACAGCAGCACCGGCCGCTCGAAGGTGGCCGCCACCTCCCGGATGATGTGCACCGATTCCGCCTCCAAGGCGTTCAGGTGCGACAGCTCATATCCCGTGCGCATCTCTCGTCCCATTCGCCGCGTCATCCGATCCGTCCGGTCATTCGACCTTGCAGTGTCGAATATTCGACGCTATTGTTCGATAATGTGACACCGACGATAGGTCGGTACCCGGGCGACGGTCAATACCCGCGCCCGAATTGCCGCGCATCGCAGTAGGCGCCGCCGCACATCGGAGTAGCTCGGGCGCACCGGATCCGGGCCACTCCGGTGCGGATGACCGATACCCCGGTCGATACGATCGGGCGCGAACCTCCCGCAGCGCCGGGACCGACATCAGCAGGGATCGAGTTGCCTGAATCCACCACCGCCCCTGTGGCTTCCGAACCGGGAACGGCGGCCGGAGCAGGTTCCGCGCCGGCCTCACCGCCGACCCACCGGGTCGTGCAGGCGATCGAGCTGCTGTCGCGGCATTCCGGCGAGCGCCTCTCGCTGGCCCGCATCGTGCGCGCCACCGACATGTCCCGGGCCACCGCGCACGCCGTGCTCACCCAGCTCACCGCCGACGGCTGGACCGTGCGCGACAGCGAGGGGAACTACAGCCTCGGCCTCGGACTACTGGCCGTGGCGCGGCGGGCCGACACCGCTTTTCCGCTGCGCCGCCTGGCCGTGGAGCCCATGCACGCGCTGGCCGCCGCGCACGGCGTCCCGATCTTCCTGGCCGAGCGAGAGCAGGAGGCCATCGTCATCACCGAGGTGCTCGGCACCCCGTCGGTCCCGTGGATCCGCCCCGCCCGCCGCATGCCGTTCGCGCCGCCGGTCTGCCGCGAATTCATCGCCTGGGCGCCGGAATCCGAGCGGGAGACCTGGCTGCAGGCCGCCGACCCGCGCCACCGCCCCCGCCTCACCGCGGTCCTCGACGCCATCGCCGCCCGCGGCTACTCCGTCGAACGCCTCGCCGACGAGTCCGCCCCCATGCTGGAAGCCCTGGGGGCACTTCGCCATTCCCCCGTCACCGATCCGCTGCGGCACCGTCTCAGCGCCATGATCGCCGACCTCATCACCATCGACTATCTCCCCGACGAACTCGGCGACCACAATGCGGTCGTCTCGGTGGCCGCCCCGATCTTCGCCTCCGACGGCTCGGTCATCGCGTCGATCGTCTCCTGCCCCGACACCAATCTCCCCGCCGCCCGCCTGCACGAGCTGGCCACCGCCACCATTGCCGCGGCCGATACCGTCACCACGTCACTGCGCGGCTGAGACGTTATCCACGTCCGGGGACGGCCAACGATCACCGCGACGGTCACTGATCGACGCGACGGTCACTGATCGACGCGGCGTAATCGTCGAATCCCACCCGGCAGGGGGGGGGGCCCCCCCCGGGGGGGGGGGGGGGGCGCAGATTGGACGCCGGGACGATGGCCAGGAAGCCGAGAAAGAGTCCGAAGATGGGGGGGTGGGCGCGGACGGGGGGGGCG
>NZ_JBEXJI010000060.1:0-10545 GCF_040609015.1 Nocardia sp. NPDC004860 | reverse complement strand
GTTCGGCGCGTTCGTGGTCACCGTCGTGGCGGTGGAGGTGCCCAGGCGTTTTCGGCGGCGCCGCTGCGGCACTCGTAGTCCCTCCTCGCGCCAGATACCCCGGGCAACCAGATCGCCACGGATCCCAATGCGGCGCTGCGTGATTGGCTCCGCGACTGGGCGAAAAACCATCCACGGCAGGGTTTCCGCCGCGCGTATCACGACGCCCGCGGCTAGGGCTGGAGGGTCAACCACAAGAAGATCCAACGCTGGAGGTCAACGAACGGTTCGCCTGCCGGGTCACCGGGCAGCACCGAAGTATGTCGCCATGGTCTTCGAGCCTTCCTGCCCACTTCGTGGGCTGCAAGGCTCTCACACGCCCCGGACCGAAATCATGGGGTCAGGTCACTACCCCTGCAGCAGTCCCTACGCGCCCTGGTCGGGTGCCTCATGGCGAGAGCGCCAGGTTGATTCACGCATGTGCGCTGTGTCGGAAATAGCCACGAAACACAGAACGTCAACTTCGGGGTTGTTTGTGCATCTTGGACAACACATGCGCTCAATTTATCCAGTGCGGGCAGGTCGCTTTCCTCGCGAATGGCAGAGAGTGTTACCTCACACCAAGAAAACGTGACTCGCCACACACTTCGCGGAGGAATGATGTCCCAACCAGCAGGCAGCGCACTGCACGCCCCGCAGCTCATTGCCAATAGTCAAATGCTATATCTGGTGTGGGTTCCCGCGGACCCCGACGCCGTCAAGAAGCGGGTACCGGCTGGCCTGACTCCGAAAGAGTCGGGTGATGTGTTCATGAACCAGTACCTGGTGGCGGACCCCCAGCAGACGTCCAGCGGCGCCGACGCTGTCGACTCTTTCGGCGCGTACTCGCTCACCTATCTGGGCGCGGACCTTATCGGCCTCGACACCGAGGCCGGCACTCCTGGGCGCTGGTGGACCCACTACTTCAACAGCAGCGAACCGATGGCCCGCTATGCCGCCGAACGCGGCGTACCGGCCTCCTCCGGTGAGACCACGCTCAAGATCACCCCGACCTCGGTCGTGGCCACCACGTTCATCGACGGTACGCCGACGATCCGCACCACTGTGCGGATCGATGAGTCGCAACGGACCCGCAGCACGGGTCAGTTGCGCTACATCACCCGTGGTCAGGACGGCGGCTTCGTGAGCGGCCGCTATCCCTTCGTCATGGATTCTGCGGGAGGTTTCGTCGTCGAGTCGCTGGAGTTCCTGGATCCGTCATCGGACGTGTATGCGTTGCGTCCGGCCGATCCACTGGAGGTCACCTTCGGCTTCTACTCACCCAACATCACCTTCTGTTATCCGGGCGGGGAAGGCCCCCTCGGAAGCTTCCACGGCAGCTGACCGACGAGCACATCGAAAAGAAGGATTCAATAATGGCACTTCTCGAACGCAAGGCCTGGTACGACCTGGCTCGGACGACCGAATGGACGCCGTCCTACATCACCGAGGACGAGCTCTTTCCGCCGGAGCTGTCCGGCGGTGAGGGCATCCCGGCCGAGGTCTGGGCGACCTACGACGAACCGTACAAGGTCTCGTACCGCGAGTACGTCGATGTGCAGCGGCAGAAGGACGAGGGCGCGTATTCGGTGAAGGCGGCTCTCGAGCGCGCCGACCTGTACAACAAGGCCGATCCGGGCTGGATCAACATCCTCAAGGAGCATTACGCGGCCGTCGCGCTGGTCGAGTACGGAGCCTCGCTCCAGGAGGCCCGCTTCGTCCGCTGGAGCAAGGCTCCCGGGATGCGGAACATGGCGACGTTCGGAATGCTCGACGAAATGCGGCATGGGCAGATCCAGCTGTTCTTCCCGCACGAATATGTGGGCAAGGACCGGCAGTTCGACTGGTCGCACCAGACGATGTGGTCCAACAACTGGGTGGCACTGGGTGCTCGCCACTACTTCGACGACATCATGATGACCCGTGACGCGGTGACGACCTCGATCTATGCGAACTTCGCGTTCGAGACCGGATTCACCAATCTGCAGTTCATCGGACTGTCCGGTGACGCGGCCAATGCCGGCGACTTCACCTTCTCGAAGCTGATCCAGTCGATCCAGTCCGACGAGGCGCGCCACGCCCAGCTCGGAACCCCGCTGTTGCAGATGCTGATCGAGAACGGTCAGAAGGACAAGGCGCAGAACCACATCGACGTCTCGTTCTGGCGTTCCTACCGGCTGTTCACCATCCTGTCGGGCATTCCCATGGACTACTACGTGCCGCTGGACGTGCGGGAGAGCTCCTTCAAGGAGTTCATGCAGGAATGGATCGTCACGCAGTTCATCAAGTCGATCGAGGACCTTGGCCTCAAGAAGCCCTGGTACTGGGACATTTTCATGGCCGACCTCGACGAACACCACCACGGCCAGCAACTCGGAACCTATTCGTGGCGCCCTACCTTGTGGTGGAACCCGGCCGCCGGTGTCAGCCCCGAGGAGCGGGACTGGCTCGAGGAGAAGTACCCCGGCTGGAACGACACCTTCGGCAAGGTCTGGGATGTCCTGATCGACAACTTCACCCACGGTCGCACGGAGAAGACCGTGCCGGGAACTCTGCCGATGGTATGCAACGTGTCCCAGCTGCCCATCGTGGGTACGCCAGGCAAGTCCCTCAAGGACATCTCCCTCGTTCATGACGGCCGCAAGTACCACTTCGCCTCCGAGGTCGACAAATGGATCTTCACCGAGGATCCCGAACGCTACCGCCACCACAAGAACCTGATCGACCGGTTCCTCGGCGGGGATATCCAGCCCCCGAACCTCGATGGAGTCCTCGAGTACATGGGCCTCGGCGTGATCGGCCCTGGTGGCGATGACGCGCACGGCTTCGCGTGGCTCGACAAGTACCGCGAAGCGATCCCGACCGCCAGCTAGGAGCAGACAGATGGCGCCCTTCCCCGTTTCCTCGCACTTCCACGGTGACTTCGTGCTCAAGCTCGTGGCCGCGGACACCGAGTTCACCATGGATCAGCTCGCTGCCGCGGCCGCCGAGCACTCGGTCGGAATCCATGTTCCGGACCAGCCCGGCAAGACCATCCGCGCTCGCGCCCAGGGGGCCGATGAGCCCTTCCCGCGCGAGATGCGGATCTCCGATTCCGGTCTCGAGCCGACGGACACCGTCGAGTTCTACTTCGAGTGAGGCAGCAAATGAGCATCGAAACCCCCATCGCCGACCCTGTCGGACCTGTCGTACAGGCCGGAGAGCTGGCGGAGGCAGTCGCTGAAGCGGCTGCGATCGACAATGCCGGCCAGCGTGTCGACGTGCGCAATCGCGGCTCGTATGTCCGCATCGAGGTGGACGGAGGCGAATGCGTCCTACGCCGGGCCACGATCGAGGAGCAGCTCGGCCGCCCGTTCCAGATGCACGAGCTTGAGATCAGCATGCCGTCGTTCGTCGGCCGCATCGAAACCAGCACCGAATACGTGCGCTTCTTCCTGGCACACAAGGCCAGCTGACGACTTCGAGGAGAATCATGACCGAGGCAACGATGAAGCCGCTGAAAACGTGGAGCCACCTCGCCAAGCGTCGGCGTCGGCCCAGCGAGTACGAGATCGTTTCCACCAACCTGCTGTGGCACACCCGTGACAAGTCGGAGCCCTGGGATGTCGCACACCAGGGGGTGATGGCGGACTGGTACCGGCACTACCGCAACGAAAGCCCCGTCCAGCACGACGATTTCGACGGCTTCCGGGACCCCGACGAGCTGGTCTACCGCACCTACAATATCCTGCAGGACGGCCAGGAGAACTACGTCGAAGGACTTCTCGATCAGCACAACGACGAGGAGCACGACAAGAGCCTGGACACGGAGTGGGTGAACAGTCTCGCGGTGCGCTACGCCCCCGGGCGATACCTGCTGCACACGGTGCAGATGGCCAGCGCCTACCTGGTGCATATGGCGCCCGCCAGCACTATCTGCAACTGCGCGGCCTTCCAATCCGCCGATCAGCTGCGCTGGCTTTCCAACATCGCCTACCGTACCGCCGAGCTAGCACACTCCCATCCGTCGGCGGGATTCGGCGAGAACGAACGTCGGCTGTGGGAGGATCTGCCGCTCTGGCAGGGCTTCCGCGAGCTGATGGAGTCGGTGCTGGCCACGCGTGACTGGGCGGAAGCCTTCGTCGCACTCAATCTCGTGGCCAAGCCGGCGATCGACGAGGCGTTCTTCCGTCAGCAGAGCCTCAGCGCCCGGCGGCACGACGACATCCTGTTTGCCCTGCTCAGCGAAGCCGCCCTGCGGGACAGCGAGCGGTCGCGCCGCTGGACTGCCGAACTCGTGCGGTACCTGGCGCAGAATCCGGAGAACGTGCCTGCCATCAACGAATGGCTCGAGAAGTGGGTTCCGCTCGGTGAGTCCGCCATCTCGATCTTCTGTGCCGGCCTGGCCGACAATCCGGAAGCCGTCGACAACGCGATTGCCGGTACCCGCGCCTTCCGTGCACAGCTTCCGCTCGGAGCCTGAAATGTCGCTCGACGGCGGCCATGTGCGTCAGGACCGTGCCCATCTCGTGACGGTTTCCGGCGCACCCGCGTTCCCCTGTTCGGAGGGAGACACGCTGTTGCGTGCCGCTCTCCGGGCGGGGGTGCCCGCGAGCTACGAATGCAATAGCGGTGGGTGCGGGTCGTGCAAGTTCACATGTGATGGTGGTTCCTTCACCGTCCTGCAGGAGGACGCCCCCGGGCTGAGTGCCCGTGACCGACGTAAGGGTAGGCAGCTCGCCTGCCAGGTGATCCCGGACACCGATCTGTCCGTGGACATGAATATCGGCGCGGCCTGGCCGGTGGGCCATATACAACCGCGTCGGTTCAGCGCGGAGGTGATCACTAATCGCGCGCTCACCCATGATCTCATCGAGATCACGCTGCAGTCCGCCGAGGACGCCGATTTCCTCCCGGGACAGTTCGCCATGGTCAGCCTGGATGGCCCTTTCGGTGGCTCCGGTCACCACGAACGCGCCTACTCCATGTCGAATCTGGCCAACAGCGACGGAATCTGGCAGTTCCAGGTGAAGCGGGTCCCTGACGGCGCCGTTTCCGGGCGGGTCACTGAGCTTTCGGTCGGCAGCACCATCCACCTGGACGGTCCCTACGGGCACGCGCATCTGAAGGACACCACTCGCGACATCGTCTGTGTCGCTGGCGGCTCCGGGTTGGCGCCCATGGTCTCGGTGGCCCGTGGCTTGGCCGCCCGCGGTGATGCCGCAGAACGACGGCTGGACTTCATTTACGGTGTCCGGACCACTCGTGACCGCTGTGTGGAGGAGTTCGTCACCGAGGTCGCGGGCTCTGTCATGCGGACACGACTCATCGAGGTCTTGTCCGCGGCGGACGAGGCGTGGGACGGACTCAGGGGATACGTGCACGAGGCGCTGGCCCGGTACTCGCCGGGGGAACTGGCTGAGCGTGACATCTACGTCGCGGGCCCGCCGATGATGACCGACGCGGTGGTGCGGACCTTGGTGCTCGAGTGGCAGATCCCGGTGGACCAGATCCACTACGACCGATTCTTCTAGTCAAGGAGCAGAAGCATGGCATTCGAACGTGTTGCCTCGCTCGATGACCTGTGGGAGGGCGACATGGAGTCGTTCACCGTGGGTGATCAGGAAATCCTTCTCGCCCATCTCGACGGCGGCGAGATTATCGCCACCCAGGCGATCTGTCCGCACCAGCAGGTGGAACTGGTCGAGGGCGAGCTGGACGGCGCCAAGCTCACCTGCAGGTTGCACCTGTGGCAGTTCGACCTCAACACCTGCAAGGGCATCAACCCCGCCCACGCCGAACTGGCGCGCTACCCGGTCAAGGTCGACGGTGAGGACATCTACGTCGACCCGGCTGGTGACACGCCGAAGACCGCGCACTCTTAGATTCGATATCCGCAAGGAGATATTCCATGCCATTCGTGAGGATCGACTGGTTTCCTGGCCGAACGCTGGAACAGAAGCGTGAAATGATCGCCGTTCTCACTCCGGAGATCGCTCGCATTGCCAAGTGCAAGCCACAGACGATCAACTTCATCTTCACCGACGTCAGCCGCGAGGATTGGGGAAGAAACGGAAGCCTCTTCTGCGACGAGTACGAGTACGAGAACGACACCGAAGACGCCTGAGCGTCGTAAAGATTCAGACAGTAGGGAGAATTAGATGGTTTCGCTGAACTCCGATATGGGCGAATCCTTCGGCATCCACACCTTCGGCAATGACGACGCGTTGGTGCCTCTCGTCGACACCGTCAATATCGCCTGTGGGTTCCATGCCGGCGACCCGGTCAGCATCCACGAGTCGGTGAAGAAGAATCTCGCAGCCGGTGTCACTGTAGGAGCCCACCCGGGCCTGCCGGACCTGGTCGGTTTCGGCAGACGTGAGATGAAGCTGTTCCCGGACGAGGCCGCCGACATCGTGCGCTTCCAGGTGGGCGCACTCGTCGCCTTCCTCAAGGCCGAGGGCGGCGAACTCGACCACATCAAGACACACGGCTCGCTCTACGGGATGACTTCGCGGGATCCCGAACTGGCCCTGGCCGTCGCCGAGGTCGCCGCCGAATACAGCGTGCCGATCTTCGGAATTCCCAATTCCGAACACGAGAAGGCCGCCGCCGAGGTCGGAGTTCCTTTCGTAGCCGAATTCTATGTCGACCTCGGATACACTGCCGAAGGTGGCTTGATCGTCGCCCGACGCCCCCATGCCACTCCGGTCGACGAAGCGAAGAAGCGCGCGAATCAGGCGCTGACCGAAGGTCTCGCCACTGCCGTAACCGGTGAGCAGTTCCCGATCCGGGTGGATTCCATCTGCGTACATTCCGATACGCCCAATGCGGTCGAGATCGCCACGGTCGTGAGGGAGGTACTCGACGAACTCCAGCTCAGCATCGCGAAGTAGTAACGAATTCGCCGCAGCGTCGGCATATCCATCAAGAAGTTACAGAGAAAGGCACTTCCGTGAGTGGGCACAATGTTGCTACTCCTCTGCCCGGAGTGTTCTACCGATCCCCGGCTCCGGGTCAGCCGCCGTTCGTGGAGGTCGGCGATGCGGTGGCGGTCGGTCAGACCGTTGGGCTGGTCGAGATCATGAAGCAATTCAGCGAACTGAAGACCGACGTTGCGGGGACTCTGAAGTCCTTCGAGGTCGAAGACCACGGCACCCTGTCTCCGGGTGACGTGGTCGCTGTTGTCGAAAGCGAGTAGGCCGTGCGAAAATTGTTGATCGCCAACCGAGGCGAGATCGCGGTGCGCATCGCCCGCGCAGCCCGGGAACAGGGCATCGCCACCGTCGCCGTGTACAGCGAAGCCGACGCCGGAGCCGAACATGTGAAATCCGCAGACGAGGCAGTGCTGGTCGGGCCTCCGCCGGCGTCGGCCAGCTACCTGAACACCGAGAATCTGCTGCGGGCGATCACCGACTCCGGTGCCGACGCGGTACATCCGGGATACGGGTTTCTGTCCGAGAACGCTGAGTTCGCAGAAGCGGTGATCGATGCCGGCGTCGTCTGGGTGGGGCCGAGTCCGAGCGCTATTCGGGAGATGGGTGACAAGGTCGCCGCTCGCAAGAGCGCCCAGGCTGCCGGGGTCCCCACCGTGCCAGGGTCCGACGGCGCGGTCGCCGACGCAGACGAAGTACGCACCGTGATCGACCGCATCGGTTTCCCGGTTGCCATCAAAGCCGCCGCCGGCGGCGGCGGCCGCGGTATCCGGATCGTCGAGGCGGCAGCGGATCTGCCAGCAGCCATCTCGACCGCACAGGCGGAAGCACGTGCGGCCTTCGGCAGTGACGCGGTGTACCTCGAGCGCTTCGTTCCTCGGGCCCGTCACATCGAGGTACAGGTCTTCGGTGACGGTGAACGCGCAGTCCACCTGGGACTGCGTGACTGTTCGGTGCAGCGTCGACGTCAGAAAATCATCGAAGAGGCCGGTGAGCTGCGTCTGCCGGATTCGGCGGCACAGGGCATGTGCAATTCCGCGGTTGCGTTGACGGCCGCGGTGAACTACCGCGGCGCTGGAACTGTCGAGTATCTCTACGACGAGGTGCGCGGTGAGTACTACTTCATCGAGATGAACACGCGTATCCAGGTCGAGCACCCGGTCACCGAGATGGTGTACGGACAGGATCTGGTCGGCGAGCAGTTGCGAGTCGCCGCAGGGCAGCCGCTGTCGTTCACCCAGGAGGAGCTGCGACCGCGCGGGCATGCCATCGAGGTCCGGATCAACGCGGAGAATGCCGCGATGGGGTTCCTGCCCAGTCCGGGCACGATCGAGCGGCTTGATCTGCCGGGTGGTCCGTTCGTCCGTGTCGACAGCGGTATCACCTCCGGATCGGCCGTGGCGCCGTACTACGACTCCATGCTGGCCAAGGTCATCGTGTGGGGCATCGATCGGCCGACCGCGCTGGCGCGGCTGCTGCGTGCCCTCGGCGAGTTGAGGGTGGAAGGTGTTGTGACCACCGCGGAATTCGTGGAGTCGGTGCTGCGCACCCCCGAGTTCGGTGCCGGGGACTTCCACACAACCTGGCTTGAGCCGTGGATGGCCGAACGGGCCGCAGCCGAGGGGCACGCACATGTCTGAGGCGACTGTGACCGTGGCCGCCGAGCTCGGCGAATCCCGTTACTCCTGGGGTGCCGACGAGCACCTGGTGGTTCAGATCGCCGAGGAGATGACGCTCGCGGCGAATTTCCGGGTGATGGCCATCAGCTCCGGCCTCGCCGGAAAGAATCTCGCAGGTGTGCTCGACATCTGCCCGTCGAACGCCTCGCTGCTGGTCCGCTTCGATCCGGATGTGCTGGCCCCGGCCACGCTGGAGGCCAGCGTACGCGAGATCGAGGCGGAAGTGGCCGAGCAGGAGTCGCTGTCGATTACCACCCGGCTGATCGAGATTCCGGTCTGGTACGACGACCCGTACACCCACGAGGTGGGCGCGAAGTTCCGCGATCGGCACCAGCGCCCCGAGGGCAGCGACCTTGAGTACGCCATGGTCGAACTCGGGCTGGACTCGGTGGAGCAGTTCATCGAGCAGCATTCCGGCGCGCCGTGGCTGGTTTCCATGGTCGGATTCGTGGCCGGACTGCCGTTCATGTTCCAGATGGTCGACCGGGAGCGGCAGATCGAGCTGCCGAAGTATCTGCGCCCCAGGACTGAGACCCCCAAGCTGACCATCGGACACGGAGGGTGTTTCGCCTGCATCTACTCGGTGAAGGGTGCGGGTGGCTATCAGATGTTCGGCATCACGCCGTTGCCCATCTTCGACCCCGAGCAGCGGCACGAGGTGTTCTCCGATTCGATGGTGCTGTTCAGGCCCGGTGACATCGTCAAGTTCCGACCTGTCGGGGAAGCCGAGTACTCCGCGTTGGAGACGGCTGCTGCGCGTGGCGAAGACGTGTACCGCATCGAGCCGGTCGAGTTCGTTCTGGGTGATTTCCTGGCCGATCCCAACGGCTATAACACCCGACTGCTAGGAGTGCTCGATGGCCGTTGAGATCCTCGAACCCGGCCTCGCGACATCCGTGCAGGATCTGGGCCGCTCCGGTTCGTACAATGTCGGCATCCCACCGTCGGGAGCCCTCGATCAGTTCTCCGCTCGCGTGGCGAACTTGCTGGTGGGCAACAACGAAGGCGCGGCCGTCCTCGAATCGCCGTACCTGCCCCCGAAGCTCGTCTTCACCACCCCCACTGTTGTCGCGGTGACCGGTGCCGCGGCGGAGGTGAAGATCAACGGCGAGACCGCCGGCGCGTGGGAGGCGATCCGCGTCACGGAAGGCGATGAGCTGACGTTCGGATTCGTCACCTCCGGCGCACGTGTGTATATCGCGTTCGCGGGTGGCATCGATGTGCCCGAGGTACTCGGATCCCGGTCCACGTACTCGCTGGGCGCGCTCGGCGGATACCAGGGCCGCAATCTCCGTTCTGGAGATGTCCTCCCGATCGGTAAGGCAGCCGCGGAGTACGCGCCGCGAATCGTCCCGGACAAGCTGCGGCCGGTCTTCGGCAAGCAGGTGGAACTGCGAATCGTGTTGGGACTGTACGACTACCGTCTCACAGAGGAGGGGCTCGCGACCCTGTTGGACTCCGACTGGCAATTGACCCCGGTGGCCGACCGGACAGGATTCCGATACAGCGGTCCAAAGCTGTCCTTCAAGGACAGGATTCAGCCTTTCGGCGCCGGCTCGGACCCGTCGAACATCGTCGACGCGGGCTATCCGATCGGTTCGATTCAGGTTCCCAGCGGGTCGGAGCCGATCATCTTGCACCGTGATGCCGTATCCGGTGGCGGCTACGCCATGATGGGAACAGTGATCAGTACCGATTTGGATCTGGTCGGTCAGTGCGCTCCGGGCACCTCCACACGCCTGGTATCGGTCGATCTCGGCGCGGCGCTCGCTGCCCGCGCGGATCGCCAGCGCCGCCTCACAGCGGTCAGGACTGCGTTGATCGCCTGACTGACTCAGCGTGCGCCGACCGCGCTGGCGATCCGCGCGGGCAGCGAGCGCCGCGCCGAGATCGACCGATACCAGGCGTGTGGAGGTGCCCGGAGCGCACTGACC
>NZ_JBEXJI010000059.1:0-10621 GCF_040609015.1 Nocardia sp. NPDC004860 | reverse complement strand
AGGGCCTGCTGCTGCTGGGCCTTCTCCTCGTCGGTGAGCTCGCGGGCGTAACCGCCCTCACCGGCGGCGTCGATGCCCAGGTCCAGCCACTGCGCGCCGACCGAGCGCACCTGGTCGGCGACCTCGGGGCGGACGTCGTAACCGGTGGTCCGGCCGCCGAGACGCTTGGCGGTCGCCAAAGCCTGCAGACCGGCGACACCCACGCCGAGGACCAGCACGGTGGCGGGCTTCACGGTGCCCGCGGCGGTGGTCAGCATGGGGAAGAAGCGGGTGGACTCCGACGCGGCCAGCAGCACGGCCTTGTAGCCGGCGACATTCGCCTGCGAGGAGAGCGCGTCCATCACCTGGGCGCGGGAGATACGCGGAATGGCTTCCACCGCAAAGGCCTGCACGCCCGCGCTCTTCAGCGCACCGATCTTGTTGTCGGCGTTGCGAGGTGCGAGGAACCCGATCAGCGTCTGCCCCGACGACAGCTTGGCGATCTCGCTGTCGTTCGGCGCGGCGACCTTCACGACCACATCCGCGGTCCACGGGTCGCCCAGTGTCGCACCCGCTGCTAGGTAGGCGTTATCCGCGATGCGCGCGTCGAGTCCGACGTCGGGTTCGATGATCACCTCGGTCCCATGCCGGAGCAAGCTCGGAATGATCTTCGGTACCAAGGCGACTCGACGTTCACCCGGATCGCTCTCGCGAACGACGCCGATGCGCGTTGTCGCCTGTCTCGTGTCCACTTTCGATGGTTCCTAACTTTGGTGGTTCAGCCCTGGCTGTATTCGCGCAGGCGTTGCGCGTAGGCCCTGTTGAACTCGGAGAAACGTTGCCGCAGTTCGTCACCGGGCCAATCCGCGGGCAGCAGCTCGGGCGGCAGGCACGGATCGAGCAGCAGCTGCCGGAATACCTCGGCATTGGCCATGAAGCCGGAGACCAGCGAGTCGGCGGCCTCCAGTTCGACGCAGAGTCTGCGGCTCTCCGCGGCCCAGGCCGACAGATCCCAGAGTTCGGCGGCCAGCTCCGCGTCGTTGCGGTACCGGCCCTCGAAGAACAGGCACTGTTCGGTAGCGATCCGGTCGATGTGCTGGAGCAGGTTCGCCGGACGAGTCCATACGCCTTCACGCAGTTCCGCGAAACGCGCGCCGAGCATGCTCTTGCGCAGGGAAACTCGTTCGGCCAAGGGACGGGCGGTGGTGGTGACCACCGCGACCTCCCAGTTCCCGTTCCACTCCTTCGGGATGGGTGAGCACGCCTGCTCCTGCTGTGCCTGGCGGCGGACGAGTCGTTCCGTCAGGCGACAGATGCCGTTGTCGACCGTCACGTCGCCGTCGGCCGCCATCCGAGTCAGTGCAACACGCGTGGTCCGTTCCGCGATCCCGAACAGCTCGCCGACCTTGATCAGAGCCTGAGCCGGGAGCGCCGGAGGGTGATAGCCCAGCAGCGTGCTGATGGCGACCGACCGTGCGGTGAGCGGCTGGATGGCGGGGAGATGGCGGGATGACACGGTAGCGACGGTACACCTCCGGAAATCTAACTTAGGTCCGACCATTGTCATGGTAGGTCCAATAGGCTACAGTCTTGCATCACCTGATGCAGGTCTGTGACGGACTCTCGATGATGGGAGGCCCAGACGAGCGGAATCGAGAGCTGTTCGATGTTCGACAGGAGTTGCCCATGCCGGGGCCGATGAATTTCGCCACCACCGCTGAGCAGGACGAGTTGACCGCGGTTGCCCGCGATTTCGGCAGGCAGCGGCTGGCGCCGTATTACAAGCAGCGCGAACGCGAAGGCGCACTGGACCGGGCGACTCTGCGCGATATGGGGAAGCTGGGCTTCTTCGGCGTCTCGATGCCGGAGAGCTCGGGCGGACTCGGACTCGACTGCGTGACCGCCGGTCTGGTGCTCGAGGAGCTGTGCGCCGCCGATTACAACATCGGTCAGCTCATGGTGACCGTGTCCCTCGCGGCGACGATTCTGGACCGCCACGGTGACCCCGAGGTAGTCGGGCCGTGGCTGCGGAAAGTCCTTGCCGGAGAAACGATTCCGGCTATCGCGCTCACCGAGCCGCGGGGCGGTTCGGACGCGGCGAGCCTTGTTGTTCGCGCTCGTCGGGTGGGTGACTCCTACATTCTCGACGGGGAGAAGACTTCCATCAGCTTCGCGACGCAGGCGGAGGTCGCGGTGGTGTGGGCTCGAACCGGACAGCCGGGCAGCGGCGCACGTGGCATCAGCGCGTTCCTGGTTCCGCTGTCCCTGTCCGGAGTCACCACCGGCGAATTCGAGGACATCGGTGGTCGCGCGGCCGGCCGCGGATGGGTCCACCTGGACGGGGTGACGGTGCCCGCCGACCATCTGATCGGCGCGGAGCACCAAGGCTTCGTGCAGGTCATGCAGGGATTCGATTACAGTCGCGCACTGATCGGCCTGCAATGCCTGGCGGTCGCGCGGCAATCCCTCGAGGAAACCTGGGCCGCGGCGGCGCAGCGCCAGAGCTTCGGCAAAACGCTCACCGCACATCAGGGCGTCTCCTTCCCGCTCGCCGAAGCCGAGACACACATCCACGCCTGCCGCCTGATGTGCTTGGAAACCCTGTGGCGCAAGGATCAGGGCCTGTCGCACACCGCCCAGGCGGCGATGTGCAAATGGTGGGGCCCGAAACTGGCGTTCGAGGTGGTGCAGACCTGCCTGCTGATCAATGGCCACGCCGGGTACAGCGCCGAGCTGCCGTACGAGCAGCGCCTGCGTGACGTGCTCGGCCTGCAGATCGGCGACGGCACGGCACAGATCATGAAGATGGTGATCGCGCGCGAAAAGATCGGCCGCGACGCGGTCGCGCGGTGAGCTGAAATCCAATGAATCGGAAGAATGCCATGTGGCGTCACCAGGAAATACACACCATCCCGGACATCGCGTCGTACTGGGCGCAGCACGCACCTGACAAGATCGCGCTGGCAGCGGCGGGCCGATCCAGAACCTACGCGGAACTCGAAGCGCGGTCCAACACCATCGCCGACGCGATCACCGCGAGTGGCATCGCGCCCGGGTCATATATCGGATACCTGGGCAAGAACTCCATCGCGTTCTTCGAGATCTGGTTCGGCGCCAACAAGGCGGGATGCGGTCTCGCGCCATTCAATTGGCGTTGCACCGTCGACGAACTCATCGAACTGACGGAGGATGCGCAGACTCCGCTGCTGTTCGCCGACGCCGAATTCGCGGATGTCGCCGAGCACGTTCACCAACGCGTCGACGGCATTCGGAACGTGGTCGTGGTCGATGCCGGAACGGACAGCGCTCTGGATACCTGGCTCGACGATCATGGCGCGACCGATGTTTCGAGAGCCTCGATCGCCGACGGTGACATCGCGATGCTCTGCTACACGTCGGGGACGACAGCGCAGCCCAAAGGGGTGCCGATAACCCACCGCGCGTTCCAGCACTGGTTCCTCGCGTCGTCTCTGGAGCAGGCCGAGAAGTGGAGTTCGGACGATGTCACGCTCATGGTGATGCCGAACTTCCATCTGGCAGGCAGTTGGGTCTCCATTCCGGCGCTGTATCACGGTGGGACACTGGCGATCTTGCCCGCGTTCGATCCGAAGGCTTTCCTCGCTGCCGTGACCGAACACCGGCCCACGGTCACCTGCCTGGTTCCGACCGCCATGCAGTTGCTCCTCGACGACCCCGCTACCGCCAACTACGATTTCTCAAGCCTGCGGCGGATGTTGTATGCGGGGTCCCCGATCAATCCCGCTACTCTGCGCCGCGCCATCGAGGTGTTCGACTGCGATCTCATGCAGTTCTACGGAACCACCGAGACGTACATCATCACGCTGCTCCGGCCGGAACAGCACGATCCGGACAATCCGCAGTTGCTGACCTCGTGTGGCAGTCCGCTGCCCTTGGTCGAGATCAAGATCGTGGACCCTTTCGGGGAGGAAAGACCCGACAGCGAGATCGGCGAAGTGCTCGTCCGCTCACCCTGGATGTTCGCCGGATACTGGAATCGTCCCGATGCCACGGCATCCGCCCTGGTCGCCGGCTGGTACCGCACCGGTGATCTGGGCAGAAGGGGCCTGGACGGGAACCTCTACCTGGTGGACCGGCTCAAGGACATGATCGTCACGGGCGGTGAGAACGTCTATTCGGCCGAAGTGGAACGCGCGCTGCTGCGTCACCCTGCGGTGCGCTCCGCCGCGGTCATCGGTGCGCCCGATGCGAAATGGGGTGAGCGGATCGTCGCGTTCGTGGTGCTCGAGACGGACGATTCCCCCACTGCCGCCGAGGATCTCATCGCACATTGCCGCAGTCTCATCGCCGGTTACAAGGTGCCGAAGGATATCCGCTTCACCTCCCTGTTGCCGGCGACGGCGAGCGGGAAAATCCAGAAGGCCATCCTCCGCGAGCGCCTCATCCAGCAAGACGGTCAGCCGAAATGAGCGGCGACCGCACGAAAGCCTCGAAGGAGTCGCATATGCGTTATCAGTCGGTCTTCACCCCGGGCCTGTTCGACGGACGCACCGTCGTGATCACCGGTGGCGGCAGCGGCATCGGCCGTTGCACCGCGCACGAGTTGGCCGCTCTCGGCGCGCGGGTGGCGATCATCGGCCGCGATCCGGACAAACTCGCCCGGGTCCGGGGAGAGATCGAAGCCGATGGCGGTCTTGTCAGCACCCATGCCGCCGATATCCGCGACGAGCCCGCCATCATCGCGGTGATCGAAGAGATTCTGGCCGAGCACGGCCGGATCGACGGATTGTTCAACAACGCCGGCGGACAATACCGTTCACCGCTCGAATCGATCACCACGAAAGGCTTCGAGGCCGTCGTGCGGAACAACCTCACGGGCGGTTTCATTGTCATGCGGGAGGTCTACAACCGCTGGATGAAGGAGAACGGCGGCGCGATCGTGAACATGATCGCCGACATCTGGCACGGTTGGCCGCACTTCTCGCATTCCGCCGCGTCGCGCGGTGGAATGCTGACGCTTAGCGAATCGGCCGCGACCGAATGGGCGGCTAGTGGAGTTCGCGTGAATACGGTCGCTCCGGGCTCCATCGCGTCGAGCGGCTTGGACACCTATGACCCGAAGGACACCGAGTTCATCCAGAAGAAGGTGGCCCGGGAGATCCCGCTGCAGCGTTTCGGGACGGAATCCGAGGTGTCGGCGGCGATCGTGTTCATGCTCTCCCCGGCCGCGAATTTCATCACCGGCACCTGCCTCCGGATCGACGGTGGCGCGCCGAATGCCAAGCCCGGCTGGTGGGACCTCGCCCCGGCCGAGCGCAACGAGCCGTTCGACGGATTCCACCGTTCCACCCTGCCGGACATTCTGGCCGGCCGGACCAATTCCTGACTTCCACCGACATCGAGAGGCGGCCATGGCCCCGAAAGTTCTGTACGACAAGCGCGATCAGGTCGCGTACATCACACTCAATCGGCCGGAGGTGAAGAACGCGATCGACATCGAGACACACGAGCTGCTGTGCGATATCTGGCGTGACTTCCGCGACGACCCCGAGATGCGGGTCGCCGTCATCACCGGCACCGGCGACGCGTTCACCGCGGGCGCCGACCTGCGCACCCATGCGCCGGAATGGCAGACCGTCGGCCCCATGGTCGGGCGGGAGCGGATCGAGGATGGGCTCAGCGGCATCACCCGCGGTCCGCTCGCGCGGATCAACAAGCCGATCGTCGCCGCGATCAACGGGTGGTGTGTCGGGCACGGCGTCGAGCTCGCCATGGCCTGTGACATCCGAATCGCTTCCGACCGCGCCCAATTCGGGACCTTCGAGGTGCGCCGGGGGATGCACCCGGCAGATGGCGGCATCGTCCGGCTGGTCAACACCTGCGGTGTCGGTATCGCGTTGGAGCTGTTGCTGACCGGCGAACCCATCTCCGCGGAACGCGCGTTCACCGCGAACATGGTCTCGCGGGTGGTGCCGCACGACACGCTCGAGGAGGAAACGGCCGCTTTGGTCGCGCGCATCCTGCGGTGCGACCAGGCCGCGATCGAATCGGCGAAGGAGACGACGCTCGAGATCATCGGCCGACCGCTCCACGACCAGCTGCGCGTCGAGGCCATGTGGGGATATGCCCTCTGCGGTGGCAACACGACGGTGGAAGGGCGCTCACAGCAGTTCTTCGACAAGGTCGATCGAGGACGGGTGGGAGCGACGGCGACGCCGCTCTGAAACACCGCGGTAGTCGTCGGTGTCGTTGCGACATGCGCAGTGCGGGACCGGACAACCCGGTCTCGCACCACTTTCGTTGCGCTGGAGGTGGACCGCGTTCGTGTGGCTCTGGCGCACTTCCGGTGGTGGTCGGGCGGCGCTAGGGCCTGTCCTCAAAGCTGGTGTGGTGGACCTGCATTGATGCTGTGATATGTGGTCATGGTGCGGCGGCATGAGTTGACCGAGGAGCAGTGGCGGGTCGTTGAGGCAGTGTTGCCGGTGTCGGGTGCCAAGGGGCGTCCGCGCGTGGATGACCGGCTGCTGGTGAACGCGATGTTGTACAAGGCCAAGACCGGGATCGCTTGGCGGGATCTGCCCGAGCTGACCCGTGGCCGCACCCGCGACGTTCTCGTCCGCATGGACGGAGACGTCACGGAGACATCCTGGATTCCGTTGGAACAGTGCAACATCGACGCGAACGGCATCGTGACCGGGCCCGCGCTGCAAGAGCAGAAGGCCTTGCACCTCACCGCGTTTACGATGCTCGCCACCGCGCCGACGGCAGCGGACACGCCACTGCCCGACGCCGAACTTGAGCCGCTGATGCAGCCGGTCCTCGACGATCTCCTCGCCGCGATGGCGCGAGACGATCGTGACGCCGCGAGGGTGGTGCTGCATCGATATCGCGAAGAACTCCAGCTGGTCAAGCGTTCCCGCCTCGCCCACATGAGCGCGCGGCTGACCTCCGTCAAGATCTGGGTCAGCGGTGGGCGTGCAGCACCCGTAGAGCTCGCCAAGCCTGTGGTCGTGAAACGGGCGTCGCCATCGGAAGCAAAGTCCAAGGCGGCCGAACGTGCGTCGGAAACGCAGGACCGATCGAGCAACGGATTGCGCGACAGCGACATCGGTCGCGTCGGCAACATAGTCGTCAGCCTCGAACGTGCACAACTACAGAACGACCCTGACTCTGCTCGCGATCTGTTGAAGCAGAACGCCAAACTGCTGACTGCGTTTGAATCAGCCAATGTTGCAAAAGGATTGAGATACCGCCTCGCTGATATCCGTGTCTGGCTCACAACGCTGGACAGCGTCAGCGCACCACCAGCTGTACCGCCGAAGCCCCAGACACCAACACCGCTCAGCGCGCCTGCACCCGCCCCTGCCCAGGTTCAGCCCGCTCCTGTCGACTCCCGCGCACCTCGGCCGTCTCCGCACCGAATGGCCAACCGATTGGAGGCGCTTCTGCAAGCGGTCGCCTCCGAGCACCGTACTCTGGCGAGAAATGAGCTCACCGCGCAGTTGGCCGTCTCCGCACCCGAGCTGGCTCGACTACTGCTCACGATCGGGCGTGCGGACCTCGAGATCGGCTCGCCTCTTCTCGCCGCGCTGATCCTCACACCAAGTGGCGAGCCCGACAAAATCTTTGAGCAGATTGCCACCCAGCTCGGCTACCAACCCATCGGCGAGGATTGGGACTGGGCCACGGTACAAAGACGGGAACTCGAACGCGTCCATGCCTGTTACACCTCGGAGCCCTTGCCGCAGCCGCTGCTCCTCGCACCGTCTGCGCCACGCCAATGACCAAACCTTCTGGCGGTCACTAGCACCCGAGCGCATGGCGAAAGCGCAGACTAACGCGCATTACGCTCCCGCAGCCACTCCACCGCGCCCGCCAGCAACGCTTTCACCGTCACCAGCTGCACGGCGAACCTGAGCTAGTTTGTGGTATTCGCGCCGGCATGAACCGGACGTGCCAACGCATCGCCGTCATTGCCCGCAGGTCATCCGGTCACTGACCGGCCGTACACAGCTTGGCCTGCTGGAATTTCGACTCCCGACGGGAAATGGCCAGGGCTTCCTCGAGATGCGGCAATGGTGCCCGGCAGAGTCGGCAGAACCCCGGACCGTTCCACCAACACAAGGGTGAAGGCTGCCAACGGCCAGTCGGTCAGCTGCCGTCGACCGATCACATACCGCGTGATCCGATCCAGCTGCTTCTGCTCCACCCCGCCGGTATGCCGCGCACTTGCGAACGACCCGCCGCAATCACCGCGACCCCGTGAAGGGTTGCCGGACAACGAGTTACAGACCGGACGAAACGTTCACCGCGCTACAGGTCCAGCGACGCGCGCAGCGCCTCCTCGACCCTCTCCATCGTCTCTGGGTCGGTGCTGGCGATCCGCTCACCCACCCATTGACGATACAGCCGATGCGTCGCGGCCGTATTAACCCACCCGTGCTCGGGGATCGGCACGGTCAGCAGGTCACCGTCACCTTCTTCGAGCAGGTCCAGGCCCATGAACCAGGGCCGCTCGCTGTCGAGCACCGCCTGGTTGGAGGCCAGCAGCACGATCTTCGTCAGTGCCGCACCGGGTTGTCCGTAATAGTGGATATCCCCGTGCCTCACGCAGCGCCCTTGTGGCGGCGCGCAGCCTCAGCAGCATCGGCAGCGGCCTGCTCGGCCTCGTACTCGGCGGCGGCGTCCGCCTCGGCGACCGGCTTGCTCACCGGCCGGAAGTCGCGAATCGCCTTGTCACGGCAGGCTTTCGAGATCCATGCCGAGGGCGACATCCCGGCCAGACCAGCCTCACGTTCGGCGATCTCCCACGCGCTGGACTCCAGCGACAGCGAAACCTTCGTAGTCCGACGAGTCATACCTGCGATCCTACCCGCGACCCGACCCGATAGTCATGCGACCGGATACGGCTGAGGGACCGTCGACTGGGCAGCGTCACGATCGGCCCGCACCCCACGAAACGAGGGATGCCGCAGCAGCCCCTCGGTGCTGACCTCCCGACACTCGATGTCGGCCACGATGACCGGCACCACCCACCGCGCAGCCCCGGAGACCTCGCGCGGCACCGAGGCCGCCGACGGCGGATCCAGCACCTGCAACTGCTGCACCGCCGAGAACAGACACGACGAGCTCGATCGGTGAAACCCGTTCCCGCAGACCCGATATACCGCAGCAACCCGTCCGGGCGGTGGCCGGCCAGCAGCAGCGACCCCACCATCTGGAAGTCACCGGCCAGGCCAAGAAACCCGATCACCACAGCCTCCACACTGCGCCGGAAAACCGTCTTGTCTGTTGACTGCACGACCAAGTCCTCCACGGGAACGAAGGAGTTGGTGTGGACAACGATCTGCGGAACTCACTGATGAACGGTTTGCGAAGCTCCCCACGGTCGGCTCGGTGGTCGCCGGGCCGGGCAAGCTTCCCCCGTTTCTGGTGTGCGACGGACACGGCGCCTCGCTCGAGCCGATCGAAAGTTACTTTCGCGACCTGGCGCTGAGCGATGCCAGCCCGCTGACCGGTAAGAGCTATGGCTATGACCTGCTGTGGTGGTTCCGTCTGCTGTGGCGGTTGGACCTCGACTGGGCCCACGTGAGCGAGGCCGAGACCGCGCTGGTGGTGGGCTGGATGCGACCAATCCACAACGGCGCCGGCGCGCCACGGCGGCTGCACCGCCGGGTTGCGTGAACGCCCGTATCGGCAAGCCATCGCTGAAAGCCGGTTGCGCGCCACGCACGATCAACCACTGTCTATCAGCGTGGTGTGGGGCTTCTACGCATACCACGCCGGTTTCGGCCGCGGCCCGGTACCTTCCGAGATCCCGACACAAGGCTCGGTCGGCGTCACCTCCCACGGCGACGACGTGGTCGTCCTGCCCCCCCGAAAGACGCTCCGCCTCGCTGAAACCTGACGGTCGGCCGCTGGCCCACCACAGCAGCACGGCACGTCTGTCGGGGCCGCCGATGTGCTATCACATCAGTCTGTGCCGGAATGTGCTTCGGCGAACTGCCGTACGACGTTCGCCGATCGTCCCTCTTCACATCGTTTGCCCGATTCCAGGAAGTGCCTACATCGACCACCTCGTCATCGGACCATGCCGCTTCTTCCCCCCGACCCCGCACGGCTCTGCGACAGGCGTGGGCGATCCTCGGATTCCGCTCTACACAGGGGAATTCGCCGCCGACCCGCATCTGGTGTATCGCCGGATGCGCGAGCGGTTCGGCACGCTGGCACCGATCGAACTCGGGGTGAACCGCCGATCGAGGACATAGGCATCTGTCGATTCGGTGACCCCGGTCAGGGCGGCCGCCTCTGGGAACGTGTCTTCGACTTCGTCCATGGCTCTTCACCGCGGCTCGCCGGCCGATATCGGCCGGGCAGCCGAGCATCGTATTGATCACCTGGAAGGTGAGTGGATAGGCGGGAGGGTGTCAACTCGTCTCTGCGCTGTAATGTCGCTGAAGTCGGGGGTGGAATGCGGGTACCGCCCGCTGCCCCGAGCACGTCACACGTGGAAGGGCAGTCCATGGCGAAGAAAGTCACCGTAACTCTGGTTGACGACTACGACGGCAAATCGAAGGCCGACGAGACCGTCTTTTTCTCGATCGACGGCAACGACTTCGAGATCGACCTGTCGAACAAGAACGCCGGCAAGCTGCGGGAGGCC
>NZ_JBEXJI010000058.1:0-12768 GCF_040609015.1 Nocardia sp. NPDC004860 | reverse complement strand
GGCGCGGTGCACCTTGCACCGCGCCCCTCTGCGTATGACAGGGGATCAGCCGTTCGGTAATGCCATGTACTTGACATTCAGGTATTCATGGATGCCTTCGGCGCCACCCTCGGACCCCAACCCGGAGGCATTGATTCCTCCGAACGGCGCCGCGACATCGGAGATCACGCCGCGGTTCACTCCGACCATTCCGGCTCGCAGAGCTGCCGAGACACGCTGCACGCGACTGAAGTCCGAGGTATAGAAATAGGCCGCGAGGCCGTATTCGGTGGCGTTCGCCGCGGTGATCGCCTCCTGCTCGGTATCGAAACCGCGAATCGCGGCCACCGGGCCGAAGATCTCCTCCGACACGATGCGCGAATGCGCCGGAACCCGGTCGAGCACGGTGGGGGCGTAGAAGAAGCCGTCACCGGGCAACGGCACTCCTCCGGTCCTCAGCACCGCGCCGTCGGTGACCGCCTCGGTGACCAGCGCGTGCACCATCGAACGCTGCCGCTCGGTGATCAACGGACCCACCACGACGTTATGGTCGACACCCGCGCCCACCTGCAGCGCGGCGATGCGCTCGGTGAGACGTTCGACGAATTCCAGGCGCACGTCGTTGTGCACGAGGAACCGGTTGGCGGCGGTACAGGCCTGTCCGCCGTTGCGCATCTTGGCCGCCATCGCTCCCTCGAGCGCGCTGTCGAGATCGGCATCCTCGAATACCAGGAATGGGGCATTGCCGCCGAGCTCCATCGATGCGCGCAGGACACCGTCAGAAGCTTGTGCGAGTAGTTTGCGTCCCACAGCGGTGGAACCGGTGAACGTGACCTTGCGCAGACCGGGATCGGCGAACACCGCGTCGGAGACGGCGGTCGGGTTCGCACATGGAAGCACCGACAGCACCCCGTCGGGGAGCCCTGCCTCACCGAATACCTGTGCCATCAGCAGCGCGGTGAGCGGGGTGGCCTCGGCAGGCTTGACGATCATCGTGTTGCCCGCAGCCAACGCGGGGCCGACTTTTCGAGTGATCATCGCCAGCGGGAAGTTCCACGGCGTCACCGCATAGCACAGGCCGACCGGCTCGTAGTTGACCAGGATCTGGCCGTTTCCGGCGGGTGCCTTGGTCACCCGGCCGCCGATGCGTATAGCCTCCTCGGCGTACCACTCGAGATAAGCGGCACCATAGGCGACTTCGCCGCGGCTCTCGGCCAGCGGCTTGCCCATCTCCGCGGTGATCAGCGCGGCGAACTCCTCGGTGCGAGCGGTCACGATGTCGAAGGCACGCCGCAAGATACGGGCGCGTTCCCGAGGTGAGGTGGCTGCCCAGGCAGGCGCGGCGGCGTGGGCGGCGTCGATGGCCGCGCGAGCATCGGGTGCTCCGGCGTCGGCGACCTCGGCGATCGGCAGGCCGGTCGCCGGATCGATCACCGTGAAGGTGCGGCCCTCAGCGGACTCGACTTCGTGCCCCGCCAGCCACACTCCTCGGATCGTCGCAGTGGAGGTCATGCGATGACCGCCGATGCGACATCGCCCGCAGGGGTCGTGGTGGTGAAATGTGGGCGGCCGTGGTGTGCGATCATCGCATTACCTCCTCTAGTGCTGGTCCTGTGCCTTCCCACATTCCCACTCGACAGAGTTCTCGGCTGTGTCCGATGTGGTGTGCCTGCCGGTCGGCATGGGCCCTACCGGGGAATGACGGCATCCGGGCCAACGTGCTCGGACTCGGAGCCGTGTCCGATACCGCGGCCACCGCAGTGCGAAGGCACGACCAATAGTCCGAGGCGATCATCAAATCGGACCACTGCCGGAAGAGGAGTCGTGCGTTCCGCGCACAGACGGCATCGGGATAGCCACGCACACTCCGGGGCGAGGAGTAAACGTCCGATCAGGAGGTCCCGTGTCCGAGATCCGTTCCCACATCATCATCAATGCCGCCGCCGACGAGGTCTGGCGCATCGTCGGCGATGCGCCCAACATTGCCGACTGGATGCCGTCGATGAACGAATCGGTCGGTGACGCCGATCAGCGGACTGTCACGCTCGCGAGCGGTTCGAAGCTCGTGGAGGACATTGTCACCAACGACAGCGCCAGACGGCGCCTGCAGTACCGCGTAGTGGGCGGGGATCTGCCGGTCACTGGCCATCTCGGAACGGTCGACGTGCTGCCCATCACCGACAGACAGACCATTGTCGTCTACAGCACGGAGCTGGGGCCGTCCGAGCTCGCGGCAGCTTTCGACGAGGCCATCTCGGGTGGCCTGGCGAATCTCAAGAAGGTTGTCGAGAGCTGACCGCCGTTGGCGCGGCTGGCATCGGAATGTTGTCCGATGCCAGCCGCAGCGCCACCCACAATTCGGCGCGGATGTTGGGGTCGTCGAGGTCTTGTTGCAGCGCGTCTTCGATCCTGCTCATCCGGTAGCGGAGAGTATGCCGGTGGATTCCCAGCGCGGTCGCCGAAGCATCGGCCTGGCCGTTGTTGCCCAGGAATGCGCGCAGTGTCTGGAGGAAATCCACTTTGGAGCCCTCGCTCAGTGTCACGACCGGTGCCAGCGCCGCGTGGGCCCAGGTGATTGCGCTGTCGGAGCGCAGGTGCCGCAGCAGACCGGCATCGGAGAGATCCTTGGTCTCGTAGAGTCGTCCGGTCACATCGGACGCGGCGTCGAACACGCCCCGTACCTGGCGCCAAGCGGTCGGCAACTCGTCGATCGTCGTCCGCTCGGATACAGCGCCGTGAGCAAAGGGCACGTGCCGCAGGACCGCCTCGAGCGTCCGCACATCTCCCTCGGCCACCGGCAGCACCACACCGACGCGGCCGGGCTGGATCTCCGCGACGACCGTCTCCACACGTCGCAGTGCCGGATCCTGTTCGACCGCCTCCAGGAGATCGGTCCGAAACCGTCGCGGCACACCGAGCAAGGCGGCCCGCACGTCTCCGTCGGGAGTCGGGATCCGGAGGATCTCGCCGAGATTGCGGGCAACGTCGCGGCGGCCCTCGAGCAAAACCTGGAGCAGGGCGCGATTGTGGCGGCGCGCGGGCAGGATGAGCGCGTCTTCCTTGCGCCATTCCGCTGTCAACAGCAGGGTGGCAGTATCGACCAACGAGCGCTCGGATGGATTTAGTGTCGAGGTCCGTCCCAGCGCGAGGTAACCGCGGACCCGGCCGCGGGTTTGTATCGGGAAGATCGAAACGGTCTCGTTCGGCAGCGAGATAGCGATGACAGCGGGCGACATCTGGTCGGCGAAGCGTGCCAACTCGGTACGTACTCTCGGGAGATGGGAACGAGCTCCCGAAGGAACGGAAGCGCGCAGGACCCCGGTCGCGTCGAGCAGCAATGCCCATCCGCCGATCGCGTCGACCAGTCGGTCCGCGACACGACGAGCGCCCTCGGCGGAAACGGCAGCGTGCACCAGGTTGCGGTGGGCGAGCGCGATTGTGTCGACGCTGATTGCAGCTCTCCTCTACGGTATATATGACAACCACGAAGCCGAAACACTTCACAGATATTCCTGATTCTGCCGAATCCGGCGACGAATCGAAAGGACCCCTAATGTCGAGCTCGGCGATCTTGCGCGCCGTGGCGGGTGACGGCGAGCGTCCGTCAACGAGGATCCGGCAGGCGGGCGATCATCAGCTGCTCGTCGAGTACGGTGAGATGACCCTCGACCTGACTCTCAATCTCCGGGTCCACGCCTTTCTCCACGATCTTCGCGTACGGCCGATCCACGGCCTCACCCAGGCCGCACCCGGATATCGGTCACTGATGGTCGAGTTCTCACCCGACCGAGTCGAGCGTGAGCGACTGCTCGATGAACTCGTCGAGCGGCAGCGGACATTGCCGGAGCTGGCGTCGCTGGTCCTGCAGAGTCGTGTCGTGGAGCTGCCCATCGCCTTCGACGACGAATCGACACGAGAAGCGGTACAGCAGTACCGGATAACGACCCGCCCGGACGCGCCCAACGTCGTCGACGGTGACAACGTCGACTATGTGGTCCGCTATAACGGTTTCCTCTCCAGAGAAGAGTTCTACGCGGAATTTCTCGCAACCATGTGGTGGAACGCTTTCATCGGGTATTTCCCGGGGCTACCGTCACTGTTCGCGCTGGACCCGCGCACCCAGCTGTCAGCGCCCAAGTACAACCCCGCGCGGATGTGGACGCCGGAGGGTGCGGTCGGCATCGGCGGTCCGTGCGTGGTGCTCTATCCTATCGAGTCGCCCGGCGGATACCAGCTGTTCGGCCGTACGGTTCCCATCGGGTCGAGTTTCATCGGATTGAGTACGACCGAGGAAGGTTCGGAGCGGTCCGACCCGCTGCGTACCAATCTGTTCCGGCCCGGTGACCGGGTACGTTTCACTCGGGTGGACGAACGAGAGTTGCTCGCCGCACGCCAGCAGGTCTTCGAAGGGACCTACCGATATCAGATCGAGGACGGGGAGTTCGTGGTTGCCGACTACTTGTCGGAGGTCGAGCGGCTGGCAGGGCTTAGCGCGGATATCGCGCAGTTCCGGAGCGCGGCGGCTGCCAGGGTGGAAGTGCCGTGAGCGGCAGGCCGGTGGTCGAGGTGATCGATCCGGGTATCCAGTCCACGGTACAGGCGTGGCCGGGACGTACCGGGCTGCTGGCTCAGGGCTACTTCCCATCCGGCCCAATGGATCATCTGTGCTTCCGGGCCTCGAACGTGCTTGTGGGAAATCCGCCCGGTGCTCCGGCCCTTGAGATCGACAAGATCGCGATGTCGGTGGCGTTCCTCGAGGACACCCAGATCGCGCTGGCCGGTCCCGAGGGGATCCACGCGCGGCTCAACGATGTCCCCGTGCCGATCTGGGAGACAGTGCGGGTGCGTCCCGGTGACGTATTGCGTACGGCCAACCCGGGCAGGCCCGGCTACCGACTGTATCTCGCGGTCCGTGGCGGGCTCGATGTTTTTGAGGCTCTGGGCTCGGCGGCAACGTCACTGATCACGGGGATCGGCGGTGTGGAGGGGCGGTCGCTGCTGCGAGGCGATGTACTGTCGGCGCTGCCTCGCGACCCGGTTTCCGCCCGTCGGTTCCCGGAGGCTCTGCGTCCGCGGTTCACCACGGAATGGGAGCTTGAGATTCTCGCCGGCCCCCGTTCCGCACCCGACTTCCTCACCGACCAGGATTGGAGTGAGTTGGTGAGCCTGCCATGGCGAGTGGATCTGAACTCGGATCGGGTGGGCACCCGATTGCACCCGCATCGGTTCCGTTGGGCAAACGGAGGCAGCATCGTCACAGGGGGGCATCCGTCCAATGTCCTGGATGACGCCTATCCGGTAGGTGGATTGCTGGCGAACGGCGATGTTCTCACCATCTTGGGTATGGACGGTAACACCTCAGGCGGCTTCGCTGTGATCGCAACAGTTCCACACTGCGCGCTGTGGAAGGTCGGCCAGGTGCGGCCGGGACGCGACACCATCCGGTTTCGTGCTGTCACTTACGACGAGGCGACAGCACTGAACCGTCAGGTGGACTTCACCATCGATCCCGGGCGGGTACAGGTGTTGTAGTAGCGATCCCGGCAGTGGTGGTCGGGTGTCTGTTCAGAGGGCGGACTAGAGGACATCGGTGAGCAGTTCGTCGCTGATGGTGTGTGGCGGCAGCAGCCGGACCATAGTGCCGTGCGTGCCGCAGGTGAGAACGATGACACCTTGTGAGAGCGCCTGTGCAGCAACTAGTGTGTCGCGCCTGAAATGCTGTTCGTGGCCGCGGCGGTGTATTCGCTGCCGTGGTCGGGGTGCAAGATCACCCCGTTGATCGTGTCGAACCCGCCTCGCGTGGCGGCAGCCATTTTCAGTGCGGCACACGCCAGTTCGGCGTCATGGTGGGCACTGGTGGCGTAGCCGAGCAGCCGACGGAGAACCGGTCTTCCACCGCCGCCAAATACAGTTTCCCCTCGTCGGTGACGATCTCGGTGACATCGCCGACCCACAGGACGTCCTAGGCGACCGCGGTGAACTGGCGGTGCACCAGATCCGGCGCGGCATGACGTTTACCTTGCCGGTTAGTCGAGTGTTTACGTTTGACTTTCCTTGCTACCAACCATTTTCAGCCATCAGCGCGGCGATGGTGTTGTCGGAGACCCGCCAGCCCTTCTCCCGCAGCTCCAGCCCGATACGAGGGCCGCCGTAGGTGCGGCCGGAATCTTCGAACTCCTTTCCGATCGCGGCGGTCAAATCGGTGCCGCGCTGCTGGCGCTCGGTGGGCTCACGGTCGTTCCACTTATAGAACTACGACTCGCTGACCTCGAGAGCGCGGCACGAAACGGCATGCGGCACACCGTGTTCAATCCTCTGGGAGGCGATGAATCCGGGCACGCTCACTTGGTCGCCTCCTTCACCCATCCGACCACTGATCGCTCGAGCACATCACGCTCCATCGCCAGCTCGGCGTCACGCCGCAGCCACAGCAACTCGGCCCGCTCGGACTCGCTGAGCCGGTCATCAGCAGCCCCTTCACGCTACTGCCGGTCCCGGGCAACCCACGTGGTCAGCGTGCCCTCGTTGACCCCCAAATCACAGGCAACCTGCGCGACCGGCCGCCCGGTCTCGCGCACGATCCGGACCGCTCCCTCACGGAATTCCGCATCGAACTTGCGTCCCTTCCCCGCCATCTGGCCTTTCCTCTACGGTCCGGCCCCTATGATATGACGGGAATCGCAGCAGGAGGGGCTACGCGCCTTGGCCGAACCTGGCCATCGTCGGCCAGCTCACCCCTCGGCGGCAACATCCTCGAAACCGGCGCCAACTCGACCGGCTCGCCCAGGCAGATATCCCCACAACGATAAACCGGCGGTCCGGCATGTGCAGTCGGGCTGGACATCCGTCGCGCGCAGGAATTCGGCACCGTCACGACAGGCGTGCGCGATGCCATGCCACTGGGCGGCCGCTTGGGCTGATTCCCACGAACTTGCAGCCATAGGCATGACTTCCCGACCTCGTTCCTTCCTCAGCGCAGGGAAGGTTACAACGGTCGCCCTAACACCCCGTGCGCTCAATTCGACCACGCCGACACCGAGAGTTTCCGAGGGCGGATCGGGTGCGTATCGAGGGCGGTGGATCCCGCGGACATGGTGCATCTCCTCCAGGGGCCGAGGCATGAACGAAGCGCGTCGATGAGCTCCGACGTGCATCGACAAACATCCGAAAAGTGCCGCTATCTGCACCACTGTCGGAAGTGACACCGGTCTCCGCAGACCTCAGATGTGGTTCTTGACACAGTTCTTGCGGATACCTAGCCTCAAAACAAACGATCGTTTCTTACGATCGCAGCCCGAAGAAAGGCATCCCGCAGTGACGCAGCAACAGTTCGGCCGCGACATGTTCAACGATTTCGACATCGACGACCCCAAGTTCAATGAGCACTTCACCGATGTGCTCGACGCGTTCGTCGCAAAGTGCCCCGTCGCGCGCAGCAACGTCGGCGAGGGGTACTACGTGATCAACCGATACGAGGACGTCCGCCGCGCGGGCCAGGACTGGCAGACCTTCAGCAGCGCGAAGGGTTTCCAACCCAACCGTCCCGAAGGGCTGCCCTACCTCTACCCGGAGGAGTCCGATCCGCCGTACCACGACCAGTGGCGCACCGTGCTCAACCCGTTCTTCGCGCCGCGGGCAGTGGCGGCCTTCGAAGATCAGATCCGCGCGGACGCGACCGAATTGATCGACGGCTTCATCGACCGGGGTGAGTGCGACTTCGTGGCCGACTTCGGCGCCGAACTGCCCGGCCGCGCGTTCTTCAAGAACCTCGTCGACGTGCCGGTCGAGGACCTGCCGATGCTGCTCAAGGCCATGGACACAGGCATCTACGGCCCGCCGGACAAGCGTGCCGACTCCTTCGCCAAGGCGTTCGGCTACCTCGGGGAACACCTCGCCAAGCGCAAGGACAACCCCGGCCCCGGCGATCTGCTCGACGCAATCGCCGCCGGTGTCGACAAGAACGGTGAGCTGTGCCCGTGGGAGGACCGGGTCTCGATTCTCACCGACCTGACGCTGGGCGGCATCGCCACCACCACCTACGTGATGTCGGGCGCGGTGCACCACCTGGCCAACAACCCCGCCGACCGTAAGGCCCTAGCCGCCGATCCCACGCTGATCCCGAACGCAGTGGAGGAATTCGCCCGCGTGTTCCCGCCGGTGGTCGCGTTGGGGCGCTCGGTCACCCGCGACGTCGAGGTCGCCGGAACCCACCTCAAGGAGGGCGATTTCATCCTGCTCAACTACGCCTCCGCATCCCGCGACCCCGAGGCTGTCGAGGATCCGAGCAAGCTCGACATCTACCGCGACGGCATCGTGCATACCGCCTTCGGAGTCGGCGTCCACCGGTGCATCGGATCACATCTGGCCCGTCTCGAACTGCGCGTCGTCCTCGAGGAAGTGCTGCGCCGGATTCCCGACTTTGAGATCGCCCCCGGCAAGTCCCCGTCCTACGAGACCGGTGTGCTGCGCAGCATGACCACCCTGCCGCTGATCTTCCCAGTCGGCGGCAGCAAGGGGGCGTGATGAAGTACCGCGTCGACCAGGAACTCTGCGCCGGACACGGCCGGTGCTGGACGGTCGCCAAAAACGTCTACAAGGCCGATGACAACGGCTTCGCCTCGCCTGCCGGCGAGCTGATCACCGTCGCCGCAGGGCTCGAGGCCATCGCGCGCCGCGGAGCCCGCAGCTGCCCCGAAGGCGCCATCGAGATCTTCGAAGACTGACCGTACATCCCCGCAAGTCCCCGTCGGGTCCGGATCAGCCGAGCCGGACCCGACGCCTCGGTCCGGAAAATCCATGAATCTGGACCATCGCCGGTGCTCAGCACCGATCACTCTCGAAGGAGCTGCAATGACCACACTTACCGATCAGATCGTCATCGTGACCGGCGCTGGATCCGGAATTGGGCGGTCGACCGCGCTAGCCGCCGCCCATGCCGGGGCGACGGTGATCTGCACCGACATCAAAGCCGCCGACGAGACCACCGAGGCCATCCGCGAGGAGGGAGGCCAGGCCCGCGGTCACGAACTGGATGTGCGTGACCGCGAGGGCTGGAAGAACGTCACCGCCAGCACGCTGTCGGAGTTCGGCCGCATCAGCGGCCTGTGCCAGGTCGCTGGCATCGTCTCTCCCACCCCCGACACCGCCGTGGATTTGACCGAGGACAGCTGGAATCTCATCCTCGACATCGACCTGAAGGGGATGTGGCTCGGCATGCAGGCGGTGATCCCGTCCATGATCGAGTCCGGTGGCGGGAAGATTGTCAATGTCTCCTCGGTCGCGGCGCTGATCGGTATGCAGAACACCGCCGCTTACGCCGCCGCCAAGGGCGGCATAATCGCGCTGTCGAGGCAGACGTCGATCCAGTACGCGGCCGACAAGGTGCGGGTCAACGTGATCGCTCCGGGCACCATCGAAACCCCCATCCTCGGCGACATCCCGAAGGAGCTCTATGACGCGATGACCGCCGGCACGCCGGCCGGGCGGCTCGGGCAGCCCGAGGACGTCGCTTCGCTCGCCGTGCACCTGCTGAGTGCAGGCGGGGACTTCATCGTCGGTCAGACCTTCGTGATCGACGGCGGCTGGACCGCGCACTGACCTCGCCCCATCGGATGAGGTCGACCGAGCACACCAAGGAATCACGATGTCTTACGTTGTCACCCAGCCCTGTTGTAACGATGCCTCGTGTGTCGAGGTCTGCCCGGTCGACTGCATCCGCCCGAGGCCGGACGACCCGGAGTACCGCACCAGCGAAATGCTCTACATCGACCCGCAGACCTGCATCGACTGTGGTGCGTGTAAGGACGCGTGCCCGGTGGACGCGATCTTCTATGAAGACGAACTGCCCGAGAAGTACGACCGCTACACCGCGATCAACGCCGGGTACTTCCAGCGGCATCCGCTGGACTCCACCGGCATGCCGTTCATCCCGCTGGCCTCGCTGAAGGTTCCGCGCGATGAAGTCCCGGTCCGGGTCGCAGTGGTGGGCTCCGGGCCGGCTGGCGTCTACGCGGCAGAAGAACTGCTCACCCAGGGAAGCAACGGCGCCATC
Source organism: Nocardia sp. NPDC004860 (assembly GCF_040609015.1). Lineage (NCBI taxonomy): Bacteria > Bacillati > Actinomycetota > Actinomycetes > Mycobacteriales > Nocardiaceae > Nocardia > Nocardia sp. NPDC004860. The sequence goes on along the minus strand of NZ_JBEXJI010000058.1, from coordinate 2,738 downwards.
GAAGTCGAGATGTTCGACCGACTCCCCACCCCCTGGGGACTCGTCCGCGCCGGGGTCGCACCCGACCACTTCGGAACCAAGATCGTCACCGACATGTTCCGCAGGACTTCCACCAAGACTGCCTTCGGATTCCACCTCAACGTCGGCGTCGGCGAACACATCTCGCACGACGAGCTGCTCGAGTACCACCATGCGGTGATCTACACCGTTGGTGCCATGTCCGATCGCAAACTGGGGATCCCCGGCGAAAGCCTTCCCGGCAGCGTGGCCGCGACCGAGTTCGTGGCCTGGTACAACGGGCACCCTGACTACACCGACCGGCACTTCGACCTCAGTGGTGAGCGGGCGGTGGTGGTCGGCAACGGCAACGTTGCCCTCGACGTCGCGCGGATTCTGGTCACCGACCCCGACCAGCTCGCTCGCACCGACATCGCCGAGCACGCCCTGGCCGCGCTCCTCCACAGCCGTATCCGGGAAGTGGTGGTACTCGGGCGACGGGGACCGGCGCAGGCCGCATATACCAGTCCCGAACTGCTGGCGCTGCAACGTATTCCGGGGGTGGATGTGGTGATCGAGGAAGGCGAGCTCGATCTTGACGCCAACAGCCGCGCCGCAGTCGACGGCATCGACGGACCGTACTCGATGCATCTGAAAACTCGCGTGGCGGAAGAGATCTCCGCGCAGTGTCCGCACCCGGCGAGCAAACGAATCGTCCTGCGCTACCTCACCAGCCCGACTCGGATCCTCGGCGGAGGCCGGGTGGAGGGGCTCGAGATCGTGCGCAACGAGTTGTACCAAGGCGGAGACGGTACCTTGAAGGCCCGCGCGACCGACTACCGAGAAATCATCGATACCACCCTGGTCCTGCGTTCCATCGGTTACCGAGGCAAGCCGGTGCCGGGCATGCCCTTCGACGACGAACGAGGCGTGCTGCCCAACATCGACGGGCGCGTGATCGACCCTCGTAGCGGTCAGCCGCTGCCCGGGGTGTACACCGCCGGCTGGATCAAGCGAGGGCCTTCCGGGGTGATCGGGACGAATAAGAAGTGCGCACAGGAGACAGTTCGATCGTTCTTCACAGATCTGCTCGCAGGGCGGCTCACCCGTCCCAAGCCCGGGAATGATCGACAGGCGCTGCGCGCCCTGATCGGCGAACGCCGTCCCGAGGCGGTGGATCTGCGCGGCTGGCAGGCGATCGACGCCGCTGAGCGGGCCCGGGGGCGCGAGCAGTGCCGCCCGCGCAGCAAGTTCACAGACATCGGAACGATGCTCGAGATCGCTCACGAGGCGATGTACTCGTCGGATTGAGCGAGTGGGGTATCCGCTCCGCCTTGCTGCCACTCCGATCGCCGCGGCCAGTGTCTAAATCAGTGCGGTGCCCGTCATCACCGACCACCATGGTGAATGTTCCCGAAGCCGAGACGAGCGGAAAGAGCACTCATCGAAACCACAGCCACAAGCCTGAGAATGCGATACCGATCAGTGCCTCATCGCGCCGACCGATTCACCGATTACACCGCCCATGGCGCTGGCCAGCCGGATCGATGGTCAGTGGACGCCGGTACGAGGAAAGCGCTCCCGTCGCAGGCAGAGTGGGTCCGCTACACATCAATGTCCGAACTTGCTCGAGCAGATCCTCCACCACGGTCAACGATGCCTGATCCAGCTCCCGGGACACCGCCGCGGCGGAAGAGTCTCGCTCCACGAATTGAGCCGGGTGTCAGTATCGATCGGATCGAACCCGTCGCAGGGCCTGCGCGGTCGAGGCCATGTCGTCGAGAGAAGGGTCATGTGATGGAATCCCGGGCCGCGCTTGCGCAACCTTCCGGCGAGCAGCGAGTTTGCGTGCAGCGGTTGCATTACAGTTCCAGCTTCGTTCCGGGTAATAACAAGTGATAGGACGTGGCGTGCTCGGGGATGGCGGGCGGTGCGGTGAACGTCCGTGCCGGCGTGACCTCGGAGCTCTCCGACGATCCACGACGCGACGCCATCGGCGCTTCGCCGTGAAGTGCTCGGACGATGCTGACCTGATCCCATGATTTCGGTCCGGGGCGTGTGAGAGCCTTGCGGCCCACGAAGTGGGCAGGAAGGCTCGAAGACCATGGCGACACGCAAAAGGCACACCCCCGAACAAGTCGTGCGCAAGCTGGCCGAGGCGGATCGGCTGCTGGGTGAGGGCAAGGACATCGCCGACGTGTGCCGGACCCTGCAGATCACCGAGGCCACCTACTACCGATGGCGCAACCAGTTCGGCGGGTTGAAGGCCGACGACGCCAAACGGTTGAAAGACCTCGAACGCGAAAACTTCACCCTGAAAAGACTTCTCGCCGAAGCAGAGTTGGAGAAAGCGGCATTGAAGGAGATCGCCAAGGGAAACTTCTAGACCCTGAACGCCGGCGGGCGGCCGTGGCGGACTGATGCGCGTGCTGGAGGTCAGCGAACGGTTCGCCCGCCGGGTCACCGGGCAGCACCGAAGTCCCCAGCGCCATACCCCGGGCAACCAGATCGCCACGGATCCCGATGCGGCGCTGCGTGATTGGCTCCGCGACTGGGCGAAAACCCATCCACGGCAGGGTTTCCGCCGCGCCTATCACGACGCCCGCGGCGAAGGCTGGACGGTCAACCACAAGAAGATCCAACGCCTCTGGCGCGAGGAGGGACTACGAGTGCCGCAGCGGCGCCGCCGAAAACGCCTGGGCACCTCCACCGCCACGACGGTGACCACGAACGCGCCGAAC
>NZ_JBEXJI010000057.1:0-12932 GCF_040609015.1 Nocardia sp. NPDC004860 | reverse complement strand
TCCATCGCGGCCATCACACTCATGTGCCGAGCCCAGCGCAACCCGGACACCCCGATCCGGGACGCCGACCTGACCGGCATCCTCGTACCGAAGAAGTAGCGTGGCAGCGTTTTCCCTCGGTGGCGGGCCGGTCAGTGGCGGGCCGGCCGCATCTCCTGGGCCTTGGTCTTCGCACCTTGGACGATGAGGTGCCAGCCGCCGGGATCGCCGCGCAGTATGGCCTCCGCGGTGTCCTTGAGCTGCTCCCAGGTCGCGTGCGGCGGAATGGGCGGCACCTCCGGGTCCGTGTGGAAGTCGAGGAGCACCGGCCGATCGGCGGACAGCGCGGATTCCCAGGCGGGACCGACCGCGTCGGGACGGTCGACCGCGATCGCGGCCAGGCCCATGCAGCGCGCGACGTCGGCATAGGAGACGTCCGGAAGCGTCTGCGACTCTTCGAATTTCGGCTCGCCACCCATGGCTCGCAGTTCCCAGGTGACCTGGTTCAGGTCGTTGTTGTGGAGCACGCACACGATCAGTCGCGGGTCCTCCCACCGATCCTGATACCGCTCGACGGTCAGCAGTTCGGCGAGGCCGTTCATCTGCATCGCCCCGTCGCCGACCAGGGCGATGACCGGACGGTCGGGGCAGGCGAATTTGGCGCCGATCGCGTACGGCACGCCCGGCCCCATGGTCGCCAGCGTGCCCGACAGCGACCCACGCATGCGGCCGCTGAAACGCAGGCAGCGCGCGTACCAGTTCGCCGCCGAGCCCGAATCGGAGGTGATGATGGCGTTCTCGGGCAGGCGCTGCGACAGCTCCCAGGCCACCCGCATCGGGTTGACCGGCTCGGCATCGAGCATGGACTGGTGCTCGATCGTCTGCCACCAGCGGGCGACACTCTCCTGGATGTCGATCGTCCAGGCTCGGTCGGGGTTCGGTGCGAGCATCGGAATCAGTTCGGCCAGTGTGGCTTTGGCATCGCCGACCAGGTTGACCTCCGTCGGATAACGCATACCGATCATGGTGCCGTCGATGTCGATCTGAACGGCGCGAGCCTGTCCGAAGTCCGGAAGGAACTGTGCGTAGGGGAAATTCGAGCCGACGATGAGCAGGGTGTCGCAGTCGCGCATCAGTTCGTAGCTGGGCCGGGTGCCCAGCAGGCCGATCGCTCCGGTCACGAACGGCAGCTCGTCGGAGAGCACGTCCTTGCCCAGCAGTGCCTTCGCCACACCGGCGCCGGTCAGCTCCGCGATGCGGGTCAGTTCCGCGGTGCAGCCGCGTGCGCCCTGTCCGGCCAGGATCGCGACTCTGGTTCCGGCATTGAGGATTTCGGCCGCGCGCTCGATGTCGGAGCGGGGTGGAACCACTCTCGGCGCCGACATGGTGCCGGGCGAACTGGACGGTACCTGCTTGAATTCGTGCTCGGGCGCCTCGTACTTCTCTTCCTGCAGATCGGACGGGATGATGACCGTGGTCGGCGCGCGCCGGGTGACGGCGGTGCGGAAGGCGCGGTCCAGCGCGTTGGGCAACTGGCTCGACACGTTGACCTCGACCAGATAATCCGAGGCCACATCCTTGAAAAGGCTCTGCAGATCCACTTCCTGCTGGTAACTGCCGCCCATGGCGCTGCGCGCGGTCTGACCGACGATCGCCACCACGGGCACATGGTCCAGTTTGGCGTCGTACAGCCCGTTCAGCAGGTGGATCGCACCGGGACCCGAGGTCGCGGTGCACACCCCCACATGACCGCTGAACTTCGCGTACCCGGTCGCTTCGAAGGCGGCCATCTCCTCGTGACGCGCCTGAATGAACGCGGGCTTTCCGTCGGCGCGGCCGAACGCCGCGATGAGCCCGTTGATTCCGTCGCCGGGATATCCGAAGACCTGTTCGACCCCCCATTCCCGTAGCCGCTCCACGACATGATCGCTCACTTGCCGGGTCATGACGCCTCCTGTCCCTGTTGCCGGATCACTGCGAACAGCGCCCGAGTACCCCCGCGCCCGCACCCCAATCGGCAGGTGATTACCCGGGCGTAGCGGGTATCCGCGCGACAGGAGAGCCGAAAACCTCATGTGACCAGTGGAGGCGCGCCGATGCCGGCAGGATCCGATCACCAGCTACGACGCGGGCAACGCGCCCGCTTTCCCCTGGATGCCGTCGCCGACGACCTGACGCGCGCGGTCGCCGGGGAGGTGCGCTTCGACCCGGGATCGCGGGCGGCGTATTCCACCGACGCCTCCAACTACCGGGCACTGCCGCTCGGCGTGGTGGTCCCCCGGACGCCCGAGGATGCCCAGGCCGCGATAGCGGTGTGCAGTGCGCACGATATGCCCGTTCTGTCCCGGGGCGGAGGCACCAGTCTGGCGGGCCAATGCTGCAATGCCGCGGTCGTTCTGGATTGGACCAAGTACTGCCACCGCGTCGTCGACGTCGATGCGGAGGCGCGGACCGTGGTGGTCGAGCCGGGTATCGCCCTGGACGTGCTCAACAACGAACTCCGTCCCTACGACCTCATGGTCGGGCCCAAACCGTCGACACACGTCAGCTGCACCATCGGCGGCATGATCGGCAACAACTCGTGCGGTTCCACCGCCCAGGCCTACGGGAAGATGGTGGATTCGGTCCGCAGGCTCGAGGTGCTGACCTACGACGGCACGCGCATGTGGGTCGGTCCCGGGCCGGCGGGCCTCACCGATCCGCTGCGGTCTTCCCTGTGCGATCTCGCTGATCGCTACGCCGACGACATTCGCAAGTCCTATCCCGACATCCCGCGCCGGGTATCGGGCTACAACCTCGACTCCCTGCTTCCGGAGCGCGGATCCGACGCGGCGAAACTGCTGGTCGGCAGTGAGAGCACGCTGGTCACCGTGTTGCGCGCCGAGCTCGAGCTGGTCCCGGTTCCCGCCGCGAAAGCGCTGGTGGTGCTGGGCTTCCCCGATGTGTTCACCGCCGCCGACGCGGTGCCCGAGGTGGTGCGGCACCACCCCGCCGCGCTGGAAGGGCTGGACGGGCGGCTCGTCCAGCTCGAACACAGCCGCCATCTCGCCGGGCGCGCGATCGAGCAGCTACCGGACGGGAAGGCCTGGCTGATGGCGCAATTCGATGGCGACACCCAGGACGCGGCCGATACCGCCGCCCGGGACATGATGCATGCGGTCGAGCGCCACACCGGCGCCAACACCAAGCTGGTGGACGATCCGGAGCGCGAGGCCGAGCTGTGGTCGGCTCGCGAGGCCGGGCTGGGTGCCACCGCGTATCCGCCCGGTGGACGCGAAACCCACGAGGGCTGGGAGGACGCCGCCGTGCCGCCGGACCGGCTCGGCGACTATCTGCGTGACTTCGAGCGGCTGCTGCAGCGGTTCGGCTACGAATCCAGCTCGCTCTACGGCCATTTCGGGCAGGGCTGCGTGCACACCCGCATCCCCTTCGATCTGCGCACCGCAGCAGGCATCGCCCACTACCGCGAATTCGTCACGGACAGCGCGCATCTGGTGACGAGCTACGGAGGGTCGCTGTCCGGCGAGCACGGCGATGGACAGTCCCGCGCCGAACTGCTCCGAATCATGTTCGGCGACCGGATGATCGACGCCTTCGGAGAGCTGAAGCACCTGTTCGATCCGCGCAACCGGATGAATCCGGGCAAGATCGTCCACCCCCGCCCCCTGGATGGCGATCTGCGCCAGGGTGTGGCCTATCGGCCGTGGGAACCCGCGACGCATTTCTCCTTCCCGGAGGACGGCTTCCGCTTCAGCCATGCCGCCAATCGCTGTGTCGGCGTTGGCAAATGCCGCGGCGAGAGCGGCGGCGTCATGTGCCCCAGCTACCGCGCGACCCGCGAGGAGGAACATTCGACCCGCGGCCGGGCCCGGCTGCTGTTCGAAATGCTCGAGGGCGATGTCATCACCGACGGCTGGCGTTCCACCGAGGTACGCGACGCCCTCGACCTGTGCCTGGCCTGTAAGGGCTGTCGCAGCGATTGTCCGGTCGATGTGGACATGGCGACCTACAAGGCCGAATTCTTCTCGCATCACTACCACCGTCGGCTGCGGCCGATGGCGCACTACTCGATGGGCTGGATTCCCCTGTGGGCCCGGCTGGCCACCGCCGCCGCGCCGGTCGTCAATGCCGTGACGCACGCACCGGGGCTGCACCGGATGATCGCGCGGGCGGGCGGCGTGGATCCGCGGCGTCAGTTCCCTCGATTCGCCCGTGCCCGCTTCACCGAAACCTTCACCGGCGAGCACGATCTCGTCACCGCGCGACACGGTCGAGTGTTGCTGTGGCCGGACACGTTCACCAACAACTTCGAACCCGGCATCGCGCACGCCGCCGTCGACGTACTCACCGCCGCCGGATTCCAGGTCGAGATTCCGGACCGGACCGTGTGCTGCGGGCTGACCTGGATATCCACCGGCCAGCTGCCTACCGCCCGACGGGTGCTGAAGCGCACCCTGCGCATCCTGGAACCCATTCTGCGCGAGGGTATTCCGGTTGTCGTGCTGGAACCCAGCTGCGCCGCGGTGTTCCGTTCGGACCTCCCGGAACTACTCCACGGCGACGAGGATGCCCACCGCCTGGCCGGGCAGACCCACACGCTGGCCGAGTTGCTCGCCGACCGAGCCCCCGGGTGGGCGCCGCCACTGGCCGGCGGATCCGCCATCGTGCAACCGCATTGCCATCACCACGCCATCCTGCACTTCGACCGGGATCGGGAACTGCTCGCCGCCACCGGCACCGAGGTCGAGGTCCTGGACGCCGGATGCTGCGGTCTCGCAGGAAATTTCGGCTTCGAGCGGGGGCACTACGAGGTGTCGGTCGCCTGCGCGGAGGACGCGCTGCTGCCCGCATTGCGCGCATGTTCACCGGAAACCGCTATCGTGGCGGATGGGTTCAGCTGCCGTACCCAGATCCGCCACCTCCTTCCCGAGGCGCGCCCCCACCATGCGGCCGAGCTGCTCGCTGCCGCGATTCGAGGCGAATCCCTGTGAGTACCCCACTCATCGACGACATCACCGTCGAGACCTATCGATTCCCCACTCCGCAGACCGAGGCCGACGGGACACTGGCCTGGGACGCGACCACCGCCGTCGTCGTGTCGATTCACGCCGGACACGAACGCGGGCTGGGCTGGACCTACAGCTCCCCCGCGGCCGCGACGGTCGTCGCCGATCACCTCGCGTCGTTGCTGCACGAGACCTCGCCCGACGATGTCACCGACACCTGGCTGCGGCTGCGACGCGCCTGCCGCAACTTCGGCACGCCGGGAGTCGTGGGGCATGCGCTCAGCGCGGTGGACATCGCCCTGTGGGATCTCAAGGCCCGCCTGATGCAGGCACCGCTGGAGTCGCTGTTCGGCTCCGTACGCCGGGCCACCGCGGTCTACGGCTCGGGCGGCTTCGTCAATCTCACCGATGACAAGCTCACCGAGCAGGTCCTCGGCTGGGAGACCGCGGGCTGCACCGCCGTCAAGATCAAGATCGGGGTCGACGCCGAACGTGATGTCGAACGAATCACCCTGGTGCACAAGCTCCTCGGCGACAGGACCGCCATCATGGTCGATGCCAACGGTGCGTACACGCCCGGTGCGGCCTGCCGGGTCGGCGCGGAACTCGATCGGCTCGGCGTCGTGTGGTTCGAGGAACCCGTCACCAGCGACGACCTCGCCGGGCTGCGCACGGTCCGCGACGCCGTCCGCTGCGACGTCGCGGCGGGGGAATACATCTACAGCGAGTACGACGCCGCACGCCTGATCGATGTCGTCGACTGCCTGCAACTCGACGTGACCCGCTGCGGCGGCTACACCGGATTCCTGCGCGGTGCCGCCGTGGCCGCGGCCAATCACCGCGACATCTCGGCCCACTGCGCCCCAGCCCTGCATGCCGGCATCGCCGCGGCGGTGCCGCGGCTGCGGCACATCGAGTGGTTCGTCGATCACGCCCGGCTGGAACCGCTGCTGGTGACCGGGGCCCCGCGGGTCGTGGACGGCAGGATCGCGCCGCGCGGGCAGGACGCCGAGCCGTACGGGCACGGCATGCGCCTCTCGGAATCCGCTGCGCCATATCGTATTTCAGCCCCTGCCGATTCCGCCGAGTGACAACACCCGCCGGGTGAGCCACGACTGCGGGCTGCGCCGGTGCGCCCGACCGTCGAATTCGCCGTGCGCGCCGTAGTCGTGGCCGTCGGCCTCGTCCAGCGGTGTCCAGAGATTGTCCGCCCGCCCCGGCGCGGGCGCGTCGGTCTGCTGGCTGTCGAAGCCGGTGCGGGCGAGGTACCGGTCCAGCAGCGCCGGGGCCAGCCGTTGCGCGAGCACGGTGCCGACGGTGCTCGCACCCACCCAATACTGTTTGTGCCGTGGATGCCGGGCCGCGAAGGCGATCGCTCGCGCCACCACCTCGGGCTGATAGATCGGCGGCACGGGCTGTGGTGTGCGCGGTAGCCGCGACAGCACCCACGAGAACTGCGGAGTGTTCACCGCCGGCGCCTGCACGATGGTGATGTGCACATTGCTGTGGTCGTGCAGCAGCTCCACCCGCACGGCTTCCACGAACCCGTTCACCGCGTGTTTGGCTCCGCAATAGGCGGACTGCAGCGGAATCGACCGCTCCCCCAGCGCCGACCCGACCTGCACGATCGCACCCCGATCCCGTGGCCGCATCCGCGCCAGTGCCGCCCGCGTCCCGTGCACCGACCCGAGATAGGTCACCTCGGTGACCCGCCGGAACTCCAGCGGATCGATCTCGCGAAACGGCGCGAACACCGATGTGAACGCCGAATTCACCCACACGTCAATGGGTCCCAGCTCCTCCTCGATCCGGGACGCGGCGGCATCCACCGCGGTGTACTGGGCGACGTCGACCGGAATCGCCAGTGCCCGGCCGCCCGCGGCGCACACATCCGCGGCGGCGGCCTCGAGACCAGCGCGCCCGCGCGCCAGCAGTGCGACCGACGCCCCCTCCGCCCCGAACCTGCGGGCAGCGGCCCGTCCGATCCCCGCACTCGCTCCGGTGACGACGACGACCTTCGGCTCATATCGGGTGTTCGGCTTCATGCCCGCCGGATACCACCGCGTCCCCTCGCTAACCACCCCGCCACGTTTCGAACCCCGTCCCCGGCGTTTCGCCTCCGACCGGCGGGCTATAGCGACACCATGACACCAGTCTGGAAGATCGAGAACCCGACCCCTGCCCGTCTGCGAGTGACACCGGGAGTGCGTTTCGACGTGGTGGTCATCGGGGCCGGCCTCACCGGCCTGGTCACGGCACTGCTGCTGGCCGAGAACGGCGTCGAGGTCGCGGTCCTGGAAGGACGGCGCATCGGCGATGGCACCACCGGCGCCAGCAACGCCAAAGTCAGTCTGCTGCAGGGAATCCGGGCACAGCGCATCAGGCGCCGGCACAGTGCGGCCATGCTGCGCACCTATCTCGACGCCAACCTGGAGGGGCAGCGGTGGCTGCTGGAGTACTGCGGCGGCCACGCTGTCGCCTGCCAGGCCGCCGACGCCTACACTTACGCCCGCTCCGAGCGCGAACTGCCGCGCGCCCGACGAGAATTCGGTGCACTGCGGGAGGCGGGGATGCCGGTCGAGTTCGCCGAGCGGATCGACGCGCCGTTTCCGATTGTGGGCGGCGTGCGGCTCGCGGCACAGGCTCAGCTCAATCCGATGTCGTTGCTGGCCGCGCTCGCCGCCGATGTGGAATCGCACGCGGTACCCATCCACGAATCCAGTCTCGTGTCCGGGGTGAGCACCGCCGCCACCGGCGACTACCTCATCGACACCGAGCACGGCCCGGTCCACGCAGGCACCGTCATCCTCGCAACCGGGACGCCGATTCTGGACCGCGGCGGATTCTTCGCCCGCCTGGTGCCATTGCGGTCCTACCTCACCGCGTACCGGCTGCCGCAGCCACTGTCCTCCGACATGTACATCACCGCCGGCGCACCCACCAGATCCGTCCGCACCGTGCCCGACCCCGAGGGCGACGTACTGCTGGTCGGAGGCAACGGTCACGTGGTCGGGCGTGAGGACCACACCGACAACCAGATCGCCGACCTGCACGAGTGGACCGAACGCTGGTACCCGTCGGCGACACCCCTGACCAGTTGGTCCGCACAGGACTACCTGCCGATCGGCGAACTCCCCTACGCCGGTCCGCTGCTCCCCGGCAACGACGGCATCCTGCTCGCCACAGGTTACGCGAAATGGGGATTCACCAACGCCGTCGCCGCAGCCCAGGTCCTGCTGGGACATATCACCGGCAAACCACCGGACTGGGCACACGCCTTCGCCACCTGGCGGCCCGATGAACTGCGATCATTTCCGGCCGCCGCCCGGTCGAATGCCGGCGTCGCACTGCAATTGTGCGCGGGCTGGTGGCACCTGGCCCGCACCGGCACCGACCCCGTCCGGCCCCAGGAAGGCACCGGACACGTCGAGCGCCGCTTCGCCCGCCCGGCCGCCACCTGCACCGTCGACGGCACCACCACCACCGTCTCCGCGATCTGCCCGCACCTGGGCGGCATCCTGCGCTGGAATCCGGCCGAGAAGTCCTGGGATTGCCCGTTGCACGGCTCCCGCTTCGCCGCCGACGGCACCCGTCTCGAAGGACCCGCCACCCACCATCTGACCCCGCTGGCACCGCCCAGCGCAGGGCCGGACCCGCGCTAGCCCCGAGCGGATCGAAATACCGTGAAACGCTGGGTTATTCGCGACGGCGCCGGAATCGGCGGCCAGGCTCACACCCGCGACCGGGTTCGGCGACGCTTCCACCGGGTCGGGCGGACCGATCGCGCCGTCACCGCCGCCATCGCGCGGCTCCCGGTCTCCTCACTCGACCCCGCCCTGCTATGTCTCACTCGCAGCGCGGATTTCGGCGCGCTGTGGTTACTCATCGCAGGTGTGCTCAGCACTCGTAAGGGCGAGCAGCGGCGAGCCGCCGTCCGCGGTGTCGCGTCCCTCGGGTGCGCGGCCCTGCTGGTGGACGCCATTCTCAAGCCGGTCATCGCGCGCCGCCGACCGGCCGCCGATCTCCTACCCGCACACCGGCGGCTGGGCCCCCGGCCCACCTCATCGTCGTTCCCCTCGGGGCACAGCGCCGCCGCGGCCGCGTTCGCCACCGGGGTGGCGCTCGAAAGTCCGCGCACCGCACTGGTTCTCGCGCCGCTGGCGGCCACCGTCGCCTACTCGCGGATTCACACCGGCGTGCACTGGGGCAGTGATGTCCTCGTCGGCACGGCCATCGGCTCGGGCATCGCCCTGGCCACCCGGCATTGGTGGCCGGCCCACATCCCGGCCGCGGCGCAATCGCGGGGTATCGCGGGCGCGCCGGCGCTCGCCGATGGCAAGGGGCTGCTGGTGCTGGTCAATCCGGCCGCGGGCGACCCGGCTGTGGATCCGGCCGCGGACATCTCAGCCCTGTTGCCCGCGGCCACGCTCGTGTACACGGACCCGGGCGGCGACCCCGTGGAATGCCTCCAGCGAGCGCACCGCAATTGCACACCGCCACCGCTGGCGCTGGGCATCGCGGGCGGCGACGGCTCCCTCGCCGCGGCGGCCACCGTCGCACTGCGCCACGGGCTACCGCTGGCGGTGTTCCCCACCGGCACTCTCAACCATTTCGCCCGCGACCTGGGAGTACGGGATCCGCGCGAGACGGCTGCGGCCGTCGCCACCGGCGACGTCGTCGGCGTGGACATCGCACGCATCGAGTTCGATGACGAGACCGGACCGAAGACCAGGCTCCTGCTCAACACCGCCGGTCTGGGCACGTACCCCGATCTGGTCCGGACCCGTCGTCAATGGCGATCGCGGTGGGGCCGGTGGCCCGCCTTCCTCGCCGCACTCCTGCTCGCGCTGCGCCGGGCACACCCCGTCGAGATTCATATCAACGGTGGCAGGCAACGGGTATGGACCCTGTTCATCGGCAACGGGCCTTATCGGCCGCAGCGTGCCGTCCCTGCCTTTCGTGACCGCCTCGACGCCGCGTTGCTCGATATCCGTTGGCTCCGAGCCGATCGGCCCTGTTCTCGCGCCCGGGCGGGGGCCGCCGTTCTGTTCGGCACCATCGGTCGCACCCGGCTGTACGGCCAATCCCGCCCCCGCGAGCTGATCATCCGCCTGCCCACCAGGGAACCGCTGACCGCCGACGGCGAAATGATCGGCACCGCAACCCGGATCCACGTCGAGTTGGCCGGCCGCCTTTCCGTCTACCGCCCCGCACGCGGCGACTCGGCGTTCCGCGCTGACCCACCCCGGGGGAAACCACAATAGGTGCACCCCACGACACCGATCCACCGATCCCAGCCGAGGGCCGCGCGGTGCCGAACCGCGCGACCCCGATGCCACGGCCCAGTCAACGCGGGACCGGGGATACCGGACCGTGGCGGTCCGTGATCAGGCCGGGACGACGTGGGTGGAGCGCCGCCAGATCCGATGCCGGGCAAACAGTTCCGCGACTGTAGCCGAGGCTGCCGGAGACAATGTCAGCACGGCGCTCCGGACATCATCGGTGCGGCGGCGTCCGCGCATCATTTCTTGAAGGCGTCCTTGACCTTCTCGCCCGCGTCCTTCAGGTTGGATTTGGCCTGGTCGGCCTTGCCCTGATTCTCGCGCTGCTTGTCGCCGGTCGCCTGGCCGAATTTCTCTTTGGCCTTGCCGGCGAGCTGGTCGGCTTTGTTCTTCGTCTTGTCGGTTGCGCTCATGATCGTTTCCTTCCCATGGGTGCCGTATTCGAGGGCCACCGACGTGACCCGTTCCTCGCCTACCCGCGTTCCCGCACCCGAAACGTAGCCTCAGTCCGTTTCGCAGTACTGCGGTATCTCTGCTCAGGCGATCGGGCGTTGCGGCGCGTGCGGCGCGCGAGCCGGCTCGACAGGTCAGTGCATGGACCCGTCGAGACGGGGTAGGCGAGAAACGAACAACGACAAGGAGCTTGTTCTCCGGGCAGGTGACGAGAACCCGCCCGAGCAGACCACCAGCACCGCCCGAGGAGCCGATCATGACCGCAGACGACACACCATCGGAACACACACGGACGCAATCGGATCCGAATACGGCACTCCTGATCTACGGGATCGTCCCCGCGGACGCCCACCTGGAGGTGCAGGGCATCGGCCGGCATCCGGCCCCGATCCGGACCGTGCGGCACGGCTCGATCGCGGCGGTGGTCAGCGAGGTCCCGGTCGAGCAGTCACTGGACCGGGCCGAAGACCTCCGGGCCTTCGCGAGTCTGGTGGACGACCTGGTCGGCGCCATGCCGGTCATTCCCGTTCGATTCGGTGCCGCACTCGTCGACGACGAGGCGGTGGAAACGGGCCTGCTGCAACCCAATGCGCAACGCTTCCAGGCCGCCCTCGACGAACTGTCCGGGCAGGCCGAGTATCTCGTGCGGGGACACTATGTCGAGGACACCGTGCTGCGCGAAATCCTGGACGAGAACCCGCAGGCCGCCGCGCTGCACGATGCCATCCGCACCACACCGCCCGACGCCACCGATGACGCGCGCATCGCCCTCGGCGAGATCGTCAATGCCGCAATGGAAGACAAGCGGCACGCTGACAGCGAGACGCTGATACGAGCGCTCGCACCGCTGACCGGGCAGATGTCGCTGCGCCCATCCACCCAGGAGAACGAAGTGGCCGATATCGCCGTGCTCATGCCCCTCACCCAGGAGGAGGCGCTGGTGCGCACCGTGGACAAGGTGGCCGAACTGTGGTCCGACCGGGTGCACCTGCGTGTCGTCGGCCCGCTGGCGGCCTGGGACTTCCTCGCCGTCGAACCGGACAGATCATGATCGGCACAACGCGGGCGGGTTCGGCCCGTCGGTTCCCGATGGCTGTCTCCTTGTTCCTGGGCTACTCCCGGCCCGTGTCTCCGCGACACCGGACGAGTTCGGCGACGACCGGTAATCCGCACCGCACTCGATCCAGGCGGCCACTCCCGACCGTTTCACCGTCGGCTTCGCGGGTATCGCGACACCGGAGAGACAGGAGATGGCGATGACACTGATCCAGCCACACCAACCTGCGCAGATCGATACCGCCGCCGACGAGCTGGCGGGCAAGGTCGCCCTGGTGACCGGAGCCGACAGTGCCATCGGTCGCGCCCTGGCGATCACTTTCGCCCACGCCGGAGCCGACGTCGTACTCGAGTACAAGAACGAACAACACCGAGCCGAGTGGACCCGCCGGCTGGTGCTGGAGTGCGGACGGCGAGCACTGCTGGTGCAGGGTGACGTGAACGGCACCACCCACGGCTACGCCGTAATGGACGCGGCACTGCGGGAATTCGGCAAGATCGACATCTTCGCCTCCACGATGCCGCACCTCCCTTGACCGAAAGGCCCAGTCATGCCGAAGGAATGGACGAACAAAGAGGAACGCCAGTACGAGCACATCCGCGATTCCGCCGAGGACCGCGGCGCATCCCCCAAGCGCGCCAGGGAGATCGGCGCTCGCACGGTGAACAAGAACCGCGCCCGAGCCGGCAAGACCGAGACCGCGAGCCGCACCTCGCTCGAGGGCAAGTCCCCGCAGCAGCGCGGAGGCCAGCGTTCCGGGCGCCGTGGTCCCAAGGGACTCACCCGGGACCAGCTCTACAACGAGGCCAAGCAGCGCAATATCAAGGGCCGCTCCGCCATGTCCAAGGCTCAGCTCGCACATGCGCTCGGCCGCGACTGAACCAGCCGAGCAGGAGGCGAATACCAATGGCACGCCCGAAGCCGACGCCTGACGATCCAGGCGACCTGAATACCCACGCCCAGGCCGAGGTGGAGCGCGCCGGCATCCCGGCGCGATAATCCGGTCATGGGTTCTTCTTCTCCTGCCGAACTGCCCGCGGAATCACTGGTATGGGCAGCGGGGACATACCCAGGGCCGCGGACGGGCAGCTTCCGGTTCTGGTTCGCCACCCGCCGCTGGGAATGGTCACCCGAGCTCTACCGCATGCACGGCTA
>NZ_JBEXJI010000056.1:0-17037 GCF_040609015.1 Nocardia sp. NPDC004860 | reverse complement strand
GAGGGGGGTGGGGGTGTTCGCCTAAAACCACCGGCGCAGGGGGTAAGTGGACGCCCTAATACAGTGCGGGGGTTGGGGTCCGGGCGGGGCGGGGGGGGCGGGGGGGCCCCCCCCCCCCGGACCGTCGTCAGTTGGCGGCCGCGGTGACCGCCGCGATCAGCGCCTCGCCGGTGTAGGCGCGGCCGCCGATGCCCCAGGCGCCGTCGAGGGCATTGAGGATATTGACCCAGATGTCCTCGCGCCGATGGCCTGCGGTGGTGAGCCCCGCGACGATGTCGGTGGCCGCGGTGATGAAGGCCGCGCGGGCGTCCGGGTCGGGCAGACCGATATTGGGCAGCTTGAGTTCGACCATGACGATCGGCCGGTTCTCGCCGCCCGCGTAGATGTCCTCCGCCGGCAGCAGGTGCACGCTGCCGCCGATGATTCCGGTGAAGAAGTCATTGCCGGCGCCGCCGCTGACCTCGGCCAGGGCCGCGGTGAGGGCGGGCAGGATCTCGCGTTCGCCGCGGGCGGTGAGGACGCCGCGCGGTGCGGTCACGGTGATGGGCACTGGGCTCTCCGTTCTCGAGATGCTAGTACGGACGTACTAGCGAGTCGAGTGTGTACTAGGATGGGCGTACTAGTCAATGGTGGGAGGAAGAATGGCGGCGACCACGCGGGATCGGATGATCGACGCGGCCATCGACGCGCTGCAGAAGAAGGGTGTCGCGGGTATGTCCTTCACCGCGGTCCTGGACGCCAGCGGCGCCGCGCGCGGCGCGATCTACCACCACTTCCCCGGCGGCAAGGCCGAACTGGTGGCGACGGCCGCCGCCCGCAACGGCGATCAGGTGCGCGAGCATCTGGCCGCGCTACCGGCCCCCGACCCGGTGACTCTCGTCGAGTCCTTCCTCGCTCTGGTCCGCCCGGTGGTGGCCGCCTCGGCCGACGGCGCGGGCTGCGCCGTCGCCGCCGTCACCGTGGACCCCGACAGCGGCGACCTGCGCGCCGTGGCCGCCACCGCCTTCGATTCCTGGACAACCACTCTCGCCGAGCGTCTGACCGCCGCCGGCGCGGACCCGGCCACCGCCGCGGACCTGGCGACCACCCTGCTCACCCTGCTGCAGGGCGCGCACGTGCTCTGCCGCGCCGCGGGCGAGATCGAGCCCTTCGATCGAATGGCGCGCGCCGCAACGGATCTCGTCCGCCACCGCTTCGCGCCGGGCGCTCAGGAGCACTGAATCAACTGGTTCGCCCCGATATTTCCGATGATCCGGATCCGGAGCTGTCCGACAAGATCAAGGCGCTGCATCTGCGCAAGGTCGAGATGTATCCCGAATGGGAGCAGCTCATGGCCACCATCCCCGAGGTGGCCTTCGCGTGATACGACGCGTCCCCCGTGGGTCCGGTGGTGCGGATCCGCGGGGGACGGTCACATCTGTCTATATGGCAATCTGGTTGGCGAGCTTCGGTCATTCAGGTGGATTCGCCGTCACGATGCTCCCGGGAGAGCTTGGCGAGGAAATCCGGATCATCTTCGGGACCGATAACGCGGTTGCGCCGAGTGGGTGCTGGGCCGGTGCCGGCCGATCGCTGGGGTCCGAAAGCCTTCCAGCACAGCATCGCGATGGCCACTACCGCGATGAGTGCCAACAGGTACGTCACGTCGCTCACCTCCTGACAACGAGGGTAATCCGAGTGCGTACCCGCGGCACCTGAAGCGGGAAATAGGTGTTACACGCGGGTGGCCTCGGTGGTGAGGGACCGCAGGAGTTGCAGAACTTCTGATTCGCGGAACCGGCGGTGGCCGCCCGGAGTCCGCAGGGAGCCGAGCCGACCTGCGTGAGCCCAACGGGTCACGGTCTTCGGATCGACGTGGAACAGGGCAGCGACCTGGCCTGGGGTGAGCAGAGTGTCCTGGCCGTTGACGGAACCCAATGCGCGGCTCGCCGCGGTGAACGCAGTCATTCGCAAACCTTTCCGTTTCGACAGATCCCTCATCAGTAGCGACATCGTTGCACTGGACCCCCTGGGTGTTCGAACGGTCTCGCTTTGGTAAAGGGGAAGTAATAGACAAAACGGATATCCGTTATGTGTTTACGGTCACTTTTGGCGCTAATGCAGCGAACTACCAGCGACATACGGGCTGGTCGGATTAGTTTTCGGCCGGGCGAGGGCCGCGGCGGCGCCCGAACCCCCGTCACCTAGGCTGTTCTGCGTGAGTGATGCAACCCGGCCCGAAGGTGCGGGCCGCCGCCTGGCACGCAGTTTGGCTATCTACACGGTGGCCCGGCTCGGCCTGGTCGCCGTCATCACCGCGATCATCATGGGCGTCGCCGCCGTGGTGAAAGTGGCCATTCCCCTCATCGTGGCCCTGCTGTTCGGGCTGCTCATCGCGATGCCGCTGTCGCTGCTGCTGTTCAAGAAGCTGCGTACCCAGGTCAACAAGGACATCGCGGCGGTGGACGCCAAGCGCCGCCGGGACCGTGACCAACTGATGTCGAGACTGCAGGGCAAGGACGAGCAGTGAAACGCTGCGACCGCAGCGCACCCAGGGACTGGGTCGACGATGCGGTCCGGCTCATCGACGCCGACACCCAGCGCAGCGCGGACACCCATCTGCTGCGCTATCCCCTGCCGCCGGAGTGGGGCGTCCAGCTCTATCTGAAGGACGAATCCACCCATCCGACCGGCAGTCTCAAACACCGCCTGGCGAGATCGCTGTTCCTGTACGCCATCTGCAACGGCCGGGTGACCGAGGGCACCACCGTGGTGGAGGCCTCCTCGGGATCGACGGCCATCAGCGAGGCGTATTTCGCCAAGATGCTGGGCCTGGACTTCGTGGCTGTGGTCCCGGCCAGGACCTCGCCGGAGAAGCTGGCGCTCATCGAGGCGCAGGGCGGTCGCTGCCACCTGGTCGAACGCGCACCCGATATCTATACGGAGGCAGCGCGTCTGGCGGACGAGACCGGCGGCCACTATATGGACCAGTTCACCAATGCCGAGCGGGCCACCGACTGGCGAGGCAACAACAACATCGCCGAGTCCATCTTCGAGCAGATGACTCTGGAGTCGCACCCGGTGCCGGAGTGGGTCGTGGTGGGCGCGGGGACCGGCGGGACCAGCGCGACCATCGGCCGCTACCTGCGCTACAAGCGGCACGCGACCCGGCTGGCCGTGGTGGATCCGGAGAACTCGGCCTTCTATGGCGGCTACGAGGTCGACGACCTGGACTATCAGACCGGAATGCCGTCCCGGATCGAGGGCATCGGGCGGCCGCGGGTGGAGCCGTCGTTCGTGCCCAGCGTGGTGGACTGCATGATCGAGGTGCCCGACGCGGCCTCGGTGGCGACCGCCAGGCACGCGAGCGCGGTGCTGGGCCGGCGCGTGGGCGGGTCCACGGGCACCAATCTGTGGGGGGCCTTTGCCCTGATTGCCGACATGATCGCCGCGAACCGTACCGGCAGTGTGGTGACGCTGCTCTGTGATGGCGGAGACCGTTATGCCGGAACCTATTTCAATGACGAATGGGTTGCCGACCAGGGGCTGAGCTTGACCGAGCCCACCGCGGTGCTGACCGAATTCATCGCCACCGGTACTTGGTCGGGATAGTTTTCGCACGGCACGACGGGTCGGGTGATATCGGTTGATCACCCATCGGAAAGATTGCTACTTATTTGCTGAAGCGGCTTCGTTGGACTCGGATCATTAGCGGGCACAGCGTTTTTCGCGCGTCTCGACGGGGTAGCAGGGCCTCCGGAAGCGTTAATAGACCTTGACGTTTCGGGGCGCTGCCGGACCACCGGACGGGTCACCGCGGTCGGTCGATCGACCGTGGTGCCGAGCATCAGGAGCCACGACTGCAGGCTCGATTGGGTGCGCCACAAATTGATGCGCAACTCGGTGATGGCCAGCGTGCGCGGCTCCCGCACCAGCTTGGTGAGATCGGTGCGCTCGACGGCGATCGTGTCCGAGCGCCACAGCAGTGCGAAGCCCGAATCGGTGAGGCAGTTCTCGAGGATCTGGCGGCCGCGCTCGTCATCGTCGCTGCGGGCCAGCTGCATACGAAACCGACCGGCTGCCATTCGCACTTCGGTATCCCAGTTCACCATGACGGTGCGCGAGATCGGATTGAAGATCAGCCATTCCAGGTAGTTCACTCCCGGGACGAGTTCCGGAAAGTACTCCTGGTGTGCGGCATTGGCCGCGACGGTGTCCCAGAGCTCGGTGATGTACGCGCCGATGGCGGGGTTGAGCAGATCCAGGTACTCCCGGTCGGCGGGGGTGGGGTGGTCGGCCTCGAGGCGCGGCAGCGGCCCCTCGGCCAGCGCCAGCGCATACTCGAATTCGGCCGGCGGCAGTTTCAGTGCGGTGCAGAGGGATTCGATGACCCGCCGGGACGGAGTGGTCCCGCCCTCGATCTTGGTCAGGTAGGGGACCGAGAGGTTGGCCAGCCAGGCCAGTTGGGGACGCGTGAGATTCGCGGTGGTGCGGCGTTGGCGAATGTATTCGCCGAACGCGGGAACTCCATCCATTACTTGGGCAGACCTTACTTGTATGGCCGTCGGGTACGCGCGCGGTTGCCGATGGATGCCCGCACGGTCCCCGGGGGTGTGGGCGGTGCGGCCTTCCGTTCTGCTCCAATAGTTTGAAGCAACAACAAACCAGAAGTGCGGGGTGGGGTCGTCAACGCCTGGGGGCCTGTGGCTTTCGGCCTGTCGCGCGACGACGCACTGCTGCCGGCGAACACCTTTCCGATTGTGTCAATTTTCGTTGACACGCCGCGGGTGTCAACGTAAATTGACACTCATGAGTGAAGCAACGACTCTGGCGGCCGCCGCCGGCAGCCCCGACCCCCAGGTCGGGCTCCGCGCGGTGCTGGCACTGCGTCGGTTGCTCGAGCGGCTCGAGGCCATACAGGTCGGCAATGCCCGCAAGCAGGGCTGGTCCTGGCAGGCCATCGCGGACGCGCTCGAGGTCAGCCGGCAGGCGGTCCACCAGAAGTACAACCGGAAGGGCGGTATCCGCTGATGTTCGAACGATTCGACAAGGCGGCCAGACACGCGGTCGTCATGGCCCAGGAGGAGGCCCGCGACCTGTGCTCGTCAACCATCGAGGTCGAGCACATGCTGCTGGGTCTGCTCGTCAGCCCCGACCATGGTCTGCGGGAAATCCTTGCGGCACACGGTCTCACCGCCGAAGGCGTACGAGACGCGGTGGCCCGCAAGCGGACCGGAGAGCCGCTCGGTGCGGAGGACGCGGCCGCCCTGCGTTCCATCGGCATCGACCTCGACGCCGTGCGCGAGAGCCTGGAGGCCACCTTCGGCGAGAACGCCCTCGACCAGGCGGCCGTGCCCGCCGAGCAATCGCGCTGGGGCAAGTACTGGGGCGCGGAAGGCGGCCCGCGCGGCCACATTCCCTTCACCAAGGACGCCAAGAAGGTCATCGAGCTGTCCCTGCGTGAGGCGGTGTCGCGCAAGGACAATCGCATCGAGGCCGGGCACATGATGCTGGCCGTGCTGCGCGCGCCCAATGCCGTCACCCGCCGCCTGCTCGGCGACGACGAGGCGATGCGCGTCCTGCGTGATGCGGTGTCCGGCTATCTCGACCGCGCGGCCTGATCCGGCCCGCGTAGCGACCGCCCTACCCGGATGTCCGGCCCGCGAGTTGATCTCGCCCTACGATCGGGGCATGACGCTACTGATACGTCTGCTGATCAACGGGGTGGCCATCTGGCTGGCCGCCGCCTGGGTGAACGGCATCGAGATCAAGACCCCCGAGGACACCACCCAGAGCAAGATCCTGGTGATCGCGGCCATCACGGTGGTGTTCGCCCTGGTGAACACGCTGGTGAAACCGATCGTGAAGGTGCTCTCGTTCCCCTTCATCGTGGTCTCGCTGGGCCTGTTCCTGCTGGTGATCAACGCGCTCATGCTGTGGCTGACCGCGAAGATCACGGGCACCACGGATTACGGCCTGCGGGTGGACGGCTTCTGGGCCGCGGTGCTCGGCGGCATCATCATCTCGCTGGTGAACTGGGTGCTCGGCATCCTGGTCCCGGACGAGGACTGAGACCGGCCGGCCGTCGATCAGACGACGGCCAGCGCCACGGCCACCACGGCCGACCAGACCAGCATCGCCTGACCGGTACCGGCAAGGGCGGGAATCAATCCCGGACCGTTCTTGCCGGTCCGCACCGGCTCGTTGGCGCGGACCGCCAGCGGCAGTGCGACCAGCGCGGCCAGGGTCCACGGGCTGCGCCAGACCAGCAGTGCGAGCGCCAGGAACGGGATCAGGATCAGCACCATGTGCAGGGTGCGGGTGTGCGCGTCGCCCAGCCGCACCGCCAGGGTGAGCTTGCCCGATTCGGTATCGGTGGGAATGTCGCGCAGGTTGTTGGTGACCAGCACCGCGCTGGAGAACGCGCCGACGGACACCGCGCACACCAGGCCCGCCCAGTCCACCCGCCCGGCCTGCACGAACTCGGTGCCCAGCACCGCCACCAGGCCGAAGAACACGAACACCGCGATCTCACCGAAACCGCTGTAGCCGTACGGGTTCCGGCCGCCGGTGTAGAACCACGCCCCGGCCAGGCAGGCCGCGCCCACCAGCAGCAGCCACCAGGCGCTGGTGATCACCAGCACCAGGCCGATGACCGCGCCGACCGCGAGGCAGGCGATGGCGGCATTGCGCACCGCGGCCGGGGCCGCCAGCTTGGAGCCGACCAGCCGCAGCGGGCCGACCCGCTCGTCATCGGTGCCGCGAATGCCGTCGGAGTAGTCGTTGGCGTAGTTGACGCCGATGATCAGCGCCACCGAAAGCAGCAGGCACAGTATCGCTTTCCACCACACGAACCCGTCGATCGAGGCGGCCGCCCCCGTGCCCGCCAGAACCGGGGCGATGGCATTCGGGAGGGTACGCGGCCGAGCGCCCTCGATCCACTGTGCTGCTGTAGCCATGCTTGGCAGCCTAGTGCGAGAGTCGGTGGCCGCGCCCGCCCGAGTGCCCGGGATGGCGGCGCCGGCCTCGGTCAGCTTTCAGCCGTGGCCTTGAGCTGGGCCAGCCCCTTCTCGAAGTCCTTGCCGACCAGGCGATCCATCGGGAACAGTTTGCCGATGATGGCCATCGGGCCGTTCTGCGTGCCGGTCATGCGCCAGGTCACCGCGGTGGTGTCGCCCTGCGGGCGGAATTCGAAGGTGACCTGGTTGGTCGCCTTGAACGGCTTCTCGAAGTGCAGCTTGATGCCGATGGCGTTGGAGGTGGCGGAGGTGATCTCCATATCACCGCGGCCGGCCTTGCGGTTGCCGCTCCAGGAATAGCGCGCGCCGATGCCGCGATCGGCCCCGCTGTAGACGCGCTCCATGGCGGGATCGGTGTCCTCCCACGGCGACCACTGGCGCCACTGGTGGAAGTCGTCGACGAGTGCCTGGACCTGTGCGGGATCGGCCTTGATGACCGTTTCCCGGCGAATGTCGAATTCGGCCATGGCATGAGGGTAGGTGCTGCTGGCGCCGAATGGGCCTCGCCGTCGATAAACCGGTTGAGCCGGCCCGGCGTGTCGGGTAAGCACGGGTCCCGTGTGACGGCCCGGCACCGGCCGTGCGCATCCGGCGACCACCCGCCCGCTCACCTACGATTGGCAAGGAATGAATTCGCACAACGGCAGTTCGAGCAGCACGGGAAGCGCGCGGGTGGCGAACGTGGGCGACTCGACCCTGGTGGCCCTGCTGGGCGAGATCGCACTGCGCCGCGACGGTGCGCTGACCGCCGTACCCGGTGCGCGGGCCCGGCTGCTGGTGGCGGCACTGGCCGTGCACCCAGGCCGCAGTCGCAGCGCGCAGGCGCTCATCGACGACGTCTGGGGCGAGGACCCGCCGCGCGCGCCCATGAACGCGCTGCACACCCAGGTCTCGCGACTGCGCTCGGCGCTGCCGGAGGGCGCGCTCGAAATCGGTCCCGCCGGATACCGTCTGGTCCTGGCGCCCGAGCAGGTCGATCTGTCGCTGGCCCAGCAGCTGGAAAGGCAAGCCCGCCAAGCCCATATCGCCGGCGACGGCCTCGCCTGCCTGGACCTGGTGGCCGCGGCCCGCGCGCTCTGGCGCGGCGAACCCGCCGCCGACCTGCCGCCCGGTCCCGTCGCCGAGGAACTCGCCACCCTGGCGGCCACCCGCCGCCGCGCGCTGGACGCGCTGGAGCTGACCGCCCGCGAAGCCGTCGGTGACCTGCCCGCCGCCATCGAACTGGCCCAGCAGGCCGTGGTCGCCGACCCGCTGGACGAGCCCGCCCACGGCACCCTCATGCGCCTGCTCGCCGCGGCGGGCCGCACCACCGAGGCCCTCGACGTCTTCGCTACCCTGCGCACCCGGCTGGTCGACCAGCTCGGCGCCGACCCGGGCCCGGCGCTGGTCGCCCTGAATACCGCGATCCTGCGCGGTGAACCGCTGCCCGGGCAGCCGGTGGCGCCGATCGGCAGTGCTGGTGGCGCGCAAGGACATTCGGCGATAGCGCCCGAATCCGGGGTGGTCCGGCCCAGCGCCTTCGCGCCCTCAGCCGACGGCGGCGTCCGGCCGGATGGGCCCGCCGGCGCGGCCGAGCACAGACTGACCGTAGTGCCCGGCGTGGCCGGTGGGATCGGCTTCGGCAGTGACGGTTCCGCGGCGATCGGACAGGTGGCATCGATCGATGGCCGTTCGTCCGGTCACGCGCGCACCGCGGGCCGTGCTGCGGGATCCGCCCGGGCGGCCGAGGCACGAGAACTGGTGGGCGAGAACGCTATCGGACTGCGTGCCGCACCGAATCCGCTGCTGGGCCGGGAGGCCGACCTGGCAGCGCTGGAGGAGATCCTGCGGTCCTCGCGGGTGGTCACCGTGCTCGGTCCGGGCGGGACCGGGAAGACCCGGATCGCCAACGAACTGGGTGCGCGGATAGCGCACGAGACCGCGGTGATGCTGGTGGAATTGGCCTCGCTGCGTTCGGAATCCGACGGTGCGGCCGAAACCCGCGACGAGATCGAGGTCGCCATCGCGACCACCCTCGGCGTGGCCGATGTCGTCTGGGAGACGAACGTGCTGCGGCAGGTGCGGGGCCGCGATATCCGGCAGAAACTGCGGGAGGCTCTCGGGGCGCGCCCGGTACTGCTGATCCTCGACAACTGCGAACACCTCATCGAACCGGTGGCCGAGGTGGTCGCCGATCTGGTCGGGGTGAGCGATCAGCTGACCGTGCTCACCACCAGCCGCGCACCGCTGGAGATCACGGCCGAGGCGGTGTATCCGTTGCCGCCGTTGACCATCGACGCCGCCGGGTCACCCGCCACCGACCTGTTCGAGGCGCGGGCCCGAGCGGTGCGCCCGTCGGTGCGGCTGGATCCGGAGGTGATGGCCAGACTCTGCCGCAACCTCGACGGACTGCCGCTGGCCATCGAACTGGCGGCGGCGCGGGTGCGCACCATGAGCGTCGAGGAGATCGAATCCCGCCTCGACCATCGATTCGCCCTGCTGCGCAGCGGAGATCGCAGTTCCCCGCGGCGGCATCGCACATTGCACGCGGTGATCGAGTGGAGCTGGAACCTGCTCGACGAGCCACAGCGGGTGGCGCTGCGCCGGCTGTGCCGATTTCCCGCCGGATTCACGCTGGCCGCCGCCGAATGTCTGCTGGCCGGGCCGGAGATCGATGATCCCGCCATGGCCGTCGACGGTCTGGTGAGCCAGTCGCTGCTGACGGTGCTGGAGGACGAGGAGGGCGGCACCCGCTATCGGATGCTGGAGACCGTCCGCGAGTTCGGTGAGGAGCAGCTGGCCTTCACCGGCGAAGCCGGCCTGGTCATGGACCGAATGTCGAAGTGGGCCAGGGAATTCGCGGTCGACACCGCGCAGCGGTACGACACCACCGAACAGGTGTCGGCGGTGCTGGCCCTGAGCGCGGACATGGACAACCTGATCGCCGTGCTGCGCTACGCGCTGGAGCGGCACGATCCCCAGACCGTGCACACGGTGTTCCCGACCCTGGCCGGACTCTGGGTGTTGCGCGGCGCGCACGCCGAACTGATCAGCTGGTCGCCGCGCGTCATCGCGTTGCCGCCCACGACCTTTCCGGAGGTCGCGGCGGAGACCGACCTCTACATCCACGGTCAGTTGATGCTCGGCATGCACCTCATGTTCGGCGCCTCCGACCTGCGCGCGGTGGGGCGGGTGCGGACCACGATCCGGCGCATTCTGGCATCGGGCGCGCCGATGAGCCCGGTCGCACGGTATCTCGGCGAACTGATCACCCGGTCCCGCAACACCACCCAGCTGGCCCGGAGATTGAGCGCGGGCGTGCGGTCGCCGGATGAGCAGATCCAGCTCGCGGCCCTGCTGCTGCGCGCGAACCTGTGCGAGAACAACGGTATGGCGTACCGCTCGATCAAGGACGCCGAGATCGCCATGCGCATCAGCGGCGACCGGGACACCTGGGGCACCGCCATGACCACGCAGCACCTCGGCAGCATGCACGGCCAGTCGGCGCGCTACACCGAGGCGGTCGGGTATTACCGGCGGGCCGTCGAACTGCTCGAGGAACTGCGGGCGTGGGACGAAGCCGTGGAGGTCCGCGGCCTGCTGGCCATCTCACTGGCGGGCACCGGGCAGCCCGCGGCGGCCCGGCAGGCCCTCGAACCGGCCCTCGGGGTGGTCGGCGATCTGCCCCTCGACGCGCCGGTGACCAAGCCCAACCACCGGATCGCCGCCGTCGCGGCCGCACTGGCGGAAATCGAACTCGCCGAAGGGGATATCGACACCGGGCTGCGTCGCTTCCGGCAGGTGCCCGCGCTGATGGACTGGCCGCACAATGTCGGAATGCCGGGACCGGCGACCCTGATCTTCGTGTCCGCCGTCATCGATGCCCACGTGCTGTCCGGCCGGGTCGAGCAGGTGGACCGGACCGCGGCGGAACTCGCCGATGTCGCGGTCCGCGTGATCGGCGGCCAGTTCTGGGATCTACCGCAGATCGGCTCGATGAGCTGCGCGATCGGCACCTACCTGCTCGCCACCGGGCAGCACGTCGAGCGCGGTCTGGACCTGATCCTCCTGACGCCGAAGGTGTTCGGCCGCCAGGACTATCCGTCGATGCAGTGGCAGCGGCACCTGGACCTGCACCGCGCCGCGGTGGGGCAGGAGCGGATCACCGCCGCGCTGAATTCGGTTGCGGGACTGGGGCGTCGCACGGCCGCCGAGCGGATCATGGTTCACCTGAGGGCGATCGCCGGCACCCGACGCGAAACGCCCGCCCACCGGTGACCGGTGGACGGGCGTCCCAACCGCGGGGCGAGCGGCCGCGTCAGGCGCGGCGCATGTACGCCTTCACCGCGAGCGGGGCGAAGATCGCGATCACGACGATGGAGCCGATGATCGAGTACGCCACGTTCGAGCTGTAGATATTGCTGTTCATCAGCTCTCGGGCCGCATTGACCATGTAGTAGATCGGGTTGGCCTTGTTGAGGCCCTGCAGCCAGCCCGGCATGGTGGACACCTGGGCGAACGCGCCGGACATGAAGGTCAGCGGGAACATGATCATCATCGAGATGCCCTGCACCGCGGGCGCGCTCTTACCGGTGATGCCGATCAGCGCCCAGATCCAGCTGATCGCGAAGGAGCAGAACACCACCAGCAGACCGGCGACCACCACGGCCACGAACCCGCCGTGCGGGCGGTAGCCGAGAATCATGCCCATGACCACCGTCAGCACCGTGGCCAGGCCGTAGCGGACCATGTCCGCCAGCAGCGCCCCCGACAGTGCCGAAATGCGGGCGATGGGAAGGGATTTGAAGCGGTCGAAGACGCCCTTGTCCATGTCCTCGCGCAGCTGGGTGCCGGTGACCACCGAGGTCAGCACCACGGTCTGCACCAGCAGGCCGGGGATCAGCGTCGGCAGGTAGGCGCTCACGCTGCCCGCCATGGCCCCGCCGAAGATCCCGGCGAACAGCGCCGTGAACAGGATGGGCTGAACGGTGACGTCGAAGAGCTGTTCGGGATTGTGCTTGATCTTCAGCAGTCCGCGGTAGGCCATGGTGAACGAGTTCGCCACCGTCTGCCGGAACGGAATATGGTTGCTCACTTCGGGAATCGGTGCGACCGTGGCCGCGTGCCGCCCGGCGGGGGCGGAGAGAGTCGTGGTCATGCCGCGCTCCGTTCGGTGTCGTCGGTGTCGTCCTCGGCGGCGTGCCCGGTGAGTGCGAAGAACACTTCGTCCAGGCTCGGCTTGGCGACATTGATCTCGTCGATCCGGATGTCGTTCTCGCGCAACCGGATCAGGATGTCGGTGGTGATGCTGGGGTCGGGCAGGGGCGCGGTGATGCGGCCGGCCTCCGGGCTGATGGTGGCCTCGACGATCCGGCCCGCCGCGCGGGAGAGCACCTCGCCGACCACGATCCGGGCCGCTTCGATGCGGTCGCGATCGGTCAGCGTCAGCTGCAGCGCGGACAGCCCGACCGAGGACTTGAGTTCGTCGGAGGTGCCGTCGGCGATGACCTTGCCGTGGTCGATGACCGCGATCCGGTCGGCCAACTGGTCGGCCTCGTCCAGGTACTGGGTGGTGAGCAGCACGGTCGAGCCCTCGCTCACCAGCCGCCGGATGGTGTCCCACATCTGGGCGCGGGTGCGCGGGTCCAGGCCGGTGGTCGGCTCGTCCAGGAACAGCAGCGGCGGCCGCGCGATCAGACTGGCGGCCAGATCCAGGCGGCGCCGCATGCCGCCGGAGAAGTTCTCCAGCGCCTTGTCGGCGGCCTCGGTCAGGCCGAATTCCTCGAGCAGCTCGGCCGACTTGCGCCGCGACTCGGTCTTCGACAGGCCCAGCAGCCGCGAGAAGATCACCAGATTCTCGGTGGCCGTGAGCTTTTCGTCGACGGATGCGTACTGGCCGGTGACGCCGATCAGCGACCGCACCGCGGTGGGCTCGGCGACCACGTCGCGGCCGAAGATACGGGCGCTGCCGCCGTCCGGGCGGAGCAGGGTCGCGAGCATGCGGATGGTCGTGGTCTTGCCGGCCCCGTTGGGTCCCAGCACGCCGTAGACGGCACCCCGCGGCACCGCGAGACTCACGCCGTCGACGGCCCGCTGCTCCCCGAAGACCTTGACCAAGCCGTCCGCCTCGATGGCGGGAGTCTCAGCAGGTGTGTAAGAAGTCATGGCTACACCCTGCGGGGCTTGCCTTGCGCCCCCCTTGCACGGCGATTGCGTGCTCCGCGCAAGAGGTGAGCATCTTTGCGCAAGCGGCCATCACTTCGGCGCACGTGGCCATCAGCGTGGTGCGCGCGGACCGGACCGGGCCGCTGCGTTCAGTGCGTGGAATCCGCCAGCAGCAGCTGTCGCAGTTTGGCGCGGTCGGGTTTGCCCGGGCCCCGCAGCGGAAGTTCGTCCAGCACGGCCAGTTCGCGCGGGGCCGCGATGGCGTCGAGTTCGGCGACCACGTGGTCGCGCAGTTCGTCGAGGCTCGGCGCGATGGCGCCCGGAGCGGGCACGATGGCGGTGGCCACGCGCTGGCCGAGGCGGTCGTCGGGCAGGCCCAGCACCACGCACTCGGAGACCGCCGGGTGGGTGATGAGGACGGCCTCGACGACCTGGGGGATGACCAGCAGGCCACCGGTCATGATGGCCTCGTCGAGGCGGCCGGTGATGGTCAGCACGCCATTGTCGAGATGGCCGGCGTCCTCGGTCCGGAACCAGCCGGGTTCGGCGAAGGCGGGGTGGTCGGAGATATTGCGGTAGCCCTTGGCGATGGTGGCGCCGCCGAGCAGCACCCGCCCGTCCTCGATGCGTACCCGGGTGCCCGTCAGCGGTACTCCCTCGTACACACAGCCGCCGCACGTCTCGCTCATGCCGTAGGTGCGGAACACCGTGATGCCCGCCGCGCGGGCCCGGTCCAGCACCGGCTTCGGAGTGGCCGCGCCGCCGACCAGCACGCCGTCCAGGCCGGCCAGCGCCGCGGTGGCCGCCGGCTCGTCGAGGGCCTTGATCAGCTGGGTGGGGACCAGCGAGGTGTAGCGGCGCGGTCCGCGCATGCTCGCGATCGCGCCGACCAGGGCCTCGGGCAGGAAGCCGCCGGAGACGTCCAGCACGGTGGGCTCGGTCCCGGCCAGGATGCTGCGCAGCAGCACCTGGATGCCCGCGATGTGGTGGGTCGGCAGGGCCAGCAGCCACTGTCCGGGCCCGCCCAGGCGCTCATGGGTGGCGTCGCCGCTGGCCCGCAGATTGGCCGCGGTGAGCATGGCGCCCTTGGGATTTCCGGTGGTGCCGGAGGTGGTGACCACCAGGGCCACGTCGTCGTCGATCTCCTCGCCGGGGCGCAGGCTCCCGCTCAGGCGCTGGGTCTCGCGGCGGTCGGCGGTGGGTACCGGAAGCCAGGCCGGGCCGTTGCCCTCCAAGGCTTCTCGCAGATGCGGCAATACATCGCCCACCGCTGCGCCGGTGGGCATGGGGAGGATTCGGAGGGTATTGCTCACGTTCGCGATCGTGTCATTCCGTGGGGTGGCGGCGCGCGCTGGGGTCGGCGGCCGGATGTCGATGCTGCAGGGTCTCGTGCGGTCAGTCGGACGTCGGTGTCGCCGGCGGCCATCCACCGGCTGCGAGCCTGGAGGCCACCCGAGCGATATCGTCCTCGCCGGGCTGCTCCTTGGCAACTCGGGCGATCGCCGCCGCGATGTCGCCGCGCTCGATATCGGAGGCGGCCACCCGCTCGCGGATCAGCTGCTCCACCACCAGGTGCACCTCGTAGTCGGTGAGCCGCCGGTGCAGGACCGCGAGCAGCGCCACATAGTCCGACTGCGGAATGCCCTGCGGGTATCCGGCTTTCAGCCAGTCCAGCACCTTCTGCAACACGTTCTGACGCGGCTGCGGGGTGCGGGCCGGGTCGGCGGCGGCATTCGTTTGTTCGGGGGTGCTCACGAGCGTGCCTTTCGATGAGGCGGCGTCACGCGCCGAGCAGGTGAATTCCGAGTCGGGAGGCCAGGAAGCCGCGTGCGATGAAGAGCACACCGGCGATCACCGCGATCATGACCACCGCGAAGCAGAGCAGGGACGCGGCCAGGGCGGCGGTCCGGGTGGCTCCGGTCGCACCGTCGTCGACCTGGGAGCGGAAGCGGATGCCGACGGCGAACACGGTCGGCAGCCCGGCCCCGAAGATCAAGGCGGCCAGCACGACTCGCCACAGGTCGGAGAGGTTGTGCAGCAGGGTGTGCATCGCGGTCTCCTAGCCGATTCCGACGGTGTCGTCATTGCGGGGAGCGGCGGGGTTTGCACTGCGACCGTTCGCGGGGGCCGGGTCCGCTGCGCCACCCCACTCCTCGGTGACGTTGTGCGAGTTGACCACCGCGCGCTTGGACCGGAACCAGATGAACGCGGCCATGGCGATCAGCAGCGCCAGCACCACCAGCACGCCGGCCGTGCCGCCGATGCCGTGCAGGATGGCCCAGCAGATCGCGCCCGCCACGCCGGCCAGCGGCAGGGTCAGCACCCAGGCCACCACCATGCGGCCGAGCACGCCCCAGCGCACCTCCGCGCCCGGGCGGCCGATGCCGGAACCGAGGATGGATCCGGTCACCACCTGGGTGGTGGACAGCGGCAGGCCGAAGTGGGCCGAGGTGAGAATGATCGCCGCACTGGTGGATTCGGCGGCGAAGCCCTGCGGCGGCACGATGTCGACCAGGCCCTTGCCCAGGGTGCGGATGATGCGCCAGCCGCCGAGGCAGGTGCCGGCGGCCATGGCGATGGCGCAGGACACGATGACCCACAGCGGCAGCGGATCGCTGGCCTTGGCCGAGCCGTGCGCGATGAGCGCCAGGAAGATGATGCCCATGGTCTTCTGCGCGTCATTGGTGCCGTGCGCCAGCGAGACCAGGGAGGCGGTGCCGATCTGTCCCAAGCGGAAGCCGCGGGTCACGGTCCTCTCGTTGCTGTCCCGGGTGATCCGGTACACCACCCAGGAGGCGATGGAGGCCACCAGCGCCGCCACGATCGGGGAGAGCAGGGCCGGGATGATGATCTTGGCGAGCACACCCTTGCTGCCCGCCGTCCAGATCACCCCGTGCAGGCCCAGCGCCGCGATGGTCGAGCCGATGAGACCACCGAACAGCGCGTGCGAGGAACTCGACGGCAAACCCAACAACCAGGTGAACAGATTCCAGAGGATGCCGCCGACCAGTCCGGCGAAGACGATGTCCAGCAGGGCGCGGCCGCTCACCTCCGACAGGTCGACGATGCCCTCGGCGACCGTGGCGGCGACGGCGACGCTGAGGAACGCACCGACCAGATTCAGTGCTCCGGACAGGAGTACGGCGGTACGCGGGGCGAGGGCACCGGTGGCGATGGAGGTGGCCATCGCGTTCGCGGTGTCGTGAAATCCGTTTGTGAAGTCGAATGCCAAGGCTGTGCAAACAACGATCAGCAGAACGAGCAGTTCGGCAGACACACCGATCAGTTTGCGTCATGCTCTTTACGCTCCGTTAACCGGTGCCCCCGGACGCATTTCACAGTTACCGCCGTGCTAAGGGCGGTCGGCCGCGCTCAGTCGCCCCGGGTGTCGCGCCGGAGCGGGTGATTCGCCGGCACCTCGACGAGCACCAGCGGCGTCCCCTCGGGATCGCGGATCCACATCTCGATCAGACCCCACGGTTCGCGCTCCGGCGCGCGGTCGATGATGACCCCGCGCAGCGCGAGTTCCGCGGCGGCGTCGTCACAGTCGCGCACCTGTAGCCAGATGGCGCCGGCGAACCCGCTCGGAGCATCGTCCGCGCGCCCGTGCCCGGCCACCTCGATCAGTGACTGCCCCGCGAAAAACACCGTCCCGCCCGGATACTCGCGGGCAATGGCCAGCTCCAGCGCATCGCGATAGAACTCGACCGTCCGCTCGTAGTCGCGGGGCCGCAGGATTACCCGACTGCTCAGTATCTCCATGAGTGCAGCATGACAGCTTGCCGTTTGCTGCGGTCCGGGTTCAGAAGTACCAGGGGTAGGGCTTCCAGTCGGGTTCGCGCTTTTCGAGGAAGGCGTCGCGGCCCTCGACGGCTTCGTCGGTCATGTAGGCCAG
>NZ_JBEXJI010000055.1:0-22654 GCF_040609015.1 Nocardia sp. NPDC004860 | reverse complement strand
TCTTCTACAAATCCCATATAAACCGCCCGTTCCCAATATTTTTTCGCTGGCACCGGGCCGCTTTTCAGGGGGTTCGGGGGCGAAGCCCCTGAGAGCTACGAGAGTTGTTCTCCCACTCAGAAGTTGATCATATGGCCGGCCAGGCCGTGGATCGCTTCCTGGAGGGCTTCCGACAGGGTCGGGTGGGTGTGGACGTTGCGGGCCAGTTCGTTGACCGTGAGATCCCACTTCTGGGCCAGGGTCAGTTCCGGCAGCAGTTCGGAGACATCGGGGCCGATGAGGTGGCCGCCGATGAGCTCGCCGTACTTGGCGTCGGAGATGAGCTTGACGAAGCCCTGCGCGTCGCCGAGGCCGTGCGCCTTGCCGTTGGCGGTGAACGGGAAGGTCGCGACCTTCACGTCGTAGCCCTCGTCGCGGGCCTGCTGCTCGGTGAGACCGAAGGAGGCGACCTGCGGCTGGCAGAAGGTGGCGCGCGGCATCATGCGGTAGTCGCCCAGCGACATGGTCTCGGCGCCCGCGATGGTCTCGGCCGCGACCACACCCTGCGCCTCGGCGACGTGCGCGAGCTGCAGCAGGGCGGTGACGTCACCGATGGCGTAGATGCCGGGGACGTTGGTGCGCATGTACTCGTCGATCGCGATGGCGCCGCGGTCGGTGAGCTGCACGCCGGTGTTCTCCAGGCCGTAGCCCTGCACGCGCGGCGCGAAGCCGACGGCCTGCAGCACCTTGTCCACGGTGACGGTCTCGATCGCGCCGGACTTGTTGTCCTTGATCGACACGGTGACCTTGGAGCCGTCGTCCTCGATGGACTGCACGGCCGCGGAGGTGGTGATGGTGATGCCGAGCTTCTTGTACGCCTTGGTGATCTCCTTGGAGATGTCGGCGTCCTCGTTCGGCAGTGCGCGGTCGAGGAATTCGACGATGCGCACGTCCACGCCGTAGTTCTTGAGGACGTAGGCGAACTCCATGCCGATGGCGCCCGCACCCACGATGAGGATGGAACCCGGCAGGTCGCGGGTGAGGATCTGCTCCTCGTAGGTGACCACGTTGGCGGACAGCGAGGTGCCCGGCAGCAGCTTGGTCTCGGTGCCCGCGGCGATGATCACGTTGTCGAACGTGATGTCCTCGGTGCCGCCCTTGGTGAGCGCGACCGAGAGCGACTTCGGGCCGGTGAAGGTGCCCTTGCCGTCGAACTCGTCGATCTTGTTCTTCTTCATCAGGAAGTGGACGCCCTTGACCCGGCCGTCCGCGACCTTGCGGCTGCGGTCGAACGCCGCGCCGAAGTCGAAGGTCGCGTTACCCGAGATACCGAAGGTCTTCGCTTCCTTGGTGAAGATATGAGCCAGCTCCGCATTGCGCAGCAGTGCCTTGGACGGAATGCAGCCCACGTTCAGGCACACGCCACCCCAGTATTTCTGCTCGACGATCGCTGTTCGCAGGCCGAGTTGAGCGGCACGGATCGCGGCGACGTAACCGCCGGGACCAGCGCCGAGAACGACGACATCGTAGTGGGAAGTCACGGCATCGAGACTAGACCTGTTGCCGGGACCTCACTCAGCCATCCCCCGCCCGCGTGAGACGGGGAACACGTGAGAGAGGTCACGCCCGCGCTCTGGATGCGACCGCTCAGTCCGTCGCGCCCGGCGGACCGGCCGAGATCTCCGACGGTCGGTTGATCCCGCCGGACCCGCCGCGGCTAATCCCGCCAGACCTGCCGCGCCACGCGCGCGAAATTGCCGCCGAAGACGGCCGCCCGGTCGGCGGCGGAGAAGCCGCGCGCGGCCAGCACCTCGTCCAGCCCCCGCACCCCGGACGTGCCGAGCAGGTCTTCCGGTGGCGCCCACTGCAATTGGCCGTAGCGCGTGTACTCCTCGGAATAGCTGTCCGGATTGCCGGCCAGTTCGGCGTTGAAATCGTCGGCGTCGAAGGAGTAGTCGGAGCCGATCCCGATGTGCTCGATGCCGACCAGTTCCGCGCCGTAGGCGATGTGGTCGGCCATGGCCTCGATGCGTCCGGCCCCGTCGGCGGGTTCGTTGCGGCCGAGGAAGATGCCGACCCCGTTGATACCGATCACGCCACCGGTGGCCGCGCACGCCTTGGCCTGGTCGTCGCCGATATTGCGCGGATGCGCCCACAGCGTCGCGAAATTCGAGTGGCTGTAGATCATCGGCACGGTCGTGGTCTCGGCGATGTCGAGTCCCGTGCGCCGCGAGCAGTGCGACCCATCGGCGAGCACCCCGACCTCGTTGAGCGTGCGGATCAGGTCGCGGCCGTAGGCGGTGAGGCCGGTGTCGTCGGTGTCGAGGCACCCGCAGCCGGCCGCGTTGGCGTGGTTGTAGGTGGGCAGCAGCGAGCGCAGCCCCAGTTCGTGGAACAGCTCGACATTGTCGAGATCACCCCCCAGCGGCCCGCAGTCCTCGAGATCGAAGGCCAGCGCGAGGGTGGCGTCGGTCTCCGCGGTGGGGACCTGCGGCCAGGCGTCCTCGATGCTGTGCACCAGCCGGAATCGGCCGTCGGTCAGGGCATCCCGCCGGAACTGGGTGACCAGCTCGAGCGACTCGCGGGTGGATTGCGGCGCGTAGCCGATATTGACCGAGAGGTACGAGCCCAGTGGGTACCGCGTCAGCTCGGTGAGGTCCGCGGTCGGCAGCAGCGGCAGGCAGCAGTGCTGTTCCCACAGCCGGGGCTCATGCGACACGCCGAGGCCTCCTGGATCCGATCGGTAGCGAAACCGCAATCCTACTGACCGTGCGGCGGAGTGCCCGGCAATACGTTCGCGACCGGCGAACGCGCGCCTCGGCAACAATGTGGGCATGACCGGTGTTGGACAGGGAGTGACGGATCCCTACCTGTGGCTCGAAGAGGTCGAGAGCGAACGCGCCCTGACCTGGGCGGAAGAACGTAATGCGGTGTCCAGGGAGCGGTTCGCGTCCTCGGAGCGCTTCACCGACCTCGAGGCGCGCGTGCTGGCCATGCTCGACACCGACACCCGCATCGCCTATCCGGGCCGGCGCGGCCCGTGGCTCTACAACTACTGGCGCGACCGCGAGCACCCGAAGGGCCTGTGGCGGCGCACCACCTTCGCCGAGTACGCGAAGGACGAGCCGGACTGGGAGATCCTCATCGACCTGGACGCGCTGGCGGCCGCCGAGGGCGAGAACTGGGTCTGGGGCGGTGCGGCGGTGAAGCGGCCGGAGCAGCGACGCGCGCTCATCAGCCTCTCGCGCGGCGGCGCGGACGCCAAGGTGGTCCGCGAATTCGATATCGAGGCAAAGACTTTCATCGCGCCCGAGGACGGCGGCTTCCATCTGCCCGAGGCCAAATCGGACTTCGCCTGGATCGATCACGACACCCTGTACGTGGGCACCGATTTCGGTCCCGGCTCGCTGACCGACTCCGGCTATCCGCGGGTGGTGAAGCGCTGGCGGCGCGGAACCCCGCTGGAGGCGGCGGAATTCGTGTACGAGGGCGAGGTCACCGATGTGGCCGTCTCGGCGGGCTACGACCGTACCCCCGGCTACGAGCGGCACTTCCTGAGCCGCGCCACCGACTTCTTCAACGAAGAGGTCTACCTGCTGGAGTCCGACGGCACGCTGCGCTTCATCGACGTGCCCACCGACGCCACCGAGACCTGGTACAAGCGGTGGCTGCTGGTGCGGCTGAAGTCGCCGTGGGAGGTGAACGGCGCCACCTATCCGGCCGGTGCGCTGCTGGCCGCCGACTTCGAGGCATTCCTGTCCGGCGCACGCGATTTCGAGGTCCTGTTCACCCCCGACGCGCACACCGCGCTGCACGGCTACGGCTGGACCGAGAACCACCTGCTGCTGGTCACGCTGGAGGATGTGCAGACCAAGCTGTACGTGCTCACCCCCGGCCCCGACGGCTGGACCCGCGAGCCGCTGGCCGACACCCCGGCCATGGCCAGCACCAGCATCATGAACCTGGACCGCCTCGACGGCGGCGACGAATTCATGCTCTCCACCAGTGGTTTCACCCGCCCGGCCACGCTGATGTCGGGGTCGGTGGGCAGCAGCGTGGAGGTGCTCAAGCAGGAGCCGGGCTTCTTCGACGCCGACGGCATCGTGACCGAGCAGTTCTTCGCGCAGTCCGACGACGGCACCCAGATCCCGTATTTCGTGATCCGCCACCGCGATCGTCAGGGCTCCCCGGGCCCGACCGTGATGTCCGGTTACGGCGGGTTCGAGGTCTCCCGCACCCCCAGCTACAGCGGCATGGTGGGGATGGGCTGGCTGGAGCGCGGCGGCACCTACGTCATGACCAATATCCGCGGCGGCGGCGAATACGGCCCGGAATGGCACACCTCGGTGCTGAAGGCCAACCGGCACAAGGCCTTCGAGGATTTCGCGGCCGTGGCACGGGATCTGGTGGCGCGCGGCATCACCACGCCCGGGCAGCTGGGCGCGGTGGGCGGCAGCAATGGCGGCCTGCTCATGGGCGTCATGCTGACCCGGTACCCGGAGCTGTTCGGGGCCATCGTGTGCCAGGTGCCGCTGCTGGACATGCAGCGCTACCACCTGCTGCTGGCGGGCGCGTCCTGGATCGCCGAGTACGGCGACCCGGACAAGCCGGAGGAGTGGGAGTACCTCGCGAAGTACTCGCCGTACCAGAACACCAGCCCGGACCGGCAGTATCCGCCGATCCTGCTCACCACCTCCACCCGCGACGATCGCGTGCACCCCGGCCATGCGCGAAAGATGGCCGCGCGCTTGGCATCCGAAGGCCACGACGTCTGGTACTACGAGAACATCGAGGGCGGCCACGGCGGCGCGGCGGACAACAAGCAGTCCGCCTTCCAGGCGGCGATAATCTACGAGTTCTTCACCCAGCAGCTGATGGACTGACCGCTCGCGAGGAGCCGACGTGGACCCACTGGACGAGCTGATCGAGACCACCGCCGCGGCCACCGGGCTGGAACCCGACGACGTCCGGGCCTTCGCCGCCACCGCCCACCGGCGCGAATATCCGGCCGGCGCAACCCTCTTCCACGAGGCCACCCCGCGGGAGTGGGCGGGCATCGTGGTCGAGGGCGAGGTCCAGATCATCTCCGGGCTCACCGGTCAGGAGATCCAGCTCGCGCGCCTGGGTCCCGGCAGCCTGGTGTCCGAGGTCGCGCTGGTGGACGACACCCCGCACACCGCCAGCGGTCGCACCCGCGACGGGGCGGTGGTGCTCGTGGTGCCCCGGGCCACCCTGCGGGAACTGGCCGGGCAGCACCCGGATCGCTACTACCGCATCGTCGCCCACGTCGCCGGGCTCATCGCCCACCGCATGCGGACCGTCTCCGAGCGGCTGGCGGCGGCGATCGCGGCTCAGCAGCCGCTGGGCGGCATTCGCACCGAACACGATTCGCTCGGCACCCGGGAACTGCCCGCCGAGGCGTACTACGGCGTGCAGACCCTGCGCGCGATGGAGAACTTCCCGATCTCGGGCGTGCAGCTGCGCCGGTTCGGGCACCTGGTGTCCGCGCTGGCCTACGTGAAGAAGGCCGCCGCACTGGCGAACGCGGAACTCGGGTCGATCACGCAGGAGAAGGCGACGGCCATCATCGGCGCCTGCGACGAGCTGCTGGAGCCCGGCAGCCCGGCAGCGGTACGGCTGCGCGAAGACTTCATGGTCGACATGGTGCAGGGCGGCGCGGGCACCTCGACCAATATGAACGCCAACGAGGTCATCGCCAACCGCGGCCTGGAGCTGATGGGGCATCGCAAGGGCGAGTACCGCTACCTGCACCCCAACGACGACGTGAACTGCTCGCAGTCCACCAATGACGTCTACCCGACCGCGGTGAAGCTCGGCGTGTACCTGTCACTGCAGGACGCCGCCGCCGCATTGACGGAACTGCGGAATGCCCTGCAGGCCAAGGCGGTCGAATTCGGCGACGTCATCAAGATGGGCCGCACCCAGCTGCAGGACGCCGTCCCCATGACACTGGGTCAGGAGTTCGGCGCGTACGCGGTCATGATCGGCGAGGCCATCAGCCATCTGCAGCGCATCGGGCAGGACCTGCTCGCGGTGAACATGGGCGGCACCGCCATCGGCACCGGCATCACCAGCCCTCCCGGCTACGCCGACCTGGTGACCCGCAATCTCGCCGAGATCACCGGGCTGCCCATCCGCCAGGCCGAGAACCTGGTCGAAGCCACCCAGGACTCGGGCGATTTCGTGGCGGTGTCGGGCACCCTCAAGCGCGCGGCGGTCCAGCTGTCCAAGATCTGCAACGATCTGCGGCTGCTCTCCAGCGGCCCGCGCGCCGGCCTGGGCGAGATCAATCTGCCCGCGGTGCAGCCGGGTTCGTCGATCATGCCGGGCAAGGTCAACCCGGTCATCCCGGAAGTGGTGAACCAGGTCTGCTTCCAGCTCATCGGCTACGACATGACCGTCACCATGGCCGCCGAGGCCAGCCAGCTGGAATTGAACATGGCCGAACCGATCATGGCCTACGACCTGCTGATGGGCCTGATGATGCTGCGCAATGCGGCCATCACCCTGACCAGCCGCTGCATCACCGGCATCACCGCCAACCGGGAACACTGCCGGGATCTGGTGGCGCACAGCATCGGCCTGGTGACCGCGCTGGTGCCCAAGCTCGGCTACGAGCAGTCGGCGGCGATCGCCAAGGAGGCGTTGCGGACCGGCGGCAGCGTCTACGACCTGGTGCTGGAGCGCAGCGCCCTGACCAAGGAAGAGCTCGACGAGCTGCTGAGCCCGGAGAAGATGACCGCGCCGCGGTCGCGCACGCTCTGAACCGGCCCGCGAATCAGCGGTCCCGGAGCCACTTTTCGACATGGTCGAGGGTGGATTCGGGATCGCTGATCCAGCCGTTGTGCCCGAGCGGGTCCGGGTTGTGCCAGGTGGTGATGTCGGCCTCGGACAGCTTGGCGAGCAGCTGCCGCGCCGACCCGCGCGGGGTCAGCTCGTCGCCGGTCATGGTGATCGACAGGACCGGCAGTTTCAGCCGCCCGATGCGCTCCTCGTAGTCGATATCGGCTCCGGCGGGCTGGAATCGGCCGGTGCGGGCCAGCCGCGCCCAGTCGGCGATCAGCGCCTTCGACTGCCGTCCGAAGCCGCCCGCGGTGATGGTGTCGCCGGGCCAGAACCCGGCCAGATTGGCGGTCAGCGACAGCGCCGCGCTGCCCACCGCGGCCAGGCCGGTGTAGCCGCGGAAATGCGGCGTGCCGGAGGCGATGAGGATCAATCCGCCCAGCCGCCCGCGGATCCGGGAGGCGTACATGACGCCGAGCTGGCCACCCATGCTGTGCCCCAGCAGGTATGGCGTGCTCTCGGGGAACCGCTCGCGCACCACCTCGAACATGGCGGGGAAGTCCATGGCCACCAGTTCCTGATAGCCGTGGGTGCTCGGGACGCCGGGTTTCGGCCTGCTGTCTCCGTTTCCGCGGATCTCCAGCAGCGCCACATCGAAACCCCGGTCCGCCAATGGCTTCCCGAACAGCGAGTAGTACTCCCCCGGGACACCCAGGCCGGGCGCGATCACCACCACCGGCCGGGGGCTGTCGGCCGTAATCGGATGCCGGTGCGGGCCTTTCGCCGGTATCAAGCGCACCGGCACCGTCGTCCCGTCGGGCATCTGGATGGGCACGGTCTCCATGATCGGCACGCTACCCGTAAAGGTCGCGCCCGTCCGCGAGGCAGCGGACGGGCGCGAAAACGGGTCGGTGGTTGGGGGTTCGGGCCTCGGTTGACGGAGGTTCGGACCGGGTCAGGCGCTGACGGCGCCCATGATGATGCGGCGTAGCACCCGGATCACGTCGTCGAGCGGCTGGCGCGGTTCCGAACCGCTCCAGGCGTCGACCACGTAGTTCACGGCGCCGATGATGGCGAGCACGCGCATTTCGTAGTCACCGGGGGGGATTTCACCGTGCAGGGCGGCATCTTCGGCGGCGCTGGCCAGCAGCGCGCCCCAGGCGCGCCGCAGTTCCAGACGGAACTTCTCCACCTTGGGTCCCGCCCCGACGACTTCGACCAGCGCGACCCTGGCCTTGCGCGGATCTCGCCCGATGGACTCGATATAGGCGCGTACGGCGGCGTCGATGATGTCGATGGCGCTGGCGTCGGAGTGCTCGGCGATGGTGGCCGCCACGGCTTCCCGGGATTCGCGATCGATCTGCTCGTAGAGCTCGAGCAAGAGCGATTCGCGTCCGGTGAACTCCTCGTAGAACTGTCTCGAGGAGAGACCGGCGTCCTTGCAGATGGCTCCGACAGAACTATTGGCGTATCCATCGCGCGCGAACACCGTGAGCCCGGACTCCAGAAAACGCGCACGACGCTGCCGCTGCCGGTCTTCTACGGGCTGCCCGGCGTACATTCTTCCCGCGTTCGTTTCCTGTGACATTGCGCCAGACAATACCGAAGGGCCCGATCCCCTCGTCATGGATCGGGCCCTTCGTTTGAACCTTCGACTTACCGCGCGATAGCCGAAAGATGGCTCAGTGACTTCGGGCCGGGCGGCGCACCCGAGACGGTGGGTATAGGCAGGGGAACCGTCCCGGGTTCGGGACGCGGGTCCGGGGGGAGAGACTCGCGGCCCGATGTCGCATTGACCCGAAAGTCACTGATCGTTTGCCGTTCAACACGATACAGAGCAGCCGTACTGGACGGAATACTTTTCTAGGATCTTTTTAGTATTAATTTGTCGGACCTCTCGCGATGCCCGGCCGGACCAGGGCGGGAGCACTCGATGCGAGCGGAGTACCCAGCGCGTTACCCACTGACACCGGGCGCGAAACCCGTCGACACGGGCATAAAAAAGGACCCGATCCCCCCGTCGGAGATCGGGTCCTTGCACATCACCCCGGCTTCCGCGCAGTAGCCGAAAGATGGCGCTCGCGTAGCTACTTGGCGGAAACGCTCGAGGAGCCGGTTGCCAGCAACTTGAGAATGGTCTGAACGAGAACATCCGAAAGGAAGTTCGCCATGGTGGTGCTCCGATCCGCCGGGGTGCCAGTGCTTTCACTGACCGTTTGCTCTCGGCACGATACCGATCCGGTACCCACGCAGGGAAGATTTCCGATGAACTTTCTAGAACTTTTTTGAGAGAGCCCTAGATTAGGCCGGGACCTCCGGCTCGCCCAGGGTGAGCATGAGCCGGTTGGCCCACGAGAACGAGGCGGCGGACAGCACCAGATCGTGCAGCTCGGCGGCGTCGAAACCCAGCTCTCGCAGCCGCTTCAGATGAGCGGCGGACGCGCGCGGCGGATTGGCGGCCAGCGCGTCCACGAAATCGATGACGGCGTCCCACCTTTCGTCGATCCGCACCTCGTTGCCCTCGTCCAGCAACCGCTGCACATCAGCGACACGCTTGGACAGCGCAGAAGTGAAACGTGAGTGAACGGATGCGCAGTACTCACACCCGTTGCGCCGGGAGGTAACGGTCGCCGCGAGTTCGCGCTCGGCCCGGGTCAATCCCCCTCGACCGTAGAAGATCGCTCGATCATTCGCGCTGCGGTGCGCCAGCACCTCGGCATTGCGCGCGAGTAGCCGGAAGTAGGGGCCGACGCCGCGATCGCCCTCGAGCAGGGGACGCTGCAACTCATCGGCATCGGCCAGCACGATGGGCTCCACCCACGGCACCCAGTCCAGCTGCTCCTGGGTGAATCCACTTGGCCGCCGGGATGTTTCGACACTGCGCACCTCGCGCCCGGGCTCACTCATCATCCGCTCCGATCAGTCGCAGCCCGGCCAGCAGCCGGACCTGGAAGTGCACGAACCCGATGAGCTGCGCCACCGTCACGATGTCGCGCTCGGACAGGCCGGCCGCGGCCAGCGCGTCGATGTCCGCGCGGGCGAGGGACGCCGGCGCGGAGGTCACCCGGGCGGCGTGCCGCAGAATGGCGGCCAGCACCGGATCGCCCTCCGCCGGAGTGGTTCCCAGCGCCGCGTAGTGCGCCGCCAGCTCCGGCGCGCCGGCCAGCTCGGCGACGGCGACCGCCGCCGCGATCAGCCGCTCCCGCCCGACGCTCGCGGTAGCCGGGCCGTCGAGCAGCGCCTCGAATACTCCCTGCGAGTGTTCGATAACCTCCGGGCGTGTCGCGCGCACCGCGCGCACCGATTCGGCTCGCGCACCCAGCACGGCATCGATGACATCGGCGCGGCGGCCCCCTGCGCCACCGCGCGAGCCGGGCGGGTCGGCGGTGGCGGAAGCAGTTCTTCCGGCCACTTCCGTTGCCGCGGGTGGCGTGTCGTCGTAGGCGGTGGATGCCTCGGTCACCGGTTGGTCCTTTCGTCGGGTCGCCAACCCAGTTGCGGCGCGACCTTGGTGGCGATGAGTTCGATGGAGCGCAGGGTGGCGGCGTGGCCCGGGTCGACCGGGTGCGCCTGCACGATGAAGTCGGTGGCGTGCCGCAGCGCCGCGTCCTCCGACAGCCGCGCCACCACCTCGTCCGGGGTGCCGATGTAGATGTCGCGCAAGACCTCGTCGACGGATTCCGCCACTTCGGGTCCGCCGTTGCGGCCGAGCTGATCCAGGAACCGGGCCGCTCCGCGCTCGGCGAGGCCGACCGCCTCGTCGTGGTCGTCGGCCACGAAAACGCCCCGGGACGCGCCGATTCGCGGTTCGGCGCCCGCGCGCAGCGCGTCGAGGTAGGCGTCGACCAGTGGCTGCTGGATCTCCCAGAGGGTGGCGTCCGGCGCGGCCGGATCACGCGGCTGGGCCTTCGACAGCAGCAGTCCGTCACCGGCCCGCCCGGCCCGGCCCGCGCCACCGGCCGAGAAGGTGGCCTGCCACAGGCGGTCACGCAGGCCGGCGGCCGGCGGGTTCAGCCCGCGGTCACCGACCAGCGGCGTACCGTCCAGGGCCGCGGCCAACCGCGCGAGCTTGTTCGCGTACACCGACTGCCGATCCGCGCCGGCCAGGTCGAACAGTTCGAAGGCGTGCCGCGACCCGCCCGCGCCGAACCCGAGCTCGAGCCGCCCGCCCGACAGCTGGTCCAGCACCGCCGCGTCCTCGGCGACCCGGATCGGATCCTCCAGGGCCAGCGTCACGATCGCGGTCCCGAAACGGATGCGCGGGAAGCGGGCGGCCGCGTGCGCGAGGAACACGAACGGGGACGGCAGCCCGCCCTCGGCCGGATCCAGGTGATGCTGCGCCACCCAGGCGGTGTCGTAGCCGAGCCGTTCGGCCAGCCCGATCTGCTCGAGCGCCTGCCGGTACACCGTGCCCGCGTCCTGCGCCGGATCGGTGCGGACCAGGCGGGTGAAGAAGCCGAGCCGTTGCGGAGTCATGTGGTCACCTTTCCGAGGTAGGCGTCGCGCACCGCCGGATCGCCGACGAGTTCCGCGGCCGGGCCGTGCAGCACGATCCGCCCGCCGCGCAGCACATTGGCGGTGTGCGCGATGCTCAGGGCCAGCTCCGCCTGCTGCTCGACGATCAGGATGGCCAGGCCCAGCTCCCGATTGAGCCGGGCGATCTCCTCCAGCACCCGATCGACGAACAGCGGCGACAATCCCATGGTGGGCTCATCCATGCAGATGAGGCGCGGTTTGCTCATGAGCGCGCGGGCGAAGGCCAGCATCTGCTGCTCGCCGCCGGAGAGCGTGCCCGCTCGCTGGGCGCGCCGCTCGGCCAGGCGCGGGAAGTGGTCGAACAGCTCGGCGGCGCGCGCGGTCAGCACCGCGCGGCGCTCCTTACGGATGT
The DNA here is from genome assembly GCF_040609015.1 of Nocardia sp. NPDC004860. Lineage (NCBI taxonomy): Bacteria > Bacillati > Actinomycetota > Actinomycetes > Mycobacteriales > Nocardiaceae > Nocardia > Nocardia sp. NPDC004860. The sequence continues at coordinate 10,983 of NZ_JBEXJI010000055.1, read as the reverse complement.
AGCCGCCGACGAAGAGGTTCTCCTCGACGGTCATGGCCGGGAAGACGCGCCGGGCCTCCGGGACCGAGGCCAGCCCGGCCCGGATCCGCGCCGACGGGGGCGTCGCACTCACGTCCGTACCGTCGACGCGCACCACGCCCGAGGACGGTTTCAGCAGGCCGAGCGCGGTTTTCATGGTGGTCGACTTGCCCGAGGCATTGCCGCCCAGCAGCGAGACGATCTCGCCGGGCCGCACCCGCAGGGAGACCTCGTCGAGCGCCCGGGACGGGCCGTAGTGCACCACCACCCGGTCGAATTCGAGGATCGGCGTGGCGTTTTCGTCGAATTCAGACATCCGCGCCGACCTTCCCGCCGGCCCGGCTGCGCCCGAGGTAGGCCTCGATGACACGCGGATCCGCCAGCACCTCGGCGGGCGTGCCCTGGGCGATGATGCGCCCCTCGTCGAGCACGAGCACCCGGTCGGACAGGTCGTGGACCAGGTCCATCTTGTGCTCGACCAGCAGCACCGTCTGGCCCTGGGCCTTCAATGCGGCCAGCTGCCTGCCGATTTCGGCGGTCTCGGTCTGGTTCATGCCCGCGGCGGGCTCGTCGAGGAGCAGCAGGCCGGGTTCCGCGGCGAGCGCCCGCGCGATCTCGGTCCGGCGGCGATTGGCGTAGGACAGCGTGTAGGTCGCATGGTCGGCACGCGGCGCCAGGCGTTCCTCGAACCGCGCGAGCTGCGCGTCGATCCGAGCGGCCGACGCCCGCCGCTCGGCCCGCGCCGCCGGTGTCGGCGCCAGCGCCACGCCCAGTTCGGCGAGCAGCGAAATCCATTTCAGCACCGGCACATTCGCCAGCACACGCAGTGGCCGCGCCGCGCGCAGCGTGGGCTGCAGGCCGACATCGACGTTCTCGCGGACGGTCATGTTGCCGAACACGCGGCCGTTCTGGAAGGTCCGGGCGATGCCCGCCGCGGCGGCCGCCTCCGGGCGGCCCGGTCGAATCCTGGTGCCGTGCACCAGGACTGCCCCGGCATCCGGCTTCAGCACGCCGGAGATCAGATTGACCGTCGTCGACTTCCCGGACCCGTTGGGCCCGATGATCGAGACGAATTCACCCGGCGCGATGGCGAATTCGACCCCATCCACGGCTCGCACGCCGCCGAAGGAGCGGCGCAGACCGGTGACCGTGAGCACGTCAGGCGTTGACCGGGACACGATTCCTCCTCACCAGAATTCCCTGGGGCCGGAACCGCACCACCAGCAGCAATACCAAGCCGTACAAGACGATTCGCCACGACGGCGCCAGCCGGAGCAGCTCCGGCACCCCGATCAGCACCACCGCGCCCAGCACCGCGCCATAGGGCGAGGCGGTGCCACCCAGCACCAGGATGGTCACCACCAGCAGCGACATCGGCAGGTTGAACACCGTCGGGTCGATGTAGGAGTACTGGTGGGCCAGCAGCGCACCGCCGATGCCGGAGAAGAACGCCGCCACCGCGAAGGCGAGCGCCTTGTAATCGCGCACCGGCACCCCCGCCGAGCGGGCGGCCACCTCGTCGGCCCCGATGGCCCGGATGGCGATCCCCAGCCGGGACCGCTGCACGCCGACGATGACCGCCAGCACAATGGCCAGCACCACCAGCTCCAGCCGGAAAGTCTGGGTGTGCGTGGTGAATTCGTACCCGAACAGACTGGGCGCGGGAATCCCGAAGATGCCGTAGCTGCCACGCGTCACCGGCTCCCAGTTGCGGATGATCGCCACCGTCACGATGCCGATGCCCAGCGTCGCGATCGCCACATAGTGCCCGCCCAGCCGCCACAGCGGCGCGGCCAGCACCGAGGAGGCCACGGCCGCGACGAGGCCCGCGGCCACGATGGCGGGCAGGAAGGCCCAGCCGTGCGACACCGTCAGCACCGCCGAGGTGTACGCGCCGATGGCTATGGGCCCCGCCTGCCCGATGGCCAGCTGTCCCGCCGACCCGGCCACCAGCGTCATGGAGACCGCGATGATGGCGTAGGCCAGGATCTGGGTGCCCACCGAGATGCCGTAATCATCCGCGATCAGCGGAATCGCCACGCCCGCAACGGCGAACGCGATCAGGGCATGCCACCAGCGCACCCGCGGTTCCCGTCCCGACCCGAGGAAGGTGCCGGTCATGGGCTCGGATTCGATGGCGGGCGGCCGGGCGAGCAAGCCGCCGGGCCGCAGCACCAGGAAGATCACCAGCAGGCCGAAGGTGATCAGATCCCGGTAGCCGTCACCGAACCAGTAGATGCCGAACGCCTCCACCAGCCCGAGCACGAAACCGCCGATGACCGCGCCCGGAATCGACCCCAGCCCGCCGATGGTGGCGGCCACGAATCCGGTCATGCCGACGATGCCGCCGCTGGTCGGTGAGATGTTCGAGTTGTAGAGGCCGACGAAGATGCCCGCCAGCCCGCCCAGTCCGGAGGCGATGGCGAAGGCCAGCGACTGCACCCGGCCCACGCCGATGCCCATCTGCGCGGCGGCGTCCGGGTCCTGCGCGGTGGCGCGAATGGCCAAACCGTGACGGCTGTAGCGCAGGAAGGCCCACAGTCCCGCCATCACCGTGAGGGTGAGGGCGAACATGACCACATCGGAGGTGCCGAACCGCACCCCGCCGGCCCGGAAGTTGTTGGTGGGCAAGACCTGCGGGAAGGGCCGGGTGTCGGGTCCGAAGACCAGGGCGACCGCGTTCTCGATGATCAGCCCGACCGCCACCGTCGCCAGCAGGGCGGCAATGGCGGGGGCCCGCCGCAGCGGCCGTACCGCCAGGATGTCGATGGCGACACCGACCAGCGCCGTCGCCGCCACCACCGCGATCAACGCGGCCCACCACGGCACGCCGTGCTGGGCGATCAGCCACCAGCCCAGCACCGAACCGAACGCGAAGATCGAGCCGTGCGCGAAGTTGATGACATTGCTGACCCCGAAGATGAGGGTGATGCCCACGGCGATGAGCGCGTACGCATTGCCGTGCACCAGACCCGCGATGAGCGTGTCGAACATCTATTTGGCGCTTCCGACCGGCACGAATTTGCCGCTGCGCAGTTCCAGCTCGATCGGCTTCACGCCGCTGGGCCGCCGCGTCTGCTGGTCGAAGGCGAAGGTGCCCAGTCCGATTCCGTCGAAGTCCTTGATCTCGCGCAGGCCCTTCAGCACGCCCTCGCGGGTGGCGCCGCCGGTCTTGGCGGCCTTCACCAGCACGTTGAGCGCGTCGTAGGCGTAGACGTTGAAATCGCCCGGGTCCGTGTTGAACTTGGCCCGGAACCTGGTGACGAAGCTCTGGATCCTGGGACTCGGATCCGACGACGTGAAGACGCCGTTCACGATGTCGCCCTCGGCTGCCGGACCGGCCAGATCGATGAACTGCGGGGTGTTCTGGCCGGCGAAGAGCTGCCCGGTGAACCCGACATCACGCAGCTGCTTGACCACCAGCGCACCGTCCGGGCCGTAACCGAGGTGCACGAAGGCGTCCGGGTTGGCGTCGCGGCCCTTGATCAGCACCGGCCGGAAGTCCTGCGAATCCGGCAGGATGGCCGAGGAGTAGGCGATCTCGATGCCCTTCTCCTTGGCGAACTGCTCGAAGAATTTGAAAGCCTGCTTGCCCCAGTCTGTTTCGAGGTAGACGACGGAGACCTTCTTCGCCTTGGACCGCACCCACTCGGCATTGCGCTCCATGTACACGTCGAGCGTGATGGAAGGGCTCCACGAGTAGTCGCCGCCCTTGGTGAAATCCACCGAGGAGTTGGTGAACCCGTACTGCACCAGCTTGCCGCGGTTGTACACCGGAGAGGCCGCGATGGAGGCGGGCGAGGAGAAGTCGCCGAGCTCGGCGATGATGGACTTGTCGCCCACGAACTTGGTGGCGATCGGCACCGTCTGCTTCGGATCCGACTGCGAATCCTCCCATTTCAGCGCGACCTTCTTGCCGTCGATCCCGCCCGCCGCATTGATCTCGTCCAGGGCCAGGTCGAAACCCTGCTGCCAGAGCCGCCCGTACTCGGCCGACCCGCCCGTCTTCGGGCCCGACACCCCGAAGTACACGGTGTCCGACTTGCTGTCCGACGACTCGTTCCCGCACGCCGACAGCAGCCCCGCCACCGCGGTCGCCGCCGCCACACCCACCAACACCCGGAATCCACGCGAACCGGACCAGTTCCTGCTCATTGCTACCTCTGCACTCGTGCACCGACACCGCGCCGGGGCATGGGGACTCGACCGCGACCGCCGAAGGCGTACGGTGCGGGAAAGAGAATCGCCCGGATGGAATTCGGGCGCTGGGCCTCAGCCGTTGGCTGGGCGGCATCCAGACATGGACCTGTGCTCCTTCGACTAGCGCTTGCGGGGTCCGCGTGGACGCCGCCTGGTCGTCACCCGGGGCACCCCACCGCCGTGCGAGGGTTGCCGATCAGCGAGCCGGGGCTCGAACATGCTGATACTCGTGACCGTGGGCAGAACGGTAGCCGCGGCCACCCCGCGCCGACACCATTCGAATCACCCTGATGCCAACGATCCGTCCCGCATCGACGAGAGGAAAGCCCTTGCCACCCCTGCAAATTGCCGTCTGCGGCCCCAGCACCTGCACCGACACCGAGTCCACGGCCGCCCGCGAGGTGGGCCGGCTGCTGGCCGCTGCGGGTGCGACCGTGCTGTGCGGCGGCGGTTCCGGTGTGATGGCCGCCGTCGCCGAAGGCGCTTCCGGCGCAGGTGGACTCGTCCTCGGCATCCGTCCCGGCACGGATCGTGACGCGGTCTGCCCGGGCCTGTCCGCGGCGATCTATACGAATATGGGCGAGGCCCGCAATGCGATCCTGGTGGCCTCGGCCGATGCGGTCATCGTCATCGGCGGCTCGTGGGGCACCCTGTCCGAGCTGGCATTGGCGAACCACCGCGATATTCCGGTCGTATCACTGCGGGGCTGGCAGGTGCGCGATGCCGACGGCCACGCGGTCGACGCCTCGATCCCCGCCCTCGACCCCTCGCACGCCGTGGCCCTCGCGCTCGCCCCGCCGATCTATCCGTGAGCACCCGCACCGCTCCCGGCCGGTGCGCCGAGAACGGTTGCGAGTCAACCGGTTACGCGGCGAGGTGGGCGGCCAGCCAGCACGGGAACTCGGTCAGATCGCCGAGCACCACATCCGCGCCCGCGGCCGACAGCTCCTCGGCCGCATAGGGCCCGGTGGTCACCGCCACCGACACCGCGTCGGCCACCTTGGCCGCCCGCACATCGCCGAGATGATCCCCCACATAGATCGAGGCCCCGCGCTCCCGCAGCACCTCGCCCTTCTCCTCCGCCCAGGCCCCGCCGACCAATTCGTCGACCGCCAGCCCGAGATGATCGAGATGCAACTGTGCGTGCGGCCCGTTCTTCGCCGTGATCACCAGCACCCGCCCACCGGCCCGATGCACCGCCGCCAGCGCGTCCACCACCCCCGGCAGATGCTCCGCCGCGTGCACCGCCAGATCCGGATACAACTCCCGGTACATCGCGACGATCCCCGGCACCTCGTGCTCCGGAAACCACTGCGCCGCCTCGTGCGCCAGCGGCGGCCCGAGCCGCGACACCACCAGCTCCGAATCGATCGCCACCCCGGTCCGGGCGGCCACCGCATCCCACACCGCCGCAATCCCCGGCCGCGAATCGATCAGCGTCATATCCAGGTCGAACCCGACCACCAGCCCACCGGCGACTGCACCCGAACGATCAACACCCACCCCCAGACCCTACGACCCACGTCCACCCGCCCGACCACTGCCACACCCGACCACCGTCGCACCCACTCAGAACCCGTGCACAGCGCGATGCCCACCGGCCACGCCGACCCGACCGGTGCGGCCCGGGCGCTGAGTAGGCCGGCACCAGCCCGGGCTGCGGCATTCATGGGATCCGGCAGGCCGTTCCGTGACGACCCGGGCAGCAGGCTCACCCGGGACGGAAAATCGCGGGCATGTCCGTTGCGTCCCGAATTAGGCTCGGGTGCATGCCAAGTGATCAGGGAACGCTTTTCTGTGGGACGGAGCTGGCGGCGCGGATCGAGCGGGTCGAAGCGGAACTCATTGCGAAGGGCAGTGCGGCGGCCGCGGACCGGGTGGGAGTCGATGCGGGGTTCGTCCTACCGGTGGCGGGCGGCGTGGCGTCGTTCGCCGAGGACGGGTCTCCGCTGAACAAGGTTGCCGGGCTCGGATTCGCGGGGATACCCGAGCCGTCGGAACTCGACGAGATCGAGCGGTTGTTCGCGGCACGGAAGACGCCGGTACAGGCCGAGGTCTCGCAGCTCGGCGATCCGGGTGTCGGCGAACTTCTCACCGCGCGCGGTTATCTGCTGGTGTCGTTCGAGAACGTGCTCGGGCTGGAGCTCGGCGGCGAGCGTGCCGCGGTGGTCGCCGACGGTGTCGACGTGAAACCCAGCGGCGAGGACGAGTTCGACGCCTGGCTGGAAGTGGTCGCGGAGGGGTTCGCGCATCCCGACGCCCAGGGTGTGGCGTCGCACGAGGAATTTCCGGCCGATGTCATCGCCCGGGCCATGCGGGATCTCACCGGCGCGGCGGGGATGCGGCGGTATCTGGCCCGGCGTGACGGGCGGGTGGCGGGCGGGGCGAGCATGCGCATGTCCCAGGGCGTCGCCCAGCTGACCGGCGCGGCAACCGATCCCGCGCATCGGCGGCACGGGGTGCAGTCGTCGCTGCTGTCGGTGCGCCTCGCCGAGGCGACCGCGGCTGGCTGCGATATCGCGGTGGTGACCACCCAGCCCGGCTCGAAGTCCCAGCAGAATGTGCAACGGCTGGGCTTCGGGCTGCTCTACACACGGGCGATCCTGGTCAAGCCCTGATCGGCCCGGTCGTGCCCTGATCAGCCCGGCAGCCGATGCGCGGCAATCGGTTTCAAGTGTTCGCGCAGCAGGTCGCCGTCGTCGCCGAAGAGCTGGGCGTCGGTGTCGACGGCGGTCTGCACACCCTGGCCGGCCAATTCCCGTCCGGCGGAGGTCAGTTCGATGCGCAGGACCCGGGCGTCGGCCGGATCGGCGTGACGGAGGAGCAGGCCGCGCTCCTCCAGCCCCCGAATCACCTTGGACGCCATCATCCGATCCGAACCGGACATGTCGGCTACCTGCTGCTGGGTCGGCAGCTCGCCCTCCCGGCTCAGCCAGCCCGCCGAGGCGAGCAGGTTGAACTGGGTGGGGGTGAGGCCGAGCGGGCGCAGATTGCGCTCCAGCGTCGCCCGCCATTCCAGCGCGGCGTGGTGCAACCAGAAGCCCGGGCTCATGAGCGGTCCCCGCGGCACGCCACGCGCCTGCCGCGAAGTTCCCGCCCGCCCCGATGATTCAGCCACGCCGTAGCGCCTCCTGCTCCAGTGCCGCGAAGGTCAGCGGCATGTCCGCGCGCATGGCCTTCTCCCAGACGAGTTTGAACAAGGGCCCGAACAGCCCGTGCACCTCGACATTCTCGGCCACCCGCACGGTGCCGTCGCCGAGGGCCCGGTAGGTGCGATGGCCGCGCAGCTTCCCGAACGGAATACCCGCCTCACTGGTCCACGACTGTCCCGGCTCCACGGCGACGATGGTGAACGGCCCCGCCGGCGCCCCCTTCGGCTTGACCCACCCGGTGGTCCCGGCCGCGAATTCGCCGTCGATGCGGGACTTCTCCTCGTGCGGGTCCCATTCCGACCAGCGGGCCACATCGGTGGCGACCGCCCAGATCTTGTCGATGTCGCCGGTGATCACGGCCTCTTCGGTGAACGAGTACATCATGACTGCCATCTCCCCTCGGGAAATTCTGTTGTTGCGACAACAGTAACCGTAGTCGCGACAACAATCAACCCTTCCGGGTATTCGATGGCCGCACATGACAACGGGGCCCGGTGACGGACGGCATCGATATGCCGCCGCCACCGGGCCCCGGTCACCCCTTACGGGGCGAGGGCGTAGCCCAGCGGACGCGTGGTGAACGTGCCCCGGCCCTGTGTGCGGCCGCGCAAACGGGTTGCGTAGCCGAACAATTCGGCCAGCGGCACCGTGGCCGTCACCACCACGACGCCGGGGCGGGTGACCGAGCCGGTCACCCGGCCGCGCCGGGCGGCGAGGTCACCGAGCACCGCGCCGACATGGTCCTCCGGCACGGTCACGGTCAGCTCCACCAGCGGCTCCAGCACCGCCATGGCGCTGGCGCGCAGGGCTTCCCGCAGCCCCAGGCGGCCCGCGGTGCGGAACGCCGGCTCCGACGAATCCTTCGAATGCGTCGCGCCATCGGTGAGCGTGACCCGGACCCCGGTGACCGGATGACCCGCGAGCGGGCCCTCCGCCAAAGCGTCCCGGCAGCCGGCTTCCACCGCGCGGACGAACTCCGCCGGTACCCGGCCACCGACCACCGTCGACTCGAACTCGAATCCCGTTGCCCCGGGCTCGGATTCACGCAGCGGCTGCACATCGAGCACGATGTGCGCCCACTGCCCGGCCCCGCCGTCCTGCTTGGCGTGCCGGTAGGTCAGGCCCCGGACGCCGCGCACGACGGTCTCCCGGTACGCCACCTGCGGCCGGCCCACGGTCACGCTCAGCCCCCGGTCGCGGCGCAGCTTCTCCACCACGACCTCGAGGTGCAGTTCGCCCAGTCCGGCCAGCAGGGTCTGCCCGGTCTCCGGGTCGGTCCGCACCGTCAGGGACGGGTCCTCCTCGGCCAGCCGGGCCAGGGCCGGCGCCAGCTTCTCGGTGTCCGCGCCGGTCCGCGCCTCGACCGCCACCGACACCACCGGCTCGGTGAGAGCCGGCGGCTCCAGCAGCACCGGCGCGTCCGGCGCACACAGCGTCGCGCCGACCCGCACGGCCTTCGGGCCGACCAGCGCGACGATGTCGCCTGCCGCCGCGGCCTCGACCTCCGCGTGCCGATCCGCCTGCACCCGCAGGATGCGCGCGACCCGCTCGCGACGACCACCGCCCACGTCCACCACGGTGTCGCCCTTCCGCAGGACGCCCGAGTAGACGCGCACGAAGGTGAGCCGCCCGGTCGGCGTGGCATGCACCTTGAAGGCAAGTGCCGCACACGGTTCCGCCGGATCCGCGGCGCGGACGGCGTCACCGGACCCGACCGCGGGCCGGTCCAGCGGTGACGGCAGATACGCGACCACGGCGTCGAGCAGCGGCTCGATGCCGATATCGCGGTAGGCCGCGCCGCACAGCACCGGCACCACCTGGCCGGAGAGGGTGAGCTCCCGCAGCGCGGCGGACAGGGTCTCGGCGGACAGGCCGGAGCGCTCGACGAATTCCTCCAACGCCGCCGAATTCCGCTCCGCCACCGCCTCTTCCAGTTCGCGGCGGCATTGCGCCACCTCGTCCGCGAGGTGATCCGGAACCGGGCCCGCCACGAGGCCGTTCTCCCACGTGAGAGCACGCAGGCGAACCAGATCCACCACGCCGGCGAACGCGTCGCCGGCGTACACCGGCAGCTGGACGAGCACCGGAACCGGATGCAACCGTTCGCGAATCGAGGCGACCGCGGCCCTCAGGTCGGCCCCGGCGCGATCCATCTTGTTGACGAACGCGATCCGGGGCACGCCGTAGCGGTCGGCGCGCCGCCACACCGATTCGCCCTGCGGCTCCACCCCCGCCACGGCGTCGAAAACCGCCACCGCGCCGTCCAATACCCGCAGGGACCGCTCGACCTCATCGGAGAAGTCGACGTGCCCCGGGGTATCGATGACGGTGAGCCGGTGCCCGGCCCACTCGCAGCTCACTGCCGCCGCGAAGATGGTGATGCCCCGATCCCGTTCCTGCGGATCGAAATCGGTGACGGTGGTGCCATCGTGCACCTCGCCACGCTTGTGGGTGATCCCGGTGAGAAACAGCATCCGCTCGGTCACCGTGGTCTTCCCGGCATCCACATGCGCGAGAATCCCGAGATTGCGAACGACTGCCAAAGATTGTCGAGAAATGTTGGTACGCACGGTCATACGTCCTTCGTGCTGATCCGGAACAGAACAGCGCGATTCCCCCGGACAGGGCAGACGCCCCGGGGGTACTCAGTACCGGCCGCGCAGCCGGCACCGAGCCGGCGGAGACACCAGGATCACCTCGAAGCGCGGGCGGGCCACGACGACGTCGCGATGAACGCGCATGATCGGCCCCTTCCTGCTCTCGAGTTCGGCGGAACCTCCCGCTCCGCCGTGCGACCGTACCACTGCAACGTTTTCGGTGTCCCGTGAATTTCCCAGGGGCCCAGTCGAGCTCGGCCGCGCTACATCCTCGGTCGGCGCTACATCGACAGATGCCCGGCATGGATCACGGCCAGATTCGCGACGACCAGGACCGGGAAGGCGACCGCGGCCGTCCGATGTCCCAGCTGCCAGAGCCCGGCGGCCGCACCGCCGAACACCACGACCCTGGTGACCACCGCCGCCACGGGGATCGAGAAACTCGCCTGCGGTGCGGCGAACATGCCCCACAGCACCATGGCGGCCAGGGCGACGCCGCCACCCAGCAGCACCTTGGCGAACCGGCCGCGACCGGTGCGCACGCCCCAGTAGGCCAGTGCGCCGACGGCGACGAGTTCCAGCACGAAGGCGAGGGTCAGGTTGACGGCCGTCCAGGCGGTGGTGATCATATCTGCTCCGAGATCAGTGCTCTCAATTAGGACCAATGATCACTCACCGCGGTTACGGAGTCAAGAGCAGTGCTCTCGCTTTGCGATCGGAGACCGAAATGCCAAGGGCCCCAGGCACTGTGCCAGGGACCCTTGGACGGCGAGGAGAGCGGAGGCGCTGGATTACCAACCCAAAAGAATTAGAAGGAAGGGGCCGCCGCCGCTCGTCACCGAGTGCATCCAGCAGGCAGCCGGTCCAGAACTCCACGCCCCGGCCCACCGAATTACGCGCCGGCCGAGAAATACCCAGAAAACGCAGAAGGCCCCGACCAAATTGGTCGGGGCCTTCGCGAAGGATGTTCCGGCGGTGTCCTACTCTCCCACACCCTGTCGAGTGCAGTACCATCG
>NZ_JBEXJI010000054.1:0-32389 GCF_040609015.1 Nocardia sp. NPDC004860 | reverse complement strand
CGGCCGCCCCCGCCCCCGCCGTCAACGCCGGGGCGGGGGCGGGGGGGGCCGCGGCGGCGCACACCCCGCGGGGTTCCTTTACCTTAACGCCTTGCCCCTCAACCCCCGCCGCCGCGCCCCCGCTTCTCGTCACCGGACCCGATTGTCGTCCGGTCGCCAGATATTCCACCCGAGACCGGGCCCGCGAACCATCTGCCCGACGGCATCCTCGTAGTGCTTCTTCGCTTCGCAGTCGTCCACACACGCCCGGTGCCGATCGAGTCCGCTCTTCGCCTCGGCGAGCGTGGCGGGACGCCGATGCGGCGCGCGGTGCCTTTTACGGGTCGCACGTGCCACAACCGGGCTCCATTCGACTCGCCGGAAACCGAATGACCTTCGCGGACTCGAGCTTCTCCGCGTCGATCCTGATGATCTGCCCCGCAGCCATCTTCCGCTCACACATCGCGGTAACGCAGTCCTGATGCAGAACAAGCGATTCCATTGCCTCGGTGGACGTCATCGGGGGCTCCCGGTCCCCAACGTCGCAGCTTTCCAACCGTTCGTACCTGTCCACGCCGCATTCACCTCCTGACGCACGCTCATCGTTTTCCGCTGGCGGCGATGGCGGCCGCGATTTCTTGTTTCAAACCGACCGGAATTTCTAATGTCCTCGACGAGGCAGGCGATGGAGACCACTGACCCGACCACCGTCAAGAGCGTCAAAGCCCAAGCATCCCAAGGCATTACAACTCCTAGTTGTATCTGGGTGAACTCCCCTCCGGCGGCATCTTTCTCATCGTCGCCAGGAGCTATGGATTAAGAATGCACCCAAAAGTGCTGCGGCAATACGTGCATGACTCACAGTCGCATGAAATAAGATTGAAGTGCAGTGTGCACATGTGCGTAGAGAACGTTTCCCAGATAGCGAGGCTAACGAAATGGCCGGATTGACGGTCTCTCGCATGGATTTCGGAAACTTCATGAAATCTGTGCGATCAAAAGCACCTCGTACGGCCCTGTCGACCGCGGCAGCCCACCTCGAGGTCACGCGATTTGTCCTGATGCGGATGGAGGAAGGCTCGCCGACCAAGCTCACCAGGCCGCAGATCAAGGACCTGCTCGAGTACTACCACGCTTCCCCGGAGGACCAGGCCAAGGCACTCAAGCTTCTGGAAGAGGTTCGAGCACAGGACAATGCGGCCAAGGCACAGGGGAACTCGAAAGGGTTCTGGCAGCCGTACAGCGACCAAGTCGCGCCGAACTTCGAGAAGCTCCTCCGGCTCGAAGGAGTGGCAGAGCAGATCATCACGTACCAACCGGTAATCGTGCCCGGCTTGCTGCAGACTGCAGACTACCGGCGGGAAATCGTCCGCGTCACCCTGCCACGTCTGTCCGCAGTGGACGTAGAACGGCGGGTCGAGCTCACCCAAAAGCGGCAAACACGGTTGGATGATGCCGGTTTTCGGTTGGAGGCGTTCATATCCGAAGCGGTCTTGTGGAACAGGCCTGGGCCGCCGGAGGTGATGTCAGCGCAACTGCGGTGGCTCGCCGAGGTTGGAGACCGGGACAATATCGAGATCCGGGCGCTCCCGTTCGCTATCGGCCCACACCCGGGGCTTGTCATTCAGCAGTTCATCCTGCTCCATCTGCCCAAAGGCGCGAGTGGGATGACTTTGCCGCCAGTGGTATACGCCGAAGGCGCCATCGGCAGCGTTCTCCACGAGCACGACGAAGAGGTCGACGAATATCGTGAAGCAATCGCCGGTCTCCGGGCTGTAGCGTTGACAGCGCAGGACACCAGGGACTTGCTGGTGCGAATCGCAAAGGAGCACACGGCATGAAGAAGCCGGTAATGAGCGAGTGGTACAAGTCGAGCTTCTCCGATGCTGGCAAGGAGTGTGTCGAGGTTCGGCACGACCCGGCTGTCACGCTGGTGCGCGATACGAAGGACAACAGTCGGGGCCCGATCCTGGCGTTCCCTGCCGACGTGTGGGCCAACTTCATCGACAGCGGCATCTGGCAGCGCTGACGACTTAGCAGAACGACAAAACCCCGGCGGACAACGTGATCCAGCCGGGGGCTTCTCTTCGGTCCTGCTGGGTGAAGCCGGTCTCTCGATCGGTGGTCACGATCCGATGCTGAAACTGCTTGTGGCTCAACGACCCTGACCCATCAGGCTCCAAATGTGGTATTCCGCTCCGGAACGACGCGCACGATCCATCGTTCTACTTCCGCGGGCTCCGGCGGCGGCAACTCTCCTGCGTACTTCCGCGACAGTCGCGCGGGAAGTTGTTTGCCCGGATCTGGTATCAGCTCGGCGGCGCCTGCGATGTCGATCGCCCGGTAGGGATCTCGGGAGTCCAGCACGGTCACGCTGACCCGCGGATCACTCGCAAGATTGCGCCCTGTCCGACGCTGCGCGGTCGTCGAGAACATCGGACCGTCATCATCTCGATCCACCCAGACCACCGATGTATGCGGTGACCCGTCCTCGTTGACGGTGGCAACCACGGCAAAGTTCTTGCCATCCAACATGTTCCGTATGTGTTCCTGAAGTTCGTTCACCACTGGAACCTACCCACCTGGGGTATTCGCGTGAATGGCCCAAAAGCTCATCCTTACATCCAGATCACTCACCGGGCCGGCCCGCCGGTCGTGAGCCCATTACGGGTAGTCCGCGCGCCGGACCGCCGTATACCGCGCTGACCGAAACGGTTGACGCGACAGCTATGGCTATTTTCCGCTGTTGATCATCTGAGTAGGATTTCATTCGAGGGCGATCGAACATGGGGTTTCTCATGGAAGGCGCCCCCGGACATGCGCAGACCGGGCTTTTCGGACTTGCCCGCCGAAGCGGCTTTCACAGCGACACCATCGACCGCGCCGCAACCCCGGATGGTCACGACGGCGTAGTCGTTACTCGAACGAGACGTGCGAGGTGACGAAAATCGATCAGGCGCAGCAGTCGGTTCACCGAGTCCGGGAAAGGCAATGATGATGACCAACGAGACTTACCGGAGTACCACACGTCAGCTGTTCACCGCGTTCGTGCTGGCGGGGGTGGCGATGGCAGTTCCCGCGACGGCGGCGGTTCCGGCCCTGGCCGCGCCGAGTGCAGCGCCCGGCGTGGTGCAGGTCGATCGGACTTGGGGGTGGGTTGGTAATGCCGCCGAGCCGGTTCCGGCTCCGCCTGTCCCGCCCCATGGCTGCGACAACGAAAACTGCGGGGAAGGCGGTGGGGGCGAAAACACCTGCACCGACCCCAGCCAGACCGGGAACGGCTGCAGCGACAACGGCGAGCACGGCGGGACCGGAGGCGGACCAGGGGTGGCCGAGGCCCGCGGAATCCACTACACCACGGCCACGTCCCAAGTGATCGAGAGGTAGCGGCGGCGTCCAGCAGTCGCTCAACTGTGAACCCGAGCAGACTGGCTTGCAGCCGGTGCGAGCCGTTCGGGTAGTGGTGCGAGCGTGTAGTTCTGCCAGACGTAGCTGTCCATCTGATGCTGGTCACCGGAGAGGTTCACCACCCGGTCGACCTTGCCGTCGATGGTGAAGTGCCACACCAGCGCCCAGATGGTATCCACCTTGCCGGCGCCGGCGGTGGAGTAGCCGCGGTGGATGTCCACGACATACTCGTCGTTGGCCTCCAGGAAGAAGGTCTCCGCCTTCATACCCGCCTTGGACAGCTGATCGAAGAACGCGACGACCTCGTCGATGCCGTGTTTGGTCCCGGATAGTGCGTGACGGCCCGGAATGGTCCAGGCGATGTCCTCGGTGAGAACAGCGCGCATGCCGTCCAGGTCATAGCGGGCGTAAGCGTCGAAGAAGGCGGTGATGGCGGCGACTTTCGAAGCTCGGTCGTTCACAGTGCGCCTTCCTGGTTGCGGGAGAACGGGATTCGGGTCAGGTCGGTCGTGGTTTCGAGGAGCGCGTGCGAGTCTTGGGCCAGCCACTCCGGGAGCAGGACGGTGAAGGCCACGACGTCCGCAAGCGCCATATGGGTGTCGACTGCCGCCTGGTCGGCATAGCGCTCCCGGATGAGATAACGGCCAGGCTGGGCCGGATCGCGCCAGAAGCCGTAGTCGAGCACACCGGGTTCGGTGGTCGCGGCCTTGGCGAGGGTGGTGATCGCGGCCTCGAAAGCGGCGGTGTGCGCGGGGGCGATGTCCAGCACCGCGGTCAGCTGGATTGTCATATGTGCAGGTTAGGGTCACGTGCACGGTCGAGGGAAAGATCGATTCGGGATAGAGTCGGAACGGATCGTTATCAATCGGCAGGGGGCGCATGGCTCCGGACACGGTGAGCCTGCGGTATTTTCTGATGCTCGCGCAGGAATTGGAATTTCACGCGAGCGGCCGAGCGGATCGGCATCGCCCAGCCGGCGCTCAGCGGCCGCATACGCCGGTTGGCGGCGGAACTCGGGACGGCGCTGTTGCTGCGGAGTACTCGTAGCGTCGAATTGACCACGGCCGGTACGGTATTGGCGCAGGAGGCGCCGGCGCGCGAGTCACCGGTACACCGCCGCATCCGGGCCGCCGCCAAAGACCTTGCCCACGAACTCGGCTGGCTCCAGTAGAGCTGCTCGAACGCTGCCCCCAGTTTTGGGGGCCGCCAGTGTTGCTAACGGTATCCGAGGATCATCCGACGAATGGACTGTGAGTCCGAAAAAGCGCAGGGTTCAACAGTTCTCGGCGCGGATCGGTGTCCTGGCGGCGGTTGCGATCGCGACACTGGTCGGGGCCGGCGGACCCGCCGCTGTTACGTCATCAATGCGACGGACGGCGTGATCGTCGGCAAGGGCACTGCGGCTCTCACTCTCGGCCGACGGCAGACCTTCCGGCCGAACCGATTTCGACCCTGACAGGAGATCGATACACCATGACGCGAATTCCGAACTCGCCCAAGACGAAACGCATCGTCGCGGGTGCTGCCGCACTCGGCGTCGTCGCGAGCGTGACCGCACTGACCGCGCCGTCGGCCTCGGCGACCGTCACCAGCATCGCGATCGCGCCCGCCTTCTCCCTCGGCACCCACACGTACGGAACGACCTGCTCGTACACCGTCACCGTCGCGGTGGACGACAACAGCCAGACCGTCTACTTCTTCGAGGAGGGCCAGGGCCCCAGCGGATTCGCCGAGGCGAAGCCTTCCAACGGCGTAGCGAAGGCGACCTGGACCCCGTCCTCGACGAAAATCACCTACATCTACGCCATCCAGCCGAACGCGACAGCTCAAATCAGGCAGCCCGTCGACGTCGGCACCGGCATCAACCTCGGATCCGCCTGCGTAGCAATCTAATCCGCCACCGCCCGACCTAGTCTCGCCGCACACCACGCTCAGAGGAGTTTCACATGCTCGCACGCCGCGGAATCTCCGCCGCTCTCCTGATCGGCGCCGCAACCCTGTCCGCCGCCGGCACCGCCACAGCCAACCCCCTTCCGCTCGAATCGCCCTCTCCGGCAACAACCGAACCTGTCGCCGGCGGCTTGTGCAACGCCGACCCCCTGCTCGCCCTGTGGTGCTTGATCGCCAGCCCCTCGGCATAGCCGTCGTCTTCCGGCGCGGGTGGCGGGTCAGCAAAGGGAAACTCGCCACCCGCGCCTCGGCCTTCGCCACCCCGACCGGTCGGCGGCACGAAGCGTGCAGCGTAGTCGACCGAATCCAGTGCAGGGGCCGCTTGGATCCCGTGATCAGTGGGCGTCGTCGAGGAGCCGGGAGGAGGCCTGTCCGCTGTTCGTTTGCTCGCGCTCTGATTGCTCGTTCGCCTGAACCTGTTCGGCGAGGATGTCGGCATGACCGGCGTGCCGGGCATCAGGAGCGGAATCGCGTTCCGCAGCAAACCGCCCCTTTGTAAAACCGCGCTGGAATAGGCGCCGACCAGCAGTGCTGTGTCGGCACCCAGGGCGTGAGATGTTGCCCAGGGGTGAAAACGATCGCCACCTATGGTGGCTATTCGGGACGAGCGCCGACGCCGAAGATTCTTGTCAAGGCTGCTACCAACGAAGCGGCAGACCTCACCGATCGCGCGCCGCGCTGATACACGAACCAGCTCTCCAGGAGTTCACGAATGCCGTCCACCTTTATCGCGGATGTTCGCGACCGAGCCGATGCCTACCGTGCTACACCTTTTTCCCCGAGGTGGGCCGCGAACTGGTCGCGGAGGCGGTGAACTACCGTGCACTCGACTCCGACACGCGGGCAGTGGGGGGCCGGCCACCGTACCGGCCGCGTGCCGCACGCTGCGCGCAGCATGCAGCGAACCAAAATCCTCCAGGCGAGTCTGTGGAACGAGACGGTGCCCCCATCAGCAGTGAGTCACCAGCATTCGCTCGATGTGTCGGCGCGAGAGCCGGTCGATCCCCGAGCAGTCGTAGCACGCCGGCCCATACCGTCGGACTAGAATGTGAGGGGGCATAGATCGTGTGGCAGTGGGGTCGCACTTTCGCCGAAGGGGCCGAGGCCGCATCGTCGTCCAGCTGGCAAGTCGACAATGTTCAAGCGCCGATTCTCGATTCTGATCAACCTGCGCAGGTTGCCGACAACGCAGGCAAGGCAGTCGTGAACAACCTACGGCCGCCACTGATGCCAGGGTCGACGTTCGGGAAATATAGCCTGCGGCGGCTGATCGGTTCCGGCGGGATGGGCCGGGTATTCGAGGCACTCGACACCACCAAGGGCCGGGTAGTCGCGGTGAAAGTGCTGCCCGAGCAGCTGGCCGACGACCCGGTCTATCGGGCTCGGTTCCGGCGCGAATCCCACATCGCCGCGCTGCTGCAGGAGCCCCACGTCATCCCGATCCACGACTACGGCGAGATCGACGGGCTGCTCTACATCGACATGCGACTCGTGCAGGGCGAAAGCCTCCGCACCGTGCTGCGAACCCGCGGCCCGCTGCCGCCCGAGCAAGCTGTCTCGGTGATCTGCCAGATCGCCGCCGGACTCGACGCGGCACACCACGACGGCCTGGTCCATCGTGACGTCAAGCCGGACAATATCCTGCTCACCCACGACGGGTTCGCCTACCTGGCCGACTTCGGCCTGGCCAACACGAACACCGACGAACGCCTGACCCAGACCGGATCGGCGATCGGGTCGTTCAACTACATGGCACCCGAACGTTTCCAACCCGGCCCGGCCACCCCGGCTGTCGACGTGTATGCCCTGGCGTGCGTGTTGCACGAATGCCTGACCTGCACCCGCCCTTACGCGACCGATGGAGGCGACGCCGCCATCATGCGGGCCCACATGTACGAACTTCCACCCCGAACGAGCAGCTACGCACCGGGAATCCCGGTCGCGATCGACGCCGTCGTCGCGCGCGGCATGGCGAAGTCGGCTGATGAACGCTACGCCAGCGCCGGCGAACTGGCCGCTGCCGCTCACGCCGCACTTGCACCGTCAACCGGCGACGCCGAAGACGATAGTCCCCTTGCCGTATTCGAATACGATCCGACCGTAGCGGCGCATTCCGCACCCCGGGCGACCTCCACACCCGAGGCCAGATCCGTCCCGGGTCCCAGGCGCCGGCCACGCAGCCTCTGGATCGCCGCTGCCGTGGCCGTCGTGGCCGTCGGAGCCGTCGGAGCCTGGTCGCTGCTCTACAAGCCCGCACCACCGGCCCCCGGCGCGGCGAAATCCGAGTTCACCGACGACGACATCACCCTGCTGATGAACGCGCAAGGCCCGTACAACCGCAGCATCTGTCATCACTGGAACCCAGAGGCGATTCTGGGGGAGAAAGCCCGTCTCGGCTGCGACGAGATTCCCGAAATCCGCGTGCCCAGAGCGGAGTTCCACCTGTTTCCCAACGCCGACGCGCTAGGCAAGGCCTATCGCGGCTTACCGGTACAGACCAGCAGCTGTCCGGGCTCTCCACCCGGCCCGGACGGCCCCGCGACGAGAGACGGCAGGGAGGTCGGGCGGACGGCCTGCTTCATGGATGCCACTACGACACCACCGACGTCGGGGGTGATCCAAACCGACGACGCGGCCATGAGCATGGCGGTTTTCTACTTCACCGAATCGGTGGGCGGTACCGCAGGCTTGTTCTGGACACTGAGTGACACGGGAGAGGGGAATTCGCAATTCCGGACCAAGCCGAAGGACCCGGACTACACCACTCAGGCCGACCGCGATCTGCTCACCAAACTGCCCAAAACTTACAACCCACGATACTGTCGACACGAATCACCCGAGAGCGACGCGACCGCCGTCGTTGTCTGCTTGGGCAACGAATCTGGTGCGCCGACAGCAACCTTTTTCCAATTTCCCGACCATCCGATCGCGACCCAGTTTTTCGATGGTGTCATGAGGAAGTCCGGCGGGCGCGCGTGCGGCGGTGCAACGGTTCCCGAGCAACCGTCGATTCGAAATGGCGCGACCGTCGGCCGGTTCACCTGCACCACCGATCCTGTGCCGACGCTCGTTGCGTTGGATCAGAGCAGCGACATCGCCATTCGAGTCAAAGCAGTCGGTCCCGATTCCCCCTCGAACCGTCCCAAGACCGATCAGGGTTTGATCGATTGGTTCAAAAAGAACCCGCTGTAGGTAAGAACCCGCTGTAGGTGCGATGTCTCCGCCGTGTCGGCGAACCAGCATCGACCGCACGTCGATACGTCGAGAACTCGCGTCATGCGGACTGACGAAGTCAACTGGTCTTCGATATCGATGCGACGTGCGAACTCGGTAAGTCCGGGCGGTGGTTGCTTTCCGTTTGCGAACCAGCACCAGCACCAGCTGAGGAAGGCACTGTGGGCTCTGGCCATGGATCCTCGGGCTTCGGTTGCTCCCTGGGGCCACCGTGTCCGGCCTCGCCAGCCGCTCGCTCGTGTCACAGCGTGGGCTGCCCGGGGCGTCGCTGCCAGTCCGCCCTGGTCCGGGGCTGGAACACCCCGGATAGATCTGGCAGGAGCCTCCGCCCCTCCGTGTCCTGGAGAACCAGCCGCCCGGTGGGGAACTGAGTTAGCAGTCGAAGTGTGGGCACCGAAGTATCGGCGGATGCCAGTAGCTTTGCGAGGCGGCATCGAACGACGACACGGATGCCACCGGTTGTGCCGTTAGCGGCAGCGACCCCGACATCCCCAAGACGCTGGGGCCGAGCAGCATGAGTCCGCCAGTAAGGGCCATCGACAGCAGGACGCGGCGCCGGGCACGCAAGCGCGTTCGCCTGCCGGGGGTCCCGGGACGAGAAGACAGGAACTGAACAGAAAGAGGCATCTGCATCACTTCTCTGGGCACGGTATCGCTCACGACGTGGACAGGGTCAATCCTCGTCTGTGAACTGATCGCGCAACACCCACCCCAGGGTGAGGACCCGCATCCTCCCTGACCAGCCGGCCGATCGGATTTCGGTCAACAAGGCCACTCCTGCCGTGACCGATTTGATGGTCACGCCGAACCCCGCACGATCACCCGCCATCGGTCCGGCGCAGCTTGTACAGCGCTGAGGAAGTTCTCGACGCTGTCGGCCATCCCACTGAGCGGAGAGGGCGACGTAGATCACCGCCGACGTGACGCATCCGTGGCGGATGCACCAGCCGACGACACGGAGTCGCCCACCAGCTCGTCACGCGTCGCTACCGTCGACGGCTAGCTCAGTGTCTTCAGCGCCGCCGCGTCGTACGGCTTCAGCTCGTCGATCCGCCCCGCCAGGACCTTGGACGCCCACTCGGGGTCCTGGAGCAAGGCTCGCCCGACGGCGACCAAATCGAATTCGTCACGCTCCAGCCGGTCGAGGAGGTTGTCGAGGCTGCCGAGTTCGGCGCCCTCACCGGTGAACGCACGCAGGAAGTCGCCGTTGAGGCCGACCGAACCGACGGTGATGGTGGGCTTGCCGGTGAGTTTCTTCGTCCAGCCGGCCAGGTTCAGGTCCGAGCCCTCGAATTCCGGGAGCCAGTAGCGGCGGGTGGAGGCGTGGAAGGCATCGACGCCGGCCGCGGCGAGCGGGGCCAGGATCGCTTCCAGCTGCTGCGGGGTCTCGACGAGCCGCGCGTCGTAGGCCTCCTGCTTCCACTGCGAGTAGCGGAAGATCACCGGGAACCCGGGTGAGACGACCGCCCGGATCGCCGCCACGATCTCGGCCGCGAACTTCGTCCGCGCCACGGAATCGCCACCATAGGCATCGGTTCGGCGGTTCGTCCGTTCCCACAGGAACTGGTCGAGGAGATAGCCGTGGGCGCCGTGCACTTCGACGCCGTCGAAGCCGATGCGCTCGGCGGCCGCAGCGGCATCCGCGAAGGCGCCGATGACGTCGTCCAGGTCACGCTGGGTCATCGCCTTGCCGGTGCCCTCGGTGCCGTCGACGCGAATACCGGAGGGGCCGACGGCGGGGGCATCGGCGTAGGGCTCCTCGCCATGCTTGCGGACCATGCCGATGTGCCACAGCTGCGGCACGATCGTGCCGCCTGCGGCGTGCACGTCCGCAGCCACCTTCGCCCACCCCGCCAACTGCTCTTCACCGTGGAATCGCGGCACCCGATCACTCTGCCCGGCCGAATCGTGGCCGACGTAGGTCCCCTCGGTGACGATCAGCCCTACACCGGCGGCGGCGCGGCGGGCGTAGTAGGCGCGCACGTCCTCACCGGGAACGCCGCCGGGGGAGAACATGCGCGTCATCGGCGCCATCACGATGCGGTTCGGAACGGTCAGTCCGTTCAGCGTGACGGGCCGTGACAGAACCTGAGCCGTGCGGGCGGCGTCGGACGCGGTAACGGTCACTGGACAACTCCTCGTAGTTACTTGTCAACCTAGATGGTTGAGAACTTCAAGCAATATGGCAGACGCTAGTGGTGAATATTTGAGGTAGTCAAGTTTCTGTGGATAGGCTGGTTCATATGGCAGAAGCTCCCCGCGTCGACACCGCTCAGCTCATGGAGCTGCTCTCGGTGTCGCTCGGCGCCTACTACGGAGACTTCACGCTCGCGGCGGCGAGCGAGAACCTCACAGCGAGTCAGGGCAAGGCGCTGATCGTGCTGCGCCGAGGCCCGATCGCGATGCGCGCCTTGGCCGGCATCATGGCCTGCGACGCCTCGAACGTGACAGGGATCATCGACCGGCTGGAGAAGCGCGGCCTCGTGCGCCGCGAGGCCAGCGCATCCGACCGGCGCGTCACGAACCTCGTCATCACGGTCGAGGGCGAGCAGGTCACCGACGCCATCCGAGCGAAGATGCACACCACTCGAGATGGCCTGAACAGACTCAGCGCCCAGGATCAGGACCGCCTGTACGCCCTGCTGGAACGGGTCTTCGTCTCCCGGCTCGCCGCCCGGCCGGAGTGACCCACCGGGGTCGGCCGAGCTGGTCGAATCACCCTGCCCGTGTGGTGGCGAGGATTCCGGCGAGAATGACGCGCACCCCGTGGTCGAACTCCGCGTCCGGATCCGCGGTGAAGGTGTCGGCCACCATGCGCGCCGTGCGCGGATAGCGGTCGGAGTCGATCTCCTGGCCGATATGTTCGAGCTCGTAGGGGTTACCGTCGACGTACTCCGCGCCGGTGCGCGACTGTTCCTCGATGACGAAACCGACGGTGTAGTGCAGCAGGATCGGGAAGACCCGGCCGGCTTCGGGCAGCGCGAAGCCGGCATCTTCCAAGGTGCGCAGTGTCAATTCGACTGTGCGCCACATGGATTCGTCGCTCACGTAGGTGCCCGCGAGGACCTTCGCTCCGTCGCGGTAGCGCAGCATCGACCGCCGCAGCCGCCCGGCCAGCGTAGCCACCCAGTCCTGCCAACTCTCGCCCTGGCGTGGCGCTTCGACATCGGTGACGGCGGAGGCGAACACGGAACGCGCCATGACATCGAGCAATTCGCGCTTGTTCTTGACATGCCAGTACAGCGCGGGCGCTTGCACATCCAGCGCGGCGGCCACCTTGCGCATGGTCAGGCCGTCGAGACCCAGCTCGTCGAGCAATCCGAGCGCAGCCTCGGCGATCACGTCGGCGTCGAGCTTCTTCATTGACCACCCCTTTCGTTCGATTCCCTTGACAGCTTAACAACGTTCTGTTCTCCTTAACATCGTTAAGTGATTTAACGTTGTTAAGGGGAGTGCCATGGAAACCACCGAGGTAGTCATCGCCGGATCCGGGCCGACCGGGCTCATCCTGGCCGCCGAACTGAGGCTCGCGGGCGTCGATGTCGTCCTGGTCGACGGACTTCCGGCACGCACCGGCGAATCACGGGCCGGTGGTATCCACGCCCGCAGCATGGAGATCCTCGATCAGCGCGGACTGCTCGACCGGCTGCTGCCGCAGGGCCGCGTCATGCAGGCCGGGCACTTCGGGGGACTGTCGCTGGACTTCAGCGACTTCCACACCCGCCACCCCTACATGCTCGCCATCCTCCAGTCCATTATCGAACGCGAACTCGACACGCACGCTACGGAATTGGGCGCGGCCACACAGTGGGCTTCGCCGATCACCGGATTCAGCCAGGACGGCGCGGGCGTCGAGGTCGAGATCGGCGGAGCCAACCCCCGCCGGATTCACGCGGCCTATCTCGTCGGTTGCGACGGTGGCCGCAGCGCGGTGCGCAAGCTGGCGGGCATCGCCTTCACCGGGACGGATGCGACCGTGACCGGAATGCTTGCCGATGTCGAGCTGGCGGAGCCGCCGGCGCAGCCCTTCTTCGCCCACCGCAGCGGCCCCGGTGATTTCTCGGTGGTGCAGTTGCAGCCGGGCTGGTATCGGTTGATCGTCCAGCGGCACGACATGGTGCTGGAACGTGGCGCCGAGCTGACCTTCGAAGCCTTCCGCGAGCACTTCATGGAACTCGCGGGCACCGATTTCGGCATGCACAGCCCGCGCTGGGTAACGCACTACGGTGATGCCGCTCGCCAGGCCGAGCAGTACCGCGCCCGGCGGGTTTTCCTCGCTGGGGACGCCGCTCACATCCACTACCCGGCCGGTGGTCAGGGCCAGAACCTGGGCATCCAGGACGCGGTCAACCTCGGGTGGAAGCTGGCAGCGGTGTTGCGCGGCAACGCATCCGACGAACTGCTCGACACCTACGAGACCGAGCGCCACCCCATCGCGGCCCGCGTCCTGCACAACACCCGCGCCCAGACCGCCCTCATGCGCCCGGGTGCGCACACCGACGCACTGCGCGACACCGTGAGCGATCTGATCGACATGGACGCGGTCCGCACGCGGCTCGGCCTCATGATCACCGCATTGGACATCCGCTACGACACCAAGAGCGACCACCCGCTGGCCGGACGCCGCGTACCCGACGCCGGCCTCACCACCGCGGACGGCGACACCCGGCTCCACCGGTTGCTTCAGCAGGCTCGCCCGGTCCTGTTGGTGCTCAACGGGAATACCGTCCCCGACGTGGCGCAGTGGCAGAACCGGCTCGAGATCGTCACTGCCGAAACCCACACCGCGCAGTGGGCCGTCCCCGCAGTCGGAACCGTCCCGGCCCCGGCCGCCGTACTCGTTCGCCCCGACGGCTATGTCGCATGGGCGACCGATGAGTCGAGCACGGCCGGTCTGATCGATGCTCTGACAACCTGGGTCGGCGAACCGGCCTGAATGCCAGTGAGACAATGCCGTCAAACCGACAACTGTGACCAGCGCATCCCGACACTGCGGCGTGGCGCGCTGTCCGGATCGGGCACGGAACGGCCGGGTATCGTCGTGCCAGGACGTGGAGGGGGCGGTTATGCCGTTGGTGTGGTTGGTTGTCGGCCTTGTTCTCTTCGCTGTCGCGTTGGACCGCGCGGGTGTGTGGGCCGAATCGCGGGGTTGGATTTACTGGCGACGCAGATCCGGTTCCGGCTCTGCCGCAGGTCTTCTCGGAGATATGCAGACGCTGGTCGCTCCCTCGAGTCAGCATGCGCAGCAGGAAATTCGCAGTCGTCAGCTCCGTGGTGAACAGCTTCAGACCGCGGGCGATCCCCTCAGAGCGGACGTTGCGCACGGCATCGTGCGGTTGCCGGCCGTGAATGATGAGATGAGCCGGTCGCACCCGTCGGCGGAACACGACTGAGAACACCTGCTCCTGCCGCATAGCGCGCGGTTCGAAACGGCCACGCCGATCCTCCTCTCAATAGCTACAGCCCGACGCAGTGCCGACTGTTTCGGTCATCCCGGTTTGCGGCGGCCGAGGATGATGTGGGCGTCACTATCGGACGCCGTCGTAGCCCACGATTACGGCGTGTCCGTCACTCGAGATCTGCTGCACTGCAACACGGACCACGTCACGGCCGCGGTACCGCGTATTCCTGCGCCGGGGCCATCTCCACCATCACCTCGCGCTCTCCGGCGAAGTCGTTGGAAGATCAACGCGCAGAGATCATCTGAGGTATCCGACCAGCGGACGAACGCCCTGTAATACCGATGTGCGTGCAATCGATGGTCAGTCGGCGTGCGCGAAGTGTCGGTGTTCCATGCCACCATCCATATATGTCACTGGAGTTCTTCAATGAGTTGTCCGGGACGCTGGCGATCGAGCTGACGGAACCGACCGAGAATGTCGCGGCGAACCTGTCTAATCAGCGCGCGACAGCAACCGCGGCGATCAGGGGAGTCTCGTTCACGCTGAATGTATTCGAAAATGGGGAGGCTCGTGACTTGACCGTCAACGAGTTCGACCGCGTTGTCCTCGAATTGCCCATGCTGAACTTGCGTGGGTTCGGTGATCCCGTTGAACACCGAGCGCCCAACGGTAAGTGGTTCACGGTGCGTGACCTTGCCGCCGCCATCGCCGAGACGGAAACGAGCACTCGCCAGCAGTCGCAGTGGTTCGGCGGCGTCGACGTGCATCACACCTTCTTCGAAGGCATCTACAAGAGAGACGATGGAGTTTGGGAGATCTACTGGGGGTCGTGAAAATCCTGTACTGCCGCATACCGCGGCGCGGGGCGTCGGAAGATCAACCGGCCGTGCCCATCTGACGTCGGCCGAGTGTCCGCAACTGCCGGCGAGCGATGCTGATTCCGCCGGTCAGCTGGCTCGCCGCTATGGTGTACCGTCTCATCGCCAAGAACCGGCATCGTCTACCTGGCGGTACTCCGGCCTGCGCCTTCCCCAGCCCAAAGCAGCATTGACGGTCTACCGCACCCGGTTCTGTCGTTTGTCACCGTTGTAGGACCACTACGTTGCCAGTCCTGGGACCACCGGACGCAGCGCAGAAGTGGAACAAGTTATCGCACGTTCGGCTGGTGGAGGCCGCGTTCCCGAATGCGTGACCAGCGGCATGAGCCGAACCAGCCCGGGCGGTGGCCTACCGAAGCGTCGTCCCCGCTCGACGCGTTGTATGACCGCTACGGCCTGGCCGAGGAGATGATCGCCGGTCCGGATGGGGCCCCGGTGTCCGGCACCCCGGAGTAGTCGGGCAGCTCAACGCCGTTGATGGCGCGCTCGAGCAGTTCGGTGAACCATTCGCCGGCGAAATCGGGACCCGGCTCGGCGTCCGGCCCGGCGACCTCGCGGCTGCGGGCATTCAACCGGCCGATCTCCTGGTTGGCCTCGACGAACGACCGCATCCGCGCCTCGTAGCGGGCGAATCCGGCCGCGGGATCCCATCCGGCGGCGGCCAGTTCACCGGCCAGCAGGTAGGCGCCGACCAGAGCCAACCCGGTGCCCTGCCCGGACATCGGCGATGAGCTGAACGCCGCGTCCCCGAGCAGCCCCACCCGTCCGATCGACCAGCGGTCCATCACCACCTGGGCGACCTGGTCGAGGTAGAAGTCCGGGGTGTCGTCCAGATGCGCCAGGATGTCCGGGGTCAACCAGCCCAGGCCCGCCATCTGCTCACGCAGCAGGCGCTTCTGGGCCTCGACGTCACGGTAGTCGACGTCGAAGTCGGCCGCGGCGAAGTAGAACATGGCCATCGCCCGCGTAGCGTCCTGAATGGGGCGCAGCAGGGCCGAGCGCCCGGGCTCCTGGTACTCGAGCAGCCAGCGATCCAGCCCGAACTCGTTGGGCACACTGTAGAAGGCCAGCACGTGCCCGAGGTGGCGGAGGAACCGCTCGTGCGGCCCAAAGACCATCGCGCGCAGCGCTGAGTGCAGCCCGTCCGCCCCGACCACCAGATCGAAGCGGCGCCGGTCGCCGCTTGCGAAGCTCACGTCGACCCCATCCGCGTCCTGGGTGAGTTCGGCGATCCGGTCGCCGAAGAGGTACTCGACACCGGCGCGGGTGTCGTCGTAGAGCACCCGGGACAGATCCCCGCGCAGGATCTCGATCTCCGCGATGAACCCGTCGCCACCGTCGTCGTCTGCCTGGAAGGTCTCCAGCACGTTCCCGTCCGCGTCCACGGTGTACGCGCCGGCGGTCTCGGTGCGGGCCGCGCGCACCGCCGCGTCCAGACCCATCCGGTGGATGACCTCCTTGGCTACTCCGCGCGCGTCCACCGCTTGCCCGCCTGGACGCAGTTCGGGCGCTCGCTCGACTACGGTCACCTCGGCTCCCCGTCGGTGCAACCAGTGGGCCAGCGCGGGCCCGGCGATGCTCGCCCCCGCCACCAACACCCTGGCACCGCTCACCCGCGGCTCCTGCTCACCCGTCAGGATCGTGCACTCCTGCCCGAGGTCGTCGACACTCATCATTGCCTCCATGTGTTTCCTCCCGCACCGGAACGCTCCCCGCACAGGCCCACCGCTGTCGGTGTATCCAGCCGTATCGACTACGGATCCACCCGAAACTCATCGGTGCAGCCGAAACCGCATCCACGCTCCCGCGAACACCCTGAACTCCGCTACCTATGGAACGTCCGGCTGCTCTCGCCATGATCGGTCCGCACAACGGATCTGGAACATGTTCGCTCAGTGGACCATCCGCTGTCGGTGGTCCCACGACTGGCAACGTGGTGGTCCCTTCAAGCTGGCAGGCGACAGTTCGGGGTTGCTCGCGAATCATCGGCACCGAGCGACCAGCGCGCCAATCATCCGCTCATGCCGCATACCGCGCTGACCGAACCGGCCAGCGCGGGCATCGGAAGATCAACGGGCAGAGCGTCGTACGCCCGCCGGTAGTGCACGCTCATGCCGAAATGAGCGTGTTGGAAAAGTGTTCAGGTACATCGTTCCTCCGTCACGCTGCCAGGGTCGCGCGGAGGAATTCGAGGATCTCCGCCTGGGCGAGTTTGGCTTGCGGTTCCATGCCCGGCAGGGTGAGGAACGCGTGCCGCGCTCCCGGGTACTCGGTGAGCCGTACGGACGTTCCGGCCGCCCGCAGTCGCTCGGCGTAGCGGCGGCCGTGATCGGCCAGTGCGTCCCGGGTCGGCACCACGACCAGGGCGGGGGCGAGCCCGCTCAGGTCGTCCGCGTACAGCGGCGAGAATGCGCGGGCGTCGGTTCCGGACGGGACGGCGAACCGCTGCAGGAGCCGCAGTACCGGCACGGCAGGGCTCGGGTTGTCGGCGTACTCGGCAATGGAGGGATAGTCGTACATCGTCTCGGGTCACCTCGACCGCGGGGTTGACCAGCACCTGTGCGGCCAGCCGCAGGCCGGCGTTCCGAGCTCGGATCGCAGTCAGGGCACTGATCAGCCCGCCGAAGCTCTCGCCGAAGACAGCCGTGCGAGCGGGGTCGGCACCCCACTGCGCAGCGTGCTGCACCACGTGCTCGAGCACGTCCCAGCCGTCGTCGGCGGCGTGCGTGAGCGTGCTGTCCGGGCCGACGAGGCGGTGCTCGACCGAGACGACGAGCGCGGGCAGGTGGGCGGCGAGGTGGCTGTTGGTCCAGTCGCATTGCGCTGCTGTGCCCACGTAACCGCCGCCGTGCACGTGGATCACGAGTGGCAGGTCGGTTCGGGTGTCGGCCTCGTCGTCGCTCGTCGACGCCGGCCGGTACACCCGGACCGGAAGGTCGCGGCCCGGCAGTGCCAACTCCTGCCACTCGATCGCGGCCCCGGCGTCCGGCTCCCCGATGATCGGCCACGCAGCGCTGGAGGCCCGCCAGCGATTCTCGGCGTCGCGGTAGGCGATCAGTTTCTCGGGTGTCATCGCCGAGAAATCCGGCGCGGGTGGCCGCTGCACAGCGGTGGTCTCGCTCATGTCCGTCTCTCTACTTTCTCCCGGTCAGGCTGCTCGGCCAGCCGATGCACACAGTGTTGCACGCACCGCGTGCATCAGCAAGTGCATCGGGTACCCTGAGCCTGGACGAGAGGGGCGAGATGACAGGCCGAAGGCGTTGGACGACCGAAGACATCCTGGACATGGCGGCGGAGCTGCTGCGCACGAGCGACGCCGAGTCGTTCAGCGTGCGCAAGCTCGCCGCGGCGCTCGGGACCGACTCATCCAGCCTCTACCGGCATTTCCGCAACAAGACCGAGCTGCTGCGCGCGGTCGCCGACCGGATCCTGGCGGCCGCGATGGACGGCTACCACCCCGAGGGCGACTGGAAGCAGCGCATCACCGCCACAGCCCTGCGCCTGCGAGAGGCCTTCGGCCGGCACCCCCAACTCGCCGCGCTCTGGGGACGCTACGGCTCCGGCGGCTCCGGTTCCCGGCTGGTCATGGAGGAGGTGCTCCAGGCCTTGCGGGCCTCAGGCCTGCCCGATGAGGAGATTCCGCGCCACTACCACCGGATCGTGATCCTGCTCGCCGCGCTGATCGCCTCCGAGGCCGGCATCGACACCCTCACCCCCGGTGAGTACGAACAGGGCATCGAACAGTTCCGCGTCGCGGTCCTGGGCGCGGACCCGGACCGCTTCCCCGCCCTGGCCCACTTCGCCCGCGAGATCCGCCCCCTCGGGGCCGACCGCCGCGCCGCCTTCGAAGAGATCCTCGCCGCCCACCTCGCCCGGATCCAGGCCGCAATTCTCTGACGCGGAGGTGCGTCGGAGTCGTCCGCCCAAATCTGCGAAATCCGGCGCCAAGGATTCACCGCAGCTGACTTCCCCTCACACGGCCGACGAGGTTCCGCCCATACCGCTGCCCGAAGTGACCAGCGCTGGACGACGAAAGATCAACTGGCCGTATCCATCCGAGGCCGACCGAACGCACCGTAATGCCGCATACCGCGCTGACCGAACCGGCCAGCGCGGGGCATCGGAAGATCAACTGGCCGTGCCGATCCAGGCCGACTGAACGTCCGATATTGCCGACGAGCGTGCGTGTGAAGACGGCAGGCGCGGATCTCGTGGTTCGGCGCACCCCGTCGGCAGTCTCGGTCTCACGTCTCCGTGTCGAGGACAAGCGACGCGCCCGCACCCGCCAGGAGCTGGGCGGTCGCCTCCCACAGGCGCCGCTCGCGGTCGGGGTCGTGGGCGACGGGCTGGACCTCGGTCAGCTTGGTCTTCACCACGAACGCGCCCGCACGCAGGTGCGACCACTGGTCGTCGAGAGCCATCGCGGCCAGCAGCGGTCCCGAGCGCCGCGGCGTCGAGACACCGGGGATTCTGCCCAACGCCCGGCTCATCGCCTGAAACGCCGCAGGGGCACCGCGGCCCAACGCGGTGCCGGGCATCCAGCCCGGCTCGAATACCGACACGTTGATCCCTTGGCCGACCTGGCGCTGCAGCTCGTGGGCGTAGAAGAGGATCGCGAGCTTAGCGTTGGAGTAGGCGACGCCCGAGGCAGACATGCCCGGGGGCTGCTCATCACCGGCCGGGCGGGCGAGCTCGACGGGGTCGGCCCACTCAGCCTCGGCCACGTGCAGCAGCTTGCGCCAGAAGTTGGCGTGGTAGGTGTTCGAGCCGACCAGCACCACCCGCGCCGGGGCGGTGAACGCAGTGAACAGGTCGCCGATGAGCTGCGCGTGGGCCAGGTAGTTGACGGCGAAGGTCAGCTCGTAGCCGTCGGCCGAGGCTTGCCGCGTGTCCGCCGACATGATGCCGGCGTTGGCGACCAGCGCGCGCAGCGGACGGACGGCACCATCGGTGAGCAACCCGCGCACGGTGGCTGCGGCGGCGCGGACGTCGGCCAGGCTCGCCAGGTCGCAGCCGATCTCGTGGACGCGCGCCCCGAGGCCACGAGCCTCGTCGGCGACCGCGGTCAGGTCGCGCCCGGCACGGCCGACGAGCAGCAGGTCGGGCCGCAGCCCGTCCGGACGGTCGGCCATGGCCAACACGGCGTGACGGCCCAGATTGCGGGTGGGGCCGGTGATGAGAACTGTTCCGGTTTCGGTCATGGCTTCAGCCTGCGAGCCCGTGCGGGTCGCAGCCAGTCGACCGGTTTTCGTAGGACTGCCGGGGCCAGGACAACCGGGGCGGGCTCATCCAGAATGGACGAGGTGGAAGTGTGGGAGTTCGGCCGGACGGTGCGTCGCTGGCGCGACCGCGCGGCACCCGAGGCCGTCGGCGTCCCCGCGTCTCGGCGGCGCCGGGCCAGCGGTTTGCGCCGCGAGGAACTGGCCGCGCTCGCCGGCATCTCGGCCGACTACCTGACCCGCCTCGAACAGGGACGCGCGACGGCACCGTCGATACAGGTCGTGGAATCGCTGGCCCGCGCGCTGCGCCTGGCGGACACCGAACGCGACCTGCTCTACCGGCTGGCCGGGCACGCCGCGCCCGGCCCGGACGTCGTGCCTTCACGGCTCACCCCGAGCGTGCAGCGGCTGCTCGACCGGCTCTCGCACACACCGGTGGTCGTCTACGACGCCACCTGGACGCTCGTGCTGGCCAACGCGCCCTACGACGCGCTCATGGGCGACACGAGCACCTGGCGTGGACTGGAACGAAACGCCGTCTGGCGCAACGTCGCCCGGCTGCCCTCGCGGGTCCGGCACACTCCGCAGGAACAGGCCGAACACGAAGCCCGGCTCGTTGCCGACCTACGCCTGACCGCGTCGCGCTACCCCGCCGACCACGCGCTGCAGGGCCTGGTCACCGACCTGGTCGCCAACAGCCCGCGGTTCGCCGAACTCTGGGACGCCGAAACCTCGCCGTCCCTGGCCGACCCGTCCCGTCGCAAGACCATCGACCACCCGGCGGTCGGCCCGATCACTCTCGACTGCGACACGCTGCTCGTCGCCCTCGACGACCTGCGCATCAGCGTCTACACCGCCGAGCCCGGCACCGAGGACGCCGACCGCCTGGCCCTCGCCACCGTCCTCGGCACCCAGTCGCTACAACTCTGAAACGGATGCTCGGAAGTGTCGGTTGGCACGCCATCGGGCTTCCGTCCGGATTTCTGGCGCACGCCCGCTCATGCCGCATACCGCGCTGACCGAACCGGCCAGGGCGAGGCGCCGGCGGCCGGAACCCGTTGCGGCGCAGAACGTCCGCTACTGCCGATTGTCGAGTGGTGGATGCTGATCAGCTCTGGGATCATCGGGGTCGGAGTTCGACATCGGTGCCGGTGGGAGGAAATCGCAGATGACCACCTTGCGGCGGTTCTGGATCGAATTCGACACGCAGGAGTGCTCCGACGGCCTGCTCCAGCAGGGCGTCGGTGTGTCAGGCTTCGATGTGCGGGATTGCTTGTCGATGGTGGCGGATCTGGTCCGCGACCGACCGTTGCCGCCCGTGAGCCGAATTACCGTCGACATCTCACTGGCCGAACCACTCCCGGTGAGTCGCCGCTATCTCGGGGTCTCGGTGTGGCGCGGCGTGTGGTATCCACCCGTGAACCTTGAAACCGGACCGAGCCGCAGCATCGACCGAAGAGGCGCGCCCTGCGACTACCCGACACCTGTCACGCAATCACGCCCCAGGCGAGCTAGTGAGACCCTGTGCACGAAGGCTACGTGGTGGGACGAAATCCCGCATATCGGTAGCCTGCTGTGGCCGCTGGTGAACATGCACCGCACCGAATACGGCCGCGGAATGCGCTCTAGCGCAACGGTGTTGCGCGAGGTCTGTGCCACGGATTCGACCTATGGGGTTATGGTGCGCGAAGCGCTCGACTTCATGGTCGCGTGGCACCCGACACCGGACGAGTGGTTCGACCCGACCGAAACCAGGTTCGCCGATCAACGGGATCTGGACGAGTACCTGCGAGCCTTCCGCGACTACTTGTTCGGAACTCGCCCGGAACCGATCTATCCTCCCGGCAGCGAACCGCTTTCGCCCGAGGACGCGTGGCTGGACGCTATCAGCCGTCTGGTCGTCACTCGCCCGGGTCCGGTCGACGCTCCCGGCAGCGAACGGCTTTCACCCGACACGGAACCACGACTTCCGCAGAACGAGTGAAATCGTCTGGGGTCCAGGAGGTCCCGCGATTGCCGCTGGGTGTGCGACCGAGTGTTGCGGAACGCGCTGCGGCCCGCGATATCCGGTAATGCCGCATACCGCGCTGACCGAACCGGCCAGCGCAGCGCGCCGGCGGCCGGAACATAGTGCGGCGCAGAACGTCCGCTACTGCCGACGAGCCCAGGTTGCCGAGGTACGGGTACTGAGATCTTAGGATGGCCTGGGCCTGGGATGGTGGGTGCCATCGAGACCGATGAGGAGCCGGTTGTGTCGGACACGTTCGTTGTTGCTGCTCGAATTCCTATGAAGCGGTCGGAATTCGAGCAGTGGTTGGAGACACCGGCGCCGGGCCCAGAGGCCATCGAGAACCACGGTGCGATGTATGACGGGTGGTTCTGGGACGGGAAGACACCGGATTGGCGGCAGGCCGAGCGGGGGCTGACGCCTCGGGAGCATTTCGCTGATTGTTTCGGGGAGGACACTGGTGGACTGACTTATGTGCTGAGGTATCGGGAGGGGGCGCTCGAGGCGTATCTGATGCACTTCGGGTTCTGTGAGTCGAACATCTATACCGCGCTGGTGATGCTCGCCGTGGCGGGGCGGTCGAGCTCGGAGGGGGCGCCGAGCGTGGTGTTGTTCTGGGCCGAGACCAGCGGGTCGATGTTCGCAGCCGATTCGGACGCCTGGCTGGCGACCCTGTCGGTAGGTGTCGATGGGGCGTGCTTCGCCGCCGACCTCGACCTCACGGCGACGGTCGCGGAGCTACGGGCGGCCGAGGCGAGCTACTTCGATTTGCTCGCCCAGTTGGCCGAGGTGGAGGAATCGGTTGGCGCCGAGTGCGAGTCGAGGTTCGTGACGATCGCCCGTGATCCACGGTATGTGGATGCGGCGGTCCTCGCCGAGCGCTGAACGGGGCGCGGTGTCCTTGCATGGGACGAGGCCGGATCGGGGTAAGTGCCCGACCCGGCGAACGCACCGACATGCCGCTACCCGCGCGGTCCGAAGCGGACAGCGTCGGCCTGTGGAAGATCAACGGCCAGCGCGCCTTCCGACCGCCGGCAGGGCGCGCTCATGCCGAGTTGAGGGCGTTGTATGCGGTAATCGACAGCATCAAGGTGTCTGGTGAACGTTCGTTCGCGGGATGCAGGTGTGGGCTGTCTGGAACCTAATGCGTCTGGTTCGCGGCTGTCGATTCCTGGAAGTCGACGAGTGCCTCTCCATGTACTTGCGCCCATTCCGTCAGCATCGCTATCGGTTCCTGGAGCGTCCGGCCGAGCGCGGTCAGGCTGTATTCCACTCGTGGGGGCGCTTCGGCGTACTGCTGTCGATCGATGAGGCCGTTGCTCTGCAGGCGGCGGAGGGTCTGGGTCAGCACCTTGCGGGAGATCCCGCCGGAGAGAGCGACAAGTTCGCTGTGCCGCTTGGGGCCGTCTTGGAGCGCGTACAGGGTGACTACCGACCACTTGTTCGCGATGACTTCGATTGCTGTGCGCGCAGGACAGTCGGACATGAACATGATTCCGGCGGGGGCACTCACGATCCGAAGGTTACCAAAGGGTACCTATCGGATTCCTAGCGTTGCGATCATGCACATCGCAGCCCTGACCCTGTCCGTCCTGCTCGCTGTGGCGATGCTCCAGTCCGGAGTGATGAAGTTCGTTCGCCCAGCGTGGATACGCCAATTCGCCGAAGCGGTCCACCTCACCACGTCCCAGCTCACCGCGCTCGGGAGCCTGCAGATCGCCGCGACGGTCGGTCTCGTCTGGGGCATCTGGTTCCCGCCCTTCGCGATCGCCGCCGCGATCGGGCTGGTGGCCTACTTCGGCGGGGCGATCGTCGCCCACATCCGCAGCGGCGATCGGAACATGCTGGGAGCCGTGGTCTTCCTCGCGCTCTCGATCGCGACGTCAGTCGTGCTCGTTCTCAATGCTCTGGTCGCCTGAGCTGGGGCGTCGAATGCTCAACGTGGGTAGCCGATTTCGATCATGTCTGGCTCCAGGTCGATGAGGTCGGCTTCAGGATTGAGCCCGGTCACCACCGTGGGCGTCAGTGGCAGCAGCGCGTATACGTGCTGGACGGCCGCCAGGCTCACCTCGGCCTCGTAGTAGTCCTGGGCCCATTCCCGGTAGGCCTCGGGCGTGCCGTCGACCAGCAGCTCGAACAATCCGTGACCGCCACGGTCGGCGGCAGACACGGCCCAGCCGGTGTCGTGAGGTTCGCGCCAGAAGCACACCGTGGCAAGGGGTGAACCGTCGTGATCGGCGAACGCAGGCTCGGTGACGTAGGGACCGAAGACCGCTGGTGCAGCATCGAGTACCTGTGGGGCGTTGGGTGTTTCATGGTCGAACCCGCGGCCGTAGACACCGACGGTGGAGAAGACGATGAACCAGTCATCACCGGAGCCGGTACGCATCGAAGCCATCTCTTCGGTATCGCCCCAGCAGCTGTTGAACGAGTAGTAGCGGGCCTCCCATTCCGGGCTGAGAACAGCATCGAGCATTGCCATGGCCCGACAGCGGTTACGAAGGATCGGAATGTGGGGGAGGCGGCGCAGCAGTTCGTTCACAGTGCCATCTAACACAGCACCACCGACATCTACCTCGACCGATCTCTGGCGTCACGTGAACACGGACAACGTCCGCGCAGCTGTGTACCGCGCTGACCGATCGGCCAACGCAGGGGCGACGGAAGTTCAACTGGCCGTTGCCATCCGAGTCCGGACGAACGCACGGACCGTAATGCCGAATGGAGTGTGTTTGAGGCATCTGGTCTACCGCACGACCGGACCGCGCGGCGGCCCGTCGCATGCTGTTGCGGCACGCCGTCAGCCGATGTTCCGTCCCGCCTCGGCGGCGTGGGCGTGAAATGCGTTCCATGCCTGACAGACTCGCGTGGCACCGAATTGGGCGTTGAAACGCGGTATGTCTCGAACGTCGTTCACGGTCGCGCCGCCGCCGAGGGCTCGTTGAGTGTGGATGCGGAAGGAATCGCCCAGGGCTTGGTAGTGGATATCGATACACACTGTGGCGAAGGTTCTTTCGCGGACCGTGAGGGTAGCCGAATCCATCTGCGCGAACATCGCATCCAGGGCCGCGACATCTGTGCCGGCGGGTGGGGATCACTGCGGTCATGGCGACCACCGCCGACGCCGTGCAGCGCTGTATGGACGCGAACCTCGCACCTATCGACGACGCGACCACGGTCGCCATCGACCTGCGTACTGCCGTGAACGGCATGCTCTCCCAACGCATCAACGAACCCGATATGCCCTGGTCCCCCGCCGCTGAGCAACTCGACCGCTTCCTCACCAAACTCGTCGGCCTCCGTTATTCCGGATCACTCGGATAGCCGGTTTCCTACGGGTCGCGAATCGGACCCCGGCAGTCAGGCGGTTCGGCCCGGTGAGGGGTGGACCTTCGGCCCTGCCGTGAGGCGGTCCCGAAGACGACGATGTGAAGAACAGAGGGGTCCGGTCATGAGCCGGACATCGAGGCTGAGCCGCGGGAACGGAGAGGACGCGGTCTGCCGGACAGCGCAGCGGAGGCGGTGAACGGAATGACGCAGCAAGCGACGACATCGACAGAGAAGATCGACGTGAAGGGCGGCCACCTTGCGGAGAGGGTCAAGGAATTGGTCCATGAAGGCAACGTTCGTCGGATCATCATCAAGGACTCCGACGGCAGGACCGTGATGGAGGTACCCGTGACGGTTGGTGTGGTCGGCTTCCTCCTCGCGCCCACGGTGACCGCGATCGGAGCGCTCGCCGCGCTCGCCGCGGACTACTCGATCGAGGTCGAACGAGAGACTCCCGACTCGACAGAGACCGGCATCACTGCGCCGACGTAGGGAATGCGGGCGGTGGCTGGAGGTGGACGAGTCCTGTTCGAACCGCGGTGGCTGTCTAGGCCACGAGGAAGGGACGTGAGGTCATGGCCGAGACCCGTCTGCTGGAACGGGTGACCGCTTCGGACCTGTTCCTGCTGCTCTGGGACGACTACGGCTGGTCCACCGACATCGGCGGGCTCGCCATCCTCGACGGCACAAGCCTGCTCGACCCGGACGGCAGCGTCCGGCTCGACGCGGTCCGGCGACACCTCGAGCCGAGAATGCACTTGGTGCCTCGCTTCAGGCAGCTGCTGTGCCGGCCTCGGCTCGGGCTGGGCTGGCCGCTGTGGGTCGACGCGCCCCACTTCGACCTCGCTGAGCACATCCACGTCCACGCGGTTGCCACGCCCGGCGACCAGGGCCAATTGCTGCAGACATGCCAGCAACTGGCCCGGCGACCGTTCGATCCCGCCCGGCCGCTGTGGGAGCTGTGGCTGCTGCCCGGCCTGCCGGACCAACGGGTCGGCGCGTTCTTGAAGCTGCATCACGTCCTCGCCGATGGCCCGGCCGCGATGGCCGCCTTCGGGGCGCTGCTCGACCGGACCGCCGACGCGCCCGTCGAGGATGCACCGCCGTGGACGCCGACACCCACCCCGACCAGCGGTGAACTGCTTCGCGACAACCTGCGACGCCGCCGACGCGAACTAGGGCTGGGGTGGTCGGGCCTCGTCCATCCGAGCAGAACACTGCGCCTTGCACGCCGCGCGTTGCCGGCCTGGCGGGAGGTGCTTACCGAAAAGCCTGCTCCACGAACCAGCCTCAACCACCCCGTAGGCCCCGAGCGCCGACTGGCCATTGTCCGCGGCCGCCTCGACGCCATCAAACTCGTCGCCCATGTACATCACGCCACGGTCAACGACGTGGTGCTGACCGTGGTTGCCGGTGGCCTGCGCCAGCTGCTGGCAAGCCGCGGCGAGGATCTCGACGGGCTCGTCCAGCGCGCGATGGTGACCATCTCCCACCACGAAGCGCGGCCCGGGGAAGCGCAAGGCAACACTCCCGGATGGATGATGGTGCCGCTGCCGGTCGGTGAGCCGGACTCGTTGTGCAGGCTCACGTTGATCGCCGCAGAGACAAGCGCGCGGAGGGACAAGCCTCGCCCCGAGGTGGGCAGCGGGATCTTCAGATTCGTTGCCGGGCAGCGCATCTGGTACCGGCTGTTTCCGCGTCAGCGGTCAGTGAACCTGGTCGTGAGCAACGTCCCGGGTCCGCCGATGCGGCTGTATCTCGCCGGCGCTCCGCTGCTGGAGGTGTTCCCCGTGCTGCCGCCCATGGGCAACCTGACACTTGTCGTCGCCGCCCTGTCGTACGCCGGCCAGCTCAACTTCACTGCCGCCGCTGACCAGGACAGCTGCCCGGACGTGGAGGTGTTCACCCGCGGGGTGCGCGATGCACTCGATGACCTCGAGCAACCGATCCTCGGGTCTGAGACGGGCGGTCCGGCCGGTGCTACGGAGTCGGTACCGACACCTGACGCACCGGTTACCCCGCGTCGGTCACCGCGGTGATCGATCCCGCCTTATCGAATCAAGATGCCAGCGGCAACGACGGGCAGGATTCGACGTCGCACCGGACAGGTTGTCAGAGGGTGACGCTGAGCTGCTGCTGCTTAGAGCAGTAACCCATCTGCTCGCGGCTCTGCCATGAATGCTCTTCCGGCGCAACGGCTTCCGTTACGCCGGAAGCGAGCTAGCGATCGGCGGTGCTGCGAATGCGGCTTCCCAGCGAGCGCGATTATCGCTGGCCGCCGGCGGCCTCGACCGTGGTGCCGGTGAGGTAGGAGGCGTCGGGGGAGAGTAAGAACGCAGCGACCGCGGCGATTTCATGAGGTTCGGCCAAGCGCCCGAGCGCGGTCATCGATTTGATGACCGCCTCGGCGGACGCGTCGCGCAGCGCCGGCGGGATGTAGCGGCTCGCCACTTCGGCAGCCATGTCGGTGGCTGTGCCGCCCGGCGCGATCGCGTTGATCGAGATGCCGCGCTCGGCGAGTTCGGGCGCCAGGTTGAGTACCATCGCCGAGACCGCCGCTTTGCTGGCCGCATACAAGGTGTGCTGGTAGACACCGATACGCGCGCTGATCGACGAGGTGAGCAGGATGCGCCCACCGCCGGTCATCGCCGCCGCTGCCGCCTGAGTGGCAAACAGCTGGCCGGCCACATTGGTGCGAAACACTCGTTCGAAGTCAGCGGGAGTGATCGACTCCAGCGCTCCGAAATGCTCGATGCCCGCGTTGCTGGCCAAGATGTCCAGCCCGCCGAACGCCGCGACCACCTGATCGACCAGCACCCGGGTCTGGTCGGGGTCGCTGACGTCGGCGCGCAATGCCACTGCCTGGTAGCCCTTGTCGGTCAGCTCGGCGACGAGCGTGTCTGCGGACGACCGGTTCGAGACGTAATTGACCGCGACCGCGGCGCCATCGGCGGCCAGCCGACGCGCGATCGCGGCCCCGATGCCGCGCCCGCCACCGGTAACCAGTGCGCGCTTGCCGGCCAGACGTGGAGAATCGCTCATGGTTCACTCCTCAACGAAATCGTTCGGACGAATGATTCGGTTCGAGTGCAGGACGGTTCGGTGTCTATACCTACGCTCGCTCGGAACGGGTCATCGCCGTAAGCGTCTCGACGTCGAAACCGCCGATCCCAAGGATCTGGTGGACTTGCCATGGGATTACTTCGAAACGGCGATATCCGCGGGCGGTGAACGGTTCTTGGCGGCACAGGTCGTCGAGTTCGGCCCTGGACATATGCCCGAAGACGATGATTCCGAGTTCGCCGTCGAGGCTCGGGCCGGAAAACAACACCTTGCCGGCCAGTTGTTGCTCGCGCATCCAGGCCAGGTGGTCGTCGAGGCTGCTGTCGGTCGCCGTGTCTCGATCGCCAAGCCATCGGTGCAACGTCAGGTACCACATTTCAGCCTCCTCGGTACTCAGGCGCGACCCTGTCAACGGTGCGCCAATTCGCGCGCCGCAGACAACCCCCGCTTCCCGTACCGGGTCACCACCGGAGAGCCCGCAGACTCCAGCGAGCGGGACAAGCTGAGCCGGGAGGCATTCTCCGTACTGCTCGTCTTCGAGATCGCCATCATGAAACCAACCTCTGCGGCAGATTTCGTGCTCGATCACAACGGCCATCCGCATGGTGGTGACCTACGGCGGGTCCCTGGTGTCGGTGAGTGTCGGTAGCGTCGGGGTTCGTGGAAACTGGGGAACGTATCCAAGAACTCGCGGACCGGATCGTGGCGCTGCGTGACGCCTACTACCAGGGTTCGCCGTTGGTCGCGGACGCCGAGTACGACGCGGTCGAGGACGAGCTGCGCGGCCTGATCGAGGCGCATCCCGACCTCGCGCCCGACCCGAATCCGCTGGCGCAGGTCGGTGCTCCCGCGGTGCTGCACGCCCCGATCCGGCACTCGCGTCCGATGCTGTCACTCGAGAAGGCGACCAAGCCCGATCAGGTCGCGGCGTTCTTCGGCCGCTTTCCCGGGCAGCCGGTGGTGGTGATGCCGAAGCTCGACGGGTTGTCGCTGGCCCTGGTCTTCGAGGACGGGCGGCTGGTGCGTGCGGTGACCCGGGGTGACGGCACCACCGGTGACGATGTGACCGTGCTGGTCCGTGCGCTGGTCGATGGTGTTCCCGAGCGCATCGACGTCCCGGGGCGGGTGGAGGTGCGGGGCGAGGCGGTGATGCTGCGTTCGACCTTCGCCGCCTACAACATCGCGCATCCGGACAAGCCGCTGATCAATCCGCGTAATGCCGCGGCGGGCACGCTGCGGGCGAAGGACCCGGCCACCGTCGCCGAGCGGCGCCTGCAGTTCTTCGGCTTCGACTTGGACACCTCGCCCGACAGCGGCGCGGTCGACCTGGAGGAGGGGTTGCGGGCGCTGGGCATCGCGGGCGCGCAGATGCGGCACTGCGCCGACGCCGAACAGGCGCAGACCGCGATCACCGCGATCGAGCAGAGCCGCAACGAGCTGGACTACGACCTCGACGGCGCGGTGCTGCGGCTGGCCGACCGCGGCGCCTACGCGGCGGCGGGGACTCGGTCGAACTCCCCGCGTGGTGCGCTGGCGTTCAAGTTCGCCGCCGAGGAGAAGACCACACTGCTCGACGACGTGGTCTGGGACGTCGGCAAGACGGGCAAGATCGTCCCGGTCGCCTGGCTCGAGCCGGTGTTCGTGGGCGGCACCACGGTCACCAAGGCCACGCTGGCCAACCAGGAGGTGATCCGCGCCCGCGACATCAAGATCGGTGACACGGTGCTGGTACGCCGCGCGGGGGACGTGATCCCGTTCGTGGCGGGCGTACTCGACGCCTCTCAGCGCACGGGTGCCGAGCGCGAGATCGTGCCGCCCACCGTGTGTCCATCCTGCGGGCAGCCGGTGACCGAGCAGGGCAACAGCCGAGAACTGTTCTGCACCAACGTTTCCTGCCCCGCGCAGACGGTGCGCAGGCTCATCCACTGGGCGTCGCGCGCCGCCGCCGACATCGACGCCATCGGGCAGGTGTGGATCGAACGCCTCGCCGAGGCCGGCATCCTGGAACGCCCGTCGGACTTCTACACCTTGACCAAGGAACGCCTGCTCGAATTCGACCGCGTCGGCGAGATCTCGGCGCAGCGCATGATCGACTCGATCGACGCCAGCCGCCAGGTCGGCCTGCGCCGCGCACTGATCGGCCTGGCCATCCCCATGGCCTCCGACGGCACCGCCGCGCGCCTGGCCCGAGCCGGATTCGGCTCCCTGGAAGAGGTCGCCGACGCGGGCGAGGAACGCCTCGTGGCGGTCGAGGACATCGGCCCGAAAGTCGCTGCCTCCCTGGCCGCGCACCTCACCCGCCTGCGCCCGGAACTGCAGCGGCTCCGAGAGGCCGGTGTCAGCCTCGACGTTCGGGAGGAAGACCTTCCCCCGGTCGTCGCGGCCGGCGCGCCCCTGGAAGGCAAAACGGTCGTGATCACCGGCGCCATCAGCGACCCGCGCTCCGGCGAGAAAGTCGCGCGCCCGACATTCCAGCGCCTGTGCGAGAAAGCCGGCGCGACAGCCGCGTCGTCGGTCTCGGCCAGCACCGACATGCTCATCACCGGTGGGGGAGTCGGTGAGGCCAAGCTGGCCAAGGCGGAGAAGCTCGGTGTCGCGGTCGTCGACCAAGCAGAAGTCTGGAATCTGCTCATCGCCGCGAAGGTCGTCTAGACCCTCCAATTGCGGGCGATGCGCGCTGCAGCATCACAGGCCGACCGGTTGTGCCAGACCGGCGACCTCCCGTGCCTACCAAGGTTCCCGGAATGCACGGCCGGACCGGATACGTGAAACTCGTTGGCACCGGCCGTACTTCGGTGCTGCCGGGAACGCCCGGGCACTGTGCGGCGCACCGCGCGCGGCACCGCGCAGGAAATACACCCCTCGCGTCACCGGTGGCGGACTTCAGACTCCCGTCACCCCGGTGACTCTCCGTAGGACCTCCGGTGCCCAGCGGTAGCGCTGGGCAGCGCTTCAGTGCCAGGGCGACTACGGCCCGGACGCCGTCTCCGCAGCGTCCGGGCCGTCCCCGCCCGTGGTGTTCCCGGAACGGTTCCTCATTCGACGAAGCTCACTATTCTGCCGCATACTGCGCAGCTGAAATCGGCCCCGTGGTCGGCCGGAAGGTCAACGCTCCGAGGGCAACTCGGGTGGATGCGGGGTTGTCGGCAGCGGACGGAAGGGTCACTTGCCCCGCTGACCGACCGGCGGGCCTGTGTCCGCGCGAGATCGACTCGCTGAGGGTCTCCGACCGGTGGTTGGTGCACGGGGCCGATCGTGCCTGCTGTTTGCCTGCGTCGGTCCGCTCTGTTACCAGGGTGGGGGTCTTGTCGATCCGGTAGTTGGGCGCGAGTGGCCGGGTGCAGGTTCTGCGTTGGGTCTGGGTGGTCGGGGTTCGAACCTGTCGTGAACTGCTGCTTTCCGCTGATATCAGCCTGAACCGGCGGCTGGTGGCAACGTAGTGGCCTGCCTGTGGCAGATGCATCTCGTGCCTGCGATCCGTGCGCCACGGTGGTTTGTCGGTGGGTCGCCGTAGAGTTGCGTTCATGAGCATTTCGATGTGTCGGCGTGCAGACCCGGGCGAATTCGGTTGCGCGGCCGGTGGTTCGGATAGCACTGTGTTTGTCGTAAGTGATTCGGACGAAGGGCCATGGGGAGTGGCCCTCCGGGGGAAGGAATGAATGCCATGAACCGCAATATGATTCGCGGGGAGCATCGCGGCCCGAGGTTCGCCAAGAGCAGTTTCAGTTACGGTGGCGGCGATTGCGTCGAGGTCGCGTACCACGAAGGCCGGATCGCATTGCGTGATTCCAAGGATCGGCACAGCCCGACACTGTGGTTCACGAAGTCCGAGTGGAGAGCGTTCATGTCAGGTGTGCGGGCCGGCGAATTCGATTTCGGTCTCTGACGGGAAAGGTGGTGTCGCAGCGAGTTCGCTGC
>NZ_JBEXJI010000053.1:0-33246 GCF_040609015.1 Nocardia sp. NPDC004860 | reverse complement strand
ACCCCCCCGTCCCGGAAAACCCCAAATCCCACCCCCCCTTAATTCCCAACACCGGGGGCCCGACCAACCACCCCCGGCAGCCCCGCGCCAGTTCGATCAACGCAAGGAACAACATGCGCAAGACTCTGTTCGCCCTGTCCGGCCTCGCCTTCGCCACCGCCGCCGCGGTGCTGCCCGCCGCCCCGGCCCAGGCCGCCTCCGGCTCGTGGGGCGCGATCGCGGTGTCCGACTACGGCGACCTGGGCTGGTCCTGGAACTACGACACCGAGGGCTCGGCGAGCCAGGCCGCCATCGACAAGTGCGCCAAGGCGAGCTGTTCGACCGTCACCACCTTCACCGGCTGCGGCGCGGTGGCCTTCTCGGATTCGATGAACAAGTACACCGGCGGCTACGGCGCGACGCCGGCCGACGCCGAGAACTCCGCCAAGTGGTACTCCGACTCCTACCTGGTGCGCACGGCCATCTGCAACGACTGAACCACCGGGGCCGGA
The DNA here is from genome assembly GCF_040609015.1 of Nocardia sp. NPDC004860. Lineage (NCBI taxonomy): Bacteria > Bacillati > Actinomycetota > Actinomycetes > Mycobacteriales > Nocardiaceae > Nocardia > Nocardia sp. NPDC004860. The sequence goes on along the minus strand of NZ_JBEXJI010000053.1, from coordinate 32,755 downwards.
CGACCGCCCTGACATGGTCGGCCGGCCCCGGAGTCCTTGCACTGGAGCCCCTTTCGGGGGCTTCAGCGTTCGGCGGCTTCGACCGCCTTGCGCACCGTTTCAGCATCGGCGGGGGCCGCCTCGTTCTCCCAGAACGGCGCGGCGACGGCGTAGGGGGTGCCGTAGACGGGGGTTTCGGGTTGCGTGCGCCAGCTGTCGGCGAGCGAGCCGATATCGACGGTGTCGTAGCCGAGCCTGCTGATCAGTTCCGCCGCAGCGGTTTTCGCCGCGGTATCGTCACCGGCGATGGGCAGCGCGGTGCGATCGGCCGCCCCGGCGGGGCGGGCCAGCACGGCCAGATGCTTGAACAGGATGTTGTTGAACGCCTTCACGACCCGTGAGCGCGGCAGATGCCGTTGCAGCAGTTCTGAACTGGTGGCCACACCCGCGTCCAGGTCGGCGAATTCGCCGTCGCGGCCCGGATAGTAGTTGTTGGTGTCGATGACCACCTTTCCGATCAACGGCTCGACCGGCACCTGCTGATACGCCTTCAACGGTACGGTCACCACCACGATGTCCCCGGCGGCGGCCGCCTCGGCCGGGGTCGCGGCACGGGCCCGCTCCCCCAGTTCGGCCACCAGCTCCGCGAGGCTCTCCGGCCCTCGTGAATTGCTCAGCACCACATCGATTCCCGCGGCCACGGCCAGCCGGGCCAGGGTGCCGCCGATATTTCCGCTTCCGATCAATCCGAGCGTCGTCATGCCCGCTGGTAACGCGGGCGCGGCGGGCAATGTTCCCGCGAGATCCACCTGCGGTCACCGGGTGGGCGGGTCCAGGTCGCACCCACGGCCGCCGGCACGCGACGGCCGTGGGAGCTCGCCGGGTGGTCTCAGCCGAGGGTGATGGCGTCGAGGCGGGTGCGCAGGAACTCGGCGGAGACGACCGGCGCCAGGCCGGAGACCCGGCCGATGGGCGGCTCGAGGGGCGTCACCCGGGCGTCGTGGTCGAGTTCGTAGAAGTAGATGAGCGACACCAGGTCCTCGTCGGGTGCGGACGCCTGGGGCGGGAGTACGCGGTGGCGGCCCGCGGGCCAGCGCTGGCCGCTCCAATAGGCCAGCAGGTCACCGATGTTCACGGTCAGGGCGGACGGGTCGTAGGGCGCGTCCGCCCAGCCGCCGTCCTCGGTGTAGATCTGCAATCCGCCCGCGCCGGGTTCGCGGTCGAGGACGGTGACGGTGCCGAAGTCGGTGTGCGGGCCGATGCGGAACTGGCCCGGTTCGGGCGGGCCGACCTCGGCCAGCGGCGGGTACCGGTTGATATTGCAGGTCCAGGTCGGACGGCTCGCCAGGCCCTCGAAGGGGTTGTGCGGCAGGTCGAGCGCGGCGGCGAAGAGCGCGAGCAGTTCGTCGGAGAGGGTGCGCATGGCCGCGGTGTAGGCGAGGAACAGCTCGCGCAGCTCGCCCACCTCCTCGGGCCAGACGTTGTCGAGGAACCACACGGTGTCGATCAGGGCGTCGCCGGTGCGGGTGTCCGCGCCGATCGCGAAGGTCTCCTTGAGGTCCGGCGGGGTCTCGGTGCCCTCGGCGTAGCCGTTGGCCTCGAGGCCGGGACCGATCCAGCCGCGCCCGCCGACGGAGACCGCATACCGCTGTTTCACCTCCGGCGGGAGCGCGAAGAAGCGCCGGGCCGCCGCCCGCAGGTCGGCCGGAAGTCCCTGCGGCACACCATGTCCGCGCACCAGGAGGAATCCGGCGCGCTGCATGCCCGCGTCCACCTCGCGCAGCACCGTGGCCGCGGTCTCGCCGCCTTCCCGCCAGCGGTCCAGGTCGACGGTCGCGATGGGGGTCATTCCGCCACTCCTATGTCCTCGTTCCAGAGTTCGGGCCGTTCCGCGATGAAACGGGTCATCATGTCCACGCAGGCCGGATCGTCGAGCACGGTGATGGAAACCCCGTGTGCGGCAAGCCAGTCGTGGCCGCCGGTGAAGGTGCGCGACTCTCCCACGATGACCGCTCCGATGCCGAACTGGCGGACCAGGCCGCTGCAATACCAGCACGGGGACAGGGTGGTGACCATGATGGTGTCGCGGTAGTCGCGGCGGCGGCCGGCATTGCGGAAGGCGTCGGTCTCGGCGTGCACGCTGGGGTCGTCGTTCTGGACGCGGCGGTTGTGGCCGCGGCCGAGCAGGTTGCCGGCGCTGTCGAACAGGGCCGCCCCGATGGGAATCCCGCCTTCCCGCAGCCCGAGTTGCGCCTCGTCATAGGCGGTGACCAGCAGATCCTGTGCGTTGATCATGCCGATCATGCTGCCACCGCGGCGCGTGCGATCCGGGACCGGTTCACGATCAGATAGGCCGCGCCGGAGAGCACGAAGCCGACGAAGAAGGTGATGTCGCCCAGCTGCGGCACCGCCTTGGCGACGAAGCCGACGAACTTCTCCTGATTGGAGAACAGCAGCACCGACACCACCAGCCCGGCCAGGAACGCCGCCACGCCGGCCCAGTTGCGGTGGTCGCGGTCGTAGAGCAGATGGTCGATGCGCTGACCGCGACGCAGGTACTCGTCGGCGAACACCACACCCAGCCACGGCCCGATCCAATACGCGACGATGAGCAGGAAGCCCTCGTAGCTGGCCGCCGCGTCCGGCAGCGCCCACCAGGCGACCAGGAACCCGATCACGCCGAAGGCCACCGACACCAGCGCCCGCTGCGTGCGCACCGAGAACGTGAAGCCCATGGTCACGAAAGCCATTGCGCCCGAGTAGACATTGAGCGCATTGGCGGCCACCGCGCCCACCGCGATGGCCAGCAGGGTCAGGTCCGCCAGCAGCTTGGGCAGGTTGGCGGTGAACACATCGGTCGGGCTGCCCTGCGCGGTGCTCGCCACGGTCGCCGACGCCGCACCGACCACCTCCAGCCAGACACAGGAAATGAACAGGCCCGCCGAGGCGTACGCACCGGTCGCGGCCCGTGACACCGTCGCGGGCAGATAGCGCGAGTAGTCCGCCGCGTAGGGATTCCAGCCCGCGCCGTAACCGAAGGCGGTGCCGACGGTGAGCAGGAATCCGCCCGTGCCGCCCACGCCGCCGGCCGGAGCGGGCGCGCCCAGCGAGGCTTTGCTGAAGATCACCACGGTGACGATGGCGAACACGATGGCCAGCAGCGGGAAGGCGATGCGTTCCACCGCCTGCACCAGGTTGTGGCCGAAGAAGGCGAAGGCGGTCTGCACCACCACGATCACCAGCAGCGCGGTCGGTTTCGGCATGCCGGTCAGGGAATTCAGTGCGAACGCGCCGCTCACGGAGTTGGTGGCGAACCACCCGACCCCGCACATGACCGACATGAACGCGGCGGGCAAGGTGTTGCCGCGATAACCGAAGGCCAAGCGCCCCAGCACCATTTGCGGGACACCGTGCAGGGGCCCGCGCGCCGACAGCAGGTAGTGGGCGGCCGCGCCCAGCCCGGTACCCACGACGATGCCCAGGCTCGCCTGCCAGAAGTTCATGCCGTACGCGGTGACGGCGAGCACGCCCACGAAGACGGTGGCGAACTCCATGTTCGGAGACATCCACGTCCAGAACAGTTTTCGCGGCGTACCGTGCCGGGCGTCCTCGGGGATGTAGTCGTCGCCGCCGGGCTCGACGGCTATCACGCGGTCGCCGTAGGCGGGACGGATCTCGGTGTCGGTCATGGCTTTCCGCCTCTCAGCGCTCGTGTGATTCTTCCAGCACGGTCCGGCCCAGCAGCGCGTAGCGTCCGGGGTCGGTGCGCTTCAGGTACAGGGCGTAGCCGATACCGGCGATGGCCACCGCGGCCACCAGGTACGGCGTCGCCTTCAGAATCAGCGACCCGGCCTCGCTGCCGGCCGCGGTGTCCATATTGAGGACCAGCAGCAGCACCACGCCGATCATGGCCACGCCGCCCACCAGCGGGGCCACCAGAGTCCGGAACCAGTGCCGGGTTTCGGGGTGGTGGTTGCGGAAGTAGGCGATGACCGCGAAGGAGCACACGGCCTGCACGATCAGGATCGCCATGGTGCCGAGCACCGCCATCAGGGTGTAGAGGCTCGCGTAGGGGTCCTTGCCCGCGAGGCCGAAGGCCAGCACCAGCACGGCCGAGAAGACGGTCTGCACCAGACCGGCGATGTACGGGGATCCGTTCTGCGGGTGGGTCTTTCCGATCGTCCGCTTCAACGCCGGAATCACGTCCTCGCGGCCAAGCGCGTAGAGGTAGCGGGAGGCGCAGTTGTGGAAGGCCATGCCGCAGGCCAGCGAACCGGTGACCATGAGCCACTGCATGGTGTCCACGGCCCAATGCCCGACATAGCGTTCGGTGGGCGCGAAGAAGAGATTCATCGGATTGTCGGAGGCGGCCAGTTCCATGGCCCTGCCCTGCCCGTTGCCGGAGATGGTCATCCAGGAGATGAACAGGTAGAACACGCCGACACCGAGGACGGCGATCATGGTGGCGCGCGGGATGATTCGCTTCGGATTCTTGGATTCCTCACCGTAGATGGCGGTGGATTCGAACCCGACCCACGACCAGAAGGCGAAGAACAGTCCCAGGCCCGCGGACGCGCCGTGGAAGGCGTTGACCGGATTGATCGGGGCCAGCGACAAACCGTCCGGCCCGCCGCCGTGCAGCAGCACCGACAGGCCCATGACCGTCAGCACGGTCACCTCGGTGACCAGCAGCACGATGAGCAGCCGCTCGGCCACGGCGACGCCGAACCAGGTGCCCAGGCCGTTGATCACCAGCATCAGGATGGCGAACACCCACCACGGAATGTTCACGCCCACCTGATCGGAGACGGTGTTGTGCGCGAAGCTCGAGAAGATGCCGATCAGCGACGGCTCGAACACCATGTAGGCGAAGGTGGCCAGCAGCCCGGCCGACAGGCCCGCGGTGCGGCCCAGGCCGTAGGAGATGAAGCCGTAGAACGCGCCGGTGGTGGTGATGTGCTTGGCCATGGTGGTGTAGCCGATGGTGAAGATGGCCAGCACCACCATGGCGATCAAAAACGCCGCGGGCGTGCCGATTCCGCTGCCGGCCGACATCATGAACGGCACATTGCCGGTCATGGCGGTGATGGGCGCGGCCGTCGCGACGGCCATGAACACCACGCCGAGCAGACCGACCACATTGGGTTTGAGCCGCGACACTCCCGCTGCGGATGTGTCCGATCCCCCGGAAAGTACGGTTGGTGCACTCGATTCCATGGTGAAGCTCCTCAATCTTGGTCGACTGACCTGCGAGGAATGTTCGGGCTGGAATGTTGCCTGGATATGAAACGGAGTTACCGGCAGAAACCAAAGGAGTGACTCAGGTCACTATTCTTACAGTCAGCCGGAAACCCGGTCCGGTGCTTTACGGATCGTATGGCGACCCCGCCTGAGGTCACCAGACGCCGGGGACCAGGCGCTTGGTCGTGTGGCGATAGGTCTCGTAGGGGGCGCCAAGGGTTGCCACCAGCGTCTTCTCCTCGAGCGTGATCCGGCGCAGGAACGCGTAGACCGGGACCACGGTGGTGAGCAGCAGGGACAGGTAGTTGCCGGCGGCCAGGCCGAAGCCCAGCGTCAGTAGCAGGATGCCGGTGTAGGAGGGGTGCCGGATCCAGCGGTAGGGGCCGGTGCTGATGACCGGCTGGTCGCGGTCCACCTCGACGGTGGTGCGAAAGTGCTTGCCCAGCACCGCGATCGCCCAGGCTCGCACGACCAGGCCCAGCCACATGAGGGCGACGCCGAGGATCTGCCACGGCAGGACCGGGCCGGGAAAACGCAGCGGGCTGCCGGCCGGGAGGAGGATTCCGGCGAAGCTGGCGACCGTCATGGCGGCGGCCACCAGCACGAAGATGAGGAGCCTGGTGTGGCCGTCCCCGGCGGTGGAGCCGGTGCCGCGCAGGCGATCCCGCACCCGCAGCGCGATCTCGAATGCCATCCACGCCCAGGTGGTGTACACGGCGATGGTCACGTTGGACTCCCTTCCGGTTCGAGATAACCATCAAACGGGATCGGCCCGCATCAGGGATCCACCCGGAGAACGAACCCTGAGCGCCCCGGATCAGACCTGCTGCCGACACCGCGCCTCGATCAGTACCGCTCGAGTCGAATGGCATTGGCGGCCTTCTCGATCGGCTTCATGATCGGGCGCAGGGCCATGCCCTTCCACGGCATCCAGCGCAGCATGCGCATCATGGTCATCTGCATGCGCAGGGCGCGGGCGTCGGCGGCGACCATCTGGGTGGCGTTGTTCCAGCCGAGGGTCAGGTTCTCGTCGACGTACTCGCACATGCGCTCCTGGTAGGCGGCGAAGGCGACGCGGTGGTCGCCGGCGGCGGCGCGCAGCTCACCGGCCAGCACGTACGCCCCGACCAGGGCCATGCTGGTGCCCTGCCCGGACAACGGCGACGGGCAGTAGGCGGCGTCGCCGACCAGCGCGACGCGGCCCGAGGACCAGCGCTCCAGATGGATCTGGCTCACCGTGTCGAAATAGAAGTCCGGCGAGTCCGGCATGGCGTCGAGCAGGGTCGCCGTCTCCCAGCCGCCGCCGGCGAAGACCTCGGCCACCAGCCGCTGCTGTGCGGCGGTGTCGCGGCGGTCCGGCAGCTGCTCGGGAGCGGGAAAGATGAACTGCGCCTTGGCCGCCGAGCGCTGCGTGCTGTACACCTGCACGACCTTGCCGGGGGCGGCGTGGATGAGCTCCCAGTGATCGAGGTCCAGGTAGTTCGGCACCGAGATGACGCAGGCCGCCATGCCGGTGTGCCGGGCGAACTGCTCCTCCGCGCCGAAGACACTGCGGCGCACCGTGGAATGCATGCCGTCCGCGCCGATCACCAGGTCGAACACCTGGGGAGCCGCATGGCGGAAGTGCACCTCGACGCCGTCGGCGTGCTCGATCAGCTCGGTGATGGCGTCGCCGAACCGATAGTCGACGCCGCTCTTGCCGGCGTCGAACAGGATTCGCGCCAGGTCGCCGCGCAGCACCTCGTCGTCGCCGGGCGAACGCATGCCGATCAGGTCCGGTCCGAGGGTGGCGATCGCCTTGCCGGTCGCGTCCACCCACGCACCACCGCGCATATCGGTGGAGGCGTTGCGGATCTCGCCGGAGAGCCCCATCCGCTCCACGACTTCCATTGCCACGCCGCGGATATCGACCTTGTACCCGCCCTCGCGCAGGGCTGGAGCCTGCTCCACGACGGTGACGGTGAAGCCGTACTTCTTCAGCCAGAAGGCGAGGGCCGGGCCGGCGACGCTGGCGCCGGAGATGAGGACGGTCTTGTTGGCGAACTGCTGTGTGCTGGTCATGTCACACAGCTTCGGCCGGGGCGCTCACCAACCCCTCACCGTCGGCTCACCGGCCCTCACCAACACCCTGACCTGCGATTTCAGGCGTCGCCCAACAGTGCCAGCCCCTCCCGCGCCCGCTCGTGCGCCTCGGTGATGGCGATCGAACCTCCGGCCGGGATCTCCAGCACCGACCGGTAGAGGCTCCGCGCTGCGGCCGGGTCCTCGGCACGAGCGATATCCCCCAGGCCGCGAAGTGCAGCGGCGTACATGTCGATCGCGCCGTGGGTCCGCGACAGCTCCGCTGCCCGTTCATAATCCGCGCGGGCCGCTTCGGCATCCGGCTCCGCCGCCCCGCCGAGGTAGATATCGCCGCGACGGGTCAAGAGGTCGGCAGTGTCCGCGGCCCAACCCAATTCGGTGTTCACCGCGATCGCCTCATCGATCAGAGCCAGCGGGGCGGCCCGATCGCCGTGCCGCTCGGCCACCGCCGCCAGCTTGTCCAAGGAGGCCGCGATCGCCCACCGGTCCCCGATCCGCCGGAACCGCGCCAGCGCCGCCGCGAACTCCGGCTCGGATTCGTCGACCCGCCCGGACATGAACAACGCCATCCCGTCCCCCAGCCGCAGAAACGCCTGCGACCAGTCATCCGCCCCGAACAGCCGGCGCAACTCAGCGGGCTTCCCGGGCAGCATCCCGCCCGCGAGCGCGAGCAGGAAGATCAGATGCGGCTGCCGCATCGGATGTTCCTGCGCCGCAACGCCGGCCGCCGCCCGCTCGACCTCGGCCGCGAGATCATCCCGTCCCCGCGCCGCCACCGCCACCACCAGCGCGTATTGCTCGGGATCCACCGCGACCCGCGACCCGGGCCGGGATGTGCGAGCCGCCGCGGCGACGCTCGACCCCACTCCCGGCGCATCATGCCCAGCAGCGGTTTCCGCAACGAACGGCACGCGCCGCTCCTCGCCCAGAGGGCGCGCATCCGACCTGTGCGCCGCAGTGGGGGTGACCAGCGCCGTAGGCTCGTGGAGGTCTGCGTCTCGGCGGTCGCCGACGCCATCACGGCGCACCGGCCGACCCAGCGGCCGGGTAGCCGAGGCCGGCCGACGTGCCGCCGAATTCAGTTCGGGTAGTAGGCGGTTGGCGAGGGCGGGGCCGTCGCCGGAGTGGCCGGTGAGCCACCAGTACCAGGCTTGGGCGGCGATGAGGCGGGCGGCGAGGGCGGGGTCGGCGGTGGTGGACCAGTGCAGGGCGGCCTGGAGATCGTCGTGGTCGGTGGTGAGGCGGGCCAGGTGCTGGAGTTGGGTGGCGGTGCGTAGCAGGGGGTCCGTGGTTTCGGCCGTGTCGGTGAAGTATTCGGCGTGGGCGCGTTGGGTTTTCTCGTGGTCGCCGGATTCGATGGCGCGGGTGCGGGCGAATTCGCGGATGGTTTCGAGCATCCGGTAGCGGCCGGCGGCGATGTCCAGGAGGGATTTGTCAGTGAGGTCGGCGAGGAGGTCGTCGATATCGTCGATGTCGCACACCCGGCGGGCCTGTTCGGCGGTCGCGCCGCCCGCGAATACCGAGAAGCGCTGGGCCAGTCGCTGTTCGGCGGGTTCGAGGAGTTCCCAGCTCCAGGCCACCACGGCCTGCAGGGTCTGGTGGCGGGGTTCGGCGGTGCGGTCGCCGCGGGCCAGCAGGCGGAAGCGGTCGGTGAGGCGGGCGTCGATCTCGGGGAGGTCGAGAGTGCGCAGGCGGGCGGCCGCGAGCTCGATGGCGAGCGGGAGGCCGTCGAGGCGGCGGCAGATGCGGGCGACCAGGGCGATGGTGCCCGCGTCCGGGAGGAAGCCGGGGCGGACCGCGGCCGCCCGGTCGGCGAACAGGCGCACCGCCGGGGCCGCCAGCTGGTCGGCCAGCGGCGAATCCGATGGGGCCATGGGCAATTGGGGAACGGGGAACAGCGATTCGCCCGTGACCCGCAGCGCCTCGCGGCTGGTGGCGAGAATCCGCAGGCCCGGGCATGCGACCAGCAGGCGGTGCGCGAGGCGGGCGATATCGAGGACGACGTGCTCGCAATTGTCGAGGATGAGCAGCAGCGGACGGTCGGCGAGCACGGCGACCAGCTGCGACTCGACATCGCGTGGTCCGGGGGCCGCATGCGCCGACAGGTCGCGACAGCCCAGGGCGCTCGCGATCGCCTGGGCCGCCTGCACACCGTCCACCAGCGGTGCCAATTCGACGAAGCAGACGTCGCCGCGGACCCGGCTGCCCGCCGCCAGCGCCAGCCGCGTCTTCCCGGTGCCGCCGGGGCCGATCAGGGTGACGAGGCGGGCCTGGGCGATCAGTGGCACCAGCCGCGCGAGTTCGTCCTCCCGGCCGACGAAACTGGTGAGCGGGGTGGGCAGTCGCCGATTCGGCACGGCCGCAACCTCATCCGCGCGCAGGATTGCCAGGTGGGCGTCCATGAGCTCGGCCGAGGGATCGGCCCCGAGCTCGTCGGCGAGCAGCCGCCGTCCCGCTTCGAAGGACTCCAGTGCCTCGGCCTGCCGGCCCGCCGCGTACAGGGCACGCATGAGCAGAGCGCGCGCCCGCTCCCGGAGGGGATGTGCCGCAACCAATTCCGACAGTGTCGCCACCACCGCCTGCGAATCCCCCACCGCCAGCGCCGCCTCCGCCCGATCCTCCTCGGCGGCCAGCCGCGCCTCGTCCAGCCGCGCGCCCTGACTCTCGGCGAAGGGCGCGTCCCGCACATCGGCCAGCGCCGGACCGCGCCATAATCCGAGCGCCTCGTCCAGCAGCGTCATCGCCGCGCCGGAATCCCGGTCCCGCAAGGCTTTCCGCCCCTGCTCGGCCAGCCGCGCGAACCGGAGCGCATCCACCGACTCCGGGTCGACCGCCAATCGATAACCCGCCCCGGCCGACTCGACGAACTCGCCGTCCCCCACCCCGGTGCGCAGCGCCCGCCGCAGCCGCGACACCTGCGACTGCAACGCATGCCCCACATCCCCCGGTGGCTCCGACCCGTACAGGTCGTCGATCAGCCGCTCCCGCCCGACCACCCGCCCGGCATCCAATGCCAACACCGCCAGCAAGGCCCGCACCTGCGGACCCCCAATCGGAAACGGGCCCCCATCGGCCCGTCGCGCCTCGATCGGACCCAGAATCCCGAACTCCACGCGGCCAGTATGCCCGGGCCGGACCTGACCCCCAACGCGTGGATCTGAGCCGCTCCCGCTCATTCCGGTGCGCTGTGCCCGGAGCCTGCCGACCCACGTCGGAAGCACCGCCGGTTCGAATCCCAGGCCGGCGGCATACCTGGACGACGGGCGGCGATCCGGATCACCGCTTGGAGAATGCGCTGGCGCACAGGGCTTCTCGGGCCTGTCCCGTACCTCGGAATGCACGCCGCAGGACCCTCGCGGGCTGCGGTCAGCGGGGTTCAGGGGCAGCGACCAGGTCCCGGATGAGCAGGGCGGTGTGGAGGGAGGTGCGGGTCTCGCCGTTGTCGAGATCGACGTCGAGGATGCGTTCGATGCGGGACAGGCGGTCGTAAAGGGTGGGCCGGCTGATATTGAGACGCTTGGCGAGTTCGGTCTTGTTGCCCGCCAGGTCGAGGAATTGGCGCAGGGTGCGGGTGAGATCGGCGGCATTGCGGATGTCGTGGCGGAGCAGGGCGCTCAGCTCGGTCTCGGCGAAGCGCTGGACGCCCGGCTCGTCGCGGATGAGCGATAGCAGGCCGCGCAGCCGGACGTCGCCGCTGCGATAGAAGGGGCGCGGAACCGAAGGGTCCAGGGAGAGAGCGACTTCGGCGACGTGCGCGGCCTGGGCCAGCTCGCGCGCGGTGTCGAGGAGGGAGTCCGATTCACCGCCGGCGCCGATGACCGCGCGCTCCACACCCGGCACGCGGCGGATCTCGGCGAGCATGGCCGAGCAGATCGCGGTGAGCGCGCCGTCCAGGTCGCCGCTCCGGGCGACGCCCAGCACGATGGTGACCCGATTGCCGTGGTCGGGTGCGGCCAGCGCGGTGGCCTTGGCCAGTGCCACCCCGTGCAGCGCCGCGTCCAGCAGTGCGGCCGTACGGCGTTGCTGCGCCACCGGATCCGCCTCGGCCGCCGCCGCGACCTCCACCGCGAGCGGGACATAGCGGGCGCGGCGGGCCAGCCCGAGCGCCGCCGCCAGCGCCACGGCGTCGCGCTCGTCGGTGAGGCGGCCGTTGACCATATCGTCGATGAGCCCGGTCTGGGCCTGCCGGTGCAGTCCGAAGCGGTCGCGCTCGATCATCCGGTGCAGGGTCAGTGTCTGCGCGCCGCGTTCGAGCACCATGCGGGCGCGGGCCGTGGGTACCCGGCTGGAGCGCAGGATGAGCCGGCCCCAGCGCTGTGTATGCGGGCCCACCGGAACCACATTCGGGTCGGAGTCGGGCAGCAACCGGGAGGTGGTCTCCCAGTGCTCGAGCAGGGCCGAGGTGCCGGTGTGGCGCGCGGTCAGGGCCAGCACGCGATGCGCCAGGTCCTCGAGCACGACCGAGGCGTCCAGCATTCCGGCAGCGGTTTTCACGATCTCGGCCAGCGACGCCCGCCGCACGCTCAGCGCCGTGAACGTCTCGTGCACCGTGCGCGCGAATTCCAGCTCCGCGTACTGGTCGGCCACGATCACCCGGTGCACCGCCTCGGTGACCTCCACGAACCGCACCACCCGATGCAGCGCCACGGTCGGCAACCCCACCCGGTCGGCGGTCTCGGCCACCACCGGCGACAATTCCCGCACGTAGGTGCCCAATTCGATGACCAGCCCGGACACCCCGGCCGCGGCCAGCGATTCCAGGTAGGCCACGGTGGCCGCGTCGCTACCGGCCAGCGCCTGTCCGGTGGTGAGAATCAATTCCCGTCCCACCAGAAGTTTCGCCACGTCCGGCAGTTCGCTCACATGCACCCACCGCACCGGCCGATCCAGCGGACCGCCGCCCACGACCTGCGGCTGCCCGGCCCGCACGACCGGCATGGCCAGCACATCAGCAACGGAGAGGAGCACCGACGAATCGTAATACGAAGTTGGAAAATGGATACACAACGTCGGGAATCAACCGGCGGGTAATGGCGCAGAGTAGGGACGGACACTCACGGAATCGAGGAGATATGCAGACCATCGCACACTGGCTCGACGGCAAGTCCTTCACCGGTTCCAGCACGGCGACCGCACCGGTCACCAATCCCGCGACCGGCGTGGTGACCGGACAGGTCGCCCTGGCCTCCGCGGCCGACGTCCGCACCGTGATCGAATCCGCCGTGGCCGCGTTCCCCGCCTGGCGCGACGCCTCCCTGGCCAAGCGCACCCAGGTGCTGTTCCGCTTCCGCGAACTGCTCAACGAGCGCAAGGAGGAGCTGGCCGCCCTCATCACCAGCGAGCACGGCAAGGTGCTCGCCGACGCGATGGGCGAGGTCACCCGCGGCCTCGAGGTCGTCGAATTCGCCTGCGGCATACCGCATCTGCTCAAGGGCGGCTACACCGAGAACGCCTCCACCAAGGTCGACATCTTCTCCGTACGGCAAGCCCTGGGCCCGGTGGCCATCATCTCGCCGTTCAATTTCCCGGCCATGGTGCCCATGTGGTTCTTCCCCGTCGCCATCGCGGCCGGCAACACCGTGGTGCTCAAGCCGAGCGAGAAGGACCCCTCGCCCTCGCTGTGGCTGGCCGAGCTGTGGCGCGAGGCCGGGCTGCCGGACGGGGTCTTCAACGTGGTCCAGGGCGACAAGGTGGCGGTGGACGAACTGCTGGCGAACCCCGCGATCAAGGCGGTGTCGTTCGTCGGTTCCACCCCGATCGCCAAGTACGTCTACGAGCACGGCACCGCCGCCGGCAAACGCGTGCAGGCCCTCGGCGGGGCCAAGAACCACATGGTGGTGCTGCCCGACGCGGATCTGGACCTGGCCGCCGACGCCGCCGTGAACGCGGGCTTCGGCTCGGCCGGTGAACGCTGCATGGCCATCAGCGCGCTGGTGGCGGTGGGCGATATCGCCGACGACCTGGTGGCGCGGATCACCGAGCGCGCCAAGACCATTCGCACCGGCGACGGCACTCGCGGCACCGATATGGGCCCGCTGGTGACCGAGGCGCACCGGGACAAGGTGGCGGCCTATATCGCGGCGGGCGAATCCTCCGGCGCCACCGTGGTTCTCGACGGCCGCGGGGTGGCCGCCGACGGCGCGGCCGACGGATTCTGGCTGGGCCCCACCATTCTCGACCACGTCACCACCGACATGAGCGTGTACACCGACGAGATCTTCGGCCCGGTGCTGTCGGTGGTCCGGGTGGACAGCTACGACGAGGCGCTGGCCCTCGTCAACGACAACCCCTACGGCAACGGCACCGCCCTGTTCACCAATGACGGCGGCGCGGCCCGGCGCTTCCACAACGAGGTCGAGGTCGGCATGGTCGGCATCAATGTCCCCATTCCGGTCCCCATGGCCTACTACAGTTTCGGAGGCTGGAAGAACTCCCTGTTCGGCGATTCGCATGCGCACGGCACCGACGGCGTGCACTTCTTCACCCGCACCAAGGCCGTCACCACCCGCTGGCTCGATCCCAGCCACGGCGGCCTGAACCTCGGCTTCCCCCAGAACCACTGAACGGAGTCCGCGATGACCCTGCCCAATGGGCTGACCCCGGAGGCGGCCCGCGAAAAAGCCGCCCGCGCCTACGAACTGGACCGCAAGCACGTCTTCCACTCCTGGTCCGCGCAGAAGTCGCTGGATCCCATGGTGATCACCGCCGCTCAGGGCTGCTACGTGTGGGACGGCGACGGCAACCGGCTGCTCGACTTCTCCTCGCAGATGGTGAACACCAATATCGGACACCAGCATCCGAAGGTGGTGGCCGCCATCCAGGAGCAGGCGGCCATGCTGTGCACCATCGGCCCGGCCTACGTGAACGACGCCCGCTCGGAGGCGGCGCGGCTCATCGCCGAACGCACCCCCGGTGAGCTGAACCGGATCTTCTTCACCAATGGCGGCGCGGACGCGGTCGAGCACGCGGTGCGCATGGCCCGGCTGCACACCGGGCGGTACAAGGTGCTCGCGCGCTACCGGTCGTATCACGGCGGCACCGAGACCGCGGTCAATCTGACCGGCGACCCGCGGCGCTGGCCGAACGACCACGGCAATGCGGGAGTCGTGCACTTCTTCGGACCGTTCCTGTATCGCTCGCACTTCCACGCCACCACCGAGGCCGAGGAGACCGAACGGGCGCTGCAGCACCTCGAGCAGACCATCGCGCTCGAGGGGCCGAGCACCATCGCGGCCGTCATTCTGGAATCGGTGCCGGGCACGGCCGGCATCATGGTGCCGCCCCCGGGATACCTGGCCGGCGTGCGCGAACTGTGCGACAAGTACGGCATCGTGTTCATCGCCGACGAGGTGATGGCGGGCTTCGGCCGCACCGGAGAATGGTTCGCCATCGACCATTTCGACGTGGCGCCGGACCTGCTCACCTTCGCCAAGGGCGTCAACTCCGGGTATGTGCCGCTGGGCGGCGTCGCCATCGCACCGCACATCGCGGCCACCTTCGACGACCGCGCCTATCCGGGCGGGCTCACCTACTCCGGGCATCCGCTGGCCGCGGCCGCGGCCGTCGCGACCATCACCGCCATGCGCGAGGAGCGCATCGTCGAGAACGCCGCCGACATGGGCGAGCGCGTCATCGGCCCGGGTCTGCGGGAACTGGCCGAGCGGCACCCGAGCGTCGGTGAGGTCCGCGGACTCGGCGTGTTCTGGGCCGTGGAGCTGGTCCGCGACCGCGCCACCCGCGAACCCCTGGCGCCCTACGGCGGCACCAGCCCGGCCATGAACGAGACGGTCGCCGCGGCCAAGGCCGCCGGACTGCTGCTGTTCGTGAACTTCAACCGCCTGCACGTGGTCCCGCCCTGCACCATCAGCGAAGCCGAGGCCAAGGAGGGACTCGCCATCCTCGATCAGGCGCTCACGGTCGCCGACTCCCATACCGTGTGACCCGGAGACGGTGAATTCCGAGAAGGCGAGGAGCGCGATGGATCAGGAACAACTGCAATTCATCGGCGGCGCACGACGATCCGGGTCGGGCGCGCCGCTGTCGATCATCGCGCCGGCCACGGGCGCGGTCATCGCCGCGGGCGCCGGCGCGAACGCGGCCGACGTCGAGTCGGCGGCGACCGCGGCCCGGGCGGCCTTCCCCGGCTGGGCCGGGCTCACCCCGGCCGCCCGGTCGGACCTCATGCACGAATGGGCCCGGATCCTGCGCGCTCGTGCCGGGGACCTCGCCGCGATCGAAAGTGTCAACGCGGGCAAGCCGATTCGCCTCGCCACGGAATTCGACGTGCCCGGCACCATCGACAACACGGCCTTCTTCGCCGGCGCCGCCCGGCACCTGGAAGGCAAGGCGGCAGCCGAATACTCCGGTGACCACACCTCGTCGATCCGGCGGGAACCCCTCGGCGTCATCGGGTCCATCGCGCCCTGGAACTATCCGCTGCAAATGGCGGCCTGGAAGATCCTGCCCGCCGTCGCCGCCGGAAACACGGTGGTGCTCAAGCCTTCCGAGCTGACCCCGCTGTCCTCGCTGTTGTTCGCGGAGGCCGCCACCGACGCGGGCGTGCCGCCGGGCGTGATCAATGTGCTCACCGGCACCGGCGCCGAGGCGGGACAGCCGCTGGTGGAGCATCCGGCCGTGGCCATGGTGTCGTTCACCGGCTCCACCGGGGTCGGCAAACGGGTGGCCGCCACCGCCGCCGGTATGGTCAAGCGGGTCCACCTCGAACTCGGCGGCAAGGCCCCCTTCGTCGTCTTCGACGACGCCGACCCGGAAGCCGCGGCGCGAGGCGCGGTCGCGGGCGCGCTCATCAATACCGGCCAGGATTGCACGGCCGCCACCCGCGCCTATGTGCAACGCCCGCTGTTCGAGGAATTCGTCGGCCGTGTAGCCGATCTCATGGACCGGGTGACACTCGGTCCGGTCGAGAACCTGGAAACCGATATGGGACCGCTCATTTCGCGCGCACACCGCGACAAAGTGCTGGGCATGGTGGAACGCGCCCGCGAATCCGGCGCGAAAATCGTTCACGGCGGCCGAATTCCGGAACACACCCCGGCGGCCGGTTCGTACTTCGAGCCGACCCTGATCACCGGCGCGGCCCAGGACTCCGAGATCGTGCAGCACGAGATCTTCGGCCCGGTGTTGGTCGTACTGCCCTTCGAGACCGACGACGAGGCCATCGCGCTGGCCAATGACACGGTCTACGGGCTGGCCGCCTCCGCCTGGTCCCGCGACGTGTTCCGCACCCAGCGGGCGAGCCGGGAAATTCAGGCCGGCTGCGTGTGGATCAACGACCATATTCCGATCATCAGCGAAATGCCGCACGGTGGGTACAAGTCCTCCGGATTCGGAAAGGACATGTCCGCCTACGCATTCGAGGAGTACACGAATATCAAGCACGTCATGTCGGATATCACCGGCGCGGCGCACAAGCCCTGGCACGACACCATCTTCCGGGCCGGGTAAAAGGCGGCGATATCGCGCGGGCGGGCTCCGATCGGACCCGCCCGCGAATTTCTGGGCTATCCTCATGACACAGGAGGAGGCGGAAATGGACCGGCCGACGTCGCCGACGCAGGTATTGCGGTCCACCGTGCGTATGCCCCGCCGCTCCGAGGATCGCGCCGCCACCAGCTGACTCTCTCGAAAGCCGCCGACTGGTCCCCCCACGGGTGACCATCGGCGGCTTCCACGTACCCCGAGCACGCAGGCGCGAACGTTCGCCGTTACGGCACGAGAGAAGGAGTTGATCGGCCATGTCGGCCAAAGGAAGCAAACTGTGGGCGTCGGCACTCATCGATGCAGCGCCGACGCCGTACTGGACCGACCGGCCCGAGCGGCCGACCCCCACCGACCCCCTCACCACCGCCACCACCGCGGATCTGGCCGTCGTCGGCGGCGGCTACAGCGGACTCTGGACCGCGCTGCTGGCCAAGGAACGCGATCCCGGCATCGATGTGGTGCTGCTGGAGTCCGGTCTCTGCGGACACGCGGCCTCGGGCCGCAACGGCGGATTCTGCTCCGCCAGCCTGACCCACGGCCTGGCCAATGGCATGGAGCGCTTCCCCGACGAGATCGGACAGCTCGAACGGCTCGGCCGCGCCAACCTGGACGACATCGAGAAGGCCATCCTCCGGTACGGCATCGACTGCGACTTCGAGCGCACCGGCGAAATGGAGGTCGCCACCGCGCCCCACGAGGTCGAATGGCTGCAGGAGAGCCACGACGCCGCCGAAGCCCTCGGCTACCGCACCGAGCTGCTCGACGCCGGCCAGGTGCAGGGCATGGTGCACTCCCCCACCTACCTCGGCGGCTGGTGGGACCGCGATGGCGTCGCCATGCTCGATCCGGCCCGGCTGGCCTGGGGACTACGGCGCGCCTGCCTGGATTCCGGTGTCCGCATCTTCGAAGGCACTCCGGTGCAACGCCTTTCGAAATCCCACGGCGGCACGCTCACCCTGCACACCCCGCACGGTGAGGTCCGCGCGCCCCGGGTCGCCCTGTGCACCAGCGCTTTCGCGGGCCCGGTGCCCAAGGTGTCACGCCACGTGGTGCCGGTCTACGACTACGCGCTGATGACCGAGCCACTCACCGCCGAACAGCTCGACAGCATCGGCTGGGGTACCCGCATGGGCCTGGGCGACGCCTCCTACCGCTTCCACTACTACCGCCTGACCAGCGACAACCGCATCCTCTTCGGCGGCTACGACGCCATCTACCACTTCGGCAATCGCATCGCCCCCGCCCTGGAATACAACGAGGCCACCTTCGAAACCCTCGCCCAGCACTTCTTCCAGACCTTCCCGCAGCTCGACGGCCTGCGCTTCACCCACCGCTGGGGCGGGGTCATCGACACCTGCGGCCGGTTCTGCGCCTTCTTCGGCTCCGCCTACAAGGGCCGGCTGGTCTACGCCGCCGGCTACACCGGGCTCGGGGTGGGCGCGACCCGCTTCGGCGCGGAGGTCATGCTCGACCAGCTGTGGGGGCGCGACACCGAGCGGACCCGCCTGCGCATGGTCCGCTCCCGGCCGCTGCCGCTGCCACCGGAACCGTTGCGCTCCGCGGGAATTCACCTCACCCGCTGGTCCCTGGCCCGCGCGGACGCGCACCAGGGACGCCGCAATCTGTGGCTGAAAACCCTCGACTACACCGGCCTGGGCTTCGACAGCTGAGCGGCCGGAATCAGTTGGGCCGGCGCAGGATCAGCACAGTGATCTCGCTCGGCGCGAACAGGCGCAGCTGCGGACCCCAGAAGCCGGTACCCCGGCTGGTGTAGAGCTGGGTGCGCTCGCCGTGGCGGCTGAGCCCGGCCACCACGGGCTGATCCAGGCGGACCAGGTACCGGAAGGGCCAGATCTGCCCGCCGTGGGTGTGGCCCGAAATCTGCAGGGCCACACCGGCCGACACCGCGTCGGTGACCTGTTTGGGCTGATGGGCCAGCAGGACCACCGGCAGTGCCGGATCGGCGCCGGCCAGGGCCGCTTCGATGTCGGGGCCGTGGCCGGGCAGGCCGCTACCGGTGGGGTCGTCGATGCCCGCCAGCACGAGGCTGTCGCCCTCGCGGGTGATGACCTCGTGCTGGTTGCGCAGCGGCTGCCAGCCCAGGCCGGACATGTGGTCGATCCAGCCCGGTGCGTCGCCGAAGTATTCGTGATTGCCGGTGATGTAGAAGCGGCCGTACTCGGCCTCGACCTTGCCGAGCGGATCGACCTGCGCCCTCCGCTTCTCCACCGAGCCGTCGGCGAGATCGCCCGCGTGACAGGCGATATCGGGACGCAGCGCGTTGACCTCCTCGACCACCCGCTCCGACCAGCGCAACCGATCGGTCGCGGCGTAGTGGGTGTCGGTGACGACCACCAGCCGGAAACCGTCCAAACCCGCACCGAGACCGGGGATCTCGACCTGGACCGTGCGCACGCGCGGCACCCGGCGCGCCTCGTAGATCGCCCAGGCGGACAGCACAATCGACACCGCGAGCACCCCGACGGCCACCACGCGCGAGCGCACCGGATCGTCCACCCCCGCGACCGTAAGAACACCCCGGACCGCGGCGCCGATCACCGACCAGGTGAACACCACCCACATGACGCCCAGCATGGTGTCGCCCACCAGCGACGCCGCGTCGGACTGCCGCGGGCCGTGCCCGAGCAGCATGCCCGCGGGCAGCGCCAGATAGCCGAGCAGGAACACCGCCGACCCGAGCCAGAACCAGGTCCCGGACATCGTCGTGTAGACCAGCAGCCACCAGGGGAGGGCGAACAGGAGCGCGGGAATGCCGAGGAACAGAACCGCGCGCGGAACGTACTTCACGGGAGATCATCCTTGTCGGACCGGAAACCGCCGGACCCGGCGACCGATCCCAACATACCCGCGCGCTCGCGACCGCCGGTCGGGCGTTCGCCCGACCAGCCGCGATGAGGAAGGATGATCTCGTGATCGACCAGAACTCCGGCCGGGGAACTCCGATCCTCGACGACATCTCCAAGCGGATCATCGACCACCTCCAGGAGGACGGGCGACGCGCGTACGCCACCATCGGCAAGGCCGTCGGACTCTCCGAGGCCGCCGTCCGCCAGCGCGTGCAGAAGCTGGCCGATGCCGGGGTGATCCAGATCGTCGCGGTCACCGATCCCCTGCAGGTCGGGCTGTTCCGGCAGGCCATGATCGCCATCACCGTCGACGGGCCGGTGCAGCAGGTGGCCGACATTTTGGCTGCCATCGAGGAAATCAACTATGTGGTGGTGTGCGCCGGACGCTACGACATCCTCTGCGAGGCCGTGTGCCCGGACGACGAAGCCCTGCTCGACCTGGTGTCCAACCGGATTCGCGGGCTGGCCGGGGTCCGGCACGCCGAGATCATGGTGTACCTCAAGCTGCGGAAGCAGACCTACAAGTACGGCACCCGCTGATCGGGGCGCGAACCCTCACTCGGCCCCGGGTTCGCCCGCCGGCTCCGCGGTGAGCGTGGCGAGTTCGGCCGCGAGGTTGGCGCGGGCCGCGGACTCGTAGCGGGACCGGGCGGTGGGCGTGCGGAAAAGCGCGGGCTGCCCGGCGAGCGCCGCCAGCACGGCGGCCCGGCCCGAGCGGAAGAGCGGGTCGGGAACGTGGGCGTACTCGGCGCGGACGGCGGCGGTGTAGGCGGCGTAGGCGGTCGCGTCGGCCGCGAGGATCGCCAGATCGGCATCGCAGAGCACCGCGCCGTTGCGGTCCGACGGGTCCGGATGGTGGCCGCCGGTGAGCCGGACCAGCCGCGCGGCCTCCGCCACCGTGTCCGCGCCGACTCCCAGTGCGGGCAGGGCGGTTTCGGCCAGGCGGGCGCTGGCCTCCTCGTTGTCGGTGCCGTCGACGGCGTAGACCGCGTCGTGGAAGAAGGCGGCGTAACGCACCGCGTCCAGATCCTCCGCGTCGGCGGCCAGATCGTCGATGACCGCCAGCATGGCGGCCAGGTGCTCGACGGTGTGATAGCGGCGGTGCGGCTCACGGTAGCGGCGGACCAGGTCCTCCCCCACCGCGCGTGCCTGCGGCCCGGCCAATTTCGTCCAGCGGTCCAGCAGATCCGCGTCCAGACTCATCCCCATCCGGGCAGTGTGCCCAATCTTCGGTCCGGAGAAAACCCCTCCGGCAGCGTGGTTTTCACCACTGGCTCACAAGGTCAAGCGTCCCCGAGCGTGAGATAGCGCTGAATGGTGGGCCCGATGTCGGCGACGATCTGCTCCGAGCTCAGCGCCACCACCGGCGGCAGCCGTAAGACGTAGCGGCACAGGGCGAGTCCCAGGATCTGGGTGGCGATCAGACCCGCGCGATGCGGTGCGTCGGCCGGATCGCCGAAACGGAGCACGGCCGGCATGAGCTGCTGGGCGAAGATGCGCCGGGTGCGTTCCACCACGTCCTCGTCGGTCAGCGACGAACGAATGAGGGTGAGCAGGATCTCGCTGGTCGGCGGCTGCTCCCACAGCTCCAGGAACCGCGCCGCGAGCAGTGCCCCCAGCGAATCCGGCGCGGCCGCACCGAGATCCGGCAGCTCCAGGTCGACATCCAGTGCGGCGTCGAACAATCCGTCCTTGTTGCCGTAGTAGCGCATCACCATCGACGGGTCGATCCCGGCGTCGGCCGCGATCGCCCGGATGGTCGCCTTCCGGTAGCCGTCCTCGGCGAAGCGGCGCCGCGCCGCCTCCAGAATCGCCGCGCGGGTGGCATCCGACCGCCGCGGCCCCGTCTCCACAGTCATGCCCACAAGTGTAGGCCAACAACTGTTGACTACCAAGGGCCGGGTTACAGTGAGCCATGTCCATGCAGCCCAAGCGCTGGACGCCGCCCAAGGCGACGGCCCGCGCCCACGAAAACCGCAGTGCGCCACCCATGCCGCCCGTACGGCGGCTCGAGGTGCCCGGAGACGGGCCCGAGGATGTGGTCATCGCCCCCGACGGCAGAGTCGTCGCGGGACTCGCGGACGGCACCCTGGTGGCGGTCGACCCGACCGACGGCACCGTCGAGCGGATCGGGCACACCGGCGGGCGACCGCTGGGACTGCACGCGAACCCCGATGGCTCGCTGCTGATCTGCGATGCCAACCGTGGGCTGCTGCGCCTGGACAAGCCGGGCGGGCAGGTCGAGGTGCTGGTGGCCGAGGTCGACGGCGTGCCGCTGAACTTCACCAGCAATGTGGTCGCCGACGGCGACACCGTCTACTTCTCCGAGTCCACCCGGCACTGGTCGCTCGGCGAATACATGGGCGACATGCTCGAGCACTCCGAGACCGGCCGGCTGCTGCGCCGCAATCCCGACGGCAGCGTCGAAACCCTGGTCGACGGGCTGAAATTCGCGAACGGCATGGTGCTCGCCCCGGACCGTTCGTGCCTGCTGGTCGCCGAGACGGGCGGCTACAGCATCACCCGCTACTGGCTGACCGGGCCGAAGGCCGGCACCCACGACTACTTCGCCGAGAACCTGCCCGCCTTCCCCGACAATATGGGCCTCGGCAGTGACGGGCTGGCCTGGGTGGCGCTGGTGTCGCCGCGAAATCCGCTGCTGGACATGCTGCTTCCGCTGCCCGGCGTGCTGCGCCGGCTGGTGTGGGCGATTCCCGAAGCGCTGCAACCGAAACCGGCCCGCACCGTGTGGGTGCAGGCCTTCGACTTCGACGGGAATCTCGTCCACGACCTGCAGCGCGAGGGCACCGACTACGCCATGGTCACCGGGGTCGCCGAACAGGACGGCGCGATCTACCTCGGCAGCCTGACCGAATCGGCGATCGCGGTCACCTCGGTGCCCTAGCTCTTCTGAGCCTCGTCCTGTGCGTGCTGCGCCTGGGCCAGCTGCCCGGGCGTGTACCGCAGCGTCAGCGCCAGCAGGCCCATGACCGCGGTGCCGATGGCGCACACCAGCAGGACGAGGGTGTACCCGCTGCCCAGCGCATCGATCTGACTCGGCGACATCTCGCTCACCTTGCCCGATTTGCCGCCGAGCGCCAGCGTGCGCGACAGGGCGACCGGGCTCAGCACGCCGACCGCGAACGGCGTGCCCATGTTCATGAACATCTGCCCGACCGCCGACAGCGGGCCGATGTGGGCCATGTCCACGCCGACCAGCACGCACAGCGGCAGGATCACGATGGCGGTGCCCACGCAGAAGCCGACGATCGACATCATGACCAGCAGCGTGGGGAAATAGTCGGCCGAACTGTCCAGTGTGGAGCCGAAATACAGCGCGCCCGCCAGCACCAGGGCGGCCGCCAGCAGCAGCCAGCGCGCCCGGACATACATGCACGCCTTGGACGCCACCGCGGTACCGACGCCCGCGCCGAGGGTGAACGGAATGCTGGCCAGACCGGCCTGCAGCGGGCTGTAGCGCAGCACGTTCTGCAGGAACTGCGCGACGAAGAAGGTGGTCGCGCCGAGCACGCCGGAGGTCAGGAAGATGGCGGCGAAGGTGATCACGCGGTCGCGGCTCTTGAACAGCGACCACGGCAGCAGCGGGTTTTCCACATCACGCTCGGCGAAGATGAACACGATCAGCAGGACGAAGCCGCCGATCAGCGCGCCGAGGATGACCGGAGAGCCCCAACCCATTTCGGGCCCCTCGGTCGCGCCGAAGACGATCGACACGCAGGCCAGCGTGCCCAGGATGGCGCCGCGCACATCCATGGACATGCGGTGGTGCGCGGTGTCGCGCAGCTGGTAGATCGCGCCCCAGACGATGAGAATGCCGATCGGCACATTGATCCAGAAGATCCAGCGCCAGTCGACCTGGGTCAGCGCGCCGCCGATGACCAGACCGCCGACCGAGCCGATACCGACCATGGATCCGAAGATGGCGACCGCCTGATTGCGGGCCGGGCCGGGCGCGTAGGTGCTCGCCACCAGCGCGAAGGCGGTCGGCGCGGCAATGGCCGCGCCCGTACCCTGCAGCGCGCGGGCCGCGATCAGCCAGGCCTCGTTCTGCGCCGTGCCGCACAGCGCCGAGGCGACGGTGAACAGCGCGACGCCGAGGATCAGCATCCGCTTGCGGCCGAACGAGTCGCCGAGACGTCCGCCCAGGAGCATGAGGCCCGCGAACGGAAGACCATAGGCCGTGACCGTCCACGCACTGCCCGCGCTGGACAGACCGAGCTGTTCCTGTAGTCGCGGCAGCGCCAGGATCATGACGGTGCCGTCCAGCACGACCATCAGCTGAAGCCCGCTGAGGACGAGAATTGCGAGCCCGAACGCCCGCTTGGTCACCGGATACTGCATCGTCGCAGCGGGGTTATCGAGCACCCGCCCACTGTAATGGATGCACTATCCGGCGAACCGAACTCATTACGCGACGTCAGGAGTTGTCCTGGTCCGGCGCACCCGCGGTGAAGCCCGCGGTCGGGCCGATGACGATGATGGCCGGCGGGCGAATGCCCTCGGCGCGCACCCGCTCGGCGACGGTGGCCAGGTCGGCGCGCAGGATGCGCTGGGTGCGCAGGCTGCCCTCCTGGATGACGGTGACCGGGGTGTCGGCGGCACGGCCACCCGAGATCAGCGCGTCGGCGAACTTCTCGATCCGCTCCACCGCCATCAGCAGCACGATGGTGCCGCGCAGCCGGGCCAGCGCGGGCCAGTCCACCAGCGAATCCGGGTGGTCGGGGGCGACATGGCCGCTGACGACCACGAACTCGTGCGTGACACCGCGGTGGGTGACCGGGATACCGGCCAGGGCGGGCACCGAAATCGCGCTGGTGACACCGGGAACCACGGTCACCGGGATACCGGCGTCGACGCAGGCTTCGAGTTCCTCGTAGCCGCGCCCGAAGACATAGTTGTCGCCGCCCTTGAGCCGCACCACGAACTTGCCCGCCTTCGCGCCCTCGATGAGCGCGGCATTGATGGCCTCCTGCGCCATGGCCCGGCCGTAGGGAATCTTGGCCGCGTCGATGACCTCCACCTCCGGCCCGAGCTCGGCCAGCAGCTCCGGCGGCGCGAGCCGGTCGGCGACAACGAGATTCGCGCGGGCCAGCAGCCGGCGGCCGCGCACGGTGATCAGATCCGGATCGCCGGGGCCGCCGCCGACCAGCGCCACGCCCGGGGTCACGGGGGCCGAATCATCGGTCACCACACCGGATTGCAGGGCTTCCAGCAGCGCGTTGCGCACCGCGGCCGAGCGGCGGTGCTGCCCGCCGGCCAGCACGCCCATCGTCATGCCGTCGTAGCGCGCGGTGGCCGGGGTGACCGCGGTGCCCAGCCGCGCGGTGTCGGCGCGGACGCAGAAAATGCGGCGGCGGGTGGCCTCCGCGACCACGGCCGCATTGGTCCCGGGCTCGTCGGTGCAGGCCATGACATACCAGGCGCCGTCGAGATCGCCGTCGGCGTAGGCACGCAACTCCAGGGTCAGCTGTCCCGAGGTGGCCATGCCCTCGACCGCGGGCGTGGCCTCGCGGCTGATCACGTGCACATCCGCACCGGAGGCGATGAGCAGCCCGAGTCGCCGCTGCGCCACCGTGCCGCCGCCGACCACGACCACGCGGCGACCGTTCAGATCGAGGCCGACCAGGTAGTTCGGATCGCCGGTGTCGACCCGGGACTCGGGAACCGGCTGGTCATCGGGGGTGGCTGCGGGGTTCTGCACAAGGATTCAGGGTACGGCGTGGGCGTCGGCGCACGACAATCGCCCGGCATCCGGGTGGCAATCGATACAGAGTTCACAACGGTCGCGGTCATCTTGCGCATCCAACGCGCCGGCCATTTCTATGCTCAATAGCTATGACACGCAGTGCCGCCGTGCTTGTTCGCTGTTGCCTGCTCGCCGCACTGGTGGTGCTCGGCATTCCCTTCGGAACCGGTCACGCGGACCCGCCGGTCGAGGCCGTCTATGCGCAGCCGGGGCCGTGGGCGGTGACCGAACATCGCGCCTTCACCTGCTGCGACTCCACCGGGGCCGCCTACGACATCTGGTATCCGACCGAGCTGGGGGCCAACGGGTTCCGGCATCCGATCATCACCTGGGGCGACGGGACCAACGCGCACCCGAACCAATACGCGTATCTGCTGCGGCATTTCGCGTCCTGGGGGTTCGTGGTGATCGCCACCGAGAACTCGGCCACCGGGTCGGGGATCGACATCGCGGGGGCGGTCGACCGGCTGCTGTCCCTGGCCGCGGACCCGGACAGCGTCTTCCACGACCGGCTGGACCCGGATGCGATTGGCGCGGTGGGGCATTCGCAGGGGGCGACGGGCGCCCTCAACGCCATGATGCATTCGGGCGGCCGGATCAAGACCGCGGTGCCGATCGAGCTGCCCATCCAGCTGTCGTGCCTCCTGGGCTGGTGCCCCGATACCCACGGACTGGCCGGCGGTTCGATCTTCTTCGTGAACGGTTCGGCCGACACCGTCATCTCGCCGTCCGAGCAGACCTTGCCGCCGACGGCCGTCGGCCTGCAATCACTGCGGGCCTTCTACGACGCGGTGCCCGCCGGTGTCCAGAAGGCGTGGGGCACCCTGGTCGGCCCGAACCACAATGATGTTCAGGGCCAACCGGATTGCGCCGACGCCTCCTGGCCGTGCACCTCCGGCGTCTCCGGCTACCTCGGCTATCCCACCGCCTGGCTGGCCGCCCGGCTGCTCGGCAGGGCCGACGCCCAGCGGGCGTTCGCGGCCGGATCCGGCGAATTCCTCGCCCCGAATCCGGTGTGGACCAATCAGATCAGCGACATCACTACCCCATGACCTTGCCGAAGTTCGCGTCTTCCTGAATCAGGTGCAGGCCACGGCCCTGCCGGAGCGGCAGCTGGCCGAGGTCGACCCGATCGAGCGTGATGGTGACCGGGTGGCCGTCCAGCCGGCCGTCGAGCACCAGCCGGTCCGGTGTCGGTTGCTCATAGCCGAGATCCGCCAGGTCCGTGGTCGCCTGCGCGCCGCGGAGCACCAATCGGTGTGCGCCGGTGTCGACCTGCGCGCCCAGCGGCATCAACTCATCGTCCATGCGTTGTACGACGGCCATCTTCGGCTGGTCGAAAACCAGTCGCCGCCAGCGGCTCTCATCGGTCAGCAGCGGCGGAACCGACCGGCCGTCGCGGGTGAAGTCGGTGACCGTCCAGATGCCGTACAACTCGGATTTCGGGCTGCCACCGCCGTATTCGTGCCAGTTGTCCGCCCCGATCCAGACGTAGCCCGCCGACAACCACACGATCAGCAGCACCTGCGCGGCGGCCGCCCAGCGCCGCGTCCGGCGCGTGCGGAACGGCTCCGGTGTGGCGGCCGGACCGGCGGCCCGGCCGGTCAGCAGCGCGGTGAGCCGCGGCGCCTCGGGCACCAGCAGGACCAGGCAGAGCAGCATCAGATGGAACGACAGCAGCTTCACCGGCACATCGAAGGTCATGTTCAGTACCCACACCTGCGCCATGCTCACCAGGCTCAGCAGCACACCCGCCAGCCGGGTGCGCGGCACCAGCAGCAGCACACCGCCCAGCACCTCGGCGATCCCGAGCAAGGTTTCGTACACCGGTGACACGCCGACCTGACTCCACAGCACACTCATGGGCGCGAAGTCGCCGTACGGGGTCAGCAGCGTGGTGAGCGCGGGCTCGGGCATCTGCGTCGGAATCGCCTTGGCGAACCCGTATCCGAGCATCTGACCGGCCAGGCACACCCGGATGAACAACAGGAACCGCGCGGACAGGAGGTGGTACTCGGTCCGGGTGCGGTCCAGCATCGTCCAGAGCACGGTCCCGGCCGCCGCGATCACGAGCAGGCAGAACACCAGGATCCAGAAGACCGCCTGATCACCGCTGCCCGTGCTGTGTAGCGCCACATCGGTCCCGAAGACGGTGTGGCCCGTCCACTTCACCACGGGCAGGGACACGCTCATCCAGAGGCGGGGCCAGTCGTCCGGGAGCCAGCGTTGCAGCGGTCCCGCGAAGTCGATCAGCATTTGCGGGTAGAAGACGCAGAAGAGCCCGAAGTACAGGAATCCGAAGCGGAAGAGAATGCGTCCGATCGGATTCCAGGACCGTGCGGGTTCGGTGTCCCTCCCCTCCCGCTCGGTCGCGGTGTCGATTGTCTGCACGCTCATGCCCCGTCCCTCACTTCCATTCGGAAGCTTCGACGGTAGGCGGTCCGGCGGCCCGCACGCTTCCGGATTCACCCTGAGCCGACCCGGAATATGCCTGATAGGAACTACTTCTCGAGGCGTACGTGGCAGCACGACCACGACATGGCGACCAAGCCACATCCCGGTCACCGGTACTGGCGAAACGGGTCTCGCCGATCCCCTACCGGAGCTATTTAGAACGCGTTACATTTCACCCAACGTGCCGACCGGACTTACCACAGCGGCGAACCGGCCGCATCCGGTGGCCCGCAGGCACACTCCGCTACACCCGCGCAGGGAGGACCCCATGACTTCGGCCCACGCCGATCCCAACCAGCGGATGGAACTCACGGTTTCCGACCAGAACCTCGATGAACTCGCGACCGAACTCGCGCAGTGGCTCGGGACCAAGGTCGAGGCCGACGAGCCGCCGCAGGTCACCTCGATCACCCGGCCGCAGGCCGGCGGCATGTCCAGCACCACGCTGCTCTTCGACGCCGAGTGGACCGAGCAGGGGCAGGCGGCAGGCGGGTCCTTCGTGGCGCGGCTCGCGCCCGATCAGAGCTCCTTTCCGGTGTTCGAGAACTACGACCTGGCAACGCAGTTCGCGGTCATAGCCGGTGTCGCCGAGGCCACCGACCTGCCGGTGCCGCCGCTGTGCTGGCTGGAAACCGGTTCCGACAATGTGCTCGGCGCACCGTTCTTCGTCATGCGACGCGTGAACGGCCGTGTGCCCGAGGACAATCCGCCGTATGTGTTCATCGGCTGGCTGCACGAGGCCACCCCGGAGCAGCGCTATCAGGTGACCTGCCGGACCATCGAGATCATCGCCAAGGTGCACTCGATTCCCGATCCGGAGCAGCGGTTCCCGATGCTGGCGGGCGAGGGCTCGGCGCTGCGGCGGCACTTCGAGGCCCAGCGGGCATGGTACGACTGGGCGCTCGCCCGCGACGGCTTCCGCATCCCGCTGCTGGAGCGCACCTTCGACTGGCTCGAGGAGAACTTCCCCACCGACACCGGAACGGACGTGCTGAGCTGGGGCGACGCCCGGCCGGGCAATGTCATGTTCGACGAGTTCGATCCGGTCGCGGTGCTGGACTGGGAGATGGCCGCCATCGGCCCGCGGGAACTCGACGTGGCCTGGACGATTCTCATCCACCGGTTCTTCCAGGACATCGCCACGCGGTTCGACCAGCCGGGCCTGGCCGACTACATGCGGCGCGCCGATGTGGAGAAGCTCTACGAGGAGGCCAGCGGGCACGCCGTGCGCGACCTGGACTGGTACCTCATGTACGCCGCGCTGCGGCACGGCATCGTGATGGCCCGCATCCGGCGGCGGATGATCCACTTCGGTGAGGCGACCGACAACGACGATCGCGACGACTACGTGATGCACCGGCATCTGCTGGAAGCCATGCTCGACGGCACCTACTCGTGGGATTGAGAGATGACGCAGAATCAGATCAACTCGCTCGACGAATACCCGATCCACCAGACCCCGCTGTCCATGTCGCGGGTCGGGACCAGTGATCGGAACTTCTACGACCGCAACTACTTCAACGCGCTCGACACCGGCAGTGACACCTTCCTGGTCACCGGTTTCGGCGTATATACGAACCTGGGCGTGACCGACGCGTTCGCGACCGTGCGCCGCGGCGACACCCAGCGGGCCGTGCGGTTCTCCGACGCCCTGGCCGAGCGCAGCCTCGAGCCCAAGGTCGGCGGCTACCGGATCGAGATCGCCGAACCGCTGCAGAAGATCCGCGTGCTCTGCGAACACGAGGACCTGTCCTTCGACCTGACCTGGGAGGGTTCCTTCCCGGCCGTGGCCGAACAGCCGCACACCATCCTCACCGGCGTGCACCGGCCCATCATCGACGCGCAGCGCTTCGCACAGGTCGGAACCTGGTCGGGCACACTGCATGTCGACGGCACCGATATCAGCGTGGACCCGTCCGCATGGTGCGGCACCCGCGACCGCTCCTGGGGGATCCGCCCGGTCGGCGAATCCGATCACCCGGGCCGGTTGGGGTCCGAACCGTCCGAAGGCTTCTGGTGGCTGTACGTGCCGCTGCTGTTCGACGAGTTCTCCATCATCGTCATCGTGCAGGAGGAGCCCAACGGCTTCCGCACGCTCAATGACGCCACCCGGATCTGGAAGGACGGGCGAGTCGAGCAACTGGGCTGGCCCCGTGTGCATCTGACGTACAAGTCGGGCACGCGCATCCCGACGCGGGTGCGCCTGGATCTCACCACGCCGGATGGCAAGCCGCTCGAGGTCGAGGTCGAGGCCGGAACCTTCATGGCCCTCAATGTCGGTTGCGGCTACGGCGGCGACCCCGACTGGCAGCACGGCCAATGGAAGGGCCGCGACTGGTCCGAGAGCAAGCTCTACGACCTGACCGACCCGGCCATTGCCGGACGCATTCCGTTCGGCGTCATCGATCACGTCGGCAAGGCGCGCTGCGGCGACGCCGAGGGCTGGGGACTGTTCGAGCACGGCACCATGGGTCGCCACGATCCGACCGGATTCGCCGATTGGGGTGCTGTCGCACCCTGATCGCGCACAGCCGCAGCCCTCGCCGGCAACCAACCACCCGGTGGGGGCTGCGGCGTGTGGGAGTGATGTCACATGTCGGCAATTCCGGTGGCCTACTGCGGAATTCACTGATCGCGGGCGCCACTGCCCGGATGAGGAAGTGGTCAGGTGGAGGGCCACCAGTAAGTGGCGACCATGTAGAGGCTGAGTAGGAAGCCTGCGATGAAGATCAGGGCGCCGACCGCGAGTGCCCAGGTGGGGCGCCAGCCGTGGCGCAGGGCTATGCGACCGAGCTGCCAGGAGACGGCTCCACCGGCTGCCCAGGTGTACAGGGGGAACGCGCCCAGGCCCAGGATGATCTGGGGTGGGCAGGGGTGCCGCCAGCCGCAGAACTCTGGGATGCCGTCCAGGTCTCTGATGATGAGGAAGGACAGGAAGGCTGTGGCGCAGAAGCCGACGGTGCCCCAGAAACGCCACCACATCAGGAAGCTGCGCCAGCCGTCGGGTACGAGGGTGGGATACGCCACAAGGCAAAAGATAAAGAACAAAACGCAAAAGACAAAAGACCGAAAGACAAAGACGCCTGGAGAAGGGAGGGGGCGGGGTTGGGGACGCGCCTACACCTACCAGCCCGCTCACCTTTGAACCTGCATGTGGGTGTCGCTGCAGCAGGTATTCGCTTGGATCTCGGGGTTGGGGTACCCCCAGGATGGGATGTAGCGAGGAGAAGACCGCTGTGGTTGTTCGGTGTTCGAGGAACTCAGGATGGACTTGCGGTGGGTTCTGTCTGTAGAAGGTGATGCGTGCAGTCTCTGAGCCGGGATCGGCGGGAAACGCTCCCGACCCGGCGTCAGCCCAAGTCCGATAGGGCAGGCGAGGTGACCGCACCTCCCCGTCCCCGCGCACACCAGCCCGACACGAGCAGCCGGGAATCACGCCACCCGAGCACCCCACCTCCAACAACTGGAATCGATCGCAGCCGCGACCCACTGCCCCACGCGATGCCGATCGTTCACCCACACCTCCCCGCGCCCTGCGCACGCCAGCAGGGCACGAGCAGCCGGGAATCACGCGGCCCGCGCACCCCACTTCTGGCAACTGGATTCGACGGCAGCGGCGACCCACTGCCCCACGTGGTGCCGATCGTTCACCCACACCTCCCCGCGCCCTGCGCACGCCAGCAGGGCACGAGCGGCCGGGAATCACGCTGCTCGTGCACCCCACTTCTGGCAACTGGATTCGACGGCAGCGGTGACCCACTGCCCCACGTGGTGGCGATCGTTCACCCGTACCTCCCTGTGCTCTGCGCATGCCAGCAGGGCACGAGCAGCGGCGACCCACTGCCCCACGTGGTGCCGATCGTCCACCCACACCTCCCCGCGCCCTGCGCACGCCAGCAGCACACGAGCGGTCCGGGAATCACGCGGCCCGTGCACCCCACCTCCGGCAACTGGAATCGATGGCAGCCGCGACCTGCTGCCCCACGTGATGTCTGTCGTTCACGCGAGGAATGCCGGTGGGGTCGAGACGTTTCGGGGCAATCCACCCGGTCCGGCCCCGATCCGGGGAATCCTTGCCCATGACAACGGTTTTCCAACCCTCGGCACTGTCGTTGACCAGCGCGTGGCAGTGATCGCAGACCAGGGTCAGATTGGTCAGATCCGTGGGTCCGTCCTTGGCCCAGTCGGTGACATGGTGGACCGCGCACATGCTCGCGGGCGCATCGCATCCCGGGCGGGTGCAGCCCTTGTCGCGGGCGATCAACGCCAGGCGTTGGGCCGGGGTGGCCAGGCGCTGGCAGCGACCCAGGTACAGCGGCAGCCCGTCGGCGTCGAGGACCGCCAGCACCGGGCGGGTCCCCTCGGCCAGCTTCAACGCCTCGTTGATCGAGACGTGGCCGCCCGAGGCGGTGGTCGCGACCCCGGCCCCACGCTCGAGATCGGCGAGGTTCATGGTCAGGATGGCCTGCACCGGCAGGCCACGGTGCGAACCCAGCTTGGCGGGGTCGACGCCGGGCTGCAGGAGCGCGAACAGGGCGTCGTGGGTGCGCTGACCGGCATCGCGACGGTCACGACGCGCGGCCGCCTCCAACACCTTGGAATCGACGACCCTGACCATGGCGGCGACGCTGTCGGCGTCGTCGATGTTGCACATGCCCGGACGCGCGAGCTTGGCGAAGACCGCATCGAGCAAGGCCCGCAGCTCGGGGGTGATCCAGCCCTCGATCCACGACATCCCATCCACCCCGGGACGGCCCAGGATCAGGCCGCGGCGGCGACGGCGGTCGGTGTCGGAGACGACCTTGCCGTCGGGGTCGATGCGGGCGAGGATGTCGCGGCCGATCTTGGGCAGGTCATCGGGCCA
>NZ_JBEXJI010000052.1:0-33534 GCF_040609015.1 Nocardia sp. NPDC004860 | reverse complement strand
CTGATGCGCATGTACCGCATCAGCGACGAACAAGCATTCAAACTACTCGTGTGGCGCTCCCAGGAAACCAACACCAAACTCCGCGCCCTGGCCGAACAACTACTGCGCGAACTGCCCGCCGTGCCACCGGCCCAACCCGCCACCGTGTCGGCCTTCGACCACATCCTGCTCACCCTGCACGAACGCATCCCCCACTGACCACATCGCATGGACGAGGGTCCCGCCCCAGCGTCCCGGTAGAGCACGTGGGGCGCGACCCTCGTATCGGCCCAGCAGTCGGGGTCGTGCGCTGCGCCGACATCTAAGCGCATACCAACAGGTCGGCCTTCTCAACCTGTCGGTGCCCGATCGTGGCCGACCGATGATGAGGTCGTTACCGGCTCCCCCATCCCATCCGCCCACGTCGCTCGAGTGTTCGGAAAACGATCAGAGTGGATCGGCGGTCCCCGGAATCACCAGGGTGTCAGCCGCATACAGCCCTTCCAACCCCGCGGCGTTGAACAGTCAGCCGGCCGACCGCACCGGACGGGTCAGTTCGACTGCCGCACCGCACGCAGAATCAGCTCGGCGACCGCGCCGGGCTGGGACACGCTGACCGCGTGCGACGCGGCGATCTCGATCGATTCGGCCTGCGCGCGCTCGGCCATGAACCGCTGGGCTTCCAGCGGGATGTTCTTGTCGTCGGTGGTGAGCAGCGCGAATGCCGGAATGCTCGTCCACGCGGCCGCCGCAGCCGGTTCCTGGAGCGCGGCCAGCGCGACCGGCCGTTGGGTCACCGCCATGGCCGCGGCGGTGGCCGCGGGCACGTCGGCAGCGAACTGCTGCGGGAATTCGTCCTGTCGGATGTACAACTCGGTGCCGTCGGTGCCATCGGACAGCGGGTAGGACGCCGGGCGGGTGGTCGGGCCGAGGGTCGAGCCCGGGAACTTGTCGGTCAGCGCCAGCGCGCTCTCACCGGCCTCCGGAATGAAGGCCGCCAGATAGACGAGACCGGTGACCTGGGGCTTCCCTTGCGCCGCAACGCTGATGACGCTGCCGCCGTAGGAATGCCCGGCCAGCACCACCGGTCCGTCGATGCTGTCGACGACCGAGGCGACGTAGGCGGCATCGGAGGTGAGGCCGCGCAGCGGGTTGGCCGCGGCGAGCACGGAAACGCCCTCGGCGGCGAGGATTTCGATGACGCCGTTCCAGCTGGAGGAATCGGCGAAAGCGCCGTGGACCAGGACGACTGTGGGGGTGGTGGTCATGGGGATGGCCTCCGGGTTCGAGATCGGATAGGACGGTTGCGCCGGGCGCGGATCGGCTCGCCCGGCGGTGGGTCAGGATGCAGCACCGCGCGCAATGTCGCGACCGCCTGCGCCACAGCGGCTTTCGCGTCCTTTCTGCGGCACCGGAAGTGAGAGCAGCGCGGTACAGATATTTTCGTCTGAAACCTTTGTGCGCCGCCCCTCACTGCGAGCCGTGAAAACCCCGATTCAGGACACGGCCGCGATGGCAGGCTCCGGCAGCGCCGGCCACGTCGCCGAGCCCGTGGTGCGGAAACGCTGCTGATACTGGCGTGGCGAAACGCCCAGGCGGGCAATGAAAGCCCGGCGCAGCGCCTCACTGCTGCCGAATCCCGCCGCCATGGCCGCTTCCGTCACCGAGCACCCGGCGTGCAGCATGTCCCGGGCGACGCCGAAGCGGATGAACGCCACGTATTCGGCCGGTGAGCGTTCCAGCTCGGACCGGAACAGCCGGGTCAGGTGCCGCACACTCACCCGGGCGTGCGCCGCGAGGGTCTGCACCGTATGCGGGAAGGCCGGATCCGCGCAGATCAGATCGACGACCGTGCGCACCAGTGAACTGCGCGCCACCGGGCCGGTCAGGGAAGCCGAGAACTGCGACTGTCCACCCGACCGCTGCATGTACACCACCAGCAGCTGCGCCGCGCGCCGCGCCACGTCCGCACCATGATCCTCCTCGACCAGGGCGAGGGCCAGATCCACGCCCGCGGCCACCCCGGCCGAACTGTAGAGATTGCCGTCCCGGACGAAAATCGCGTCCGGCTCCACTTTCACGGCCGGGAACTTCCGGGCCAGATCCGGTGCGTACTTCCAATGCGTGGTCACCCGCCGCCCGTCGAGCAGCCCGAGTGCTGCCAGCACCGCTGTCCCACTACAGATCGACACCAGCCGCCGGGTGTGCGCGGACAAATGCCGAGCCGCCGCCAGCAGCTCGGGCGTCACGAACACCGAGACCGGCAGTTCACTCCCCGGAATCACCACGGTGTCGAACCTCCCGGCCTCGGCCGCCGCACCGCTCACCGCGACCCGTGCACCGATCGAGGTCTGCACATCCCGCCCGTCGGCCGAGAGCAACACCACCTCGTACCCGTTCACCGATTGATTGGCTTCCATGAAAACCTCGGCGGGACCGACGAAGTCGAGCATCTTCACACCATCGAACACGAGGATCCCCACCCGGCGACGGGCGGTATCGGAAGATTTTGAGGACATGTCAACCAGTATTATGGAGGCACGCCTCCAGAACAAGTAAAGTGCTCGAGATCGCAGATTGATACGGTGAGTCCCATGGGTAGACCGCGACAGTTCGACGAGCAGGCGCTGCTCGATGCCGCGATCGAACTCTTCTGGCCGCAAGGCTTCGACACCACCTCGGTCGAGGACGTCTCCCGCGCCACCGGCATCGGCAACGGCAGCATCTACGGCGCCTACGGCAACAAACGCGGCTTGTTCCTGGCCGCCTTCGAACGCTACTGCGACCAGCGCGCCCGATTCGTCCGCGCGGCAATCGAATCCGCCCCCGGATCGGCGCGTGCCGCCGTCCGCGCCCTCTGCCATGCCGTCATCGACGACTGCGCCGCCCACCCCGACCGCCGTGGCTGCCTCATGATCAATAGCATCGCCCACCTGGGCACCCGCATCCCGGAAGTCGCGACCATCGGCGCTCGCACCACCGCCACCATGGAAAACGCTGTCGCCGAACGCCTCCGCCGCGCCATGATCGCCACCGGCCCGGCCGACGAAGAACTCCTCTCGGCCCTGAGCGCCAATGTCATCATGACCACCCAGGGTCTCATCCAATTGAGCCGCATCGGCGTCACCCCGGCCCGCCTTCGCGAAATCGCCGACGTTTCAACCGAGATCCTCCCACCAGCCTGGGCAGGCGGGACGGATCAGCACCGGTAGGAGGACCGTAAACCGGCGGTCGGCTCAGCGGCGATCACCACGCTGCTGTCGGCTCGATGACCGGCCCATCTGGCCGACCCGACTTCTCGAGACTGCTCGGGGCCCTTGCCTTCACCCGTGGACAGGTGAACCCTCGACATCATGGCCAAGCCGTATCGAGCGGGGTGGGGTGTCAGGGCATCCAACGCGTGGATGCGGACCGTGATACGCGCCGGGTTGCCGATGTGGACGTTCCGTGTCCTCACCGTGCCCGGACGCCGCACCGGCCGCGCCATCCAGACGCCGCTGGCGGTGTTCGAACAACACGGCCGACGATATCTCGTCGCGTCCTATGGAACGGTGAACTGGGTGCGCAACCTGCGTGCGGCGCAAGGAAGGGCGACGCTGCGCCAGGGCAGACACCTCGAGTCCGTGACGGCCGCCGAGTTGCCCGCCGATCAAGCAGCCGAGGTGTTCCGCGCATCGCTGGTCACGGGACCACCACACGTTCCCAAACCCATTGTGGCGCTGTATCGACGGTTCTTCGTGCTGCCCTACCTGGAGGTGGATGTGGACTCGTCACCGCAGCAATTCCTCGACAACGCCCGCACCCACCCGGTTTTCGAAATCGTGTCGGCGTGAGGAAAGCAGCGGACCCCCGCACAACCCCGAGCGCCAACCGCGCGGTTCGTCGAGCAGATTTACACGCGATTCCGAGGACGCAGATCAGGAGGAGAGCATGGGCACGATTCGGCTCACCGGCGAGATCGGAAAACCCTTCACCATCGATCCCAGCCCAGAACAGGTGACCATTACACCAGGCGGGTCGCCGGTGCGCGTCGGCGTCCGCGTGACACCCACGGGAGAAGCAGGCGCCGGCCCAGTGCGCGTCGTCGTCGGCGTCAACCCTGAATCGGGACTGACCTTCACACACAGTCAGCTGACGGTCGACGATGGCACCACCTATCCCGCGGGCGCCGACTCTCGCGAGGATGTCCTGTCCTTCGAGGCGGTCATCATCGACTCCGAGGTGAATCCGGAGCTGTCCGTCGAGGTGACGGCCGGCGAGCAAGCACCGCACGAACCTACAGCCGTCTCGTTCGCAGTCGGCTTGACCTCGTGCGCCGTGCCCGTCACGATCGCAACCCCAACCGGCGAATGACCGAGCCCCGACCAACTGCGAGCGTGTCCCCTGTCAGTGTTCGGAGTCGTGTTCAGTGCTGACGTGCGGATTCTGTTGCGGTTGAACGGGACTGCGGATCGTCCGGCATGTCACGAACTCCTCGGCAGTACGGTTCTTGCAGCTCGTACTCGTCTTCAGCACCGGGGTTGCGGGATGGTCGAGGATTCGTCGTTCTCCGAGGCCAGGAAACTGGGCACTTCAACGGTGCTCGCGGGCCAATTCTTGCCGACACCCCGGAACCCCGGTGCGGCGCAGCCGATAAAGGTGGACCATCCTGCCCGCCACCTTCAGTAGGGACACGTCGTCGATGATTGTCCAACCTGGGAATGCGGCCGTGATGTCCGCCGGTACGGCGCCGCGGGGCAGTGGGCCGTGGTGGCCCAGTTCGAACGCGACCATGAGCAGGGTTGCGTCTGCGGCGGCGACGGTGTCCACCTGCAGGCCCATGGTGTGCCGTTCGGGGTCGGTCAGGCCGTGGAAGACACCGAAGTCCAGAATCAGCCGGTATCCCGTGCCGACCTCGGCCGGGAGGGCGGTGATATCGCCTTCGAGGAAGCGGGCAGCGACGCCGGCGGCGCGGGCGCGCCTGGTAGCGAGCCGGATGGCCTTCGGCACGATGTCGACCCCGGTGACCTGCCAGCCGCGGCGGGCCAGTTCCACGGCGTGCCTGCCGGTGCCGCAGCCGAGATCCAAGGCGGTGCCGGAGGGCAGCCGTGCTCCTGCCTGCTCCTGGTCGAATTGGGCGGCCAGTATGTGGGATACATCGCGCTGCCGGGCCGCCGCTTCCCAGGGGCGAAACCCCAGCGCATGCGCTACCCGATACCTGAAAACGCCCATGCTCGGTCCTCCTACGTGGGTCATGATGAGCAGCAACTCTGAACCGCGGTAGGCGCGGCATCGTCATCGGTGGACCGCGATCGTGTGGAGGATATGGGATCGGGTGGGCGCTGATCGTCAGGTGTGCGGTCGCGGCGCGTGGTGACCACGTAGATGCGGCGGCCCGGTCGACGGCCAGGCCGAATGCAGGGGCTCGAGAAGCCGGGACGGTCAGGAACTCGCCGACTGTTGGTCAGCCGAGTCACGGTGTTGCCGCGAAGCCGCTCGAGCGGCTTCGATCTCGTTGATGTTGGCCTCGATCCATTCGCGCAGCGCGGTGATCGGGGTGCGCAGGCTGTAACCCAGTGGGGTGAGGGTGTATTCGACCTTCGGCGGGACGGTGGGCTGGACGGTGCGGATGACGAAACCGTCGGTCTCGAGTTCGCGCAGGGTCTGGGTGAGCATCTTCTGGGAGATGCCCTCTATGCGGCGCTGCAGATCGGTGTAGCGCATGGTCCCGCCGGCGAGCGCGTCGATGATCAGGACCGTCCATTTACCGGCGATCCGGTCCAGCACCTGACGAGTAGGGCAGCGAGCGGAGAAGACATCGGCGGGCAGGCCCGAGGATTCGACATGTGTGCGCACCCCGGCCATTGTAACGAACCGAAAGGTGCCTTCTTTCAAAAAGTTTGCCACTCTCCGATAGTTAGTCTCATGAAAGCCGATACCTTGTCTGTCCCGGAAGCGATCCACCGGCGCCGCACCGTCCGCCACTACCTCCCCGATCCGATCGACCCGGACGTGCTGACCGAACTGCTGGAGCTGACCATGCAGGCCCCCAGTGCCTGGAACATGCAGGACCGATCGATCGTGGTGGTGACCAGTGCGGCCGGGCGAGCCCGGCTCTCGGAGGCGGCCTTCGGGCAGCCACAGCCCCGGGAGGCCCCGGTGGCGCTGGTCTTCGTGGCCGACAGTGCGGCATGGAAGGCGCCGAACACCGACATCGCCGACACCGCCGGGCGCCGCGGCGCCTGGAACGCCGAGTTCACCGCTATGTTCGACAGCCGGGCGGAATTCCACGACCTGCACAACCGCGGACTGTTGCGGGAGAACGCGGTGAAGAACGCCATGATCGCCGCCACCTACGCCATGCTCGCGGCCACCGCGCTGGGGCTGGCGTCGGCTCCGATGAACGGCTGGGATCCCGATCTGGTGAA
The DNA here is from genome assembly GCF_040609015.1 of Nocardia sp. NPDC004860. NCBI lineage: Bacteria > Bacillati > Actinomycetota > Actinomycetes > Mycobacteriales > Nocardiaceae > Nocardia > Nocardia sp. NPDC004860. The sequence continues at coordinate 27,148 of NZ_JBEXJI010000052.1, read as the reverse complement.
GAAGGCGATCGGCATCGAGGACCGCGATGATCTGGCCATCGCCGTCATCGTGACGATCGGACACTCCGCCACCACCCCACCGCACCCAGGCCGGCGCCCGCTGGAACAGGTCGTCTTCGCCGAGCGCTACACCACCTAGCCTCGTCACCCCCAGCGTCCACGGATCAGATCCTCGGTCGCCCAGGGGGTAGGCCTTTCGCGTCTTGCGGTGGCGGAGTGCTATCCGATCCCGTTGCAGGTGGCGGACAGGGTGCAGGGGCGCGCACCGCCGAGCAGGACGTTGAGCAGGGCGGCGGGCGCGGCGAGCAGCGGACCGGCGAGGTTCGGCAGTCCGGCCTGGGAGCTGCCTTGGCCGGCGGCGACGGCGCTACCGGTCGGAATGGGACCGGTGGTCGCGCCCCAGATCGGATCCGCGGTGGCGGGTGTGAGGGGTATTTCGGCTGCGGCCGGGCCCGCGACAGCGACAAGGCCCGCCGCGAGGGCGCAAGCGGCGAATCCTGCTCGGACCGTGCGGTTCTTGGTGTTCACGCGCCGAAGATACGCGAAACGGATTCGTTTGGAACAGGATTGAGCCCCCCTGTTCCTTGGGCAGAGCTCCCGGTCGGTGAGCGTCCTCGGCGTACGGAATCCGGCTTCGGTGTGACCGAGGAACACCGACGACTCATCCGGTCCTGTTGCGCTCTCGCTCGAGCTAAGAGTTGAGCTCGGTTCCGAACTGCTGCTGGAACTGGCCCACGAGCGCGCCTCCGGCCGCAGCAACCAGTTGCGCCACGATCGGGTTGACGATCAGCGTCGTGACAGCGCCGGTGAATTGCGGAAGCTTTCGGCTGAACCAGTTGCGAATGGAATACATCGTCGACACATCCGGCTCGGCCGCGGTGATTGCTTCCTCGAGGTCGTCGAGATTCTCCCGCGCCTGCTCGGCCAGTGGACCCTCGCTCGGCAACTGGTCACGTAGACGGCCGAATTCGGCTCGCAGAGAAGCGATGTCATCAGCGGTGACCGCGACGGAGGCGTTGCCGGAAACGATGTTGCTGACAGTGTTGTGGTCACCGACAGTGAATTGCCCGGACACGCTCCCACCGATGTTGACGGTGGTGCGGTCCGAGGGCGTGTCGGTCGGATTGGCCGTCATCGGGTCTCCTTCAGGACGTGGTGGTCGGCGGCGTACTGGTCGGTGGGGTCGTCGAGGTGGTCGTCGACGATGTGGTCGGCGGCTCGGTCGGGCCGAGTCTCGGCACCCCACCTGAATCGGTCGTGGACGGCGGAGGCGTCGACGTGGTCGAGGGCCCCGCCGACATGCCGCCCGGCTTCGACGCCACCCCGGTCAACGCGGCGCCGGTGAGCGACTGGCCGCTCTGGGTATGGATGACGAAGGTGGCGTGGTACTCCCCCGCTCGCGGCGGTGCGAACGTCACCGCGAAGTCGCAACGGCGAACTGCTGGTTGGCATTTGGTGGAGTTGATCGTGAACGCGGCGTCACCCTGGATTGTTGCTCCGACGACGTTGTCGCAGTTCTGCCAGAGGGTGTATGCGGCGACGATCGTGGCCGAACCGGGCACGCCCGAGATGCCGCCCTCGTCGAGGTAGGTGAAAAAGGGGTTCGGATAGAGCCACCGGCTCTCAGGTGTACAGGTGGGCTTGGCGCGAGTCGTCGTCTCCGTGTCCGACGTGGTCACCGGAATCGTGGTGGTGACGGCGGGCACGATCGGTGGCGGAGCCTGTGTTTCCAGGGCCGCGGGCTGGGTTTGTGGCATCGGCTGTTCGGTCGCCACGATGGTCGCTCCGGCCACCGCCGCACCCACAGCGACGGTGGCCACGCAGACAGCGGCTGCCGGATGCGCAGAGATCGCAGTTTGCAACGATTTTCGCAATGTCCACGCGGTGACGGCTTTACCCAGAGCCACCCCGCCCGCGGCGCCTCCGGCCACGGTGATGCCGGCGACAGCATTGACAGCTCGCTGCCGGACAGCGTCCTCGTTCTCGAAATAGGCACGGTCCGCGGCGGATCCGGAGGCCGCTGCCGCGGCGGCGCCCAGTTTCAGCACCTCGCGCCACGCACCCCACTGCAGCGTGGCGGCTAAAACCGGGGCGATCGTACGGGCCAGACTGCAGGCTGGGCCGGTGTTCCCGTCGGTGATCGCGGTATCGAGCACGCGGATCAGGACCGGGGACGCGGCGCCGACCTGTTTGGCCGTGGCGGTGCTGGTGGCCCATTCGAGCAGCGGTTCGAGGAACCCTGAGGGATCCGGCGGCGAGCCGGCCCATGCCGTTCCCACCAGTACGGCATCGACGGAGAGCCGATATCCGGCGCCGGCGGATTCTGCCAGCGAAAGCTCCTGCAGTTCCTGCAGAATCGACTCGGCCGGCCGGCCGGTCATCACCTGACACAGCGCCGGCGAGAGCGCCGAACCACCACCGGCCAGTAACGCGCTCACCACCTGGCGCGAAGCTGCCGACAATCCGGTGAGCATCGCCGTGCGGAGCACGTCGGGATCAGCGACCGCGACCGCCGGGCCCGCACGGCGTAACCACGCTCCGGCCTGCACCAGAGCTCGAGGATGACCGCGTGCCGCCGTGTACAGCCGCCGCGCCGGTTCGAGGTTCTCGCCCAGATCGTGGCCGAGGGTCCGCGTGATGAGGGCGAGCCCGGCGTCCTCGTCCACGCCCAGCAGCTCCAGGAGCTGTCCTCGACTCGATGACAGGCGCCGTCGGCTCGCAACGACCAGGTCCCCCGATGGCAGGGCGTCGAGCAGCTCTTCGAGATCCTCAGCGGCACCGTCGAAGTCGTCGATCACGATCAGCGCGTGCACCGAGCCCATCAGCCGCCGCAGACGGTGCCGGTCCGGCAAGTAATTGTCCGCGTCGTAGAAGGCTTGGAACAGCTGTTGAATCACGTCGCCGACATCGAGCCCGGCCGCATGCAGAAACACCACCGTGCTGCCGGATTCGCGGCGATCGGCGGCGAAGCGCCCCAGCAGCGCCGACTTCCCCACCCCCGGGGTGCCGTACACGACGACCGGCATCTCCTCATCCACCCACTGGGACAGCAACGCCAACTCCGCACGCCTGCCCAGTAATTCGCCACCAGCACGCGGCAACGGGTGCGCCTCCGGCGTAGCCCGCCGGGACGGCGTGGGCGGATTCACCGCGCCCCCGACAATGTAGGTCCGCTCGAGGTTGACAACGTAATTGTGGTTGCCCACCACCATTTGCGCCGACACGGCGCCGCCGACATGGACCTGAGTGCCCGGACCCGGTGAGTCGACCATGGGACCTCCCCCTTCAGCGGCGTCGATTCTAGCCGTTCGTCGCGCACACGGATCGCCGAAATCCCTTTATTGCCAATCATTTCCGTGACTAAGCAACGGAAAACCTAACAAGCGGACGGTTCTCTTCGAGGCGGCGACAGCCATCCGACAGTGGCCCGACAACGGCAGGCCACACCCGCGTGTCCGCATATCACCCGCTCCCTCAGATCAGCCGACCCAGGGAAATCCGCGCGTACGTCGCGCCGTAACAGACTGGGGCAGCGGTGGCTACACCCATGCCAGAAGTGCTGGCGCCGGGGCAGGGCGAGTCCCGGCTGGATCGGGAGAATCATTGTCTCGCCACTCTTGCTCGGTTTTGCGGCGCAGTGCTTCTTCAGCTGATACGTGACACCAACGGCGGCTATACCGGGCCGTGGTACTGAGTGCCGGTCGGGCGACTTCCAACGGATGGGAGCCGTTGGGGCGGTGTGGAACACGATCTCGCCGATTGTCGACGGCGGTGGCGCGCGTTTGGCGGTGATATCGCCTCACTTCTGGTGCAGATGGCGGGTACTCGAGTCCGGGGTCGGGTGTGAGCATGGTGGCCAAGCCCGGCAAACGGGAGAACCCTTTGTCCGGCCGCCCATTCCCGATTAGCCCCATGTGTCCGGAGAACGGTGACCGTACCGACATCACACCCCGCCGAGGCTGACGCACACCGTATTTCCCTGTATTCCGCCGAGTTCAGCGCCGACCCCCATCTCGAATACCGAAAGATGCGAGCACTTTTCGGCTCGTACGTACCGGTGGAACTCGCACCGGGAGTTCCCGCGACGCTCGTCATCGGCTACCGAGCCGGCCTGGCGATCCTCAACGATCCCGACCGCTTTACCGCCGATCCGCGAGACTGGCAGCAGACGGTCGAGGAAGACTGTCCGGCGCTTCCGGTGCTGGGCTGGCGGCCTATCCCGATGCGCAATACAGGTCACGCGCACGCCCGGCTTCGATCGGTGGTCAATGCGGCACTCGAGGACGTCGACCTGCATGCTGTGCGGAGAGCTGTCGAGCGCACCGCCGTACCGCTGATCAACGCTTTCTGCACCACGGGGACCGCGGATCTGGTCGCCGACTACGCTTCTCCACTCGTCTTTGCGGTGATCACCGACCTACTGGGGTGCCCACCCGCCATCGGCCGGAAGGCGGCCGCACAACTTGCCGCCATCGCCGACGGCGTCGACGTGCAGAAGGCCGGCCGTGCGCTCGAAGCTTCGCTGTTCGAGCTGATGAAGCTCAAACTAGCCACACCGGGGACCGATGTGGCCAGTCGTCTCCTGCACCATGGCACCGCACTCGGCGACGACGAAATCCTTCAACAGCTCCTGTTGTTCTACGGCATCGGAATGGAGCCCCTGCAGGCGCTGATCACCAACACACTGCGCCTGCTGCTCATCGATGAGCCGTTCAGCGACGACATCATCAGTGGCGCCGTATCCACTACCGACGCATTGGAACACGTGCTGTTCGCCGACCCGCCCCTGCCCAACAACTGCGTCCGCTATCCCGTGCGTCCGGCTCTGCTCGACGGAGTTCGGCTACCTGCTCACCAACCCGTGGTTGTCAGCGTGGCCGCCTGCAACAACGATCCCGAGATCACCGGCGATCGACGCAGCGGCAACCGCGCCCACCTGGCGTGGAGCGCCGGCCCGCACGCGTGCCCCGCGCGGCCGCTCGCGTATCTGATTGCGCAGTGCGCCATGGAACAACTGCTGGAGGCCCTCCCCGGGCTGGCCGTCGCGGGCACAGAACTCCGTTGGCGGCCGGGACCGATGCAGCGTGCCCTGGTCGAACTGCCGGTCGTATTCGAGCCTGCGCCACCCTTACCGACCTACTGAGCATCTCGGCAGGGCGAAATCCCTTCCTGCACAGCGGCTTGAGGGCCGGTGTCACTGGCCGGCACCTGGGGGTTGGCCCTACCTACTCCGGGGCAGCTTGTGGTGGCCCGCACTGCGGATCGCCGTCACCGGATGGGCTCGTGCGCGCCGCAGTCACCGACCTGACCTGTGAGGTGAGTCCCGGACAGCGCGACGGTTTATGCCGATGGAGTGCGGAGGAGGCGGCGCAGGGAGCAGCTGGCAGGCCGCGGCTGATTTGCTAGACCACCCGCTCGAGCGCGCGCAGGTCTGCGTGCAGCTTGCGGAACAACCAGTAGATGGCGACGAATGCGAGCCCGGAGGCCGCACACAACCCGAGAACCGAATCGCGCACGAGCGGAAGCTCCTCGGGTTCGACGGTGGTGAATCCGGCCAGCACCCCGACCAGCGGCACTGACGCCGTTACCGCGAGAAAGACCGTGGTTCTGCGACGCAGCGCGTGAAGATCGGCGGAGTCATCCGCCGTGGTGCGGCCGTGGCGCAAATAGATGGGATAAACACAGCGGACCACGTAGAACGTCGAAAGGAAGAACGTGTAGGCAACCGAGACGGTGCCCATCACCAGAACGGTCGTTACCGCATGGACCAGCATCCGCGCCGGCAGGTCGGTAAACCGGACAAGCAGCATCATCCCCGTCGCGGTCCCGAGAACCGCGAACAGAAGAGTGTTCATCGCACACAAGTCGCCCCAAAACAGTGTTCGCGACCGCACCCGCGCGAGCTTTACCTCGTCGTAGCGCCTGCCATGGCGCAAGCCGCGTGGAACCGCGAGCAGATCACGCGACATGTATACGTAGACGAGGACGGACAAGGGAAAGGCACAGAGATAGAAAATGATGACGCCCCTGACGAGCTGCAAGATGGTGGCATCGGTCAGGCGGTCGGCGAGCAGGTCATGCATGTGCACACCCCCGTAGATATGAGCCAGGTCGACGCCGACCAGCGAAGATGACCACAGGACGAGGGTGGGCCGTCGTGAAAGTCGTGCCCGCCAACTGTTCGGCGGCGGGTAGACCAGGTCACGGGCCCTGTCCTCGAGGCACAAGTCGAGCTGCTGAGCCAATTCTGTGCCGCACGAGTAGCGGTCCTCGCGGTTGGGCGACAGACACTTCAACAGCACTCGGCGCAGCGCCATCGGGCAATCGGGCGGAAGCTCCGACAGGAACTTCGGCTCGACGGGTCTGCGCCGCAGCTCGAGCATGCGGGCCAGCGATGTCTCCGACTCGCCGGCGGACGGTTCGTCCGCGAATGGGCGGCGGCCCGTGAGAAGCTCCCACAGCATGACACCCAGCGCGAAGATGTCGCTTCGAGTGTCGAGGTCGGCGGCGGTCGTCGGCAAGTCCGGATGGCAGGCCTCGAGCTGTTCGGGCGACATGTACGCCAGTGAACCGCCGAAGTACGCCAGCGGACTCGTGCCCTTGATGCGGTTGCTGGAGCTGACGTTGAAGTCGGCCAACTTGGGGATGCCCTCGGCGCTCAGCAGTACGTTCGCGGGTTTGATGTCTCGATGCAACACCCCTCGTTCGGCCGCATGCTGAAGCGCGTCCGCAAGTCGGCGGCCCAGCCAGGCGACGGTCTCCGGCCACGTCAGTGCGGCGATCCGGGTTCGAAGTCCAGATTCGGCGGGCCGAACCTCGCCCTTCTGCGCGAGTACCTCGTCGATGGCATCGAGCAGCAGTTGCCCACCGCGGTGTTCCGGGGGCCTCGCGCGCTGTAAGCGCAGCACATCGAACAGTGTTCCTCCGGGTAGGTACTGCATGTAGAGCAGCTTCAGCTCGCCATCGGCGATGAGTCGCTGGTCGTAGATGCGCACGATGTAGTCGTGGTCCAGTTGGGCGAGGGTCTGCGGCTCGATGCCGTGATTGTGGGAAATCTTGACCGCGACCAGTCGCTGCATCGATTGCTGCCGAGCGAGATACACCTGAGCGAAGGCACCGGATCCGATCCTCATCAGGAGGTCGAAATCGTCGATATGGTCGCCGACATCGATGGCGTCGAGAGCTACTTGGGCACGTGGACGAGCAATCATCGTGCTGCGGTAATCACTCGTGTGTCGTGCCGGTTCAGAGCCGGCCATGGAAGTGGCCTCAGCATGCGTGTCAGCCGCATCGGCGCCGGGGGAACCGCGCCGCATGGCGTGGAATTCCTCGTAGACCAGCTCGGCTGGCAGCGGACCATTCTGCAGCTCCGCGAATTCCGCACGATATTCGGTCAGTCGTTTGGGAAAGTGATGACGAAGCCAGCGGTATTCGAGATCGATCTTGATCAGTTCGATCAATATCGTCCGCCGATCAACCGGATCACGGGGTAGGTATGCCGACAGGTCGGGTGGGAACCCGGACGCCCAAGCCTCTGAGAACAGTGCCACGACAGTGGCAAGCGCTGTGCGGGTTCGTTCAGCTGAATCGACCAGATCGATCGGCTCGTGCATTGGCACTCGAGATCAGCCCCGAGCGATCACACGGCGGCAGCGCGCGATGCGACCTCGTACCGAAGTTGCCCCACATCAACTCCTTTCCACCAGACCTCCTGTTCAAGGGTATCGCTCCGAAACGAGCGCACGGTCAGCGTGCGCAGGTCCCGGCCGCCGAAACCCAGCAGATCGAACACGTACAAGCGCGCCGGCACCGCCCGGATCAGTGCTGGGCTCGGCCGCGCCTCGGCGGCGACCGATACGGAGAACCACCCCGTCGCAGTCCGGAGCCACCAGTTCACCGTCGAGGGTCATCTCCCACCCCGCCGCCAGCGACACCACGGCGTGGGAGATCTCGAGAAAAGCCGCGTTGAGGGAGTCGCCGTTACGGCTGACCAGGTGGCACACGCCGTCGGAAATCCATGCCAGACAGCGGATTCCGTCGTACTTCCATTCGTAGGCGTACCGGGTGTCGTCGTCGGCGGGAGCGGGCCCGGACGTGGCGAGCATCGGCGCCGGATGGCGCACCGTTCGCCGAATGCGACCCGCAAAAGATACCGAACGGTCGCATCATCGTGACGCTCCGGAATCCCATACCCCGGGCGGAAATTCGTCGGAAGGTCCGTGCTGGGAACTACCGTTGTGTGCCGATCGAGCCGGTTCTGGTCATGTGGGTGTGGGTGGCTCGGCGGCGGGGTGCATGACGGCGTGCCACCACGAGTCGAGCCGACTCGGCTCCGGCCAGCGCACCACCGGCAAATCGTCATCGGAGCCGGTGGTGATGCCGGGTGCCGTCTTGTACCACTTTCCCGGCCGGCGAGCGGGCCCGTCACCGCGTGGTTCGCGTGGGGTTGCTGTCATGGCGCACCTCCGAATCCCTGCCCGACGCCGGTCGCACCGGGCGGGCTGGATTCTCAACTCGCGGCGGCGGTGTACGCCGAGGTCGACCACGCGCGAGGAATGCCACGAAGGCCCAGGGCAATGCCGAGGGGTCTACGCCACCGCAGAGGGGGCCGACCTGCACCAGCCTAGGCATTCAAGGTCAACGGCAGGCTACGTCCGAGCCAATTCCCGGCGTCTACACCCAACGATCGAACATGGCGGCGCGTTCGGAAAACGATCGCCAAACTGTCCCGAACCGCGCTATACCCGGCGGGAAGCTCAGATGTTCGATCGGTCTCGAGGCGTTCGGCATGGTTACGCCGGTGTGGCACAGCAGCTCTGGGACTTCCTCGCCCTTGACCCAAATCGTCACGCGGATAAATGAGCACCGCGCTCCTGCTCAGCCGAAGAAGTCGAGCAGCACCGGCTCGAGCAGTTCGGGCTGGGCGAGGATTTCGTGATCGGCACCGGGCAGGACTACCCGGCGTGCGCTCGGGATGGCGGCGGCCAAGGCCTGGTTCGCGGTCTGGATCCACGGCCAGGTCTGATCACCGTTGATGACCAGAGCCGGGATGGTGATCGTGGCGTAGCGGTCGGACTGCAAACGCATCTGGGGACCGGATACGGCAACGTCGTAGGGCAGGCTGTTGGCCTGGGCGCGCAGGAATTCCCACACCGGTGCGTTACGCATTCCGGCCACTATCGGCGCCGGCACCTCGACCTGCTCGGTGAGGAACAGTTCGGCCGCGCCGTCGTAGTCGCCGCGAGCAAGGCGGGCGACGAGCCGATCGAAGACGTCGGCCGGCGGTTCCGCGCGGTTGCCGTCGACCACCGCGGGCATCTCGTACACGGCGACCTTGTCGATCGGCAGCCCGCGTAGCACGCCTTCCAAAGCCAGAGCGGCACCGGACGAATGACCGAACACGTGCGCGGCGCCGCCCACATGCTTGATCACGGCGGCTAGATCGTCGATTTCGGATTGGACGGCGAAGTCGCCACGGACATCGGTGCTACCGCCACGGCCGCGGCGGTCGTAGCTGACCGCGGTGACGTGCGGGGCCAGGGTCGAGGCGAGCGCGGCAACGGTCGAGCGGTCGTTGAACGCGCCGCCGATGAGGATCACCGGTGTGCCGGAGCCGATGGTTTCCACGGCGATCGTGCTGCCGTCGGTGGAATCGACAGCGCTCAGGACGGGGCTGGTCATGGAACTCGTGCCTTTCGATAGTTGGTCGTGGTCAGGCGGCGGTGGGGAACCGGAAGCCGAGGTGGGTGACGGCGGGTGAATCGAGAACGTGGAATCGGTCCAACTCGATCGCGGTGTCGGGCAGTTGCTCGAACAGCCGGGTGCCCTGCCCGAGCAACACCGGCGCAATGTGCACGTGCATCTCGTTGAGCAGCCCCTCGGCGATCGCTTGCTGCACGATCGTCGCGCCGCCGCTGATATGCACGTTCCGGTCACCACAGGCGGCCTTCGCGCGCTTGATCGCCTCCGCCGGGCCGTCGGTGACGAAATGGAAAGTCGTGCCGCCCTTGCGGATCAGCGGTTCGCGCTCGCGATGGGTGACGACGAACACGGGTGCGTGGAACGGTGGGGACTCGCCCCACGGCTCCTCCCCGGAGTCGAACATCCTGCGCCCCATCACATACGCGCCGGCCTGCTCGAACATCTCCTTGAGCAGTGCGTTGTCGGCGCCCTGCAATCCGCCGTCGAACCCCCCGCGCTCACGCCACGCCTGGTGCGCGACAGCCCATTCGGTGATCCGAAAGAACCCCTTGTCCAGGTAGGGCGGCTGCTGCGCGGCGAGCCCACAGATGTAGCCATCCAGTGAGACCGTCATATCGGTGCGAACGTTGGGCATGTCATCTCCTCGATGTGTTCCGGGATGCCACTCGAGTACTCCTCGAACGGGCTGCGGAGGTTTCGACATCGGGAACGACCCGGGCGGCGAATTGTGACTCAGCTCATATCCCCTCGGCCGTGTCCGGCCTGGTGGTGGCGCTACGCGGCAGCAGCTTCAGCCGGGTCGCATACTCGCCGCGCTGGTATCGGGATCCAAACGGGGCCAGCCCTGCGGTGCCCAGTTGGATGGCCCTGGCGATCACCCTCGGCTGCGCGGCCGGGATTTACCTGCTGTGGCAGATCCGGCCCCCGCGCCACCTGGCCGCGCCCGAGCCCCCGCCGGCGCCGCTCGCGGAGCCGCACGGCCCTTCCGCGTGTGGCGGCGAGGACCCGACGACGAGGCCGTGGGGCGTACTCGAAGCGGCGGTGTACCGCGCCGAACCAGCTGCGACCGAACTGCCATGCGGCGCCGAAACCACTGCCAGTTCAACCGCGACAGGGATTTCAGAGGTGTCGGCTCTACTTGAGTTCGACAGCGGCGACCATGCGGCGGGCCAGTTCCTCGGGATCCTCACCGCCGAGTTCCGACTCGATGAGCGTTCCAGCGCGCCATAGCGCGGCGAAGCCGTGAACCAGGGACCATGCTGCCAGCTGCGCCGCCTTCTGATCTGCCACCGGACCATCCAATTCGTCGACGCCGGTGCGCAATTCACGACCCGACCCTGCATTGGCTGCGATCAGACGCTCGTCGTCGGTATCGAGAAGGTCGCGGCGGAACATGATATCGAAATGACCGGGGTAGCGGCGGGCGAAGCGGATGTAGGCGACGGCCATCTCCCCGAAATCGCCTGCGGCGCAGTGCAGTTCCTGCGCGAGCAAGCCGTAGCCCTCGATGGCCAGCTCGGTGAACAAGCCCTGACGGTTGCCGAAATGGTGGGCGGGAGCGGCGTGGGAGACGCCCGCGCGCTGAGCCAGGGCCCGCAGGGAGATCGAGTCGATCCCTTCGGTCGCTATCTGATCGGCGGCGGCGGTGAGCAGCGTGGTCTTCAGGTCGCCGTGGTGGTACGCGCTCTTGGGCATGTCTCGATGATCATCGACAATCTTGTCGTTGACAAGTTATGCGACCCTGCCTAATCTAGCCACTGTCAAGTTTCTCTCGGCCATCGCTTCAGGAGCCCGTCATGGCGCCGATCATCGCATTCCTCATCGTCACCTCCGTGACTCGCTTCGCGGGCTGGCTGGGCCTGGCCGGCTGGCTCGACTCGTGGCCACACGCTGCCCGAATCGGCCTGGCCGCCATGTTCCTCCTCAGCGCCAGCGCCCACTTCCTACAGCCACGTCGCGACGCTCTGATCGCTATGGTCCCCCCACTGTTCCGCAACGCGCCCGCGATGGTTTCACTGACCGGCGTACTCGAAATCGCCGGCGCCACCGGCCTTTTGATTCCGTTCTTCGCACCGGCGGCCGCGATCTGCCTGGCAGTGCTCCTGGTCGTGATGTTCCCTGCCAATGTCCGTGCCGCACGGACCGGCGAGGGCATCCACACCATGCCGTTGCCGCTACGAACCCTCGTGCAGGTCGTATTCATCGGTGCCTGTGTACTCGCGGTCTTCTGATCTCTCACAGTGGTCGCGGATCAGGTGGTCCTTCCAACTGCGCACCGGCGCTGGGCATCCAATCATTCGTCTGCTCGACTGGACGGTATGAGTGTCCACTGAGGTGGACGAGGGTGATTGCGCCGCAACTGAATCCGCTCCTTTTCGACGGCCCGAGATCAACGCCCCTGCGAGCGCTCACCCTCCAGTGTCGTCACGATGCTGACGACAGTGGCAACCGGTTTACCGTCGCTTCGGGTGATATCGCATTGGTAGTGGGTGATGGTGCGCCCGGAGTGTGTCGGATACGCGTGCGCACGCAGTGTGTCACGCCAGACGGGGCGCAGGAAGACTGCGCGCAGGTCGATGCTCGTGAACGATTCACCGGGCCCGACCACAGTGGAATGCGCCGTGCCGATGGCCGCGTCCGCCAGCTCGGTGAGCAGCCCGCCGTGTACTGTCCCCTGCTGGTTGCCGTGCACGGCCGGATCTGTGTCCATCTCAACGACCGCGCGACCCGCGAGGACCGCCTTCAGACGAATGCCGAGCGTGCGGGAAATCGCTGTCGGATAACGAAATTGGCAAGTTTGATCGTCGGTCAGGGTGCCTGCCAGCTGGGCGTGCAGGTAGTCCAGGACCGGCAGTTCGGTCGGCGAGATCGTCATGGCCGTGACGCTAGAACCGACAGGATAGGACGATCAAGAAATTGTCCTACGTACAGTCGGATGGCCGGGCCGCCATGGGGCGACACCGGCAATGGACGGTCAGCGGGAGCTGGCCGGAAGTCGAGTGCGCTCGGTCCGGCTCTCGACCGCCTCGGCATTGCCATCAACCTGTTGTCGTCCCGTCTCGAAAGTCTCACCGAAGCTGGTGTCCTGCAACGCATCCCATATCAGGAGCCCGGCGCTCGGCAACGCTACGAATACCGTCGCACCGAACGTGGCCTGGATCTGCGGCCAACCCTGGTGGCACTGCTGGAATGGGGCGACAAATATCTCGCCGACCCCGAAGGCCCGTCCGTTGTGGTCCGCCACCACTCCCCTGGTATCGAGCACAACTGCGATGAGCGGGTCCATGTCGTGCTGGAATGCGCGGCGGGACATACACATCTGCCGCCGACCGCAATCCACCGCACCGCCGGCCCCGGCGCTTGGTCACCGGGACCACGTGGAAGGCGATGAGATCGTGCCAGCACTCGAACCAGGCATCGAGCACAGCAGGATCCTCGGACTTCATAAGCTGATAACACCTGAGGACCTGTGCCCGCGGGGGTAGTACGCGCGGTCGTAGCTCCGGGCGGCGAGTTCTCGGAAGCCGTCGATGTCGGTGTGACACCAGGACGCCCAGATGGCTTCTCTTCGAGTGGAAGCCTGGCCTACAGCACGACTACGGTCAACGACGTGTCAGCCAGTTGGAAACCGAGTTCCTCGTAGATGCGACGCGCCGGATTCGCATCGCTCACAACGAGAGAGACTTCGGTCAGCCCGTCGGCCGCGGCAACGCTGAGCGCTCGACGAAGCAGATCGGCGCCAAGGCCCGCGTAGCGTGCCCCAGGCCGGCGAAATACCTCAGCGATCCATGGCAAACCATCGCGGTCGGTGATGATCACGCCAGCGACTACGCGGTCGGTGTCGTCCACCACCAAGGCACTGCACGGAAGAACCGGACCGAGGATGGAGCCCGCCAGCAGAGGTGCCAGGCGCTCGTTCACTGCGTCTTCGTCGCTACCCGAGTGATGGTCGGGGTGGCCCGCTGGAAAAGCGGCTCGCCATGCTGGGAACAGTGCATCAGCAGCGCGGTCGCAAGGAACCACGCGGAATCTGTTTCCGAGGACACGTGATGACCAGTCGGCGGGTGGCGGATATGCGATCAAATCTCTTCGCATTTCGTGGGCGTGTCGTATCACCCTGGCGCCACGGCGCAGCAGTTGCTCACCGAGCTCCACGGATCCCGATACTGCCCATCCGGACATGTCGGAGACGATGGTATCCACGGGGTCAGGGCCGACTACTTCGGCGAGGTCCGCCCATGGGTGCCCCTCGCGAACACCACGCACGTAGGTCAAGACCGGCATACCACGCGCATCCAACAGGGTCTGGCGCTGCTCGTCGTTCTCAGACATTATTTCGTCCTCGATAGATCGTGTGTAATCGGTACTGACATCGTGCTTCCTCTCCCGATCCACTCTCTTGGAAGTGGACTGCCGCACTCAACTGTTCAGCAGTCCGCAACTGCGGCGGTGGCTATTTCCGCGAGGTCCAGGTGGCAGGATGCTGGCCGTCATGGGAGCCTTCGTCATCACGGTTCTGGTGATCGTCTCGATGATCGTCGTCCGGATTTACGCGCCGCATCCGAGGGATCGCGAAGAGCTCCGGCGGGTCACCCTGCGTCTCCGGAATGCGGTCACCGATTGGGACGCGTCCCGTGGCCGAGAGCGAGCCCGCGCGCGGTCATTTCGCCGGAGTGGGCGGTGGTTGGTTGATGGTGGTGAAGTACTGGCCCGCGGCCAGGATCGCGACCGGCGCTGTGACCAGGAGCTGGCCAGCGATCGTGCCGAGGGCGCCGATGGCCAGGATGCCGCCGAGGCAGCCGAGCGCGGCGGCGGGGAGAAAGCCACCGAACAAGCCCACGATGGCGGCCGATGCGACTGTGGCCCCGGCGATTCCCCCGACGAGGCAGCCGACTGCGGCTCCGCCCAGGCCGCCGACCAGGGTGCCGATGGTCGCGCCCATGGTGATGGTGCTCGTCATGCGCGACCAGGCGGCTTGCTCCCGGTCGTAGGCGTTCTTCCAGGGTGCCTGGTCCTCGAAGGGCAGGGCGACGGGAGCGTAGCGGGCGTACCGCAGGTCGAGCTGCGGAGTAAGTGTGGCGGTGCGGCCTGCGATGTCGGCTGCGACGGGAAAGACGAAATCGTCTATGCGGAAGGATAATTCGGTTCCTGCCAGGACAGTGCCGTCGGCTGCCTCGATCTTGAAGAGTCCGTCTTCGGCGACCATCGATCCCGCGTCGGTGGTGATCACGGTCGAGTGCTCGGTCGTGGTGGCGGTGTAGGCGATCGTGTCGTGATCGGGTGGTGCGGCGGTCACCGAGCCGGCACCCAGGGCCGTGGCCGCGACGAGCAACGTTGATGCCGTGGCTATTTTCCTCATCAGGTGTTCCTTTTCTATCGTCAGCCGAGCTGCTCGGCGAGGGTGGACAGGGCGGCGACACAGGCCGTGTCGTCGCCGGTGATGGTGTCCTGCAGGGCATTCCAGAGCGTCGTGGTGGCCGCCCCGAGCCGGGGCGTGACGCAGTCGTCGAATTTCGTGCGCAGTTCGCGTGGTGAGAGCGGGTTGTCGGGACCACCGCGGCCGGTGTCGATCTCGACCCGGTACTGTCCTCCGGCGCTGTCGGTGCCGACGGCCCTGCTCATCACCCGGTCCGGGAAGGCCGCCGTGGCGTCCGGGTCGGCTTCGAAGCGGACTCGCGCGGCGGCAGCGAGAACGGCGTCGCCGGGCCGATTCTCGCCGTCGAAGTCGGCCAGTCCGACCCCGAGGCCAGAGCCGCCGAGCAGGGCGATCGCGACAACCACCGGGCCGGAGAACCGGGCGGCGTAGGCCGTGGGTGGAGCGTATTTGGCGGTTTCAGGGAAGGCGATGGTCCGCAGCACCGGCCCGGCCACCCCGATGCGCAGGGTGGCCCCGGGTTCGAGGCGAAATCCCCGCTGCCGCAACTGCAGTGCGGCGTCGATCGACGAGTGGGTGAAGCCGTTGGTGGGATACGGTTTCGTGGTCACCGACCGCACGCGCCACGCCCCGGCCGATTCCGGCGGCCCGCCCACGTTGACTTCGCTGCCGAGGAACGCATGCAGGAACCCGAAGCGGCCTTCGAGTGCAGTCGGCGGGGCGGTCGCGCCTGCGGCGGCCAAATCGGTCGCGAGAATGCCTGCGGCGGCGGCGAATCCGGCGTGCATGGGTTTGGTCTGGCCGCCGGTGCGGTTGCCTTCGAGAATCCCGCCGGACAGGGAGGCCGCCGCACCGATGGCGTGGGCGAGCTGTTCGGGTGGTAGCCCGCGCAGCAGGCCGGCTGTTACCGCCGCCCCGATCGGCGTGCACACCGCCGTCGGATGGAAGCCGCGCTCGAACAGCACCGAATTTCCTTCCGCCACAGCAGTTTCACCCAGCCAGAGACTCACCTGCTCCCCTGCCGCGATGGCACGCAGCAGCTCTCGCGCACCCGGCCGCGGCAGTTCGCGCGCAACAGCGATGGCCGTCGGCACGATCACACAAGACGGATGGACCAGCGACGGCGTCTGGGCATTGTCGTAGTCCAGTGCGTGCGCGGCAGTACCCAGCACCAAGGCGAAACGACCGGCATCGCTGCGATTCCGGGTCGCACGCCGCATGGATTCGACCGGCGCCTCCCCCAGTCCGGCCACGGCGACGGCGACCGTGTCGACCAGATGCTCACTGGCGGCGGTCAAGGCCGCATCCGGCACCTCGGATTTCGTGTAGGCGGCGTACGCCCAGTCGGCGACCGCCCGGGACAGCTCAGCGGACACCGGCGGCCTCCCCGGGAATCAGCGCCAGCGGCCGGATAGGCGATCCGGTGGCACCGGTGATCCGCAGTGGCACAGCCACATACAGCACTTCGCGCACGCCCGCGGCGGCCAGTTCCTCGAAGGTCAGCACCTCCATGATGTGCACGCCGCGTTCCACGAGCAGCACCCCGTGCGCCGGCAGCGCCGCGTGTCCGACGCCGGGCCGGATCTGGTCGGTGGCGATGGTGTCACTGCACACCGCGCGAACCCCGGTATCCGCGAGATATTCCGCGGCCTCGGCGGTAATGCCCGGGACACCGGTCTCATGGCCGACGTAGGCGGCCGGATCGTGGTAGAGCTGCGGCCAGCCAGTACGAATGAGCGCGACCTCATCCGCTCCGGGCGCGGTGTCGCCGAAGGCCGCGCGCAAATGCTCGGCGGTGATGCCGAAGCCGGGTTCGAGCCGGGGCACTCCGAGCAGTTTCGGGATATCGGCGAGCACGCCCCGGCACAGGAACGGTCGCACGGTGTCCACGCCGTGCACCGTGAACGCGCCGCCGACACTGGCCGCATGTGCATCCACGCCGCCGAACATCTGACCGTCGATGGCCGCATGGCACAACGCGTCCAGGTGCGTGCCGACATGTCCGCCGGTGACGATGAGCTCGTTGGCCCCCGAGCCGCCCTGGGCGTTCACGCGGTCACCGTGGCGGCGCAGCAGCGCCATCCGGAAGCCCGGGTGGCTGGGCGAGCAGGGCATGCCGTTCTCGAGCGGCTGTCCCAGCTCGATGGTGCGCAGACCGCCGAGCAGGGCCTGCAGTGCGGTGAGGGAATCGGTTGCGGGGGTGGTCATTTCAGTTCCTCCGAGAAGCGGGTGTCGTAGGCCTTGGTGGCGTCGACGCTGGACTTGTTCAACACGGCGGCGACGAATCGGGCCGCCTTATCGGCCTCGGCGGGGTCGATGGCCGCCGTGGGCGGGGTCGCCTTCACAATCGGCTCCCAGCTCAGGGTGAACTGCGGGTCGGTCATCTCCGGGAACCGGGGCCGCAGCAGCGCCGCTGCCGGATCGGGCTGCCCATGGATGAACGCGTCCGCCTGGTTCAGAGCGCGGGCGAAGCACCGCATCACCGCCTCCTTGCGGCCCATGGTCGCCGTGGACGTGGCGGCCACGCCGTAGAGCAGACCGTCCAGGTCGGGTGCGATGCCGGAGGCCAGGCGCAGCATGACTCGGCCGTCGCCGCGCTCGGCGGCCACCAACGAGGACGGCGGACCTATGATGTAGGCGTCGACCGAGCCATTGGCGAAAGCCGCCACCGTCTCCGCCGCACCGCCCGCTGCGACGATCTTCACGTCGGAGTCCGGGTTCATGCCCGCGTGCCGCAGCAGGTATCGCAGCGTCTGGTCGGCTCCGGATCCAGCCGAGGTGACGGCCACTCGCAGTCCGCGCAGCGCGCGCACGGCGGTGTCGAGATCGGCGTTCGCGGGTGGCGCGTAGCGATTCTTCACACCGATATCGGCGGTGTTCCGGTCGGCGGTCGACGCGAAAGCCACCAGCGGCGCGCCCTTTTCGGCGGCGCTGAGGATGGCCGCAAAGGTGGTCAGCGCGACGTCGACGCTGCCACCCGCCAGCGCCTGGATGGCCTCGGATCCGCCGCCCATTTCGACGGTTTCGACCTTCAGGCCCTGGCTTTCGAAGTAGCCCTTGTCCTGGGCGACGTACAGGGCCGCGTATTGCAGGTTGTTCGCAGTGGATTGTCCGATTTTCACGGTCTGCCCGGCGCAGTCGGTGACGGTGGGCCCGCGCCCGGCGCAGCCCGCGACCGCGGATCCGGTCAGTGCCAGCGCGGCCACGACGGCCGCGATTCGGGTTCTGGTTGACATGGCTGATCTCTCATTTCCACCGGGAGCTCAGGCTCTCGGCGCGGCTGACCGCGATATTCAGCAGCAGTGCGACCACCACCAGTACGGCGATGGCGGCGAAGGTGCCCGCGGTGTCGAAGGTGTTGGCGGAGGTCTTGAGCAGATGCCCGAGACCCTCGTTGGAGGCGGTGATCTCCGAGACCACCGCGCCGAGCAGCGAGTACGGCACGGCCAGCCGCAGTCCGGTCAGGATCCATGACATGGTGTGCGGCAGAATCACTTTGGTCAGCCGCTGCCGCCCGTTGGCACCCAGGACGGTGACGACGCCGAGCAGTTCGGCATCCGCGTCGCGGGCCCCGGCGAAGGTGTTGTAAAAGACCAGGAAGAAGCACACCAGGGCCGTCATCACGACCTTGGCCTGCAGGCCGATGCCGAACCAGAGGATGAACAGCGGCGCGAGCGCCAGTTTCGGCAGGCTGTTGAGCGCGATGATGAACGGGTTGAGTACGTCGCCGAGGAATCGGATACGGCCCAACAGGAATCCGGCCACAATCCCCGCCGCGGAGCCCAGGAGCAAGCCGATGGCCATGGCGAGCAAGGTGGCCCGGGCATTGCCGGCGAGGGTGCCGTCGCGAGTCCATTCCAGCAGCCGTTCCCCGATGGCCAAGGGCGAGGAGACCCAAAACGGATCGACCACCGGCCCCGACAGGCCCTGCCAGGTGCCCAGGACCGCGACGACGATCAGGATCCGGGCGGTGTACACCACCAGGCGGTAGGTCAGTCGCTTGCGACGGTAGCGCGCGTCGGATGCGGCGTCGGCGCTCGGCGCGGACGCGATGGTTCGAGCGGCTGCGAGAGTGCTCATGCCGGTACTCCCGTTTCGACCTCGGGGCTCAAGGCTGCCCAGAGGGTTTCGTGCAGGCGCGCGTATTCCGGGTCGAATCGTGCGGTGCGGACGTCGCGCGGGCGTGGCAGCGTCACAGGCTCGTCGAGCAGGACCCGGCTGGGTCGCGCGCTCATCACCAGGACCCGGTCGCCGAGCGCGATCGCCTCGCCCAGATCGTGGGTGATGAACAGCACCGTGGCCTCGGTCCGGGCCCGCAGCCCGAGCAGTTCACCCTGGAGCACGGTGCGCAGTTGGCTGTCGAGCGCGCCGAATGGTTCGTCGGCGAGGATGACTTCCGGCTCGTACACCAGCGTGCGGGCGAGGGTAACGCGTTTGCGCATGCCGCCCGAGAGCTGACGCGGATAGGCGTCCCCGAAGCCGGCCAGGCCGACCAGGTCGAGCACTTCATCTGTGCGCCTGTCGGTTTCGTCCTTCCCGACGCCGCGCAACTCCAGGGGCAGGCGCACGTTGGCGCGCACGGTGCGCCAGGGCAGCAGATTGTCCTTCTGGGTGACGTAGCCGACGCGGGTATTGGCTCCCGCCACCAGTTTTCCGTCGTAGCGGACCTGGCCGCGACTGGGTTCGAGCAGGCCCGCGACCATATTGAGCAGCGTGGACTTGCCGCAGCCGCTGGGGCCGACGACACAGCAGAACTGTCCCCGCGGAATCGACAGCGACAGTCCGTCGATGGCCCGGAAGGAGCGTCCGGCCTCCCGGAATGTCATGGCAACATCGGTGAATTCGATCAATGCCGGAGAACGGTCCGGCTCGGGGTGGTCACTCATGGTCACGACCTTGTGCTCTGGAGTGGTGGATACGGTTCGGCCCATTCGAGGGTCAGCCGCGCTGCGGCGACGACCGGCTGGTCGACGAAGGTGCCATCGCCCAGGGCGAATCCGCCCGATTGGGCGTCCGCCGCGGCGACGATGCGCCGCGCCT
Source organism: Nocardia sp. NPDC004860 (assembly GCF_040609015.1). Lineage (NCBI taxonomy): Bacteria > Bacillati > Actinomycetota > Actinomycetes > Mycobacteriales > Nocardiaceae > Nocardia > Nocardia sp. NPDC004860. The sequence goes on along the minus strand of NZ_JBEXJI010000052.1, from coordinate 7,032 downwards.
GGTCGATCTCGGCGGGCGTGGGTTGGAATGCCTCGGCGATGACGGGCAGTTGGGCGGGATGGATGGCCGAGCGGCCGCGCATACCCAACCGGCGACCACGCAGACAGGACTCACGCAGTCCCGCAGCATCTTTCACGTTTCCGAAGACAGCCATCCCCGGTGCCGGCAACTGCGCGGCCGCAGCGGCCACGACGATTCGGCTGCGTGCCCAGCCCAGCCCTTCTTCCTCGAAGGTGCCGAGCTCGGCCTGCAGATCTCCCTCCCCCAACGAGATCGCGGTGACGCCGGGTGCCGAGGCGATGCGGTAGGCGTTCTCGACGCCTATAGCGGTTTCGATCAGGCAGTGGAATCCGGACTGCGATCCCCCCGCGCGGGAGATGCGAGCGGCAGCTTCGATATCGGCGGGCGATTCGACCAGCGGCAGCCGGATGCCGTCGAGTGCAGGTGAGCCCGCGATGGCGTCGAGATCACGCCGACCCGTCTCGGTGTGGACATTGTTGATCCGCACGTGAATTCGTGTTTCCCGCGCCTGGAGATCGGCCGCCGCGAGGAATTCGGCTACGCTCGCGCGGGCCTGGGTCTTGCGCGATTCGGCGACCGCGTCCTGCAGGTCCAGCACTACCACCGCCGCGCCGGAGGCCATGGCCTTGACCATCCGGTCGGGCCGGTCGCCGGGGACATACAGCCAGGTGCCCGGGTATCTCATGCCACCACACCGGCTTCGCGCCAGGTGCGGATCTGCTCGTCGGAGAAGCCGAGCGAGCCCAGCACCGCGTCGGTGTCCGCGCCCGGCGCCCGTCCGGCCCAGCGGATCGCACCCGGGGTCTGGGAAAGCCGGAACAGCACATTCTGCATGGCCACCGTGCCGAGTTCGGGATCAGGCAGTCGCACAATGGTTTCCAACGCCTTGTACTGTGGGTCGCCGAAGATGTCGGCGATGTCGTAGACCGGGGAGATCGCGGCCTGGGCCTCGGTGAAGGCCTGGATCACCGCCGCGGCGTCGCGGTCGGCGATCCAGGCGGCCACCGCGCCATCGACCTCGTCGACGTGCTGGACGCGGCCGTACCCGCTGGCGAACCACGGCTGCTCCACCAGATCCGGGCGGCCCACCAGGGTCATCACGCGTTCGGCGATGGACTGAGCGCTGGTCGACACCGCCAGCCAGCGGCCGTCGCGGGTGCGGTAGATATTGCGGGGGGCATTGTTGTCCGACCGGTTCCCGGTGCGGCGCGGCACCGTGCCGAGCGCATCGTAGGTGGTGATCTGCGCGCCCAGCATCATGAGAATGGGTTCGATGATGGCCAGGTCCACCACCTGGCCCCGGCCGGTGCTCTCCCGCTGAGCCAGCGCCACCATGATAGCGAAAGCCGTTGCCAGCCCCGCAATTCCGTCGGCGAGTGCCAGCGGCGGCAGGGTCGGCGGCCCGTCGGGCTCGCCGGTCATGGCGGCGAATCCGCTCATGGCCTCGGCCAGGGTGCCGAATCCGGGCTCGTGCGAGCGCGGCCCGAACTGGCCGAAGGCGGTGACTCGTGAGATCACCAGCCTCGGATTGATCTCATGCAGCACCTCCGGTCCGAGGTTCCAACGCTCCAGGGTGCCGGGCCGGAAGTTCTCGATCAGGACATCGGCGTCGGCGAGCAGGGCTCGCGCGATGGCCTGCCCCTCCGCCGCCGACAGGTCCACCCCGATCGGACGCTTGTTGCGGCCCAACTGTTTCCAGACCAGGCCCACCCCATTCTTGCTCGCACCGTGGCCTCGGCTGGGATCGCCGCGACGCGGGTGTTCGATCTTGACGACGTCGGCACCGAAGTCCGCCAGCATCGTTGCCGCCAGTGGCCCGGCGAACAGGGTCGCCGCGTCCACCACCTTCAGTTTCCGTGACTCAGGACACATCATGTCGCTAACTTATAAGTTATAAGATGAACCGTCAAGGGGTCGCCGCGGGCACTACGATCAGGACAGACAGCGGCTTGAGAACAGGAGGCTCGATTCGATGGCACGGCGCAGCGCGAACGCCACAACCGGAACGGCGTCAACCGCCACCGGGTCCACCGGACCCGACATGACCTACGCCACCGTCAAGCCCCCCGGCAGCCGCGCGGGCTACGTGCAGGAGGTGTTGCGGTCGGAAATACTCAGCGGCACAATGCCTCCCGGCACGCCGATCCTGCAGGACAAGGTCGCCGAGCGGCTCGGCGTCTCCATCACCCCGGTGCGCGAGGCCCTGCGCAATCTCGAATCGGTCGGATTGGTCGTCTACGAACCGAATTTCGGCGCCAAGGTCGCCGAACACGCCGCCGGTGACATGGAAGAGCTCTACCTGCTGCGCGCCACCGTCGAGGGCCTAGCGGCCCGCCTGGCGGCTACCTCCATCTCCCCCGCCGAGCTGGCCCGCCTCCACGACATCCACCGGGAACTGCGAGCCGCACTGCAACTCGGCGACGCCGGCCGCATGTCCGCCGCCAGTCGCGAGTTCCACGCCCAGATCGCCCGCACCGGGGGCCGCTCCATCATCGCCCGCCACCTGCAATGGATCTGGGAAAGCCACCCCATCCCCATCGAGCAATCGGTCTGGTCGAACCCGAAAGTCGCCGAGCAGGCGGTGGAATCGCACGCCCGGCTGATTGCCTTACTCGAAGCCGGGGACGCTGCAGGCGCCGAAGAACATATGGTGCAACAGGTCCGGCTCGCAGCTTCAGCCCGCCTGGCCTCAATGCACCAGCGCGCGAACCGGGCAGCACTCTGAGGACCGAGCGACGAACCGCGATCCCGGCGTGAGTTCGGTAGGGCGATCGTTGCGAGACCGGGATGCGCTCCTCACACGCCCAACTCGCCCACGCTGCCGGTCCGACGAGCTTCTTGGCAACCAAAACGCCCCGCTCCGGGAATGGGCGATTGCAAGTACAGATACACCTGGTGGGCGGCGTAGTCTCTTGCTGGGGTGGGTTGCGAGCGACTGATGGTGGACTCTGATCCATTGAAGACGCAACGTGATCTCGGTGCTGATGTGGTCACGGAGTTGAGTGCTGTCGGGTTGGAGGATGCGGAGGAGATCGGGCGGGGCGGTTTCGGCGTTGTGTACCGCTGCATCCAGCGCGGGCTGGATCGCACCGTGGCGGTCAAGGTGCTGACCGGCGAGCTCGAGGAGAACCGGGAGCGTTTCTTTCGTGAGCAACGGGCGATGGGCCGGTTGACGGGCCACCCGAACATCGTCGAGGTGCTCGAGGTCGGCGAAACCGAGACCGGTCGGCCGTATCTGGTGATGCCGTATCACCCGCAGGATTCGCTGGGCGCGCGGATCCGCCGCGATGGCCCGGTATCGGTGGAGGAAGTACTCCACCTGGGGGTCAAGATGGCGGGTGCGTTGGAAACGGCGCATTGTGCGGATGTTCTGCACCGGGACGTCAAGCCGGCGAACATTCTGCTCACCGACTACGGTGAGCCGGCCTTGACGGACTTCGGTATTGCTCATCTTGCTGGGGGTTTCCGGACGGCGACCGGTGCGGTTTCTGGTTCTCCGGCGTTCACCGCACCCGAGGTGCTCAGCGGGGATTCACCCAGCAACGGCTCGGATGTATATGGACTGGGTGCCACCTTGTTCTGTGCGCTGACCGGTCACGCGGCGTTCGAGCGCCGCAGCGGTGAACGGGTGGTGGCGCAGTTTCTGCGGATCACGACCCAGCCGGTTCCGGACCTGCGCGAGCGTGGAGTGCCAGACGACCTGTGTGCGGTCATCGAGGCGGCGATGTCTCGTGAGGCCCGAGACCGCCCCTCGGCCGCAGAGTTCGGCGCGCAGCTGCAGCGGATCCAACAAGCGCACGGTTACGGGGTCGATCTGATGGCGCTGCGGACCGACCCGGGCGGCGAGCGAGCATCGGCGGCGACGGCGGTACCTGCAGGGGGGACCAACGTACCCAACCGCAGCGGCGCTGGGCTGCGCCGGGATGCGGGGCACTTGCCGCGGGAGTTGACCAGTTTTGTGGATCGGCGTACCCAGGTGGCGGAAGTCAAGAACCTGCTGTCAACATCGTGTCTGGTCACGCTGACCGGGATCGGTGGGGTTGGTAAGTCCCGGCTGGCGCTACGGGTGGCCCATAAATTGCAACGGAATATCGCCGACGGCGTCTGGCTGGTCGAGTTGGGTGAGTTGCGCGATTCGTCGTTGCTGGTCGATGTCATAGCCGGCGCCTTCGGTGTGCGCCAGCAGGTTGGCAGACCGATGCTCGAGGTGCTGGTGGAATTCCTGTCCACCCGCGAGGTGTTGTTGGTGCTCGACAACTGCGAGCACGTGATCGAGGCGGTCGCGCAACTGGTCGAGTGGCTACTGCGGGCGTGCCCGCAGCTGCGGATTTTGGCCACGAGTCGCGAGGCCGTCGGCATCGGCGGGGAATCGGTGCTGCCAGTACCGCCGCTACAGTTCCCGGACCTGGGAAGCGGGCCATCCCTGCGCCAAGCGGCCGGCTACGACGCGGTGACGCTGTTCGCGGAGCGAGCCGCCGCGGCGGTGCAAGGATTCCAGCTGTCCGAGGACAACCAGGTCAGCGTGGCCAGGATCTGCGCCCGGCTCGACGGGTTGCCGTTGGCGATCGAGCTGGCGGCGGCGCGGCTGCGCACGATGTCGGCCGAGCAGATCCTGGTGAGATTAACCGACCGGTTTGCCATGTTGACCCGCGGCAGTCGGGGTGCACCGACACGCCAGCAAACGCTGGCGTGGTGCATCGGCTGGAGCTATGACCTGTGCACACCGGCCGAACAGCGATTGTGGGGTCGGCTGTCGGTATTCGCTGGAAGTTTCGAGCTCGATGCCGCCGAGGACGTGTGCGGCAGCGACCAGAGCGAGCCGGAGTTCCTCGATGCGTTATCCGCGCTGGTCGACAAGTCAATCCTGATCCGTGAGGAATCAGGTGCCGCAGTGCGCTTCCGGCAGCTCGAGACCGTGCAGGAATACGGCAAGCAGAAGATCGAGCAGGCCGGCGAGTACGCAGAACTGTGCCGGCGTCACCGGGACTGGTACGAGCGGCTAGCACTCGAAGCAGAGGCGGACTGGATCAGTCCGCGCCAGCTCGACTGGATCGCCCGGATCGCGCGTGAACTACCGAACCTGCGAAAGGCGATGGAGCTCAGCCGAACTCAGGCGGACGCAGCCGGATTGCGCACCGCCGCCGCCCTACATAGTTTCTGGGCTGCGGGTGGACGATTCAGCGAGGGACGCCGCTGGTGCGACCGCACGCTTGCCAGTGCATCCGACGCCGCGGCGGCGGACCGAGCCAAGGCCCTCTGCACGAGCAGCGTGTTCGCCACGCATCTGGGGGACCTTCCGGCCGCAACCGGGCGCGTGGCCGAACTTCGCGCCCTTGCCGAGCAGACGTCCGACCAGACGATTGCTGCCCTGCTCGCCTACACCGACGGGTACACGGCTCTCAGCAGTGGCGATCTGGCTCGCGCGGGCACCCAGTTGAACGACGCTGTCGACGCATTCAGCGCCCGCGGTGAGATCCTGTTCCAATTGAAGGCACTGAATCTACTTGGCTGGACTTATATATTGCAGCGGGATATGCCAGATGTCATCGCCTGCCTCGGGAAAGCACTAACCGTCTCGAATTCCCACGGCGACACGTATTTTCGGACGCTGGCCCTGCGGACCATGGCATTCGCCGTCTGGCAGATGGGTGACCGCGAGCGGGCGGAGCAGCTATTCGACGAGGCTCTTCGGTTGGCTCGACGGGTGGCCGATCCATACGTCACCGGTCATGCTCTAGAGATACTGGCCTGGATCGCGGCCGAGAAGCACGATGCTCGGCGCGCGGCCATGCTGTTGGGCGCCGCGCACGGGCTCCTTCACTCGGTCGGCGACTCCGGCATCACGCAGTCTCCCCAATTGCTTTCCTACCGTGAGGAATGCGAGCGCCGCAGCCGCGACGTACTCGGCAGGCGAGGATTCGAGTCCACCCACCAGGAGGGTGCCGCGATGAGTTTCGAGGCGGCCGTCGACTTCGCGCTGGGTGAGCATCATCGAGCCGAGACACCAGCGGATCGCGAAGCGGCGAGTTTGACCAAGCGGGAGCGCCAAATAGCCGACCTCGTCGCTGAGGGGTTGACCAACAAGGCAATCGCTAGCCGGCTGGTGATTTCGCAGCGCACCGTAGCAGGGCACGTCGAGCACATCCTCGCCAAACTGGGATTCACCTCTCGTGCGCAGATCGCAGCCTGGGTTGCCGAACATCCTCGCGACAAACTCGTATAAGCGAACCGAGAGCTGCCTGTCACAACTTGTCGACCATGTGTCGCCGCACCATTCTTCGGTATCCCCGGGCCGAGCGTCGTCATGAGACGGGGTGGTTGAACGCCCGCACCACGGCCGCCATGTCGAGATGTCCGATACCGAGGGAGATCGCATGCTCGCCGCCAGTTTGGTATTCAGCGCGGCGGGAACCGGACCACAGTCAATGACGTTGTGGTACACCGGTTCCAGCAGGCGTGCCACCCGCGCCGTGTCCGCCGGGGGCACCGGCGAGCAGGCCGACAGCTTGCCCGCCTCGGCCACCGGACGCGACCCAGAGGCCGGGGCTTCGACATAGCGGCCCCCTGCCCGGATAACGTCAAGTCCGAGATCCTGTGAGTGCCTGGGTGCGGTGGTGCCCAGGGCCACGATCGTTCGATCGCGGACGCGCGCCGCGTAAAGATCGGTGCCTCGGCCTAGCATTGAGTCCGCAGCCGGGCCATTGGCCAGCATCAGGAACACCAGGTGAGAACGGGCGAAGACCTCGTCGACGCTGTCAGCGACATGAGCGCCCTGGCTCCGCAGCAGGTCCGGCGGTGTGCGGTTCCACACCGACAGCCCGAGGCCCGAGCGAATCAGACGAGTCGCGTTGGGGCGTCCCATGATTCCGAGTCCGATGAATCCAATGGTCTCCGGGGATTCGTCGATGAAGCCCATCTACAGCGCCTTGAGTTCCTCGGTGACCGCGCCGACGGACTTCTTGGCGTCGCCGAAGAGCATGGAGGTGTGGTCGGCGTAGAACAGCGGGTTGT
>NZ_JBEXJI010000051.1:0-34694 GCF_040609015.1 Nocardia sp. NPDC004860 | reverse complement strand
CGTGGGGGGGGGGGGTGTGGGGGGGGGGGGGGGGGGGGGGGCCCCCCCCCCCCCGCCCCCCCCCCCCCCCGGGGTACGGGTCGCGGCTCTCCCGGCTGCCCCCCCGCTCCCGCGCGCCCCCGCCCCCCCCCCCGCGGCGTAGAACTGTCTCGGAGATCAGGCGACGTGGAAGCCCGCGCCCGCGCCGCCCTGGCTGTCGATATCGGCCAGCACGCTGCTGATATTGGTGGCCAGCTCCGGCTCGTGGATCAGGTTGCCGCCGCCGGTGCACAGCGGCAGCTCGATGCTGACCGGCCCGGCATTGAAGTCGGTGCCCGCCACCACCATGCCGATCAGCTGGTCGCCGCGCAGCACCGGCGCGCCGGAGTCACCGTGGTTGGCGCACACCTGGCTGCGGAAGTAGGTGGACCTGGTCTCCCAGACCGGGCCGCAGGTGAAGCCCGTGGTGCGGCCGTTCTTGCAGACGTTCTCACCGATCTGCGGCGGTGCGCCGACCGAGTTGATAACCGACTGCGCGACCCGGCGGGTCGGGTTCACCCGGTCCGGGTTGAACACGATGATGCCCCAGTCCATCTCCTCGCCCTTCGCGGCAATGACGCCGATGCCCCCGGAGCGGGTGTACTCGGCCGCGACGCGCGCGCCGACCTCGCCGCAGTGGCCGGCGGTCAGGCCCACGAGCTGGTTCTTGTTGTCGTAGCCGATGGCGGTGATGGTGCAGTCGTTGACCGAGCTGGAGTCGGCGAGGTCCTCGACATAGACGCCGGAACCACCGCCGAGCACCACCGGTGCGGCCGCGTCCGCGGGCCCGGCGAACAGGAGCGTGGAGCTCACGGCGGTGGCGGCCACGGCCGCCCAGGACAGAACTCGGGCGCGGCCCGCAGACAACATTGGGTTTTCCTCATCCCCCGAATATCGAAATTCGTGCGCGCGCGGAAATCGGGAGTCCGGTAGCGCGCGCGTGGAGCCTCTCACGCCCGCCTACCCGGCGCAAGTCACGTCCGGGCCGACCGATTCGATGGCCTATTCGGAACGCTTTGCGCGGCAGCCGGTTCCGGCGCGAAACCGACTTGGCCGTGTCGGTGGCCCGTGATAGAACTCCGGCAGTGGTGATCGCACCACGGGAGTGCAACCGGAGCGGCCATTTTCGCCGCTGCCGAATGGGGAGAATTTCCAATGGCTTTTTCGGGCAAACTCGCCCTGACCATGTTCGTCTCCGCTGCCGCGATGCTGGTTTCGACGGTGGGGGCCGGCACCGCGAGCGCCGAGCGCGGACCGGACGGCTCGCTGTACGGCTCGCTCGCGATGAGCACCGACGGCGGCACCTTCTACGGCGCGGCCTGGAACTACCCGAGCTGGGCCGGCTCCGACGCCGATGCGCTGAGCCAGTGCGCGCACCGCGGCTGCAAGATCATGGTGCAGTTCCGCGACGGCTGCGGCGCCATCGCCGAGAGCGCCGACCACACCTACTACTACGGCGGTTCGGGCAGCAATCGGGCCGAAGCCGAGCAGGACGCCATGAACCGGCTGACCAACTGGATGCCGGCGCCGGCGGCCATGTTCGGCAGCTCGGCCCCGCCGAAGCAGTCCGTGCACATCCGCTACAGCCAGTGCACCGACGGCGCGTAGGCGCATACTGATCAAGGCTTGACATTGACGCAACGTCAACTTGCATCCTGAATTCGTCGAGGAGAACGAGGGGAAACGAAAGGCTCGAACATGGCAGCCGAATGGTCCATCCAGGAATTGGCCAAAGTGGCCCGAACCACCAGCCGCACCCTGCGGCATTACGGTGACCTCGGGCTGCTGCCGCCCAGCCGGATCGGATCCAACGGCTATCGCTATTACGACCAGGAATCCCTCGTACGGTTGCAGCGCATCCTTTTGCTCCGGGAACTCGGCCTGGGCCTGCCGGCCATCGCCGAAGTTCTCGCCGGGCAAAAGGACACCGCTGCCGCCCTGCGCGCCCATCTGGAATTGCTGAAACACGAGCAGGACCGGATCGCGCGGCAAATCACCTCGGTGCAAACCACATTGCGCAAAACGGAAGCAGGTGAGCAACTGATGGCGAACGAGGTATTCGACGGATTCGACCACGGCCAGTACCGGGACGAGGTCATCGAACGCTGGGGCACGGATGCCTGGGACAGTGGCAACCGCTGGTGGAACTCCATGAGCGAGGCCGAGAAGCAGGCCCACCTCCAGACCCACGTGGATATCGCCGCCGACTACGGCCGCGCCCACGCGGACGGAGTCCCGGTCGACAGCGACGAGGTACAGGCGATCGTGCAGCGCCACTACGACTGGCTCGGTACGACCCCGACGGGCGGACCCGTCGACGCCCAGTACTTCAACGGTCTCGGTGACATGTACGTGGCCGACCCGCGATTCGCGAAGAACTACGACAAACACGGCGAGGGAACCGCCGAGTACGTCCGCGACGCGATCCGGGCGTACGCCGGCACTCGGCTGTAGCTGGAAAACCCGCCGCCGCAGCTCCTCGAATCGCAGTGCAGCATCGCGCCGGTTGTGCCGACGTCATCCGCGTGTCTATGCCCCACGCCGAATGGGACGTTCAGCCGACACGCCGACGTGTCCCGGCGTACGACCCGGTGACCGACTTGGAAAGCGAACAGCCGCACGGTCTTTCGGCCGGACGGCTGTTCGCAATGCCGGTGGATCAGGCCGCGCACATGGACTGCATGACACCACGCAGGATCGGCGCGCCATAGGTGGCGGGCGCGAAGGCGATGGTCTGGGCGATGCCCAGCGGAGTCGTGATGGTCGAGGCCACGCCGGTGAATCCGGCGATCGTATTGCCGACGGTGAGCAGCAGGCTGGTGGTGTCGAGCGCGAAGGTGATGAGCGCGAAGACGTTCTCCACCTTCACATCCGCCAGGGGCACGGTGTCGAGGGCGCGGCCCTCGTAGATGTCGAAGCCCAGGTTGGCCAGGAAGGTGAGCGGGCCGTAGTCCAGCGCGTCCACGATCGGCCCGAGCTGCTCGGTACGGCGCAGCATCATCACGTCGGCGACCCGGTTGCTCTGCAGGAAGCCTTGCAGCGCATCGGCATTGGCGTTCACGGCGGCCGGGTCGACGGGCAGCCCGGCGGCGCCGGTGAGGAAGTTGCGGGTGCGCTCGACCAGTTCGGAGGTCTTCAGCTCGGCCAGCGGGGTGCAGCTGCCGTCGGCCTCGACCAGCTGGTTGGCCAGGTCGATGAGCGGCTGCGGCACGTCCACATGCTCATCGGGCAGATCGAGTTGCAGCTTCTGGTAGACGCCGTTGGCTCCGCAGCCCACCGACAGCTGCGACTGCACCGCGCGCGCCAGCGACTGCACGCCGTTGAACATGGCGCCCACGATGGGCTTGAGCACGAAGCCCACGGTCGGCACCAGGCTGGAGGCGAACTGCGCCGGAATCTTCACGATCCGGGTGGCCAGGATGAACACCTCGACCACGTCGCGCACCTTCAGCTGCGAGACCGCGATGGTCTGGTGCAGTTGCCCGGTCCGGATGGCGTCGAGGTTGTTGACGATGTAGGTGACGATCGGGTCGTCGAGGAACTGGGTACGGTCGTTCACCTCGTCCGGGCTCAGCGGCAGGAAGCCGTGGCGGTGCACGTGGATCGAGGCGATGTTCTGCCGGAAATCGTCGACCGACCGGTCGTAGGCGGTCTGTTGCCCGGCCGGGACCACCGTGCGGATGGCGGTGGCGGCCGCCGTGATGACGTCGTCGAAGGTGGCCGCTCCGGGCTTGCCGCAGAGCTCACCCGCATCGGCGATCTCGGCGGCGGCCAGGGTGTCACCCTCGTCGGCGCGGGCCGGGGCCGCGCCCGGTACCAGGGCGGCCGTGCCGAGCACGGCGGTGATGGAGAGCGCCCCCACGAGTGGGGCAAAGCGAGTGAAGCGCATGTGTGGGTCTTCCAGGTCGAGCGAGGGGCACGGCCGCGCAAACACACGGCAAAAACTGGTACTGGTCGTACGGTCAGTTCGAGTGGGTATGTAATACAGCTCTCGTGACGCAGCTGTCTGCGGTTTCGTGAACATTGCGCAAAAACATCGCGACCATTCCCACTCAGCGGGATGACACGAGTCACTCGGCGGCCTACTCTCGCGGGGTTGACACACGCTCCTGGCAAAGTCGCGGCAGCGGCTCCGCGCGAACCGTGCCACCCCACCCCGGCGGAGCCCCCGCGCACATTCCGGGGATGCCGGTACGCTGGGCACCCGTGACCGTCGCATCCCCGTTCGATCTCATCGTCGTCGGCTCCGGCTTCTTCGGGCTGACCATCGCAGAACGCACCGCCAACCTGCTCGGCAAGCGAGTCCTGGTGGTGGAACGCCGCTATCACCTGGGTGGCAATGCGTACTCGGAGGCGGACCCGGAAACCGGCATCGAAATCCACAAGTACGGCGCCCACCTGTTCCACACTTCGAACAAGCGCGTGTGGGATTACGTCAACCAGTTCACCGAGTTCACCGGCTACCAGCACCGCGTCTTCGCCATGCACAAGGGACAGGCGTACCAGTTCCCCATGGGACTGGGCCTGCTGTCGCAGTTCTTCGGCCGCTACTTCACCCCGGACGAGGCCCGCGCGCTGATCTCGGAGCAGTCCGCCGAGATCGAGACCCAGGACGCCACCAATGTCGAGGAGAAGGCCGTCTCGCTGATCGGCCGCCCGCTCTACGAGGCGTTCATCCGGGACTACACCGCCAAGCAGTGGCAGACCGACCCGAGGGAGCTGCCCGCCGGCATCATCACCCGCCTGCCGGTCCGCTACACCTTCGACAACCGCTACTTCAACGACACCTACGAGGGCCTGCCGAAGAACGGCTACACCGCGTGGCTGTCGAAGATGGCCGAGAACGACCTCATCGAGGTCCGCGTGGACACCGACTGGTTCGAGGTGCGTGACGAGATCCGCGCCCAGAACCCGGACGCTCCGGTCGTCTACACCGGCGCGCTGGACCGCTACTTCGATTACGCCGAGGGCGAGCTCGGCTGGCGCACCATCGATTTCGAGACCGAAGTGCTGGAAACCGGTGATTTCCAGGGCACCTCGGTCATGAACTACAACGATGCGGACGTCCCGTTCACCCGCATCATCGAGCCGCGCCACTTCCACCCCGAGCGCGACTACCCGACCGACAAGACGGTCATCATGCGCGAGTTCTCGCGCTTCGCCCAGACCGGCGACGAACCGTACTACCCGATCAACACCCCCGACGACCGCGCCAAGCTGCTGGCCTACCGGGAGCGCGCCAAGACCGAGACCACCGAGGCCAAGGTGCTGTTCGGTGGTCGCCTGGGCACCTACCAGTACCTGGACATGCACATGGCCATCGGCGCCGCGCTCAGCATGTTCGACAATGTGCTGCGCCCGCACCTGGAATCCGGTGCGCCGCTGGTGGACGTCGCCGAATGACCGCCCAACTCACGCGGGAAGACATGACCACCGAGACTCGCGCCGTATCCCTGCTCCAGCGCATCATCCTGCCCCGGCCGGGTGAACCGCTGGACGTGCGCAAGCTGTACCTCGAGGAATCCGAGACCAATTCCCGTCGCGCGCATGCCATTACGCGCACCGCGCTGGCCATCGGCGCGGAGTCGGAGGTCTCCTTCTGCACCTACTTCAACGCGGTCCCGGCCAGCTACTGGCGGCGCTGGAGCGTGCTGAAGACGGTGGTGCTGAAGCTGGAGCTGTCCGGCCACGGTCGCGTGGACGTCTACCGCTCCAAGGCCGACGGTTCGCGAATCCACGTGCAGGGCAACGAGTTCAGCACGCCGGGTGAGGGCGCGGCGGCCGCCGCCTTCGTGGAGTTCGAGGTGGATCTGGGCCCGTTCGAGGACGGCGGCTGGATCTGGTTCGACATCACCACCGACAGCCATGTCGAAATGCGCAGCGGCGGTTGGTACGCGCCGATCGAGGCGCCGGGTGAGGGCAGCATCGCCGTCGGCATGCCGACCTTCAACCGTCCCACCGACGCGGTGAAAACCCTGACCGCCCTCGGCTCCGACCCGCTGGTGCTGGAGAAGATCAAGGCCGTCATCATTCCCGACCAGGGCACCCGCAAGGTGGTCGACGAGCCCGGTTTCACCGAGGCCGCGGCCCGCCTGGCCGGCCGGCTGGCCATCCACGACCAGCCCAACCTGGGCGGTTCCGGCGGATACAGCCGGGTCATGTACGAGGCGCTCGAGACCACCGACGCCGAATACATCGTCTACATGGACGACGACATCGAGATCGAGCCGGACTGCATCCTGCGCGCGCTGGCCTTCTCGCGATTCGCCAAGTCGCCCATCCTGACCGGTGGCCAGATGCTCAACCTGCAGGAGCGTTCACACCTGCACGTCATGGGCGAGGTGGTGGACCGCTCCATCTTCATGTGGACCGCGGCCCCGAACGTGGAGTACGACCACGACTTCGCCAAGAACCCGCTGCGCGACCGCGACAACTCCAAGCTGCTGCACCGGCGCATCGACGTCGACTTCAACGGCTGGTGGACCTGCGTCATCCCGCGGCAGGTGGCCGAGGAGATCGGGCAGCCGCTGCCGCTGTTCCTCAAGTGGGACGACGCCGAATACGGTTTGCGCGCACGCGAACACGGCTACCCGACCGTCACCCTGCCGGGTGCGGCGGTGTGGCACATGGCCTGGTCCGACAAGGACGACGCCATCGACTGGCAGGCCTACTTCCACCTGCGCAACCGCCTGGTGGTGGCGTCGCTGCACCTGCCCAACGACGGCCGGCCGATGGTGGTCAACACCATCAAGGCCACACTGAAACACCTGCTGTGCCTGGAGTATTCGACCGTCGCCATTCAGAACGAGGCGATCCGCGACTACCTGGCCGGACCGGACAAGCTGTTCGAACTGCTGCCGACCGCGCTGGGCAAGGTGCACGCCATGCGCAAGGAGTACCCGGACGCGGTGATCCTGCCGTCCTCCACCGAACTGCCGCTGGCCTCGCACGCCGAGGTGGGCGCGGTCGGCGAGCCGGGCAATCCGATCGCCAAGGTGGCCCGGCTCGGCAAGGGCGTGCTGCACAACTTCCGCAAGGCCAACCTGAAGCACCATGAGACCCCGCAGCTGAATGTGCCCACGCTGGACGCGCGCTGGTTCCTGCTCTCGCAGGTGGACGGTGTCACCGTTACCACTGCCGACGGCCGCGGCGTCGTCTACCGTAAGCGGGATCCGCGAAAGGCCATGGAGCTGTTCAAGGAAGCGATGCGCCTGCGCAAGGAGCTGGCCGAGCGCTTCCCGGAGGTGCGCGAGCAGTACCGTCGCGCGCACGCGCAGCTCACGAGCAAGGCCGCGTGGGAGAACGTCTTCGGTATCGATACTGAATCAGGAAACGAACCCAAATGACCGCTGCTCATACTGCTTCCGGCCCGGACCGCGGCCTGCACGTGGTCCCGGACGCGCCGGCGGCCCCGGTCGCGTCCCCGGCCGAGGTCAAGATCATCAACCTGGTGCAGGGCACCATCGGGCAGCATCCTGCGGTCGTCAAGGCCGCGCGCGGTATGTCGCATTTCGGTGAGCACTCGCTGGGCTGGCTGGGCATCGCCGCGGCCGGAGCGCTGCTCGACAAGCCGCGCCGCCGCCAGTGGGCGGGCGTGGCCGTCGGCGCGTTCGGCGCGCACGCGGCCTCGGTGGTCATCAAGCGCATCGTCCGCCGCCCCCGCCCGCACGATCCGTCCGTGCAGGTCAACGTGTCGACGCCGTCGAAGCTCAGCTTCCCGTCCTCGCACGCCACCTCCACCGCGGCGGCGGCTGTGTTGCTGGGCAGGCTCACCGGGCTACCCTTGCCTGCGGTGCTCGTCCCGCCGATGCTGCTCTCCCGGGTCGTCCTCGGCGTGCATTACCCCTCCGACGTGCTGGCGGGTTCCGCGCTGGGCGCAGCATCAGCCGCAGCCGTGCTCGCCGCCGAAAAGAGACTCGCCAAGTGACAGCCCAGGAAAGAGCCACCGTTGACATGAGCGAAGAGCCGACCACCACCGACCTGGCAGAGGCGGTCATCAAGGGACCGCCGAAGACGTTGGGCGGCGGCTTGATCAAGGCCATGCGCCCCCGGCAGTGGATCAAGAACGTGCTGGTGCTCGCCGCGCCGCTGGCCGCCGGGAAGACCGCCGGCGGCACGCTCGTGATCACCGACCTGTCGGTGCTCGGGCACGTCGCCATCGCCTTCGTGGTGTTCTGCATGGCCGCCTCGGGCATCTACCTGGTCAATGACGCGCTCGACGTGGAGGCCGACCGGGCGCACCCGACCAAGCGTTTCCGGCCCATCGCGGCCGGCGTGGTGCCGGTGAACCTGGCCTACGGGCTGTCGGCGGTGCTGCTGCTCGGCTCGATCCTGTTGTCCTTCACCGCGAACTGGCATCTGGCCGTGGTGATGGCGGTGTACATCGGCATCCAGCTGGCCTACTGCTTCGGTCTCAAGCACCAGGCGGTGCTGGACATCTGCATCGTGTCCTCGGGCTTCCTGCTGCGCGCGGTCGCCGGTGGCGTCTCCTCGGATATCCATCTGTCCCAGTGGTTCCTGCTGATCATGGCGTTCGGCTCGCTGTTCATGGCGGCCGGAAAGCGCTACGCCGAGTTGAAGATCGCGCTCGACACCGGCGCCAAGATCCGGAAGTCGCTGGAGTACTACACGCCGACTTACCTGCGTTTCGTCTGGACCCTGTCGGCCACCGCGGTCGTCGTGTTCTACGGTCTGTGGGCGTTCGAGCAGGATCGTGCCAAGGACACCATCTGGTTCGCCATCTCCATGATTCCGTTCGTCATCGCCATCATGCGGTACGCGGTGGATGTCGACGGCGGCGAAGCGGGTGAGCCGGAAGAGATCGCCCTGGGGGACCGTGTCCTCCAGTTCCTCGCAGTCGCCTTGATCGGAGCCCTGGGTGTCGCTGTCTATCTCACCTGACGTGGTAGAGGGAGAAGAGCGAGAGACGGGCGCGCCGACGGCACAATTGCCGGTCGGTCGCGCCCGTCGGCGTGCGGATGCCTCCGCACGCATCTCGCGACTATCCCGCGCCACGTTCATCGGTGGGATCGTGCTGACCGCGACACTGTTCGCGGCCGGCGCGTGGCAGCGGCGCTGGATCGCCGACGACGGCCTGATCGTCCTGCGCACGGTGCGAAACCTGATGGCGGGTAACGGTCCGGTCTTCAATCCGGGCGAACGCGTCGAGACCAATACCAGCGCGGCCTGGACCTACGTCGTCTGGTTCTTCAGCTGGCTCACGCACATGCGGCTGGAGTACGTGGTGCTCGGCATCACGCTCACGCTCTCGGTGCTGGCCATGGTGTTCGCCATGCTGGGCGCGGCCCGGCTGTGGGGCGGCACCGGGTCCGCGCTGCTGGTGCCCGCGGGCGCGCTGGTCTACATCGCGCTGCCCCCGGCCCGCGACTACGCCACCTCCGGACTGGAGAACTGCCTGGTCATCTTCTGGCTGGCGGTGCTGTGGTGGGGGCTGATTCGCTGGAGTCAGGCCGAACGGGTGCGTCCCGCAGGCTTTTTCGGCCTGGTGTTCTTCGCCGGGCTGGCGCCGCTGGTGCGGCCGGAGATGACGGTGGTCGGCGGCCTGGCGCTGCTGATCCTGTTCTGCGCGCCGGTGCCGCAAACCCGGCTGCGGCCCTGGGTTTTCCGCTGCCTGGTGGTGGCGGTGGCGGGCCTGGTGCCGCTGGGATATCAGATCTGGCGGATGGGCTACTACGGCCTGCCCTATCCGAATACCGCCGTGGCCAAGGACGCCGGTGGCGCGAAGTGGCACCAGGGCGTCATCTATATGTGGGACCTGGTGGGTCCCTACTGGCTGTGGCTGCCGCTGCTGGTGCTGACGATCGCCGCGATCGTGCTGGTCCGGCAGCGCCGGGCCGACCATCCGGCCGCCGCAGACGCGACCGCCGGCGCCGGAGACAAGAACTGGCGCGCGCGGATTCACCGTTTCAGCGTGTGGCTGCGCACCCCCGCCGCGATCGTGACGCTCATGGTCGGCAGCGGTGTACTGCTCACCGTCTACGAGGTTCGCGTCGGCGGCGACTTCATGCACGGCCGCATGCTGCTGCCGCAGCTGTTCCTGCTGCTCCTGCCGGTGTCGGTGCTGCCGCTGCGGCCCGCGCGGGGCTTCGGCCGGGATGAGTCCGGAATGCGCGGCCTGGACTGGGCTTTCGTACTGGTGGCGGCCGCCTTCGTGGGCACGGCGGGCTGGGCGCTGTTCGCGGCGAACACCACCGCCATCACCACTGGGACCAAGATCCGCGCCAACGGCATTGTGGACGAGCGCATCTACTACGTGCTCAATACCGGGCACGACCACCCGATCCGCGCCGAGGACTACCTGGACTATCCGCGCATGCGCGCCATGGTCCGGGACATCGCCAACTCGCCGGATGGTGCGCTGCTGCTCAACTCGCCCTCGTTCATGAACTGGTATCTGGTGCCCGCGCCGGTGCCGGAGGGCAATGGCGAGCACGTGGTCTTCTTCTTGAATCTGGGCATGACCAGCATGAACGTCCCGCTGGACGTGCGTGTCATCGACCAGATGGGTCTGGCGTATCCGCTTGCCTCGCATACCGATCGGCTCACCGACGGCCGCATCGGGCACGACAAGAACCTCTACCCCGACTGGGTGGTCGTGGACACCGGCATGGTGGACCGGCACCCGTGGATGCCGTGGTTCCTGGACGAGAAGTGGGGCGACCAGGCCCGAACGGCGCTGTCCTGCCCGGATACTCAGGCGATGCTGGCCTCCTCGCGGGCGCCGCTGACCTTCGACCGCTGGCGGCACAACCTGATGCAGGCGTTCGACTTCGCGAAGTACCGCATCGACCGGGTACCGAAGTACGAGATCCAGCGCTGCCATCTGGAGGATCCGACGCAGCCGGCGCCGCCCGCGCCGCCGAGGTGATCCGCGCGCTGCACGTGTGAAAAGACCCCGCATCCTGTCCGGATGCGGGGTCTTCGCTTGTCCGTGAGGGGGTTTGACCGAAACATCACGTTCAGGGGTGTGAGTTGTGGTTAGCTATCTCGATTTGGTAACACCCCGGCGCGGGTTTCGCGATAAGCTCCGCGAGTACTCCCGACGCCGACCAGAAACCCGCTGTGCGGCAACGGTTGTCGCAATACGAACCCGGGCGGGTGGACAGGGAGGCCCGGGGCGCACGGACGGAAGGCCGAATATGCGGGGCGTGACGGTTCAGGGTGGGGCGCGGAGCTGGTTGCGGAAGTCGGTGCTGGCCTTGGCATTGGCGACCATGGTGCCGATGGGGCTGTCGGTCCTGGGCGCGCCCGCCGCGCAGGCCGCGTTCGGTCCGGACGGGATGGACTTCTACGTCGACTCCAGCATGGGCCCGATCAAGTCACGCGTATTCCGTGCGGCAGACGGCAATACCAACCGGGTGGTCTACGCGCTGGACGGTGAACGCGCGCGTGAGGACGACAACGGCTGGGAGATCAATACCGATATCGCCCACGCGCTGACGGCCGCCAATATCAATGTCGTCATGCCGGTCGGCGGCCAATCCAGCTGGTACGCCGACTGGAACTCACCGAGCACCTTCCTCGGCATGCCGGCGGGCACCGCCTCCGGGCAGTCCGGATCCGGTGCCACCCAGGTACTTTCCGGCGGTCCCGGCAAGTCCTACACCTACAGGTGGGAAACCTTCCTCACCACCGATCTGCCCAACGCGCTGCGGGATCGCCTGGGCTTCAGCACGACTCGCAACGGCATCTTCGGCCTGTCCATGAGTGGCGGCTCCGCGCTGATGATGGCGGCCTTCCACCCGAACCAATTCGCCTACGCCGGTTCACTGTCCGGTGCGCTGGACCTGTCGCTGCCCGAAATGCGCACCGCTGTCCGGCTGGCCATGATGGACGCCGGCGGCTACAACATCGACGCGCTGGCCGGGCCGAAGGACCTCAAGTGGCAGCACCTGGATCCGTTCCAGTTCGCGCCCAAGCTGAAGGCCAACGGCACCAAGATGTTCATCTCGGCGGGCAGTGGCCTGCCCGCGTCCACCGACGCCATCAACGCCTCGACCATCGAGGCCATGGGCATCGAGGCGGTGGCCCTGGTCGGCACCAAGGCCTTCCAGACCCGCTGGGCGGCGCTGGGTGGCGGCAATGTCGTGTACGACTTCCCGGCCGTCGGCGTGCACAACTGGCGCAACTGGGAAGCCGAGCTGAATCGGATGCTCCCGGACCTGTCCGCGAACATCGGGTGAGCCGGGCCGATCGGCGGTGAATTCTCCGAGAGTTTCGAGAGTCGCAGCGCGCCTTCGATATTCACCTTGCGTTATCGGGGATGCTGAAGTCGCGCAATGTGGTTCGCGCAGTATGGAGTGATAGTTGATGCGTATGAGTCTGTGGGGGCGGAATTCGACTCTCGAGTCGCACGCTGGCGCTGATGTGCGCCACATTCCTCGCCGACAGTGGCGCTCGTCACTTTTGTCACGATCCGATAACGTCTCGTTGGCCCACGCACGATAGGGTCGCCGAGACCTCAAACGTGGTTACGAGCACACGGTGAGACCGAACGACCGGAAAGGCCGGACAAATAAATGCGAGGCGATAGACGTCACAGATCCCGCGGTTGGCTCAAGAATTCCGTGGTCGGATTGGCGCTGGCGATTGCACTGCCGTTCGGGGTGTCGGCGGTCGGCGTCGGCACAGCGAACGCGGCACTGGACCCCGACGGGTTCGACTTCTATGTCGACTCGGCGTCCATGGGCCCGGTCAAGTCCCGCGTCTTCCGCGCGGCCGACGGCAATACCTCCCGCGTCGTCTATGCCCTCGACGGCATGCGCGCCCAGCAGGACCTGAGCGGCTGGGAGATCAACACCGACATCGCGCACGCGCTGACCGCGGCGAACATCAATGTGGTGATGCCGATCGGCGGCCAGTCCAGCTTCTACGCGGACTGGAACGCGCCCAGCAGCGTGCTCGGCGTGGGTGACGGCGCCGGCTCCTCCTCCGGCTCCGCCAAGCTGGGCTCCGGCTCGGCCTCGGGCTCGTCGTCGGGCTCGGGCGCCTTCCAGATCCTGGGTGGCGGCCCCGGCAAGAGCTACCGCTACACCTGGGAGACTTTCCTGTCCCAGGACCTGCCCAGCGCGCTGCAGAGCCGGCTCGGCTTCAGCCGCACGCGCAATGGCGTCTTCGGTCTCTCCATGGGTGGTTCCGGCGCGCTGACCCTGGCCGCCTACCACCCGGATCAGTTCAGCTTCGCGGGCTCGTACTCCGGCTACCTGAACATCTCCGCGCCCGGCATGCGTGAGGCCATCCGCCTGGCCATGATCGACGCCGGTGGCTACAACGTCGACTCCATGGCTCCGCCGTGGGGCCCGCAGTGGCTGCACATGGACCCGTTCGTCTTCGCGCCGCGCCTGAAGGACAACAACACTCGCCTGTGGATCTCGGCCGCGAGCGCGATTCCCGGCGCGGGTGATGTCTCGGGCGTGATGTCGGTGATCCAGGGCATGCCGCTCGAGGCTCTCGCACTGGCGAACACCCGTGCCTTCCAGGCTCGGATGGCGTCCCTGGGCGCCGGCAACGTCACCTACGACTTCCCGTCGACCGGTGTCCACAACTGGAACAACTGGAACGCCGAGGTCTACCGGATGCTGCCGGATCTCTCGGCCAATATCGGCTGACAGCCGGCTCTCCACGCTGCGAAAAGCCCCCGCCTTCTCGGGCGGGGGCTTTTCGCATGTCTCGACGCCCTCTCCTGGATCGCCAGGGATACGCAGCGGAAATGGCTGGGAGGCCTGCGCGTGGCTCTGTGTCGCTGAGGGCGCGGTACCGAATCGTTGAGGATCGATTCGCGACTCGCCGCAGCGACCGCACCCGACACGCCCAGTCGGGCATCCGATACTCAGGTTGTACCGAAGATCTGTTCTGCGTGATCAATGTTCTGCTCAAACCGAGAAGGGCTGGGTCGATGCGGGTTCGAGGCTTCACACGGAAGGTATTGGGCGTCGCCGCTGCCGCCCTGCTGGTTCCCCTGATGGTGGTGATCGAATCGCCACCGGCCACCGCGGCGTTCGACCCGGCCATCTTCGATTTCTGGGCCGATTCCCCGGTCATGGGCCCGATCAAGACCCGCGTCCTGCGCGCTCGCGACGGCAATACCCAGCGCGTCGCCTACGTCCTGGACGGGATGCGCGCCCAGCAGGATCTGAGCGGCTGGGAGATCAACACCAATGTCGCCGAGGTGATGGCGGACCAGAACATCAATGTGGTGATGCCGATCGGCGGCGAGTCCAGCTTCTACGCCGACTGGGATGCGCCCAGCTCGTTCTTCGGCGCCGCGCCGGGCACCGGATCCGCGACCTACGGCACCGGATCGGGCGTCACCGAGTCCATGGGCGGCGGCCCGGGCAAGAGCTACCGCTACGCCTGGGAGGACTTCCTCACCAACCACCTGCGCTGGGAGCTGCAGAACCGCCTGGGCTTCAACCCGTATCGCAACGGCGTGTTCGGGTTGTCCATGGGCGGCAGCGCCGCGCTCACCCTGGCCGCGTACCACCCCGACTTCTTCAGCTACGCCGGTTCGTACTCCGGCTACCTGAACATCTCGGCGCCCGGTATGCGCGAGGCGATCCGGTCCGCCATGCTCGACGCGGGCGGCTACAACGTGGACTCCATGGCCCCGCCGTGGGGGCCGCAGTGGCTGCGCATGGACCCGTTCGTCTTCGCGCCCACCCTGATCGCCAACAACACCCGGCTGTGGATCTCCGCCGGCAGTGGCGCGCCCAGGCCCGACGATCTGAACATCCCGCTCGGCGTGGCGGCCGACCGGCTGATCCGCGGCGCGCCGCTGGAAACGTTGGCGCTGGCCAATACTCGCGCCTTCCAGGTCCGCATGCTCAGCCTGGGCGCGCAGAACATTGTCTGGGACTTTCCGGCCACCGGGCTGCACGCCTGGACGAACTGGCAGGACGACGCCTATCGAATGATCCCGGATATGTCCGCGCACATCGGATAGACCCGACTCCCGGATGCGGCCGCCGTCCTCGCGGACGGCGGCCGTCGTGTGTTTCGCACCGGGGTGGTGATCCATCACGGTTTGGTCGCGAGGGGTGTTTCGCCGCCTGGCGACACCGAATATGCGCCTAAGAAAGATCCTGCGGCAACAGCTTCTGCATTTCGGATGTGGTCATCGGAGACCACGCTCGTGAAAGGCGAGTCGATGCGGTCTGTTCGGGTACGCGAGTGGGTGCAGCGGTCAATGGCCGGTTCGGTCCGGGCGGTTTTGGCGGTTTTGGCTGTGACGGTGACGGTTCCGCTGGCTGGGACAATCGGGGGGATGACGCCTGCGCATGCGTCATTCGATCCGGGCGGTTACGACTTCTGGGTCGATTCCGACATGGGCCCGATCAAGTCGCGCATCTTCCGCGCCCATGACGGCAATACCCGTCGCGTGGTGTACGCGCTGGACGGATTGCGTGCCCGCAACGACCTTTCCGGCTGGGAGATCAACACCGATATCGAGCGGGCGCTCACCGCGTGGAACATCAATGTGGTGATGCCGGTGGGCGGCCAGTCCAGCTTCTATTCGGATTGGGTGGCCCCGTCCGATACCAATGGCCAGACCGTGCCGTATGCCTGGGAGACCTTCCTGACCCGGGACCTGCGCCGTGCGCTGGCCGCCCGGCTGGGCTTCAATCCGCGCGGGAACGGGGTGTTCGGGCTGTCCATGGGTGGCAGTGCTGCCCTGGTGCTGGCGGCCTACCATCCGGATCAGTTCCGTTATGCCGGATCGTATTCCGGCTATTTGAACATTTCGGCCCCGGGTATGCGGGAGGCCCTGCGGGCGGCGCTGCTGGACGCGGGCGGCTTCAACATCGACGACATGTGGGGGCCGCCCTGGAGCGAATTGTGGCTGCGCAACGATCCTTTCGTAATCGCGCCGATGTTGCGGGACAACGGCACCAGGATGTGGATCTCCAGCGGCAGCGGTGTTCCCGGTCCGCGGGATGTCGTGGAAAACCCGCTGGACGCGTACAACGTGACGGTTGCGATGGGTCTGGAATCCATAGCACTTACCAATACCCGCGCGTTCCAGGGGCGCATGGACTCCCTGGGCCCCAGCAATGCGGTGTTCGACTACACCTCCGAGGGTGTGCACGCCTGGCCCTACTGGTCGGATCAGGTCTACAAGATGCTGCCGGATCTGAGCGCCAACCTCGGCTGAGTGAAACCGCCAAGCGTCCTTGCGGCGTAAGGGATTTGCACGTTGCCGCGACATCACGGGGGATTCGCGATATGGTCACCGCACCATTACGGTCGTATGCGATAGTGACTGAGTTGATTCACTGAACCAGCCACTCATTAGCGTGGCCTTGCCAACCGCTCGGAGCGTCGAATACCCTCCAGCGAGCAAGTGTGACCAACCCGTGGTAGCGCTTCACTCACAGGGAAGTGTCGGGATTCGCTGTGAGCGGTGATTGCGCATGTCCGAGCATGGCTTTGTCATGCCGGGGGTACGCGATTGACAACTTAAGACACCGCAGCAGCGCAGTGCTGCGGTAGAGAAGGAGCAATATCCATGCGTTTCGGCAGGTCTGCCGTGCCGGGAGGAGTTTCGTCGCGACGCCGTGCGCAGAGTGCTTGGCGCACACGGCTTGTCGCGGCCACCGTCACCGCGGCGGCACTCGCGGTCCCGACCGCCTCCCTGGCCGTCCCGTCCATCGCCTCGGCCGCCCCGGCGTTCGGCCCGATGCACCGCGGTATTCCGGGCAGCTTCGAAGAGCTGATGGTGCCGTCCAGCATGGGCCCGATCAAGGTCCAGGTGCAGTGGGCCAAGAACGGTGGCAGCTCCGCGGTCTACATGCTCGACGGCATGCGCGCCCGCGATGATCGCAATGCGTGGGCCAATGCCGATGAGGGCGACGCCCCCGGCATCTTCGCCAACGACGACGTGAACGTCATCATGCCGGTCGGCGGTCAGTCCAGCTTCTACGCCGACTGGGTGTCGCCGTCCAACACCAACGGTCAGAAGTACACCTACAAGTGGGAGACCTTCCTGACCAGGGAACTCCCCGATTTCCTTTCCGGCTACGGCGTTTCGCGCAACAACACCGCCATCGCGGGGCTGTCCATGGGCGGTTCGGCCGCCCTCATGATGGCCGCCTACCACCGCGACATGTTCAAGCAGGCCACCTCGATGTCGGGCTACCTGAACCTGTCGGCGCCGGGCATGCGTGAGGCCATCCGCCTGGCCATGCTGGACGCCGGTCGCTTCAATGTCGACTCGATGGCCGCGCCGTGGAGCCCGGCCTGGCTGCGCATGGACCCGTTCGTGTTCGCGCCGCAGCTCAAGGGTCTGCCGATGTACATCTCGTCCGGTAACGGCATCCCCGGCCCGTACGACGGCGTCGGTTCCGCCGCAGACGTTTTCAACACCGGTAACGCCATCGCGCTGGAGGCGCTGGCGAGCGTGAACACCCGTGCCTTCCAGGCGCGGCTGGGGCAGATCAACATTCCGGCCCAGTTCGACTTCACCGCGACCGGTACCCACAAGTGGCGCTACTGGCACGACGAGCTGGTGAAGGCCCGCCCGCAGATGCTGAGCGCGCTGGGTCTCGCCTAGTAGGAACGACCGCTGCTCGCCCCGGCGATAGCGTGAACGAATGAACCGGCCATCCGACAGGGTGGCCGGTTCTTTTATGCCTCCCCATCATTCGCCGCGACGCGGTAGAAACCTACTGTGACAGCTGTGGCAATTGGTAGATGGGGGAGAGGCGGCCGCAGAGGGCTGGCCGCGCTCGCGGTAGCCACGACGGCCTTGCTGACGGGTGGGGTTGCCGGTTGGGGCGCAACGGCATTCGCGGAACCGGGGGGCGCTCCACCAGCGGGTGAACCGGCGAAGCCCACCAAACCCGATATTCGAAATGTGGTGTGGCTGAGCGACAGACGCGTCGCCCTGTGGGTGGATTCCGCCGCCATGGGCACCCAGATCCAGGTGCAACTGCTGCTGGCCAGAGACTGGAAAGCCAAGCCGGACAGCAAATTTCCCGTGCTCTACCTGCTCGACGGTCTGCGCGCGGGCGACGATCAGAGCGGGTGGACCAAAGACGCTGAGGCGGAAGGCTTCTACGCCGACAAGAACATCACGGTGGTGCTGCCGGTCGGCGGCGCGGCCGGCTTCTATTCCGATTGGAAGCAGCCCGACAACGGCACGACCTACAAGTGGGAAACCTTCCTCACCAGGGAATTACCGCCGCTGCTCGACCGCGACTGGCGCACCACGAATGTGCGCGGTCTGACCGGGCTCTCCATGGGCGGCACCGCGGCCATGGCGCTGGCGTCCCGCAATCCCGGATTCGTGCGCTACGCCGCCTCCTTCTCCGGCTTCCTCACGCTCACGACTCTCGGTATGCCGCAGGCGATCGCGTACGCCATGCGGGACGCGGGCGGCTACAACGCCGACGCCATGTACGGCCCGCCCACCGACGCGGAATGGGAATCGCACGATCCCTACGCGCTCGCGGAAAAATTGAAGGGCCTCAGCCTGTATGTGTCCAGCGGCAGTGGCCTGGCGGGCATCCACGACATTCCGGCCGGGGTTCCGGGCGTGAGCACCAACTGGGTCGGCATGGCGCTGGAAGTGCTGGCGCGCTTCTCTTCTCAGCAGTTCGTGGCCAAGCTGGACAAGCTCAGCATCCCGGTGCAGGTGAACTACCGGCCCTCCGGCACGCATTCCTGGCCGTACTGGGATTTCGAGATGCGGCAGTCCTGGCCGCAGGCGGCGGCCGCGCTGGGCGTGGAGGAGACCAAGCCGGACTGCGCCGCCGCGGGCGCGATTCAGCCTGTGGCGCTGGCGAAGTCGTGGCTGGGCGACTGCCTGACCGCGGAATATCCGGTGGCGGGTGGTGCGGCGCAGGACTTCCGGGGCGGACGGGTGGTGTGGTCGGCGGCCACCGGCGCGCATCCGGTGGGCGGCATGATCGGCGGCGCGTACGCGGGCGCGGCGGGACCCGCTGGCGCACTCGGCTTTCCCACCTCCGATGAAACGCCCATACCGGGCGGAGTGCAGCAGGCTTTCCAGCACGGCACCATCGTTTTCCACGACGGCAGGGCCGAGATACACGCCAGCTGAACCGGATACCCGCCGATTACCTCCGGGTCGGCGGTAGAGTGCACCGTTGTCCGTGACTCCCGTCACGTCGGTGTGGTTCCCCCTGCGGTTCAGGAGATCGATCTCTATGGCAGTACAGGGCGCTTCGTCATGCCCGCAGCACGGTTCGATTCGGATGTCCGGACGCGCCCGCGTCAGACGCCGCTGGCGGCGCGCCCTCGCGGTCGTCGCGGCCGTGTTGGCGCTCCCGGCGCTGGCGGCGCCCGCCCTCGCCATGCCCGCGCATCCTCAGCACCGCGCCCGCGAGGGCGGCTTCGAGGAGCTGATGGTTCCCTCCAGCATGGGCCCGATCAAGGTGCAGGTGCAGTGGGCCGCGCATGGCGGCGACGCGGCGCTGTACCTGCTCGACGGCCTGCGCGCCCGTGACGACTTCAATGCCTGGAGCTTCGAGACCAACGCCCTGCAGCAATTCGCCAATGACAATGTCACCCTGGTGATGCCGGTCGGCGGGCAGTCCAGCTTCTATACCGACTGGCGATCGCCCTCGAACACCAACGGGCAGAAGTTCACCTACCGGTGGGAGACCTTCCTGACCGAGGAGCTGCCCGCCTTCCTCGAGGGCTACGGCGTCTCCCGGACCAACAATGCGGTGGCCGGACTGTCCATGGGCGGGTCGGCGGCACTCGCGCTGGCCGCTTATCACCGTGACCAGTTCAAGCACGCCTCCTCGTTCTCGGGCTACCTGAACATCTCCGCGCCCGGGATGCGCGAGGCCATCCGCATCGCCATGCTCGACGCCGGCCGCTTCAATGTGGATTCGATGGCCTGGCCGTGGAGCCCGCAGTGGCTGCGCATGGACCCGTTCGTCTTCGCACCCCAGCTCCGCAACCTGCCCATGTTCATCTCCGCGTCCTGGGGCGTGCTCGGCCCGCACGATCACCCGGACTCCCCCATCAGCATCTTCAACACCGCGAATGCCGTTGTGCTGGAGGCCCTGTCGATGGTGAACACACTCTCGTTCGTGGGCCGGATGACCCAGCTCGGCATCGGCGCCCACTACAACCTCCAGGTCGAGGGCACCCACTCCTGGCCCTACTGGCAGGACCAGCTGGCCACCGCCCGCCCCGACATCCTGGCCGCACTGGGGGTTTGATTCTGGGCGTATGCCAACGCGGCCGCTGATTTCGTGGCGGTCGGGGTAACTCCGGGGGTACGCCCGAAATCGGTTTGCCACCTGACCGCCGGCACGCGTGCGGGACGCCGACGGCTCTCGGCTGTGCGCTGAAGATGCGGGGAGGCGGGTCGGCAACTGGACGTTTGCTGTGGAAAGGTCCGTTTCCGTGTGTCCTGCCGGGACTGGCGGGCTTGCGGAGGTACAACACTTGTGTGGCTGGAGTTGTCCGTGGGATCAAAAGCAGGCGCGTGCGCTGGATGGCATGCGCTGTAGCGACGCTGTTTCCGCTGGCCGCGGGCACTTTCGCGCAGTGCGGACCGGCAAGCGCCGCACCGGATGCGCCCGCCGCTCCCGCGGCGTCCATCCAGAAGATGTCGTGGCTCAACGACCGCCGGGTCGCCCTGTGGGTGAATTCGCCGGCCACCGGCGCACCCATCGAAGTCCAGTTGCTGCTGCCGCGTGACTGGAACGCCAAGCCGGACGCCAGGTTCCCCGTCGTCTACATGCTCGACGGTCTGCGGGCCACCGACGACGAGAACGGCTGGACCAAGGACGCGGGCGCGGCCGGCTTCTACGCCGACAAGAATTCCCTGGTGGTGCTGCCCATCGGCGGCCAGTCCAGCTTCTACGCCGACTGGCTGGCCCCCGACAACGGCCACAACTACAAGTGGGAGACCTTCCTGGTGAAGGAGCTCCCGCCGTTGCTGGAGAGCCAGTTCCGCGCCACCGATGCGCGTGCGGTGGAGGGACTCTCGATGGGCGG
The DNA here is from genome assembly GCF_040609015.1 of Nocardia sp. NPDC004860. Classification (NCBI taxonomy): domain Bacteria; kingdom Bacillati; phylum Actinomycetota; class Actinomycetes; order Mycobacteriales; family Nocardiaceae; genus Nocardia; species Nocardia sp. NPDC004860. The sequence continues at coordinate 13,682 of NZ_JBEXJI010000051.1, read as the reverse complement.
CACAGCGGCCATGATGCTGGCCGCCCGCAATCCCGGCTGGGTGCGCTCGGCCGCCTCCTACTCCGGTTTCCTCACCCTGACCTCGCTCGGTATGCCGCAGGCGGTCGATTTCGCCATGCACGACGCGGGCGGCTTCGACTCGGCGAAGATGTTCGGCCCGCCGGGCAACCCGGCCTGGAAGGAACACGACCCCTACGAGCTGGCCGACAAGCTCAAGGGCGTGGCCCTCTACGTCGCCAGCGGCAACGGCGTCGCGGGCACGACCGACCCGCTCTCCGACATTCCGGGCATCACAAGCAATTACGCGGGCCTGGGCCTCGAGGTGCTGTCCCGGCTGAGCACCCAGAACTTCGTGGCCAAGCTCAATCAGCTGAACATCCCCGTCTCGGTGAACTACCGCCCGTCCGGCACTCACACCTGGCCGTACTGGGATTTCGAGATGCGCCAGGCCTGGCCGCAGACGGGCGCCGCGCTGGGCGTGGACGCGACCCCCGTCGACTGCAGGACCGGTGGCGCGATCGCGCCGGTGACGCAGGGCAACTCCTGGCTCGGTGACTGCCTCACCGCGGAGTACCCGCTGCCCGGCGGCGTGGCCCAGGACTTCCGCGGCGGCAAGGTGTTCTTCTCGCCGGCCACCGGCGCCCAGCCGGTCGCGGGTGCGATCGGCGGCAGCTATGGCGGACTGGGCACGGCGGCAAGCGCTCTGGGCTTCCCGATCGCGGGCGAGGGCGGCCTGCCCGACGGCCGTGGCCGACTGCAGCCGTTCCAGCACGGGTCGATCTACTGGACCCCGCAGACCGGTGCGCAGGCGGTGCGCGGGGCCATCCTCGACGAATGGGCGAGGCAGGGCTACGAGCGCGGCCCGGCCGGGTACCCCACCGGCCAGGAGGCCCGGACGCCCCAGAAGGACGGCGCGGTACAGGGTTTCGAGAACGGGCCCATGTACTTCAGCGCCAGGACCGGCGCGCACCTGGTGCAGGGCCTGATTCTGGGCAAGTACGCGCAGCTCGGATTCGAGAACAGCCCTTACGGATTCCCGACCTCGGGTGAGCAGCCGGTGCGGGACTTCGGCCGCTGGTCCGGCTTCGAGGGCGGCAATATCTACTGGAGCCCGCTCTCGGGCGCCTGGGGCGTGCGGACGGGTCCGATCATGGATGCCTGGGGCGCAACCGGATTCGAGAACGGACCGCTCGGCTACCCGATCTCCGACGAGAGCCCGACCCCGGGCGGCACCCAGCAGACCTTCCAGGGCGGCACCATCACCATCCGCGACGGCCGGGCCGCCGCGGCCACTCTCGACGGCCGCCCGATCGCCATCCCCGGCGCCGAGCAGCCCAAGCCGGCCCCGGCCCAGCCGGCCGCCCAGCAGCCCGCATTCCCGCTGCCGGGCCTGCCCGCCCTGCCGCTGCCGGTGCCGCCGGCCCCCGCCCCCGAGGTTCCGGTCCCCGTCCCGGCGACCCCGGCCGCCGCCCCCGCCGCCCCGGCCGCCCCGGCCCCGGCCGCGACCCTCGCGCCTGCTCCGGCACCCGCGCCTGCTCCGGCACCCGCACCCGCACCTGCCGCGGCTCCGGCACAGCCATCTGCCACGGCTCCGGCTCCGTCCCCGGCATCCGAGCCCTCACCTGCCGATCCCGCGCAGCCCGCGCCCATTCCGGCGCTGGGTCCGGAGGTCCGTCCCAACTGAGACTTTCCGCAAAAATAGCCCTAATCGGCCCTAAGAAGTGGATGTGGTTCCGTTGTGGCCCGGGACTCCGTCCCGGGTTGCGGCTAGCCTGGGGGCGACCTCTTGCCCCTGGACAGATATAGGAAGCGAATTGATGCACGGTACCCGTGGAAAGGTATTCGGCGTGGTGGCCGCCTTCGCCGCCGCTGGACTGCTCGCCGCCTGCGGTAGCAACGACTCGACCGCCAAGAGCACGCCCACGCTCACCACGACCAAGACCACGGCCGCCGCGTCCGCCACCCCGGGCGACGCCGCGCCGTCCACGGATCAGCAGGCTCCGCAGGCCGCGCCGGATGCCGGGACCCCCAGCGCCACGGCCGAGCGCCCGGCGCCGGTGCCGAGCCAGTTCCTCACCACCCCGAACGGCTCCCCGGCGCTGTCGGACAAGGAGAAGAGCTTCCTCGACGAGCTGAAGAAGGCCGGTATCACCCCGGGTTCCCCGGACATCGCCGTCACCGCGGCCAATCTGGTGTGCCAGGGTAAGTCGGAGAACGCCCCGCAGGATCAGATCATCACCTACGTGACCGCGATCGCCGGTTCCGATCCGTCCTTCGATCCGTCCAAGATGACGGTCGAGCAGGCGGGCAAGATCTACTACGACGTCGCCTCGAAGAGCTACTGCAACAAGTGACGACGCGACGCCGAATCGGACAAACCCGGTCACGGCCGGTGGGTTGCCTGCTGCTCGCCATCGCCGCGATCGTGATCGTGGTCGTGGTGGCGCTGCTGCTGTGGTACCTGCTGGCCGGGCGGTTGCGGCTGCCCGGCCCCAAGCCGCCGGCCCCGCCCCGTCCGAGTTCGCAGCCGGCCACCTGCCCGGACGTGCTCATGCTGTCCGTGCCGGGCACCTGGGAGTCGAACAGCCGCGACGACCCCTACAGCCCGGCCGCGAACCCGGCGTCGCTGATGCTGAACATCTCCAATCCGATCCGGGCCAAGTTCCCCGATGAGCGGGTCGAGGTCTACACCGTCCCGTACGTCGCGCAGTTCTCCAATCCGGTCGCCATTCCGCCGGACGGGCAGTCCTCCTACAACAACAGCCGTTCCGAGGGCGCCAAGCGGGCCAGCGACAAGCTCGCGCAGACCGCCGCCCAATGTCCGCTCACCACTTACGTTCTGGCGGGCTTCTCGCAGGGCGCGGTGATCGTCGGTGATATCGCCGCGCAGATCGGCGCGGGCAAGGGCCCGGTGGCCGAGGACCAGGTGCTGGGCGTGACCACCATCGCCGACGGCCGCCGCGATGTCGGCGATCCGGGCGAGGCCATCGAGATCGGCCCGACCCCGCCCGGCGTGGGCGCGGAGGTGGCGCTCAAGGGCCTGAACGTCCCCGGTATCACCATGACCGGACCGCGCGGCGGCTACGGCAAGCTCACCGGCCGCACCTTCACCATCTGTGCCGCAGGCGATTTGATCTGTGATTCCCCTCGTCAGGCGCTGAGCCCGAACAATATCCTGGGCAGCCTGAACATCCTGGTCCGCGCCGCCGGCAATCCGGTGCACAGCCTCTACAACGGCTACCAGGTGGACGACAACGGCACCACCGCCACCGAGTGGACGGTGAACTGGGCGTCGGGTCTGATCGAAAACGCTCCGCACCCTGCACATACGTAAGCCGTCGCGCAGCGAAGCTCAGGCGTTCGGGCGCACCCTGGTCGATGGGTGCTCCACCGGCGGTGTGACCCCCACCGACCGACCCCCCAGTTTCGGGGTCACCCGGTAAAGTGCTCCGGGTTGCGACACTGCCGAGACCCGGTGCGTGCGGCAACTCACATCCAGTCCTAGTTGTGTCCTATGTGGGGCGCTCCCCACCCATTTGGAGGCATTCGCGCCGGTCATTCCGTAGTCCAGAGATGTGAGCTGGGAGATGTTCGGCCGCTCCGAAGCATGGCCGGGCAGCTGCTCTGTAACATGTCCCTGGTTTGAGAACATCTAGCCAATAGACGGTCACCGCGCAGACCGCAACACAATTCTGCAGGTTGGCTCTCGTATGGAGCTTCCGCGGGCGAAGAGAGTCGGGGCCTCACAGGTAACAGCGGCAATGCATGCCGTCTCATGCCGCGTGTGCCTCGGAGGAGAAGAAGGAATGGACGAGACTTTCGACGATTACCTCGACGAAACGGGGAACATCACGATTCCCGAGGGACGCACCCTCGTCGACTACGTCGAGAAGCACACTCACGGTAACGACGCCAATGACTTGGCCTACCGCTACATCGACTACTCACGCGAGCGCGACGGTGAGTACCAGGACCTCACTTGGAGTCAGTTCGGTACGCGGCTGCGCGCGGTGGCCGCCCGACTGCAGCAGGTGACCAAGCGGGGCGATCGGGTCGCGATCCTGGCTCCGCAGGGCCTGGATTACGTCATCTCCTTCTTCGCCGCCATCTACGCGGGCACCATCTCCGTGCCGCTGTTCGATCCGGACGAGCCGGGCCACACCGATCGCCTGCACGCGGTCCTCGGTGACTGCACGCCCTCCGCGATCCTGACGGCGAGCTCCTCCGCCGCCGGTGTCCGCCAGTTCTTCCGGTCGCTGCCCGCGGCCCAGCGCCCGCGCATCATCGCCGTCGACGCGATTCCCGACAGCGTCGGGGAGTCCTGGATCCGCCCCGACATCGTGGTCGACGACATCGCCTACCTGCAGTACACCTCCGGCTCCACCCGGGTGCCCGCCGGTGTCGAGATCACCCACCGCGGTGTCGGCACCAATGTGCTGCAGATGGTGAACGCGCTTGATCTGAACGAGAATTCGCGCGGCGTGACCTGGCTGCCGCTGTACCACGACATGGGTCTGCTGACGGTGATCCTGCCCGCCGTGGGCGGCAAGTACATCACCATCATGTCCCCGGCCTCGTTCGTGCGCCGGCCCTCGCGCTGGATCAACGAGCTGGCCGCGGTGTCCGACGGCGCCGGAACCTTCGCCGCCGCACCGAACTTCGCCTTCGAGCACGCCGCCGTGCGCGGCCTGCCCAAGCCGGGCGAGTCGCTGGACCTGTCGAACGTGCTCGGCCTGATCAACGGCTCCGAGCCGGTGACCACCACCTCGATGAAGAAGTTCAACGAGGCGTTCGCCCCGTACGGCCTGCCCAAGACCGCCATCAAGCCGTGCTACGGCATGGCCGAGGCCACCCTGTTCGTATCGGCCACCCGGCACGAGGACGAGGCCAAGGTCATCTATGTGGACCGGCTGGAGCTCAATGCCGGTCGCGTGAAGAAGGTCGAGCAGGGCGCGGAGAACTCCATCGCCCAGGTGTCCTGCGGTTACATCGCGCTGTCGCAGTGGGCGACCATCGTGGACGGCGACTCCATCGACTCGCCCGCGGGCGCGCGTGAGCTGCCCGACGGGCAGGTCGGCGAGATCTGGCTGCACGGCAACAACATCGGCATCGGTTACTGGGGCCGCGCCGAGGAGACCCAGAAGACCTTCCGTAACCAGCTCGCGCATCGACTGTCCGAGGGCAGCCACGCGGAGGGCGTGCCGGCCGACGGCATCTGGCTGCGCACCGGTGACTACGGCGTCTACGTGGACGGCGAGCTCTACATCACCGGCCGCGTCAAGGACCTGGTCATCGTGGACGGCCGCAACCACTACCCGCAGGATCTCGAGTACTCCGCCCAGGAGGCCTCGACCATGCTGCGCCCCGGTTTCGTCGCCGCCTTCGCGGTGCCCGCCAACCAGCTGCCCGCCGAAGTCTTTGCGCAGGACAGCCATTCGGGCCTGAAGTACGACGCCGACGACGCCAGCGAGCAGCTGGTCATCGTGGCCGAGCGCGGCCCGGGCGCGGGCAAGGCCGACCCGGGTCCCATCGCGGATGCGGTCCGCGCGGCCATCTCGTCCCGGCACGGTGTCACCGCGCGTGACATCCTCCTCGTTCCGGCCGGTTCGATCCCGCGTACCTCCAGCGGCAAGATCGCCCGTCGTGCCTGCAAGGCGGAGTACATCGGCGGCACGCTGCGTGGTGGTTACACGCAGCAGGCCTTCCCCGATGCACCAGACGAGGAGTGAGACGACCGTCTCGAAGTTGGATGGCGCGAGCCCGTTCGGTTCGCGCCATTCATGCATGAAAGGCAGTGCCGTTCCGGCACGCGAAGACAGAGCCGTTCGGGCAGGGAACGGCGAGAGTCTCGATAACAACGCCGCGCACCGTGAGCAGACAGGTAGCTTGAGGAACTGATGGCTGAGAACGAGGGCACGGACCCCACCCAGACGACCGAGAACGCACCGGCGGCCGAAGGCGCGGCCACGCAGAAACCTGCTGCGGCCGACATGTCGGTGGCCGACCTGCGGGAATGGCTGTGCCGCTGGGTCGCCGACGCGACCGGGCAGCCGATCGAGAACATCACCGTGGACCGGCCGATGGAGGAGTTCGGCCTGGCCTCGCGCGATGCCCTCGCACTCGGTGGCGATATCGAGGAGCTGACGGGGGTCGTGCTGAACGCGACCATCGTCTACCAGCACCCGACCATCGCCTCGCTGGCCGAGCGAATCATCAATGGGGAGCCCGACCTTCCGGCCGACGTGGCTGACGACTCGTTCTACACCCAGGGTTTCCAGCCGGGCCAGGCGCACGATGTCGCCATCGTCGGTCTGTCCACCCGCCTGCCCGGTGCGGGCGATACGCCTGAATCCACCTGGGACTTCCTGATCAATCGCGGTGACGCGATTCGCGACCTACCCGAGGGCCGCTGGTCGGAGTTCCTCGACGATCCGCGCTTGGTAGAGCAGATCGCCAAGTCCAACACCAAGGGCGGCTACCTCGACCAGGACGTCCTCAAGAGCTTCGATGCCGAGTTCTTCGCCCACTCGCCGGTCGAGGTGGAGCGCATGGACCCGCAGCAGCGGTGGGCGCTGGAGTTGACCTGGGAGGCATTGGAGCACGCCAGGATTCCCGCCAATACCCTCAAGGGTCAGCAGGTCGGCGTCTTCATCGGTTCGACCAGCACCGAGTTCATGCTCCTCGCGGGCATGGCGGTCGGGAACACCGATCCGGGCACGCCGCTCTCGGCCGAGGGCTACGGCATCATGGGCAGTGTCTCGGCCATCATCCCCAACCGGGTCTCGTACTTCTACGACTTCCGCGGCCCGTCGGTGGCCGTCGACACCGCGTGCTCGTCCTCGCTGGTAGCGGTGCACCAGGCCGTTCGGGCGCTGCGCAACGGTGAGGCCGATCTGGCGCTGGCCGGTGGCACGAACGTGCTGCTGTCCCCGGCCGCGACGCTGGCCTTCGACGCCAATGGCGGCGTGTCGAAGGACGGTCACATCAAGGCGTTCTCGTCGGACGCCGACGGCATGGTCCGCTCCGAGGGCGGCGGTCTGGTCGTGCTCAAGCGGCTGGCCGACGCCGAGCGCGACGGCGACACGATCTACGCGGTCGTCAAGGGCTCCGCGGTCAACAGCGACGGCCGGTCCAACGGCCTGCTGGCCCCGAACCCGGACGCGCAGGCCGATGTACTGCGCAGCGCCTACCGGGACGCCGGAATCCCGCCGTCCCAGGTCGACTACATCGAGGCGCACGGCACCGGCACCCCCATCGGCGACCCGATCGAGGCGGATGCGCTCGGCCGCGTCATCGGCCGGGGCCGTGAGGCCGACAAGCCCGCCCTGCTGGGTTCGGCCAAGACCAATTTCGGTCACCTGGAGGCCGCGGCCGGCGCCGCGGCTCTCGCGAAGGTCATCATGGCGTTGCAGCACAACGTCATTCCGCCGCACCTCAACTACGCGGGTCCCAGCCCCTTCATTCCGTTCGACCAGGCGCACCTGAAGGTCACCGACCAGCCCACCGAATTCCCGCGCTACAGCGGCAAGGCCACCATCGGCGTCTCGGGCTTCGGCTTCGGTGGCACCAATGCGCACGTGGTCATCCAGGAGTACGTGCCGGCCCTCGCCGCAGCGGAGGCTTCCGAGACCACCGGCCTCGACAACGAGACCACCGACGTGATCGCCGCGGCCGAGGCCATCACCGAAACCGTTGCGCCGGAGCCGGAGTGGGGCAATCGCGAAGAGCCGATGCCGCTGATCCTCCCGGTGTCGGGTTACCTGCCGTCGCGGCGTAAGCGCGCCGCCAAGGATCTGGCCGACTGGCTGGAATCCGAAGCGGGACAGGCGACTCCGCTGGCGGATGTGGCCCGGACCCTGGCCAAGCGCAACCACGGCCGCTCGCGCGGCGTGGTCGTGGCCAAGACCCATGACGAGGCCATCGCGGGCCTGCGGGCCATCGCCGAGGGCAAGCCGGGCACTGGCGTCTGGACCGCCGATTCCCCCGCCGCCAAGGGCGCGCTGTGGGTGATGGCCGGTTTCGGTGCGCAGCACCGCAAGATGGGCAAGCAGCTCTACACCGAGAACTCGATCTTCCGTAACGCCGTCGATCAGGTCGACGAGCTGGTCATGGACGAGGCCGGGTACTCGGTCAAGGAGATGATCCTCGACGACTCCATGGACTGGGACATCGGCACCGGCCAGGTCGGTACCTTCACCATCCAGGTGGGTCTGGCCTCGATCCTGCGCGCGCACGGCGCCGAGCCCGAGGGCGTGGTCGGCCACTCCCAGGGTGAGGTTGCGGGAGCGTACATTTCGGGCGGTCTGCCGCTCGAGGACGCGGTCCGGGTGATCTGCGCGCGCTCGCGGCTGATGGCCGAGGGCGAGGCCATGCTCACCGACGACCAGGTCCGCAATATGGCGCTGCTGGAGTACTCCGCCGAGGAGATCACCAAGCTCGTCGAGACCGAGTTCCCCGAGATCGAGGTCGCGGTATACGCCGCGCCCAACAACACGGTGATCGGCGGCATGCCGGACCAGGTGCACGCGATCGTGGCGCGCGCCGAGGCCGAGGGCAAGTTCGCCCGTGTGCTGCAGACCCGCGGCGCGGGCCACACCTCGCAGATGGACATGCTGCTGGGTGAACTCGCCGCCGAGCTGGCCGGCATCGAGCCCACCAAGCTCAAGCGCGACCTCTACTCGACCGTCCACAAGGACACCGTCTACCGCGCCGGGCACGCGCCCGTGCAGGACGTGGACTACTGGGTCATGAACATGCGCGGCTCGGTGTACTTCACCAACGCCATCCGGCAGGCCGTCGACACCGGTATCACCACCTTCCTGGAACTCGCGCCGAATTCCGTTGCGCTCATGCAGGTCCTGGGCACCACCTTCGCGGCGGGCGTGCACAATGCGGCACTCATCCCGACCCTCAAGCGCAAGGAGGACGAGGCCGCGGGCGTCATCTCCGCGCTGGCACAGCTGTACGTGCACGGCCACAAGGTGGACCTGCCCTCGCTGCTGCCCGCCGGTGACTTCGCCGCCGCGCCGCGCACCGCGTTCCTGCGCAAGCAGTACTGGCCCAAGGTGACCGGCGGCTTCGGCGGCGGCGCGGGCAATGCTCGTGTCCCGGGCGCGCACGTCGCGCTGCCGGACGGCCGCCACGTCTGGGAGGTGCAGGCCCCGGCCGTCACCGACCTGGCCGCACTGGTGAATGCCGCTGCCGCGCAGGTGCTCTCGGATGTCACCGTCGGCGCGTCCATCGCGCACGGCGCGGTCCCTGCCACCGGCACGCTGACCACCACGCTCACCCCCCACCCGGGCGGCGCGTCGGTGTCGGTGCACGCCAAGGAGGGCAATGCCTTCCGCCCGCTCTTCGACGCCGTCGTCACTGCGTCTCTCCCCACCCACGGACCCCTGGCCGCACCGCTGCCGGAATCGGCTGTGGCACAGCCGGTCGCGGCCGTCCAGGCGGCTCCCGCTGCCGAAGTAGTCGAGGCGGCCCCCGGCGAGCGCTGGGATCCCAAGGGCACGCAGACCATCGAGCAGCGCCTCGCCATCATCGTGGCCGAGTCCATGGGCTACGCGGTCGAGGATCTCCCGATGGAGATCCCGCTGATGGAGCTGGGTCTGGATTCGCTGATGGCCATGCGCATCAAGAACCGCGTGGAATACGAGTTCGACATTCCGCAGCTGCAGATCCAGGCCGTGCGCGATGCCAGCCTGCTCGAGGTCGGCAAGGTGCTGCGGTACGCGATCGAGCACCGCGATCGGCTCGATGACATCGCCGCGCGGCAGGCCGCCGGTGAGGAGATCACCGTCGACGCCGACTTCATCGCCGCCGCGCGGGCCGCCATGGCCGCCGGCGAAGACCCGGCCGCGCTGCTGCCCAAGACCGAGACCACCGATGTGGTGGCCGAGGCCGGGGAGAGCGTCGCGGAGCACGAGTCCGCCGCGCCGATCGCCGAGACCGACGCCGACAATGTGCCCCCGCGCAATGGCGAGGAGCGACTCGCCTTCGCCACCTGGGCGCTGGTGACCGGCAAGACGGCGGGCGGCATCTTCAACCCGCTGCCCGAGATCGACGACACCACGCTGGAGAAGCTGGTGGCCCGGCTGTCGGAGCGGGTCAAGGCCGAGGTCGACCCGGCCGAGGTGCGGGCCTGCAAGACCATCGAGCAGCTGTCCGAGGTCGTTGTCCGCTATCAGGGCAAGAGCTCCGATCTGGAGGGCTTCGTGCGCACGCTGCGCGCGCAGGAGGCCGGTTCGAATGCGGTGCCGGTCTTCGTGTTCCACGCGTCGGGCGGCAACACCCTGGTGTACGAGCCGCTGCTGAACCGGCTCCCGGCCGGGACCCCGATGTACGGCCTGGAACGGGTCGAGGGCACCATCGAAGAGCGTGCGCACCAGTACATTTCGGAAATTCGCAAGCGGCAGCCGGAGGGCCCGTACATTTTCTACGGCTGGTCGCTGGGCGCGGTGTTCGCGTTGAAGGTCGGCGAGATCATGCGCGCCGAAGGTGCGGACGTCCGGCACGTCGGCCTGATCGACCTGGCCATTCCGGTCGAGCCCTTCAGCGACGCCCCCGAGGAGCGGGTGGAGCGGATCCGCCGCTACCAGGCGTTCGCGCAGAAGACCTACGGCTTCAATGGGGAACTCGATCAGGAGCAGCTCGAGGAGCTGGCCGCGGCGTCCGACGCGGAGCAGATCGACATCATCATGGAGCTGCTGAAGTTCGCCGGGGTCGACATCCCGGGCGGCGTGATCGAGCATCAGCGCACCTCGTGGATCGACAGCAAGGAGCTGCAGAAGATCGAGCCGTCGAAGTACGACGGCGCCGTCGCCCTCTACCTCGCCGATCGCTACCACGACGGAATGATCGAGCTGGAACCGCGTTTCGCGGACCGGCGGCCGAACGGCGGCTGGCAGGAACACATTCCGAATCTGGAGATCATCCACATTCCGGGCGATCACATCCAGATCATCGACGAGCCCCGGATCGCCACCATCGGCGCCGATCTCACCAAGAAATTGTCGGAAATCGACACCACAACGAAATAGCACCACGACGACACGAGTTCTGGGAAAGTAGGTTTTTGCCGAGAGGAGTGTCCAGTGAGCACCACCGCCGACAAACTCGCCGACCTTAGACACAAGCTCGACATCGCGAGGGAGCCGGCGGGAGAAGCGGGAATCGCCAAGCGGGCCAGGAAGGGAATTCCCTCGGCCCGCGACCGCATCGAGATGCTGCTGGATCCCGGGACTTTCGTGGAAGTCGGTGCGCTGGTGCGCAATCCGGGCGACAAGGCCGCCCTCTTCGGGGATGGCGTGGTCACCGGCCACGGCCTGGTGGAGGGCCGCCCGGTGGCCGTCTTCTCGCACGACCAGACCGTCTACGGCGGTTCGGTCGGCGAGATGTTCGGCCGCAAGGTCGCGGGCATCCTGGAATTCGCGGCCAAGATGGGCTGCCCGGTGGTCGGCATCAACGACTCCGGCGGCGCCCGCGTGCAGGAGGCGGTGACCTCGCTGGCCTGGTACGCCGAGCTGGGCCGGCGTCAGGAACCGTTGTCCGGCTTGGTGCCTCAGATCTCCATGATCCTGGGCAGCTGCGCGGGCGGCGCGGTCTACGCGCCCATCAATACCGACGTGGTGGTGGCCACCGAAGCGGCCTACATGTTCGTCACCGGGCCCAAGGTGATTCGCGAGGTCACCGGTGAGGATGTCAGCCTCGAGGAGCTCGGCGGCGCGAAATCCCAAGCCCAGTACGGCAATATCCACCACGTCGCCCCGGACGAGGCCGCCGCCTTCGAGTGGGTGCGCGAGTACCTCGGCTATCTGCCGTCGAGCTGCACGGAGCTGCCGCCGGTGGTGAATCCCGGGCTGGAACCGGAGATCACCGACACCGACCTGGAACTCAACGGCATCGTCCCCGACGCCGACAATGCCGGCTACGACATGCACGAGATCCTGCTCCGGATCTTCGACGACGGTGCGTTCCACGAATTCGGTGAGGCCGCGGGCAAGAACGTGATCTGCGGCTTCAGCCGCGTGGACGGCCGCACGGTCGGCGTGGTGGCCAATCAGCCCCTGGTCTACGCCGGTGCGCTCGATGCCCGCGCCTCGGACAAGGCCGCGCATTTCGTGCGGCTCTGCGACGCCTTCGAGATCCCGCTGGTCTTCGTCGTCGACACCCCGGGCTTCCTGCCCGGGGTGGAGCAGGAGAAGATCGGCGTCATCAAGCGCGGCGGCCGGTTCATCTTCTCCTTCGTGGAGGCCACGGTCCCGAAGGTCACCGTGGTCATCCGCAAGTCCTACGGCGGCGGCTATGCCGTCATGGGGTCCAAACAGCTGGGCGCGGACGTGAATCTGGCCTGGCCCACCGCCCGGATCGCCGTCATGGGCGCGGAGAGCGCGGTGTCGCTCATCGGCGCCAAGACCCTGGCGGCGGCTCCCGAGCCGGAGCGCGCGGCCATGCGCAAGCAGATGATCGAGTTCTACAACGCCACCGTCGCGACGCCGTGGGTGGCGGCCGAACGCGGCTATATCGACGCGGTCATCGAGCCCGCCACCACCCGCCTGGAAATTCGGCGCGCCCTGCACCTGTTGCGCGACAAGAAGACTCCGGAGAATCCCCGCAAACACCATCTACTGCCGTTGTAGCCGCGCCTGTTTCGGTGCGCGCCATGGCGGGATTCGGCGCCGGCCATTGCGACCCGCCCTCGTGTGTGAAAACATCTCATTTCAATTTCGAAAATGAGAGCTTGGGAGCGAAGCAGTAATGGCTACCCTTCGAATTCGGCACACGATCATCGGCGGCGCGGCCACCGCCGCGACCGCCCTGGCGGTCCTGTCCGCCGCACCGGCCGCCTCCGCACAGGTCACCGGGCTGTCGGCCGGGACCGGGCTGGCGCACGTCAATACCACCTACACCCTGACGGCGTCGGTCGGCGGCGCGAACGCGGGCAGCCAGGTGGGCTTCTGGATCGCAAGCCCGTCCGGCGGCGCAGCCACGTACATGGGCGCCTCTCCGGTGGATTCCAGCGGTCACGCGACCTACCAGTGGACCCCGACGACGGCGGGTACGTACACGCTCATCGCGAGTGACGACGGCAGCAGCACCAGCAACAACGCCCAGACCATCGGCGTCAGCGTGACCGCGGTTCCGGTGGGCGGCATGGGCACCGGCAGCGCCTCGAAGATTCCGATCATCGGCGGCCTGCTGAGCGGCCTGCTGAGCCAGTTCGGCCTCGTCTGACACCGATTCGCACCGTTCGAAACCGGCCTCGCCCCGCTCACGGGCGGCTTGTTCGGGCGGCTCGCCGATTGCGCTGAATCTATTGGGTGACCCGTACAGATGTGAGAGCCTTCAGCTATGAGTACCTCACCCTTGGCGCTACTCGAAGGCGGGCCGGATGGCCTCGAAACGCGGATCGTCCCGATCACGCCACCGGGCGTCGAGCTGCGAGTGGCGTTCGGGGACGGGTACGAGCGCTACAAAGTGACGTCACGCTGGCAGGACACTCCGGAGGGGAGTCTGCCCGTCTACGAGTGGGTGGCACACGTGGACGTCAAGAAATAGCAACTGGAATTCGATAGGACCCGGAAGAGCAGTGGCCGGGCCCCCCGGGGCGGGGGGGCCCCCCACAAAAACGGTACCCGGGGGGAATGGGCGCCACAAACCCCGGGAGCCCAAAACCGCGCCGG
>NZ_JBEXJI010000050.1:0-35947 GCF_040609015.1 Nocardia sp. NPDC004860 | reverse complement strand
CATCCCACAGAAAACGCGACGGACCACGTGGTCCGTCGCGTTTTCTGTGGGATGGCGCGGCGATTGAGCACAATTCCGCCGTCGTGTGTCCCCGCCGTCGCCGCCGTGCGCCTGGATGCCAAAGGATGTGCGTCTGACGCCATGGCACACCTGTATGGCCGACTCGTAGTGTTTTGGATCACAGGAACAACGCGAATGACCTTCGCGACAGGCTCCGGCTCCGACGGGCCCGAGCATGACGAATCCCTGCTGATTCCCCGATCTGACCTTTTGGAAGGTTTCTTCATGAATGACGTTCAAGTGCAGTCGAATCTGCGCGTCGCCGAGGTGGACGGCTTCGAGATCGCCGTCGATGTGTACCGCCCCGACATCGACAACCCGCCCACTGTGATCTACCTGCACGGCGGTGGGTGGCAGCTCGGCGATAAGAAGGACGGCGCCGAGGAACGTCTGGCACGGCTGGCCTCGTACGGGATCGCCGTGGTGTCCGCGAACTATCGTCTCGCGCCGCAGGGTTCGTATCCCAACCCGATTCACGACGTCAAGGCGGTCGTGCGCTGGCTGCGGGCGCACGGCGATGAGCTCGGGGTCTCCACCGACCGGATCGGGGTCTGGGGCGCGTCGGCCGGCGCGTACCTGGCCACCATGGTCGGACTGACGTCGGGCGACGAAGAACTCGAAGGTGTTGTCGGCGACGATCTCGATCAGTCCAGCCGAGTCGACGCCGTCGTCCACTGGTTCGGGCCTTCCGACCTCGCTGCCAACAGCGGGCGAAGCTGGATCGAAAACCGCCTTCTCCCACCGCCGTTCGAGAACGCCCTGCTCGGCGACAATGAGGTCTCGGCACCCACGAACACGTCGTGGAACGCCAGCCCGCTCAGCCGGGTGACCTCTCTGGCCCCGCCATTTCTGATCGCACATGGTGACCGTGACCGGATCACGTTGTCGTCGCAGAGCCGCGCACTGCATGACGGCCTGGTCAGCGTCGGTGCCCGGTCCACGCTCCTCGTGCTGGGCGGCGCGGGCCACGAAGGCCCCGAGTTCGACGAGCCCGATCATCTCGGCATCACTGCCGCCTTCCTTTCGGCGCACCTTCGGGGCTGACCCCCAGAACTTCCCTTCCGACAACATTCAAGGAGCAGAACAATGACGCAGGATGCAGCGATCGAGCGGCAGCAGCGCCCGACCGGTATTCCGAGCTTTGATGACGATCTCCACGACGACGCGGTGCTCGTCGATCCGTTTCCCACGTACGCGAAGCTGCGCGATGCCGGGCCGGTGGTCTGGCTCGAAAAGTACGGGTATTACGCCTGCGCGCGCTACGACGAGGTGTCCTCGGTGCTCTCGGACTGGGAGACCTTCACCTCCCGTGAGGGCGTGGGATTCAACCAGTTCTTCAACGGAATCACCGAAACGAGCTTGCAGACCGAGGGCGAGCACCACGATGAGATTCGTCAGGTCGAGGGATGCCCCATCAAGAAGGGCCCGCTGGAAGAGCTCAAGCCGCGGCTGCAGACCTTCGCGGAGAACCTGGTCGAAACCCTGAAGGGCAAGGAGACCCTCGACGGTGTCGCCGACGTGGCGATGGCGATGCCCATCGAGATCGTCACCGATCTGGTCGGCGTCGAGGGCGTCAGCCAGGAACAGATGTTCAAGTGGGGTGTGGCCGGATTCGACAGCATCGGACCGCTGCACGCGCCGCGAACCCAGCCGGCGCTGGAAACGATGATGGGCTACATGGAGTTCGCCGACGAGAACTTCCCCAGCAACGTGCGTGAGGGCGGTTGGGCGGACCAGCTGTTCAAGAATGGTGCCGCCGTCGGGTGGCCGGAGGACTTTGCCCGCGGGGTGATGAACGACTACATCTACCCGAGTGTGGACAGCACCATCAGCGCGATCGGCATCGGTCTGCTGCTGTTCGCGCAGAACCCGGACCAGTGGGACCGGTTGCGCGCGGATCGGTCACTGCTGACCAGTGCGATTCCCGAGATTGTGCGGTTGGCGTCCCCGCTGCAGTTCTTCACCCGGGTTGCGACCAAGGACACCGAGATCGCAGGTGTGCCGATCCCCGAGGGGTCGCGCGTGGTGGTGATGTATGGCTCTGCGAACCGGGACGAGCGCAAGTTCGCCGATCCGGATTCGTTCGACATCACCCGGGATCCGGCCGGTCATCTCGGCTGGGGACGCGGCAAGCACGCGTGCCTGGGCAAGCCGCTGGCGCGTCTGGAGATGATCACGTTGTTCAACGTGCTCGCCGACAACGTCGAACGTTTCCATGCCGGTAAGTACCGATTCCAGCCGAACAACATCATCCGCAGCCTCGGTGAGCTGGAACTGGCCATTACCTGGGCAAACGAGAACTAGTTGACCGACGTCTCTGACGTCGTCCCTATCGGGTAGGGAAGGAAAGAGAAATGAAGATCCAGATCGAGTACGGAATGTGTGACGGGCATGGTGAGTGCGTGATCGCCGCCCCCGAGGTTTTCGACCTCAACGATGACGGCGACGAGGTGATCCTTCTGGACGACTCGCCCGCCGAGGAGCTCCGCGACAAGGTCAACGCCGCGATCAAGCTCTGTCCTGTCGCCGCCATCCGCGTCGAGGGTTGAGTCGTGACGAACACAGTGATTGTCGGCGCCGGGCTGGCCGGCCTCCGCGCAGCGCAGCGGCTACGTGAGACCGGCATGTCCGAGCTGATCACCATTGTCGGGGACGAAAAGCATCGCCCGTACAATCGTCCGCCGTTGTCGAAGCAGCTGATCGCCGGAACGATGACGGCGACGGAGTGCGAATTCGATACCGCGGCAGACGAATTCGACTGGATCCTCGGTAACGCCGCGACCGCGCTGGACGTGGAGAAGCGCCAGTTGCGTCTTATCGACGGCGAGATCGGATACGACAAGCTGATCATCGCCACCGGCCGCGGGGCACGATCGCTGCCGGGGCTGCCGGAAATGGAGGGGTTCCACGTCCTCCGCGGCCTCGATGACGCGGTTGCCCTGTGTACCGCGGCGCAGCATGCCAGCCGTGTGGTCATCATCGGCGGCGGCTTCATCGGGTGTGAAGTCGCCTCCAGCCTCCGGGTTAATGGAATGGACTCGGTCACCATCGTCGAGCGGGCGGCAACGTTGATGCCTCTTCTCGGACCGGACATCGGCCAGTTCGCCGAACGTCTGCACCGCGACCACGGCGTCCACATCCATTGCAATACCTCGGTGACCGAATTCCGCGGCGGGAGCCGGGTCGAACAGGTCGAACTCGATAACGGACAGGTACTCGACGCCGATCTGGTGCTGCTGTCGCTGGGCTCGGTTCCCAATACCGGGTGGTTGTCCGGATCGGGTCTCGAACTCGACCAGGGCAGCGTGGTATGCGACGAGTTCTGCCACGCCTCCGGGAACCCGGACATCGTGGCCGTCGGTGACGTCGCATCGTGGACTCATCGGGGCGTCGGCAAGCGGGTCCGGATCGAGCACTGGTCGAACGCGGCCGATATGGGTGCGGCCGCGGCGGAGAACCTGTTCGCCGCGGCCGGGGGCAAGAGCCCGTACAGTCCGATTCCCACCTTCTGGACCGATCAGTACGACATACACTTCAAGGCCGCCGGATTCGTCACGATGGCCGATACCTTCGTGCCGGTGGACGCGGGGGTCGAGGGGAAGTGGAACTGGGACGGGTTGGGGGAGAACGGCCTGGTGGCCGGGGTCACCGCGAATGACAACAAGGCGTTCCTGAAGTACCGGCGTGCGCTGGCCGGCTCGGGTATGAAACCCTGACAACACCACTGCACCGGAGTCCGATGAAAATGGAACGGGCTCCGGTGCAGTCGTTTTCGGGTCAGCGCTGGCGGTACTGCCCCGGGCTGACCCCGTAGAGGTTGCGGAACGACCGGCTGAAGTGGGAAATGTCCTTGAAGCCCACCCGAGTTGCCAGTGCCCCGATGGTGATATTTGTGCTCAGCAAGATCATGCGGGCGCGTTCGAGCCGGGCCTGAAGAAGCCATTCGCTCGGCGTACTTCCGGTGCTCTGGAATATCTTCTGCAGATAACGCAGCGAGATACCGAGTTCGGCAGCGGCTTCGGCGATGGAGAGGTTCTCCTCGTGGAGCCGGGTCTTGAGGAGGTTCTGCGCCCTATGCAGATCCGCGGTGTGGGCTTGCTGCGTCGGGCTCATAGCCCAACCTGTATCGGCCAAGGCGGTCACGATCATGTCCAACGCAGAGGCCGACAGTGCGGCGGCCGGCGCATCGGGCACCGCCGCATCGAGGGTGGCGAGCTGTTGCAGGAACCGGCTGACGACGACACCCGCTCCAGATGCCGCCGACACCGGTTGCGCCATCGCGTGGTCGATGTCGCGTTCGGACATACGGCCCAGGAGCAGGGGACGGGGAACACGAACGACGATCTGCTCGAACCGTTGCGGAAAGTCGAACCGGAACGGCCGACCGGCGTCGATCACCGCGAACGAGCCCTTGTCGAGCCAGATCGAACGTCCATGTTGCTCGATCCGCCCGGGCCCCCCGGTCACCGCGCACAGGAAATAGTCTTCGGAATCGATGTCGGCGATCATCGCTGGTGTCCGCAGGACCGAATGCGCATGGGCGCGTACGGTGCTCAGCGACAGATCCCCGAACTGCCGGGTGCTCAGTCGCGCCTCGAAGCGGCCCCTGGGCGACTGCCACTGCGGGTCCATCTCGCAGTAGGTTTCCGCCAGGGTGTCGGTCCACCACTCGCGGCCGCCGGACATCTCCTGGCGGACCGGCGTGGTGTGCGAGGGTGGCGGGGCGTCCTCATCAGGGGCGTTGGCGGCTTGCTCGGCACGCGTTGACATCGCGGTTCACCTCCTCAGATGAACGCAGTGTTACACGATCAAGGCTACCGTTTACCCGCGACGGGATTATCCGACGGAATTGGCCCCCGAGCGGGCACGTTGTTCGGATACTCGGGACACAACCCAACGGCATGCCGACGTGGCCGAGCGGCAGTCGCCGCGACCACGTCGGCCACCGGTCAGCCCGTGACCTCGCGGCCGAAGATCTGGCGGGCGAGCACCCACTTCTGAACCTCGTTCGCGCCTTCGTAGATCTCACCGATCTTGCTGTCGCGGTAGAACGCCTCCACCGGTCCGTCGGTGTCGTCTGCCCCCAAGGACTGGGTGAACCCGAGCCCGCCGAAGGCTTGCACCGCATCGCGGGCCATGTCCACGGAAATCTCGGTGCCACGCAGTTTGGCCATGGCCGCCTCCGGCTCAGGGAACGCGACGCCGGAGTCCAGGCGCAGTGCCGCCTTGAGATAGAGATCGCGGGCGGATTCGATGGTCGTGGCCCGGTCCGCCATCAGGAACTGCCAATGCTGCTTGCCTGCGAGGGGGCCACCGAAGGCTTGCCTGCGCGAGAGGTGGGCAGCGGTGTGGTCGAACGCGGCCTGCGCCATCCCGACCCCGGCCGCGGCGATGCCGATCCGCCCGTAGGTCAGGGTCTGCAGGGCGATCTTGAGCCCGCCGCCCTCCTCGCCCAACAAGGCGTCGGCGTCGAGATGGACCTGGTCGAGGATGACATCAGCGGTGATCTGCCCCTTGTTCCCCAGTTTGCGGTCGGGGGTGCCGATGGTGACACCGGGGGTATCGGTGGGCACGATGAAGGTGCTCAGCCGGTTGCCGGTGCGTGCCAGCACGACGACGAAGGCGGCTACCACCGAATTCGTGATCCAGCGCTTGCGGCCGTTGAGAACCCAGCCGGTGGCTGTCGGGGTGGCTTCGGTAGTGACCGCGGTAGGGGACAGGTCGCTCGAGGCGCCCGGCTCGCTGGTAGCGAACGATCCGACGATCTCCCCGGCGACGGCGGGGGCGAGCCACCGCCGTCGCTGCGCGTCGGTCCCCTGGTTGACTGCGTTGCCCGCGAGAATGCAGTGCACGTCGAAGATCGCGGCGACGCTGTTGGAGTAGTACGCGAGTTCTTCGACCGCGACGGCGGTCGCGGTGGCGCGGTGGGTCAGGTCGTCACCGCCGACATCGCCGGCGAAGGGAATACGGAACACCCCGGCTGAGGCGAGGGAGTCGAAGGCGTCGCGGGGGAAGCCGTCCAGGCGTTCGTCGCCCCGGGCGATGCGGCCGGCGATCGGAGCGATCGCATCTGCCGCGATCCGGCGCACCCGGTGGCGCACCTGCTTGATCTCCGGCGGGGAGAGCAGATCGTGGTAGAGCCGGTCGGCGATGCGCGGAGGGTCGAAGGCGTCGATCTCGGTATCAGAGTCGACGGCATGAACTGTGGTCACGGGGGCTCCCAGAAAAAGAACGGCGGTGTGTCTCTCCTGGTCTACGGCCCTCGACTGCCGCCGACAACGCGGTGTCGGCAATGCTGATCGATACCCCGGGTGCCGATCAGCATTGTCCAGCCACCCCGATCAGCGTGCCGCCCGACGCTCGGCGACAGTGACATCCCCGGCCGCCCAGTGCGTCTCCGGCACTTCCCGGATGACGACGCGAATGTTCTCCTTCGGCGCGCCGAGTGCCCGATGCGCGGCCTCGGTCAGCTCGTGAATCAGCGCACGGATCTGCTCCGGGGAGCGGCCCAGGCCGATCGTGACATCGATGAACGGCATGCGCCTATCCTCCCGAGATGGTGATGGAACCGAGCGAGGTGAAGTGGGCGGCCACCCGAGCGCCCGGTTCGACGGCGATGGCGTCGGTCATCCCGCCGGTCAACACGGTCCACCCGGCTTCGATGGCGTGCCCGCGCTCGGCCAGGGTGTTCGCCGCGAACGCCAGCGCCTCGGCAGGATGGCCTTGCACGGCAGCACCGGTGGCGGTGTCGACGATCTGGCCGTCGACCTCCAGCAGGCACGCCTCGAGGGCGAGATCGAGATCCTCTGGACGCCGCAGAACCGGACCTGTGACATACACGCCGGATGAATTATTGTCTGCGACAGCATCTTCGAGGGTGAACTTGAATCCGGCGTAGCGGCTGTCGATGATCTCGATCGCACCGGCGACCCGGTCGACGGCCGCCAGCGCCTCCGCCGCGGTGACACCGGGACCGGCCAGCCTGCGGCCCATCACAAATGCAATCTCCGGCTCCGCGCGCGGGTGGATGAGCCGGTGGCGGGGAACCGGGTCCCCGGCGGGCAAGGCCATCACATCGGTCAACCAGGCTACCGAGGGAGCATCGACACCCATCTGCCGCTGCTTCGCACGCGAGGTGAGCCCCAACTTGATGCCGGTGACAATCTCGCCTCGCGCCTTGCGTGCGGCGAGTGCGATGTCCTGCGCCTCGTAGGCGACGGGCAAGGTCAGGCCGGCCCATTCGGCGGACAACGAGGTACGCGAGGTGGTGGTGGCCTCGGCGTCGAGGAGGATGTCGGCGATGCGGCCTGCGCTCCAGCGCTGTTCGCTCGTCCGCTGTTCGCTGGTCATTGTTCTGCTCGCTCTCCAAGGATGGCGGACACGGTGCCGAGTCCGCTCATGGTCGCCACGATGGAATCGCCCGGTGAGATGGGGAAGGCTTTCGTCATCGATCCTGGCAGCACGACATGACCGGGTTCGAGGGTCACGCCGAGAGGGCCGACGGTGTTGGCCAGCCACACCAGCGAGTTCAGCGGGGAACCGAGCACCGCGCCGCCGGCGCCGGTCGCCACGAGTTCACCGTTGATGTGCAATGTGCAGCCGGACAAGCGCAAGTCGACATCGCGCAGCAGCACTGGCCGGCTGCCGAGAACGACCCCACCCGAGGAGGCGTTGTCGGCGATGGTGTCGAAGATGCCGATCTTCCAGTCCCGGATCCGGGAGTCGACGATTTCCAGGGCTGGAAGCACGAACTCCACCGCGCGCACGGCATCAGCGATGGTGACGCCTGGCCCGGTCAGGGAACGACCGAGGACGAACGCGGTCTCCGGCTCGATTCGCGGCTGGATATAGGTCGTGGACGGAATCGGATGATGCTCGAGGTGGAACATGCTCGCTGTCAGGTGACCGAAGTCGGGCTGGTCGACCCCCATCTGGCGCTGGATCGCCGCGGACGCGAGTCCGACCTTGTGCCCCTTGACGGCGTCACCGTCCTTTTCCCATTGCTCGACCTGAGCTTGGGCGATGCGATAGGCGGTCGACAATTCCGCCTGAGCGAAGTGGGGAGTCAAGGGGTCGATCGGCGTGCCGCTGCGGTACGCCTCCAGCAGCCGCTGCGCGGCGCCTTGTACGTCGTCGGTGGACATTAGACCTCGGGCTTTCGGTGGGAACGTCCCGCAGCGCTGTCGCAGCTCCGCAGGGATGTGACGTGTTGCACTGAACTCTCACCATCAGGCACTATGGGCCGATATGCAAGACGATCGTGCCGATGATCGGCACAGCTTTCCGGAATCAACCGCTGCTGGCGACGCCGGCTCCATCGCCCGTGCGGTCGCCGTGCTCGACATCCTCGGCGCCGCCGATACCCCCCTCGGGGTTTCGGAGATCGCCCGCCGCTGCCGCCTGCCCAAGTCGAGTGTGCAACGCATGCTCAAGGCGCTGTATGAGGCCAAGCTGCTCGAGCGCGAGGGCACCCGCTACCGGCTCGGGCTCAAACTGTTCGAACTCGGTCAGCACGTGCCACGCCAACGGAACCTGCGCGAGGCCGCCCGCCCGTTCATGGCAGATCTGCAGGAGGCAACAGGCCACTCGGTTCATTTCGCCGTCCTCGACGGGGACTGCGTCGTTTATCTCGAGGTTCTGCACAGCCCGAACTCGCCGCCGTTACCGACTCGGATGGGCGGGCGGTGGCCTGCGCATGGCACCGGCATCGGCAAGGCCATCCTCGCGTTTTCCGAGCAGACGGTCGTCGAGCAGATTCTCGCGGGCGGCCTCGCTCGCCTGAGCGAGCGCACCATCGTCGCGCCGGGGCTGTTCGTCGCGGAATTGGCCCGGATCCGCGAGCGCGGAGTGGCGTACGACCTGGAAGAGTCGCGGCCCGGCGTCGCCTGCGTGGCCAGTCCTGTCTTCGGGCTCGACGGGCAGGTTGTTGCCGGAATTTCGGTGTCCGGGTGGCACACTCGCATCAATCTCGACCATTCGGCGGCTGCGGTGCGGACCGCAGCACTGAGCTTGTCGCGGCACCTGTCTATGCGGTCCAGTTGAGCCGCTGTGTCAGATCGCCGCAGCGAAGGTGGGGTCGTCGCGGTGTGTGTGAATCGCCGCATCCGCGGAGTTCGCGATCGCACGCGAGATCTCCGCGCCGGCCGCGATGACGGCATTCTTGAACTCCGTCTGAGCGGGGACGAACCGGCTCGCAGGAACGCTCATACTGATCGCCGCGACCACCAACCCCATGTCGTCTCGCACGGGAGCGGCCACGCAGTGCACCTCCGGTACCGCCTCGCCCGCATCGAAAGCACACCCGGAACGAAGAACCGATCGCAGCTCCTGCGCGAGGGCGGCCGGATTGGTGATCGTCGACGGTGTCAGTCGCCGCAGCGGCTTCTTGGTGATGTTGCGTTCGATCTCGCCTGGATCACACTGCGCCAGAAGGACTTTGCCGACTGCACTACAGTGCGGTTCGAGATGAGCGCCCACCCGGGCTCCGGCGACGTTGATGACATGGTTGCCGAGTACCTTGTCGACATAGAGGACGCGATATCGCTCCATCACTGCCAGGTGTGTGGTCTCGCCGTACTTGTGTGCGAGGTCCTCGAGGACGGGTGTCGCGCAGGAACGAACGTCGACAGTGCCCTTGAGTGTCTGGCTCAGTTCCACTACCCGCCAGCCGATCCGGTAGCGGCCGCGGCTGCGGCACTGCAGTAGCCCGGTCTCGACGAGTGAGGACAGCAAGGCGTGTGCGCTCGAGCGAGGAACATCGATCGCCGCCGCCACCTCGGAAGCGCCCCACTCGGGGCGGGAGACGGTGAACAAGTCCAGTACCGGGCCGATTTTCTGCACCGTTTGGAGAGCCGCCATTGGTCCTTCCTTCCACTCTGCGACGACCGGCAGCGTCGCCTCTCCCCAAGTCTGTGTGTCAGCTCACACGCAGGTCCAACCGTGTGTGCCGGTCACCGGCACACGCTCCGACCTTCTGGATGGTGCTTTGCGGTCCCCGCCGCTGGGGCATGTCCGCCAGCTCGAACGTGGGGACGATGGATTCGGCCGACGCGGTGTGGATTCTGCAGGAGCTGGCAGCGGCATCGACGGACCGTTGTTCGGCCGCTCTAGGCACTCATGACATCCAGGACGGAAGGTTGTACCGCTAGGAGACCGCGTGGGCAGCCGGGAGTCGACTCGGAAGCAGTGCCTGAATGCGGCCATGCGCGGTGCATCGAGAGCCTGCCATGCCGGACGACGTCACCGAGGACACGCAACGACAGGTCGATGCGGACATCGTCGCGGAACTGTCGGCCGAGGGGTTCGAGGACGCGCGCGTTGTCGGGCGCGGCGGCTTCGGCGTCGTCTACCGTTGCGGCAGTCGGCACTCGATCGGATGGTGGCCGTCAAGGTCCTGAGCCCGGATCCGGACCATATGGACCGGGCGCGCTTCCTTCGGGAACAGCAGGCCATGGGGAGACTGTCCGGGCACCCGAATATCGTGCATGTCCTTACATCGTGATGCCGTTCCACCGCCGCGAACGCAGATGGACGCGAAGGGCAGCGGAGCCGGGGCACCCTGCCCGGCCCGAATCCCACCCACACACGCTGCACAAGATCACGGTCCACGCCATTTCGTTTGGTTTCGTTTCGTTAGACGCGACGTAATCAAATGAAAATAGTCCCAGTGCGCGTCATTGAACCGGCACGTCTGACCTCCGATAAGGTTCATTTATCGGAGGTCAGACCTGGGCCGACAAGTGGCCGGGATGCCGGTTGCGCCGTTCCCGGTTTCAGATCACGCGGCGTGCTTGCATCCCGGTCGGGATCGGGCTGACGCGGACCACGTCGCCTGTGGTCGGAGCATGGATCATTCGACCGTTGCCGAGGTAGATGGCGACGTGGCCGGGGCCGTCGGGGCCCCAGTTGCCGAACAGCAGGTCACCGGGGACGGCTTCGGACAAGGGGATCTCGGTGCCGATCTGCCATTGGGATTGAGAGGTGCGCGGCAGTGTCACCGCGCCGCCGGTCGCCGCGTGCACGGCGAAAGAGGTGAGGCCGGAGCAGTCGAATCCGCCGGACGAGGGGCCGTTGCTGCCGCCTCCGCCCCACACGTAGGGGAGACCGAGGTATTGCAGTGCCTGGTCGACGATTCGCCGGCCGAGGTCCTCGGCCGGGCGATCATCCGAGGGCGGCATGCTCTCCGCGTCCGTCGACAGCCATGCGTACTGCTCTTCGATGGCACGGATGCGCGCCACGTAGGGTCTGGTCTGGTTGTCGTAATCGGGGGTGTCGGAGGGCATTCCGCCCGAGCGCAGCACGGCTCCGGCTCCGGCGTTGTAGGCGGCGAGAGTGAGGTCCAGCGTGTCCCCGGCGACCAGTCCGCTCGTTTTCCATCCTTGGATCTGCTGGTAGGCGTCGCAGAGCAGGTGGCCCGAGGCCATCACCGAGTCGCCGACGTCGAAGACATCGGCGACTCCGGTGCCGTGCACGTCCTTGCCGTAGATCGCCCACGTGGCCGGCATGAACTGGCCGGGACCCAGGGCCCCGGCGGGGGAAACCGGTGCGGTCGGCCCATAGCGGAATCCGTTCTCCGCGGCGTAGAGCGCCGCCAGCGTCGGTGCTGTGATGCCGGGGCACAGCGCGCCGGCTTGCCGGAACCACGGTACGAACACGGCGATGTTCCCGGTGGTGGTGATCGGCGGGAGCGCCGCCGGGCCCACCGGAACAGCCGCGAGATGCGCAGGGGCGATGGAATATTCGCCCCCGCCCGATGGTCGCGTCGGAACGACCGCCACCGTCTGCGGTGAGAGCTGGTCGTCATCCGGTGCGGTGGGGGGTTCGGCTTCGGCCGCACCGGAATTCGGCTGTGCCAAAGCAGGACCCGGCGTTACCAGGGCCGCGATCCGGTCCGCGGCGTCGTCGACGCCCTCTCGCGCGGATTGCCGTGCCGGTTCGGGCAGTTGGGCGACGGCGCTGTCGAGTTGGATGGTGAGCGACTGCGCCGCCTCGCTGCCGGCCTCGATGGCGGCGTGCACGGAGGACTTGGCATCGTCCGGAAGCCCGGAACGATCGAGAGCACCTGTCGCGGCCGTCACTATCGTGGCAATCAGGGAAATCGGATCCGACATCGAGTCGTGCCCTCCTGCATTCGTTCTCGGAATTCGGATTTGCGCCGAAGGTATTTCTTCCGAGAACGATTCTGCGGGGGTACGAATTTTGGCACATCCCCCGGACGAGGCGGTATCACCGCCCATCGGAGGGGTTGGATACCGAATCGCTCCGGTGTGCCGTTACCTGGTTACGTTTGCGTCGAAGGATTCAATGATGCTCTGCCGCAAGAATTTCGATGGAACGCAGCACCTGGTCCAGCTCGACGATGAGTGCGCGACGCCGATCCGAGATTTCCGCGTAATCCGCCGTATTCGACAGCAGACCACGGTGTCGCGCCATTTTCAATGCTGTGCCGAACATTTCGCGGGACATCGATTCCTCGCTCGCCATCCGGCGTTGCAGTGCCCACTGTCTGCTCACCCGAAGACAGCGGTCGAGAAAATCCGCTTCGTCGAATACGTCGTCGATGCGCAGGCAGTGCAACTGGTCGGCCACCACGCGATAGGCGTCGATGAACGGGCGCAGCACCAGATGCGCCACCCGCGGTTCGCCCTCGGCGAGCCATTTCTCGGCGGCGGTCTTGTCCACTTCGGTCGGCCGCCGCGACCCGGCACCGGCCATGATGGCCACCTCGTCCCACAGCTCTTCGGCGAATTCCTCACGGCCCGCGAAGAAGAAGTCGAACTTCAGCAGCTCACGCAGCGCCAGGGCGGTGTTCCACCCGGTCCGGTTGTCGCCGTCCGGCGTCCGCACGATCGCCAGCAGCGACAGTTCGGCGATCGCCCGGACGAGCAGTACGTGCACCGCGCTGTTCCGATACACGGCCGCGACGAGATGCTGGTTCTCGCCGACCCCCCACACCGTGTCCGGGCCACCGTTGTAGCAGGTCAGTACGCCGGAATCGACCAGGGCGCAGAGGGTTTCGGCGACCGTGGCGCGATCGGTCAGGTCAGCACGACCGGCGACCGGCCAGCCGCGTTCGGACAGATAGCGGGCGAGCGGGGCCACGGTGGCGCAGACCTCGTCGAGCGTCAGTGCGCGGTCCGCGCCCAGCATCGCCACGCACACCGCGGCGGTGGCGGATACGGGCGTCGTCCGATTGATCCGGTGGCAGATCTCCAGCGCCAGTCGTTCCAGAACCTGACGGTCCTCCAGCCCTTCGGCGCGCAGCGCGGCGAGCCGGTCGTACACCGGGATCGGGTTGCCGAAATCGATGTGTATCCGCCCGAGGCGGTTCTTCAGTCCCCGTGCGTATTCGATGAGCCAGCGCACGTTCTCGGGCTGCTTGCTGAGCCCCCGGGATTCGGATGTCATCAACTCGACCTCGTGTAGCGGCAACTGGTCGTACATGATCGACACCGGGATGACGAGAGCGTTTGTCGCGTGGGCGGATTCGATCGCGTCCGTGACGTAGCGCAAGAGCCCGTAACGAGGCGGGCGGAGCTTGCCGGTCCGCGTCCGGCCGCCCTCGATCGACCAGACGAGGTTGTTCCCGTCGGTGACCATGCGGCCGACTATCGCGCGCAGAGCGAGCCGGTACACCGGCATGTCCCCGGTGTCCCGACGAACATGGACGATGCCGTTGCGCCGTGCCAGCGTGCCCAGCGGAAAGAAGTCGAGATTCGCTCCCGCCATTCCGAAACACGGGGAGATGCCCTTGTGGACGAGCATGGGCGGCAGTGCGAACTCATCGAGATAGGACCGATGGGAGAGCAGGAAGATCAGGGTGTTCTTGCGATCCAGTTCGCGCAATTCGCGAAGCTCCGACTCGTCGGTGACGATGTCGTAGCCGCGGACGAGCCACGCCGCGATGCGGCGCCAGGCGCGGAAGACGATCGGGTCGTGGCGGGCGGCCATCTCCCGGATGTAGCCCGCGGCCTCGGCACGGACATCGTCGTCGTCGCGACCGAGTTGGTGCGCCATCCGGTAGGTCGCGGTGCGGAAGTGGTCGGAGTCCAGCAACGCGGCGATGCCTGGGAGGGCGCCGGGGCGTGAGATCCCGGAGAGATCGGATCGATCTGCGCGCCGCATGTCAGCAGCCCCCCTTCGGCGCGTCGATGATCGCCTTGGCCCACTGTTCCCCGGCCTGCGTGCCCGGCCAGTCGTCGAGCGTGTCCATGTACAGCCGGCGAGTTCTGGGTAGCCACTCGTCGATGTCGGCGCGAGTCCAGCCGACGGTCGGCACCGGCTCGTGGACGACCACCTCGATCGTGCCCTCACGGGCCGTCACGGCATTGCGCCACATGATCTCACCGGCATTGCGAATCACGATCGGCACGATCGGAACTCCGGCGTCGACCGCGAGGTGGAAACCCCCCTTCTTGAACGGTCCGATCTTCGGGCTCATCGACCGGGTGCCTTCCGGCGACATTGCGATCGAGATTCCACCGCGAAGTTTCTCGGTGGCGGACCGCAACGCGGAGATGGCCTGCGAGGTGCTCGAACGGTCCACGAACGCGACGTCGGCGAGATCGAATACCCGTCCGACCACGGGCATTTCGCGTATCTCGGACTTGGCGACCACCGTGTATCCACGGCGCAGCACCCGCGCGGTGACCAACGCGTCGATCAGCGTGCTCTGATGGTTGACGAAGAACACCGCCGGTCGTTGCGTGGCGGCATTCTCGGCGCCGGTCACTGTGATGTCGATGTTGCCCAGCCATCCGCCGATGTCGCCGAACAGTGACGTAGCGAGGTCGACGCCGGCCCGGCGGTTGTTCGCCAGTACCCCTGCGACCACGCCTGCGCCGGCCGTCGCGAAGAAGCTGCCGAACATCGCCGCGGTGCGGATGATCGGTCGCGGGTCGAGCGGTCCGGGACCGGTCACGAAAGTGATTGGTGACCAACCATTTTCATCGGCGTGGCGCGCCAGCTCCGGCTGCGGATTGACGGGATGGGGATGCCCGGCCGCCGACAGCAGCGCAATATCTTCGTTCCCGTTGGCGTACACGTGAGACGCATCGAGCGCGATGCCGTGCCGATCGGCGAACGTGCGCACCGCGGCGAGTTTCCCGTCGCCCCACAGCGGCCGTCCGGCGATCCGGCCGGTGATGATGCCGTGCTCGCTTTCCAATTCCGTGCAAAGGACATGTTCGATACCCAATTCCCTTGCCATCGGGGCAATCTGGAGCCGGGTGGCGGAGGAGGCGATCATCACGGTATGGCCGCGATTCTGGTGCGCGCGAACCAGCCGCCACGCCTCGTGGAAGAGCGCGCCACCGATGGTGTCGGTGAACAACTGCTCTCCGAGGTCGAGCAACTCTGCTTCGGTCCGGCCGATCCAGCCGCGAATGCCACGCTGCATGAGATCGGCGAACCCTGCTTCGTCCGGTGTGCCCCGCAATCCGGCCAGCACGGTCCGGACGAATTCATCCGGTCCGATCTCGAAATTCCTTGCGCGATGGCGGTATAGGGCCGTCGCCGAGTACCCCTCGATGAGGGTGCCGTCGAAATCGAAGATTGCCGCGATGCCTGGGCCGGATGGGCCTGACTTGATGCTCTCGACCAGACCATCGACTGAGGCCATGCCGTGACTCCTTGTTTGCCAACCGAATTGGGGGAGCCCGCGTCGTTGCAGGAGATGTGATGCGCGAAGGGTATCACAAACTAATTGGCTGTCCTACTATTGGAGGACCTACGTTCTGTGGGCACGTTTCTTCTATGCATCCGAAGGCTGGTGGGTTGCGATGACATGCAGGCAGCCAAGGGCTGCGGTCCTCGGGGCAGGCTCATGGGGGACGGCGGTAGCGGCGATTCTGGCGCGTAACGTGCCAACAACGCTGTGGGCCCGTTCGGCCGAGGTGGCGGCAGATGTGAACACTCGATCACGCAACTCTCGGTACGTGGGAGAGCTTGCGCTGCCGGAGAATCTGCGGGCGACCACGTCCGTCGAGGAGGCGGTCGGTGACGCGGACGTGATTGTGATGGGGGTTCCCTCGCACGGATTCCGGCAGGTGCTCGAGTGCGCCGCGCCGTTCGTGCGGCCGTGGGTACCGGTCGTCAGTCTGGTCAAGGGGCTCGAGCAGGACACAGATCTCCGGATGACGGAGATCGTCGCCGAAGTATTGCCGGGACACCCGGCGGGCGTGCTCGCCGGGCCCAATATCGCCCGGGAGATCCTCGCCGGATTCGCGGCGGCGGCGACCGTCGCCATGCCCGACCAATCATCGGCGGCGCAGCTCGCCGAGCTGTTCCGCACCTCCCGGTATCGCGTGTACTCGAGCACCGATGTCGTCGGAGTGGAACTGTGTGGCGCGCTGAAGAATGTGTTCGCCATCGCCGCGGGGATGGGAGACGGCGCAGGGGCAGGAGCCAACACCAAGGCGATGGTCATCACGCGGGCATTGCGCGAGATGAGCCGGTTGGGTGAGGCGTTCGGCGGCGATCCACTGACATTCGGCGGGCTGGCTGGGAATGGCGACCTGATCGTCACCTGCATCAGCCCATTGAGCCGCAACCGCCGGGTCGGTGAAGCCCTGGGGCGTGGCGAGAGCATCGATCAGATACTCGCCTCCATGTCTCAGGTGGCCGAAGGTGTCCGCGCCGCCGGTGTGGTGCGGCGCTTCGCGGAGAAGGCCGGTATCGACATGCCCATCGCGGCCGAAGTCGACGCCGTCGTCAATCACGGCGCGACCGCGGCGGCGGCCTACCGCGGGCTGTTGCGGTCCGCGCCGGGGCACGAGCTGCACGGGAGCGGCTGGTAGTGACGCGGAACATGGTGCCGCGCACGGGATCCGCGATTTTTGACACTGATTCGCTCACTAACGAACCGAACGGATGAAATGATGCCGACCTCGCACGAAACCCGGTCATCCTGGGGCGGACCACCGGACCTCAGCGCCTGGGAGGCGCTCATGTGGCGCGCGGAGGGGGACCATCGCACCCGATCCACCGGTGTCGTGGTCGAACTACTGGAATCCGAGCCGGATTGGGAGCGGCTGGTTCTCGCGCACAAGCGCCTGACCCAGCGGATTCCGCGACTGCGGGAGCGGGTCGTGGAGCCGTTGCTGCCATTGGTCGCGCCCGCGTGGTCGCCGGACCTGGATTTCGATCTCGACTGTCACCTCCAGCATGTGCGGGCCCCTCGGGAGGGCTCGATCGAGGAGATGTTGGCGCTCGCGGCAGCATTCGCCGGACGGCCGCTGGATCCGAATCGTCCGCCCTGGGAGGCGATGCTGATCAGTGGCCTGGCCGACGGCGGTGCGGCGTATCTGCTCAAACTGCACCACAGCCTGTGTGACGGTCTCGGGATGCTGCAGTTGCTCGATCTCACACACGGGCACGGCCCCGAGCCCAGTGAGATCGACGCCGCGCCGGTTCCGGCCGCGCGCCGGGTCGAGACACCGCACGGACTGCTGGCCGACCGGCTGGGAGCGCGAATCGCCTCTGCTCCAGGCGAACTGCTTCGATCATCCGCCGATCTGATCGGCAGAGGCCTGACCGATCCGATCGGCGCCGCCGCCGGCGTGATCCGTTTCGGGCAATCTCTGCGGCGGGTGCTGAACCCGCCGGATGCGCCGCGTTCACCGGCGCTGGGCGCGGGCGGGACCAGCTATCGGCTGCTGACGCACGACGTACCGCTCGCCACCCTCAAGGCTGCGGGCAAAGCCTGCGGGGGGTCGGCCAACGACGCGTTCCTGGCAGGTCTGCTCGGGGCCTTCCGCCATTATCACGACCATGTGGGAACCTTCGTCGAGCGGATGCCGATCGGAATGCCGATCAGCCTGCGAACGGACCGAGATCCCATGGGCGGCAACAAGTTCGCGGGGGCACGGTTCGCGGCCCCGGTCGCGGAGCCCGACCCGCGGGCCCGCATCGTGATGATCCATGACGTGGTCGCGCGGGCACGGGTCGAACCGGCGATCGGATTCCTCGATCTGCTCGCCCCCGTCATGAGCCGGCTTCCGGGAATGGTGCTCACCGAGCTCAGCAGTGAAATGACCGGGGTTTGCGACCTGCAAGCCTCGAACCTGGGCGGAATCGGCAGGGCGTTCTACATCGCGGGAGCGCGGGTGTCCCGCGTCTACCCGATCGGACCGCGCCCCGGGGTCGCGGCGATGGTCACCGTGGTGTCGTACGAGGGAATGTGTTGCGTCGGAGTGAATCTCGATCCCGATGCGATCACGGACGTGGCCGCGTTCGCCAACTGCCTGCGCGCGGGATTCGATGAAGTACTGGCGCTGGCGGACTGAGTCCCGTCTTCAGGCTACGAGTCCTGGTCGTCCAGGTACAACGAGATCGCTTCGGCCCGATTGACCGCGCCGAGCTTGCGCAGCACTTTCTTCACATGTGACTTCACCGTTTCGACGGTGATGACGAGCCGATCCGCGATCTCGTTGTTCGAGGCGCCCACCACGATGAGTTTCAGCACCTGTGCCTCGCGCGGCGTCAGCAACTCGCGCAACGCGGGCCGCATCGGTGGTGTCGGCTCGGCGGACGCGGCGATTCCGATCCCGAGGTCGAGCTCCTCCGCGGCACACGACTCCGCATCCGCGATCAGTTGCCGTGCCGCGGCGAAGATCGCTTGTTGCTGGTGCTGCATGCGGTCGGTCCGCACCTCACGTTCGTACACGACGGCGAACGCCGAGGTGATGATGTCCAGCAGGGTGGTGTCGGCGGAATCGACGGCGAACGGCAGATCCCGGGCGGCGTGGATCAGGGCACGGACCTCGGATCGGATCACGACGGGTGCGACGAGGTAGTCCGTCGCACCGAGCAGCGCCGCCATCGACGTGGCGGGATCGGCCACCGTACCCGCCACGATCGCCGACTGGCGTTGCGTCACGCAGCGGTGCTCCTCGGGAGAGAACCGGCGCTGCGGCGAATACGGTTGCCAGGTGGGAGAACCGGAGTGAACGTGCTGTACGGAGTAGCCGACCGCGTCGATGATGGAGTACGTCGCGCACCGGAAGTCCAAGGCGCTGACCAGCTCCGAGCAGGTTCGGCGGACAAGCGCCCCGATCGAGCCGGCGTCCCGCATCCGGGTGATCGATCGGGGGATGGCGGAGGCTTGGCGCGATCGTGCCGCGTACAACAGGTGGCGGGCATCCGATTGAGCGCCGAGGCTGGCCGCGGTCAACCGCGCCCGTGTGAGGTCGACCGGCGAGGAACCGGCCGGGGCGGCCGACAGCGCCGCGGCGGTTGTCTCCGCGGACTGGGCGATCGCCTCCGGCAAGGTGGTCGCGCTGTGTGACCTCATCCCCAGGTGCATGACCTGCCGGAGATCGTGGTCGAGAACGACGAGGGTGTCGAACGCCTTGCGCGCCGCCTCCACGCTCATAGCGCGAACTCGCACGGCCCCGAAGTCATCCGCGCGAAGGCGGCGACCGCGGCCGCGCGACTCGAGGTGCCGAGCTTCTTGGCGATCTGCTTGAGATGCGATTTGACCGTGCCCTGGGAGATCCGCAGGTTGCGGGCGATCTGCAGGTTGGTTGCACCGGTTGCCAAGTGGGCCAGCACTTCTCGCTCTCGCCCGGTCAATGAAGCCAGGCCGGCCGGTGCACCGTGCGAGTACCGTGACGGCCGGCGCACGGAGTCGGGGGGCGAGGCCGCGAACGTCGCGCCGTCGACGTCGTGCAGCATCGATACGACCTGGACGTAGCTGTCAGTGGCTCGCCTGACCTGCTGCTCCATCCGATCCCGCAGGATCGCGCTCTCGAAGAGGATGGACAGACATTCCGCGAAGGTCGTCGCCAGTTCGAGATCGTCATGGGTCAGGCTGGCCGGATCGGCCGGACGATCGGCGTGCAGCATCCCGATTGTGCGGCCGCGCACGGTGATCGGAGCTGCCACATATGCCTGTGTGCCGGCCGCGTCGACGATCTGCTTGTACGTTCGCTTGTCCGAGACCGGATCTGGAACGAGGGCTGCGGTCCTGCGCCGGATCAGCAACTCCGTCTCCAGCGGAGCGTCCGACAGCGGGATCCGCGCACCGTCTACGAACTCCTCGAATGCCGCAGAGGCCGCGGTGCGGTTCTCGATGTGCAGATGCTGTGGTAGCCAGATCGATCCGCTGATCGTCGAGATCATCGCGCGGCCCACCGACAGATCGCGGCACGCGCGCGCGGGCGCCGCGTCGATCAGCTCGCGCGGTGACAGTGCGGACAGCTCGTCGATGCTGCCGCGGATCTCCGACAGGGTGGAAAGCTGGTGTGCCAGTGCCGCTTCCAGCCCGGTGTTCTGCACCTGGTGGATCGCGACCAGCAGCTCGTACCCCTCCGCTCGACGCTCGGCGGCGATCTCCGCGGCGTTCACGAAATCTTCGAGCCGACCTCGTAAATGGGCCAGGCGAGCATGCCCGGGTAGCGGAATGTCTGGTTCGGATTCGATCCCGATGAGGTCGGTCGCGCGAAGGAACAGATCCTGCATACGTTCGGCGAGCATTTCATCATCAGCGGCCGAGATCCAGGATGCTTGCGGCATCACGGAGGCCTCCTAGCGCGGGTCAGCGATGACCCTTTGAAGCGTTACCTACACGTTGCATGAAAGACATGCGGAAGCCAGATCGTACTGTTGCGCCTATGTGACGTCAAACACACGATCTTAAATGAAAAATGTCCTGTTTAAATGGCTCACCCCAACGGGGGATTAGCGGGGGGCATTCGAGTGATTTCACGTCTGATCAGGCGGTTTTCCATTATTCGCTTTCTAGCATCGGTCCGAGCATCGACGTAATAGGAGTCACCAATGGAAATCCAGGCCGCAGTTTTGGGCGAGGTCGGAGAGCAGTTCCGTATCGAAACCGTCGACCTGGGGGTGCCCGCGGCCGACGAGGTGATTGTGGAAATCGCCGGCTCCGGAATCTGCCACACGGATGTCGCCGTACAGGCCGGTCACCTGCCGTTTCCGCTGCCCGGCGTGCTCGGGCACGAGGGCAGCGGCACCGTGCTCGAGGTCGGCACGAATGTCGACTCCGTCGCGCCGGGCGACAAGGTCGCGATCAGCTTCAACAGCTGTGGTGAGTGCGCGCAGTGCGACAAGGGCGCCCCGGCCTACTGCCTCCGATTCATGGAGTACAACTTCGGAGGCGTCCGGGCCGACGGCTCCGCTGCGGTGACGCACGCTGGAAAGTCCTTGGGCGGCAACTTCTTCGGCCAGTCCTCGCTGGCGACGCACGTCATCGCGCACGAGCGGAACGTGGTGAAGGTGCCTGACGATGTGCCGATCGAGCTGATCGGTCCGCTCGGCTGCGGGATCCAGACCGGCGCCGGGGCCGTCATGAATTCACTCGACATCCAGCACGCGGCGGCGCTGGCCGTCGCAGGCGGCGGCACGGTCGGGCTCGCGGCGGTGCTGGCGGCCGTGGTGCGCGGGGCCGCGCTCATCATCGTCGTGGAACCCCACGAGAGCCGGCGCAAGCTCGCTCTCGATCTCGGGGCCACCCATGCGATCGATCCGAGTGCGGCGCCGATCTCCGAACAGATCCGGGCCATCGTGCCGGATGGTGTCGAGTACGCCATCGACACGACCGCGCAGTTGCCGGTGCTCGAACAACTCCTGGGTTCGCTGGGCGCCCGCGGTGTCCTGGGAATGATCGGTGTCCCGGCGGATCCGGCGGCTGCACTGCCGGTCGCGCTCATTCCGGCGGTGCTGCAGGGCCTGACCATCCGCGGCGTCACCGAGGGCGACGCCGATCCGCAGGCATTCATTCCCTATCTGCTCGACCTGTACCGCGAGGGCAAGTTCCCGTTCCACAAGTTGATCAGCACGATGCCGCTCTCCCGGATCAACGAGGCCATCGCGGCCCAGCACCGCGGCGACGCGGTGAAGGTCGTGCTCACCACTCACTGAAGTCGAAACAACAAAGCCCCCAAAGGAATACATCATGACCATCGCGCACGACACCTTCTATGTCGGCGGTACCCGGCGCAACCCCGTGTCCACCGGGAGAATCACGGTGACTTCGCCCAATAGCGGGCAGGTGCTCGGTTCGGTGCCGGACGGCGCCCCCGGCGATATCGATGCCGCGGTGGCCGCCGCGCGCGCCGCCTTCGACGATCCCACCGGGTGGTCGCAGTGGGCGCCGTCCAAGCGAGCCGAGGCGATGGAGCGGCTGGCGGACGCGCTCGACGAGCGGGCGCCGCAGCTCGTGCAGGCCGTCAGCTCCCAGAACGGCATGCCGGTCGCCGTCGCCGCACAGCTCGAGGCCGCGTTCCCCCAGCTGCTGTTGCGGTACTACGCGGGCCTGGGGCGTGAAATGTCGTTCGATGAGAACCGGCCCGGGCTGCTCGGCGGATCGACTCTCGTGAGCCGAGTACCGGTCGGCGTGGTCGGGGCGATCGTGCCGTGGAACTTCCCGCAGGCGCTGGCGGCCTTCAAATACGCACCGGCGCTGGCGGCCGGGTGCACCCTCGTGATCAAGCCGTCGCCGGAGACCGTCTTCGACAGTTATGTCCTGGCCGATGCGGTCGATGAAGCCGGAATCCCGCCGGGCGTCATCAATATCGTGCCGGGCGGCCGTGAACTGGGCGCCTACCTCGTCGCCCACCCGGACATCGACAAGGTCGCCTTCACCGGTTCCACGGCGGCGGGACGCAATATCGCCGAGGTATGCGGCCGGATGCTCCGGCCGGTCACCCTCGAGCTCGGCGGGAAGTCGGCGGCGATCATTCTCGACGACGCCGCTCTGGACCTGTCGAGGATCGGTGAGCAACTGTTCGGCGCGACCCTGCTCAACAACGGCCAAGCCTGCTATCTCGGCACCCGGGTGCTCGCGCCGAAGGCGCGCTACGCGGAGGTCGTCGACGTCTTCACCGGTCTGGCCGCCTCGTTGACCGTCGGCGACTCCTTGGATCAGGCAACCCAGATCGGCCCGATGGTCAGCGAAAAGCAGCGCGAGCGCGTGGAGTCCTACATTGCCAAGGGCCGCGGCGACGGCGCCCGGATCACCACCGGTGGCGGACGGCCGCGGGGGTTCGAGGCCGGTTGGTTCGTGGAGCCCACGGTTTTCGCCGATGTCGACAACAGCTGCGCCATCGCGCAGGAGGAGATCTTCGGGCCGGTCCTGTCGGTGATCGCCTATGACGGGGACGACGAGGCGGTCCGCATCGCGAACGACAGCGATTACGGCTTGGGCGGGTCCGTGTGGACCGCCGATCACGACCGAGGCGTGGCGCTCGCGCGACGGATCCGCTCGGGCACCGTGGGCATCAACGGCTATCTGCCGGACCCGACTGCACCGTTCGGCGGCGTCAAGGCAAGTGGTCTCGGACGCGAGCTGGGTCCCGAAGCGCTGTCCGCCTACCTCGCCCCGAAATCGATCTACCTGTAGGCCTTGGACTCCTGGAAACCCCGGCGGATTTGCCGCTGACCGAATACCGAAGGAAATAACATGGCTGCAGTCGGTGGCGGCAAGCATCGAGTCGACACGACAAAGATCGCCCGGGACGTCCGGCGTCAGGGGCGGGGTGGCGCTTCGGCATTGGGCGACTTCTACGTGACAACGTGTGAAACGTTTCGATGTCTGTTCAAACGCCCGGTACAGTGGCGTGAATTCATCCATCAGGCGTGGTTCATCTGCCGTATTTCGATCGCGCCGTCGATTCTCATGGCGATTCCTTTTTGCGCCATGATCATCTTCGAGATCAATCTCATCCTGGACCAGATCGGCGGCATCGACCTCAGCGGCAGCGGCGCTGGTGTGGGTGTGATCAGGGAAATGGGGCCCATGACGACCGTGCTGGTCGTGGCGGGCGCCGGAGCGACCGCCATCTGCGCCGATCTGGGATCGAGAAAGATTCGCGAGGAACTCGACGCCGTGGAGGTGCTCGGAATCGACCCGATTCAACGGCTGGTCGTTCCGCGCGTCGTCGCCGCAGCCGCGGTCGCGGTGTTCTTGAACTGTGTTGTGACGGCGGTGGGCATCGCCGGCGGATATGTCGTGAGTGTTTATGTGCAGGGCGCGACACCGGGACAGTTCGTGAACAGTCTTTCGCTGTTGACCGGCTTGGGCGACTTCGTTGTCGGCGAAATCAAGGCCGGCGTCTTCGGCCTGCTCGCGGGCCTGGTCGGATGCCATCTCGGCATGCGGGCGAAGGGTGGGCCGAAAGGTGTCGGCGAGGCCGTGAATCAAACGGTGGTGGTTAGTTTCGTGCTGCTTTTCCTGACGAACTCGATCATCACCACCATCTCGCTGCAAGCATAGGAGGCTTCGAGTGGCGACAAAATTTGCCAGAGCCGCGAATGCGCCGATCGACGGTCTCGCGGATCTGGGTGAGCAGCTCAAATTCTATGGGCGCAGTATTCAATATGCGCCGCACACTTTCCGGCAATATCGCGGCGAAGTACTGAAGCTGATCGCCGGAGTGAGTATGGGGACCGGTGCGCTCGCGAAGGTCGGCGGGACCGTGGTCATCCTCGGATTCATGGCGATGGCCGGCGCCTATGAGGTCGGGCAGCAGGGCGATACATCGCTGGGCCGGATCGGCGTCGGCGCGCTGGCGGGATTCGTGTCCGCGTTCTTCAACACCCGGGAAGCAGTCCCGCTGATGACGGCGTTCACGCTGATCGCCACCGTCGGCGCCGGATTCACCGCCGAATTGGGGGCGATGCGGGTCAGCGAGGAAATCGACGCGCTGGAGGTAATGTCCGTGCCGCCGGTGTCGTTCCTGGTCACGACGCGGCTGATCGCCGGTGTCATCGCGGTGATACCGCTGTACGCGGTCGCCCTGGTGATGGGATATCTGTCCACGCGGTTGGTGACCTTGATATTCACCGAACAGACGAGTGGAACCTACGACCATTACTTCAAGGAATTCTTGATTCCCGCGGACGTGTGGTGGTCGCTGTTCAAGGTGATCGTCATGGCCGTCGTCGTGATGTGCGTGACATGTTATTACGGGTATCACGCTTCGGGTGGCCCCGCGGGCGTCGGAGTCGCGGTCGGTCGCGCGGTACGCACCTCGCTGATCGCTGTCATGGTAATCGACCTGCTGGTGGGCATCGCCGTTTTCGGCGGTCCCGATGCCGGCGTGCACATTTCGGGGTGATGTCATGGCGAGTGAGTTGAGTGAATCGCGATCGCGATTCCGCGCGGCCGGCATCGGCATCGCGATGATCGCGTTGCTGCTGGGATTGACGGGCCTGTCGATCGGCCTCTACAGCAACGCTTTCGAGTCGACGGTCAGGGTCGCCATTCGAACCGACCGATCCGGGCTGATGATGGACACCGGCGCACAGGTCGAGCTGAGCGGCAAGGTCGTGGGCCGGGTGGTCGGCGTGGCCCATCAAGGCTCCGGGGCCGTCATAGAGCTGGCCGTGCAATCGGATCAGCTGAAATGGATTCCTGCGAACGTGGGCGCCAACCTGAGCACCTCGACGCTGTTCGGCCGCAAATACGTTGCGCTGATCCGGCCCGCGGAGCCGGCGGGGCAGCGACTGGCCGCAGGAGCGGTGATCGACGCCGGACAGGTGACCGTCGAATTCCAGGACGTGCTCGGCGATCTGATGGCGGTGCTCGAACAAGTGGATCCGACACAGGTCGCCACCGTACTGAGCCAGGGCGCCACCGCGGTGCGCAGCCGCGGCGGCGATCTCGGGCACAGCATGGACATCCTGGCGACGTACCTCCACGAGTTCAACGGATCCATGCCGACACTGCAACGCGACATTCCGAAGCTGGCCGACAACGCCGACACCCTCGCCGCGCTGTCACCGGATCTGCTTGCGGTGCTGGACAATACGACCGTCACCGGCAGGACACTCACCGAGAAGCAGTCGGGATTGGCCGCGTTTCTGATGAGTTTCACCGGATTCGGCAATGTCGGGAGCCAGTTCTTCAACGCCTCCGGCAAACCTCTGATCGGGGCGTCGAATGCGCTCGATCCGGTGACCGATGTCCTGGCCGACTATTCCCCCGAATATCAGTGCCTGCTTTCCGGTCTGGTGCAGGCGGATGACTATCTGAAGCGTGCGCTGGGAGGCGCCCGGCCGGGCCTCAATATTCTCGGCACGGTGCCGATGGGTGATCCGTTCTATACCCAGCAGAATCTGCCGAAGGTCGGCGACGTCCGTAATCCGGTGAACTGCTACGGATCTCATGACGGTGCCACCGCGGCAGACCCGGGGCACACCGATTTCGATGACGGAAGCCAGGCGTATCGCACTGCGGCGGGCCCGGTGCTCGGCGGCGCGAATATCGCCGATCTACTGTTGGGACGAACAAAATGACAGTCCGCGGTCCCGCCATCAAGCTGGGCATATTCGTTGTCGTCACGAGTGTGGTGGGCTTTCTGGTCGCCACCGCTGTGGGAAACATGCGCTTCACCCCGGTGAAATCCTATGCCGCGATGTTCTCCGACGCGTCCGGCCTGAAGTCGGGTGACGACGTGAAGGTCGCCGGCATACCGGTCGGCAAGGTGGTGTCGGTCGATCTGACCGGGCCCAAGGAGGCGCGGGTCAACTTCGACGTCGATTCGAGCCGGTCGCTCACCTCGGCGACGACCGCGCAGATCCGGTACAAGAACCTGATCTCCGACCGCTATCTGGAACTTGCCGACGGCTCGGCGCCGGCCCAGGTCATGCCACCCGGGTCCGTCATTCCGATCGACCGCACCAGCGGCGGGCTGCAGATGGACAAGCTCGTGAACGGGTTCCGGCCGCTGCTGCAGGGATTGGATCCCGACGCGGCCAACCGGCTGACGGCGTCGGTGATCGCCGTGCTCGACGGGCAGTCCGACAAGATCGCCGACATCGTCCGGCAGGTCGGAACGCTCAGCGGCACCCTGGCCGACAAGGACCGTGCGATCGGGGCGGTCATCACCAATCTCGGCGCGGTGCTGTCCACCGCCGACAAACGGGGACAAGACCTTTCGAATGTGGTGGGCAATCTCCAGCAGCTGGTCACCGGGCTCGACGGTGATCAGCAGACCGTCGTGAACGCGGTGGACCGTATCGACGCGGCGACCGCGACGCTGGCCGGTGTGCTGGCCGATGCGCACGCGCCGCTCACCACCGACATCACTCAATTGGGTAATACGGCGGCGAATCTCAATGCCAAGACCGATGACCTGAACGCCTTGCTGGCCGGGCTGCCCAACGCTTATCAAAAGATCGCCCGGGTGAGCAGTTACGGGAACTTCGTGAATTTCTTCGTGTGCGGTTTGGCGATCCGCTATCCAGGACCGCAGGGTGGCGCCGACACGCCTATGGTCATCGCTCCGGCCGATAGGTGCAAATAATGAATTGGGTGGCACATCAGGTCATGCGCCTGAGAAATCGCAAACGGATTCCCATGCGAGAGCGAAACCGCGTGCGAGTGGGGATCATCGGCAGCCTGGCGGTCGTGGTGGTGCTGGCGCTCGTATTCGAGTACCGGTCGCTGCCGGGTATCCACGGTGGAGCCGACTACCGCGCCGAATTCGCCGACGCGAGCGGGCTGTACGCGAAGGACGAGGTGCAGGTCGCCGGAGTGGTGGTCGGACATGTCGACAGCGTCGAGCTCTCCGGTGACCATGTGGTCGTAGGGTTCTCGGCCGACACCCACGGTGTCGCTCTCGGCGGGCAGACCCGGGCTGCGATCAAGGTCGCCACCCTGCTCGGCAAGCGTTATCTCGAGCTCGCACCGGAAGGTTCGGGGACGCTCGCCGCGGGTGCCACGATTCCCTTGCAGCGCACCGCTTCCGGCTATGACGTCTCGCAGTCGCTCGCCGAGGTCTCGAATACGGTGGCGCGCACCGACAAGAAGCAGTTGACCGAGGCGCTGGACAAGGCCGGTCAGTTGCTGCACACAGTGTCACCCGACCTGGGTTCCTCGCTGACCGGGCTGACCCGGTTGTCGAATTCGGTGGCGTCGCGGGACCAGGCGGTCGAGGACCTGCTGGCCCATGCGAACGGGGTGACCGGAATCCTGGCGCAGCGAAACCAGCAGTTCGCGCTGCTGCTGAGCGACGGCCGGTCACTGTTCGCGGCACTCAACACGCGAGCCGCTCAAGTGCACGGGGTCCTGGTGCAGGCGAAGCAGGTCTTCGACGAGCTGAGCGCGGTGGCCCGCGACAATGCGGCGAGCATCGGGCCCACGCTCGCCGAACTCGGGAAAACCGTGGACACGTTGAACCAGAACTATCGCAATATCAGCGAGGCGGTTTCGGGGCTGCGGAACTTCACGACCTCGCTCAGCGATGTCGTCGCCAGCGGCCCGTTCTTCAACGTGCTCCTGGACAACATCACGCCCGCGAATCTGAGCAATCCGGGAGGGTCGCGATGAAGAGAGTATTCCGGTTCGCGCCAATCGCTGTCGTCCTGGTCGCCGCCGTCGTCGTGGCGATGGGGGTGGTGTTCTTCGGCGACGTTTCCAAAAAGCATGTGGTGGCGTACTTCCGCAGTACGACCGGGCTGTATCCGGGTGATGCCGTGGACGTGCTGGGTGTCCGGATCGGGACGGTCGACAAGGTGACGCCCGACGGCGACCGCGTTCGGGTCGAGATGTCCTACGACTCCGATCGCGACGTGCCGGCCGACGCTCAGGCCGCCATCATCGCGCCGACTCTGGTTTCCGGCCGGTATGTGCAGCTCGCGCCGGTCTACAGCAAAGGGCCGGTGCTGGCCGACGGCGCGGTGATCCCACTGGAGCGAACCGCGGTGCCGGTCTCCTTCGACGAGGAGAAGCAGCAACTCGACGAGCTCATCAACGCGCTCGGGCCCGATGGCCGAAATGGCAACGGCCCGTTGGCGGACGCGGTGAGCGCCGCCGCCACCGCGGTGGACGGGCGTGGCGTCACGGTCAACGACACGCTGGGGGCGCTCTCGGCCGCGGCGACCGCCTTGGACAAGGGCAGCCCGGACCTTTTCGGCACGCTGCGCAATCTGCAGAGTTTCGTCACCGCCCTGGCGGCCAACGACAGTCAGATCGTCGGGTTCGCCGGGCAGCTCTCCTCGGTGTCGCGGCTGTTGTCCGACAACCGCACCGAGCTCGATGCGCTGTTGCACAGCCTCGCCACCGAGATGGGGCAGATCCAGGACTTCGTCGCGAACAATCATGCCAAGCTGGTCTCCGATGTGTCCTCGCTGCAGCACATCACGCAACTGCTGGTGAATCAGGAGGACGATCTCGCCCAGATTCTGCACAGCGGGCCGACGGCGCTGGACGACTTCTACAACATCTACGACCCGCAAACCGCGTCGCTGACAGGTGGTCTTGCGCTACCGGGTATTCCCGATGGCCGGTCGCTGCTCTGTGTCCTCGCGACGACGGTGAACGCGCCACAGGACATGTGCCGGACGGCGACCCAGGCGCTTGCCGGTCAGCTTGCCGCCGGTCTGGCGGGTCAATTCGGAATGCCAACGACACCAACTGATCTCCAAAGCCTGTTGGCGCCAGTGATGGGCGGTAGATGATGCGACACAGGACGAAATTGACCGCGGTCTCCCTGAGCCTGCTGGGTTCGCTCGCGGTGCTGACCGGCTGCGGCCGCTTCGAAGGGGTCAACTCCCTGCCGTTGCCCGGGACGGCGGTGGACGGCAAGGGTTTCGACGTCGTGGTCGAGATGCGCAATATCCAGAACCTGGTCAACAACTCGGTGGTCAAGTCCGGTAATGTCGACGTCGGCACCGTGCGGTCGATCCGGTTGGACGGCTGGCAGGCACGCCTGACGATCTGTCTGAACGAGTCGGCGGCCCTGCCCGCGAATGTCGCCGCGACGCTGGGCCAGACCAGCATCCTCGGCGCGCAGTATCTCGAACTGGCGGTGCCGCCGGGACAGCAGGCCGACGCACGCACACTGCGGTCGGGCGATGTCATCGCGCTGGATCGCAACGCCGAGTACCCGTCGACGGACCGGGTGCTGGCCTCCCTGTCGGCGGTTCTCAACGGCGGTGGGCTGGAACAGATTCGAACCATCGTCGCCGAGGCCGACCGAGTACTCGACGGCCGGCAGAACACGGTGCGCGATCTCATCGACAACCTGGACACCTTCGTGACCGGGTTGAACAGTCAGCGCGACGACATCGTGCGGGCCATCGACGCCGTCGACCGGCTCTCGGGCACGCTCGCCGCGCAGACGGACACCATCGACAAGGGGTTGTCGACCTTGGCGCCCGCACTCGGAGTGCTCGACGCTCAGCAGCATCAGCTCACCGGCACGCTGGACAGTCTCGGCCGCTTCGGGCAGATCGCCGACCAGGTGCTGGCCGCCTCCCACGCCGGTCTCGTCGACGATCTGACCAATCTGCGGCCGGTGCTGACCGAATTGGCCGCCGCCGGATCGAATCTGCCGGGCGCTCTCGATCTGGCCGGCACGATCCCGTTCCCGGTGTCCACGATCGACCGGGCGATCAGGGGTGACTTCATCAATCTCTATCTGACGCTCGATCTGAGTGCCAACGGGGTGCTCAACAAGATCCTGCCCAGTATTCCGAAGGGCGCACTCGAGAGCCTCTTCGCCGCGAGCCGGGTGGTGAACCCACTGCTGGCGCCGACCGAGGTCGCTCCGCCAGTCATTCCCGCGCCGGCGGATTCGAGCACGGACGGAGGACGCTGATGCACAAGACACGCTTGGTCAAAACACAATTGGTGATTTTCGGTGTCATCGCGGCGTTGTCGCTGGTCTATGTCGGGATCAACTACTGCGGTGTGCAGCGCTACAGCGGAATCGGCACCTACACCGTGACCGCGAACTTCGCCGACGGAGCGGGTCTGTACCAGAACGCTCTGGTGACCTACCGAGGCGCCGATGTCGGCACGGTGCGATCGATCGCGTTGACCGACACCGGGATCGCGGTGGAATTGCAGCTGAAATCGGATCGGCCGATTCCCGCCGACACACTCGCCGCGATCAAGAGCGTTTCGGCGGTCGGCGAGCAGTATGTCGATCTGACCCCGGGCGCCGGGAACGGCCCCTATCTGCGCGCGGGCAGCGTGATCCCGGTGGAGCGCACGACGATTCCGGCATCGGCGGCGACCCTGCTCGATGACGTGGAGCGACTGCTGAAAGCCGTTCCGCGCCAAGACCTGGAAAAGACGCTCGCCGAAAGTTCGCGGGCACTGGATGACGCCGGAT
Organism: Nocardia sp. NPDC004860; assembly: GCF_040609015.1. NCBI lineage: Bacteria > Bacillati > Actinomycetota > Actinomycetes > Mycobacteriales > Nocardiaceae > Nocardia > Nocardia sp. NPDC004860. The sequence continues at coordinate 4,802 of NZ_JBEXJI010000050.1, read as the reverse complement.
CGAAGGCAGGCGGGTTCATCGACTCGGCCAATGCGATCGTGGCTCTGGCACAGGCGAACCTGCCGCAGACCAAGGCGCTCATCCAGGACGCCGAACCACTGCTCGACACCGGTACCGCCGTGTCCGCCGAGCTGAAATCCTCGGTCCACGACCTGTCGTCGTTCACCTGGCAACTCGCCCACAGTGATTCCGATGTCCGGTCGGTCCTCGACCAGGGTGCGGGCTTCGCGGATACCGTCGGTTCGGCACTCACCGACCTCACCGCGCCCTTGCCGAACCTGCTGGCCGACCTGCAGACGGTGGGTCAGGTACTGCGGGTGAACGTCCCTGGCCTGCAACAGATCCTGGTCGTTTATCCGGCGATCACCGCGTCGTTCAACTACAGCGTGCAGCACCAGGGGCTGCAGCGCGACGGCGACCCGCTCGGCCCGCAGGCGCCCTTGGATGTGAAATTGCTCGACACCTTCGGCCCGGTCACCTGCACCCAGGGGTACGAGGGCACCCAGCATCGCGATCCTTCCGATGTCATTGCCGCGCCGGCGAATCCGGACGCTCGGTGCCGGCTGCCGCAGAACGATCCACAGGCCGTGCGCGGCTCGCGCAATATGCCCTGTGCGACGAATCCGGCGGTGCGGACCGCACTGGCCGCCGACTGCCCGGGTGGCCCGCCTTCGGCGTGGCCCGGAATGCTCTCCCGGCCGTCGAGCGCCGGACCCGATACCGGCGCGGCCGTGATCCCCGGGGCTCCCACACCGCCGGAGGCTGCGCCCCCGGCACCGGGGCAATCGGATCAGGCGCCGGCAACAGACGGGGCCGTCCAGCCCGCCAATTGGACGAATGCGGTCCCCTACGACCCGGCGACCGGAAACTTCATCGCGCCCAACGGAAAGACCTACACGATCTCTTCGCTCGGCACCACACACAAGGAGACGATGAGATGGCAAGAGTTGCTTACCAATCCGACCACCGTCTGACACCGGATGATCCGGACGCGGACGAGGTGGCAGCCGAGTCGGTGATCGACCAGGCGGCCGCTGAACCCTCGATCGACGAGGGCGCCGAGGGTCCGGCGGTCGAAGAGCCGGACGATGAATCCGCCACTCCGGCACGCACGTTCGCCGCTCCGGCGCTCGGGCTGGTGGTGCTCGTGGTCGCGCTGATCGCGCTCGCGGTCGCCACGGTCCTGATGTTTCTGCAGGTCCGAAGCACGGACGCGCACAAGAGCAGGGATGCCGCGGCGGTCGCGGCGGCGCGGCAGATGGTGGTGGATCTGACCACGCTCAGCCAGCAGGCCGTGGAACCGGATATCAATCGGATACTCGCCGAAACCACCGGATCGTTCCGGGATCAGTTCACGCATCAGGCCGATACGTTCCGGCAGGTGCTGTCCAAGGGCGCCGTCGATTCGACCGGCGAGGTCACCGAAGCCGGCTTGTCCAGTGCGGACGACGACCATGCCGAGGTGCTGGTCGCGTCGACCTCGACGGTCAAGAACACCGATGCGCCTGACGGGCAGCAACGGGTGTACCGGATGAAAGTCAGCCTGCAGCACGTCAGCGGCGCGTGGCTCGTCTCGAATGTGGAGTTCGTATCATGAGGACACTGCGGCAGTGGCCCGCCGCCTTGACGGCCCACATCGAGGGCTGGTCACGCCGGCGCAAGAGCCTCACCCTGATCCCGTTGGGCGCCTTGGTGATCGCGCTGGCCGTCGGAGTGGTGGTGCTGGGCGTCCGGATACACGGCGACGAGGCGGTGGACGAGGCGCGCGGCAGTGCGCTGGCCGCGGCCGATGCCGCGGTCCCGAAACTCCTGTCCTATCAGGCGGACAGCGTCGATCGCGATCTCGGCTCCGCGTCGGATCTGCTCACCGGTGATTTCGAGAACCGGTACGCGTCGCTCGTCAAGGACACGATCATCCCGGCCGCCAGACAGAACCAGACGGTCACCCGGGCGACGGTCGCCGCGAAGTCCGTGGTCTCCGCGACGGCGGATTCGGCGACCGTCCTGCTGTTCATCAACCAGACGACCACCGGCAAGGACGCGACACAGCCTCGACTGGACACCAGCCGGGTGCGCATCCAATTGGACCGCGTCGCGAATCACTGGCTCATTTCAGGATTGCAGCCGGTATAGCCGGCGGCACGAACTTCGCAGAGTACGTAATGATCGTCGAACACCTGGAGGGGCCATGAGTGGCGTCGAAGTTTCCGTGGAGGGGCTGACGAAGTCCTTCGGATCGCAGAATATCTGGCGGGATGTGTCATTGACGCTGCCCCGCGGCGAGATCAGCGTGCTGCTGGGACCATCAGGCACCGGCAAGTCGGTATTCCTGAAGTCGCTGATCGGGTTGCTCCGGCCCGAGAAAGGCTCCATCGTCATCGATGGCACCGATATCCTGCGATGCTCGAGCAAGGAACTGTACGAGATCAGGAAACTGTTCGGCGTGCTGTTTCAGGACGGAGCCCTCTTCGGGTCCATGGATCTCTATGACAACACCGCCTTTCCGCTGCGTGAGCACACCAGGAAAAGCGAATCCGAGATTCGGAAAATTGTCATGGAGAAGATGGACCTGGTCGGATTGGCCGGCGCGGAGTCCAAACTTCCGGGCGAGATATCAGGTGGCATGAGGAAGCGCGCGGGGCTGGCTCGCGCGCTGGTCCTCGATCCGCAGATCATCCTCGTCGACGAGCCGGATTCCGGCCTCGACCCGGTGCGCACCACCTATATCAGCCAACTGCTGATAGACATCAACGCCCAGATCGACGCCACCATTCTGATCGTCTCCCACAACATCAATCTTGCGCGCACGGTGCCCGACAACATCGGCATGCTGTTCCGCCGCGAATTGGTGATGTTCGGCCCGCGTGAAGTGCTGCTGACCAGTGACGAGCCGGTGGTGGAGCAATTCCTCAACGGAACCATGATCGGGCCGATCGGGATGTCGGAAGAAAAGGACGAAGCCCAGATGGCCCATGAGCGGGCGCTGGTGGCCGCCGGTCACCACGCGGGTGGTGTCGAAGCCGTCGAGGGGATCATCCCGCAAATGCGCCCCACGCCCGGCATGCCGAAGCGGCAAGGCGCGATCCGTCGCCAGGATCGTGTTCGCACCATTCTGGATACGCTGCCGCTGGCGGCGCAGACAGCAATCCTGGAGTCCATGACCGAGGACGAATATCTCGGAACGGCGATATAGCCGAGATCCGCCCGAGCGCCGGGGCCGCCATTCACCCCCGTGTGGGGTCAATACCCCCCACTGTGGTGACGCGCAGGGGCCGAGTCGTCCATGAGACTCGAATCACAGTGCGGCGCGGCAAACGCCGACCGCGCCGGCGCTCTCCGCCATCAATCGAGAACTGAGAGAAGGTAGACCATGACGACGGTTGAATCCGCCGACACCGGGACCGTCCCCGACGAGATCGCCCGCAAGATCGTGCTGCCGGAGGGGCACACCGACGACACGACGCTGTACGAGGCATACCGCTGGCTCCGGGAGAACCAGCCGCTGGCTCAGGTCCGGGTGGAGGGCTACGACCCGCTGTGGCTCGTGACCAAGCACGCCGATCTCATGGAGGTCGAAAAGCAACCGGACATTTTCGCCGCGGGCGGCGGCGAGGACAAGGGCTCGCACAATCCGATTCTCCAGAATCAGGCCGGCGACGAATTCACCAAGACCCTCACCGGCGGCAGCCTGCGCATCCTGGACGCCCTGCCGTATCTGGACCCGCCGGAGCACACCACCATCAAGGATGTCGCGTTCGACTGGTTCCGGCCCGCGAACCTCAAGAAGTGGGAAGACCAGATCCGGGAGAACGCGAAGGCGGCCGTCGAACGCCTGATCGCGGGACCGCCGGAGTTGGACGCCGTCCAGGAATTCTGTGTGTACTTCCCGCTGCGCGTCATCATGACCCTCTTCGGCGTTCCTGAAGAGGATGAGCCGCGCATGTTCGCCCTGACCCAGGATCTCTTCGGTGTCGCCGATCCGGACGCGATGCGGGACGACGTCGAGGCGCTCTCGCCCGAGGCTGCCGCGCAGCAGTTCGCGGCCGCGGTCGCGGACTTCTACGCCTATTTCGATGTGCTGGTCGAGAACCGCCGCGCCGAACCGCGTGACGACCTGGCCACCCTCATCGCCGTCGCGAAAGACGAGTCCGGGGAATACTTCCCGAAGACATACGCGTACGGCTGGTTCGTCGCGATCGCGACCGCCGGGCACGACACCACGGCGAGCACCCTGGCCGGATGCCTGCATCAGCTGGCCGAGCGGCCGGATGTGCTCGAGCGGGTCAAGAACGATCTCGACCTGATTCCGCATCTGGTCAACGAGTCGTTGCGGATCGTGTCCCCGGTGAAGCAGTTCACCCGGGTGGCGCTGCGCGACTACGAAATGCGCGGTCAGCAGATCAAGGCCGGCGACCGGCTGATGCTGCTGTTCCAGTCCGGGAACCGCGATGCCGAGGTGTTCGACAATCCCGACACCTTCGACATCGATCGGCGGCCGAACAAGCACATCGCCTTCGGGTACGGGCCCCACATGTGCATCGGCCAGCATCTGGCCAAGCTCGAGATGCGGGTCATGCTCGAGGAACTGCTGCCCAAGCTGGCCCGAGTCGAGGTGATCGGCGAGCCGAAGCTGATCCAGACCAACTTCGTGGGTGGGCTGCGGAACCTGCCGGTCCGCCTGACCCTGTCCTGACGCTCGCGGTGCGGGGGCACAGTCGAGCGGCGTCTGTTCAGATCAGCCCACGACCAGGCCCGTCGCTGAGGGAGCACCGAACGCATTTCGATGATGTCGCCGTCGATGA
>NZ_JBEXJI010000049.1:0-41414 GCF_040609015.1 Nocardia sp. NPDC004860 | reverse complement strand
GGACCGTCCCGGGGCGCATCGCCGACAGCGTTCCCCCGGACCCCGGGGGCTGGCCCGCCGCCTCGGAAGCGCGAGCGCAGGCGGTCACCCACTCCCCGCCAGCGTACGGCACGGTACCCCGGGGCCGCGCGGGCCCCCCCCCCCCCGCCACTGTCGAGTCAAGATCGGCGGGCTTCGATGACGTGTTAACCGGCAAGTGCTTGGGGCACAGCGTGTCCGGGGTCAAGCGGAGGGCGGAAGCGGGGTTTCTTCGCCGGCAAAGTCCGATGTCCGGACGGAGCCCTTGCGGAGGACCCCTCCTGAGCGGGTTAATTGGTGTTCGAGCATTCCGCCCCGCCGGGTGTCCAGCGGTCCGAGCGCAATCGAGTGCACTCGGCGAGGTCGTCCGGTACCACTACAGCGGAGGTTGCCATGACCAAGAAATCGAGTGCACTGACAACAGCCCTAGCGATTGCAACCGTCATCACCGCCAGTGCGGGCGTGGCCACAGCCGAACCGGCATCGGCTCCCGTAGCCGAGCAACGGTCCGAGGCCATGGCCGGCTATTCCGCTCTACCCTGCTTACCCTGGATCCTTCCGCCCGCCGTCAACGTCGGAGCGTTCTTGATCTGTCTTGTTTGATGTTCTACTCGGCACCGCGACTGACGAAGTCGAAGGATCCGCCGTCGATGCCCCAGGAGATGATCCGTTCGGGATGAATTCGGATGACCGCGCGTTCCTGGGGCTGGAACGGTGGCTCTTCGTCATCGAGCGCCTCGGCCGTGCCGCGTACCTCGATGCCGCGAATCACGTATGGCTCCAATGAAACCTGTTGGTCGATGACGAACGACACCCGGCTGCCCGCCTCGACATTGCGATACTTCCGACTCGCACGCATCCGCATTCCCCCGATGTCGATCGTGCCGTCGGCGTTCACCCGATAGCTGGTCGGGTTGTTCTGCACAACGCCGTCAGGCGACACCGTGGCCAGCCGACCGATCCCGGCCTCCGCGAGGAACTGCTGTTCATTGATGGTGAAGGTCATGTCATTTACTCCTCGGTGAATTCGAAATCAGGTGTGCCCGGCGATCAGCCGGAAGTTGTTGTGTGCGGGAAGCACAAGCTGTTGCCTGCCCGTCCCGCGCGTCCTGCGTCGGCGGTTCAGTGGGACTGAACATTCTCGGCTTCCCCTTCCTGATGTCTAGCAGAGCTAGAAACTGGAGCAACGGTAACACCGACTCCAGCAGCTTGTCTAGCGTCGCTAGATTTCAGATCGCTACCGCAGTATCGTGCTCGGACCACCAAGCTGCACATGCCCGTTCCGGCCGGGCGGACGCTGCCGCCCGGCAGGCCGATCACCGAACGCCAGCGGATCGCCGGCCTGCTGGTGGCGCTGGGGCTCATAGCGGTCCCGGCCCTCGTCGACCTCGGGTTGGGGGCAGTCTGACCGCGCCGCGGTCGGTGATCGACAGCATCTGGCAACCCCCGCCTTGACGCCGGTGGCCTGAACTGCCGCCCAGTGATGCTCCGGCCGCGCAGGACATCCTCTTCTGTCGAACGAAGGATGTGCATCAGCAGTATTCCGTTGCCCCACTCCTGTCATCAACTGATCGATAGAATGCCGCTGAGCTGGTCAATCAACGAGAGGAGCGCATGATGTCGACGAAGTGTTTCATCGAAGGCGGACCAGATGACATGCCCACGCGAATCGTCCCGATAACCCCGCCCGGTTTCGAGGTGAAGATCGAGCGTCGTGCCGGCTACGAACATTACAAAAGCACCCCAAGGTTCACCGATACCGCCGAGGGGCGGCTGCCTGTGTACGAGTGGTTCGAACGAACCGAGTTTGCGGAGTAGATATAACCGGCGCGACCGGTTGCTCACTCGAGGCGTGGGCAACCGTCCGGTCGTGCCGCATGCCGCACTGACCGAACCGGTCAGCGCGAGCGCTCCGAAGATCAACGGGCTGGGATCATCTCACCCGACCGGGCCCGCCAACTGTGCACGGAAATGCCGAGTTTCGTTCGACCGGTGCAATCCCGCACAATCCGCTGTAGAACAGCAATTTCGCGCCAATTCCTCAGCTGTAGTGCACGTTCAGAACGGTTGGGTTGGCCGTTCATGCCCGCATAGCAGCGCGCTCTTCTGCCGCCCCTTTAGCCAAGGCGTCGGTGTGGGTGCGGAGTTGGGCTGTTTGGTGGGTCCGGGATGTGGCTTGTCCGAAGTATCGGTGTGCGGGTTCGAGCCGGTCGCATTGTCTAAGTGGCCGAATGGCGTGCGATCAGATGACTTGCGGCACCGTTCACTGACACGTTGAGTGCGGTGCGTCCGCGGTCCCTGCACATCCTTACGAAAGCGCGGCCGTCGGCGCCGGTCGGCCAACGCACTGCACTGCAATGCCGACGGTCCTGCGGATCCCCCGAATTCGTGATCGCGATCATCTTCGCCGCCCGCGGCAAGGGCACCGCCGCGATCGCCACCCTCATCTCCAGCAAGGTCAACCAGTGGACGCTGCTGATCGGATCTCTCCCGATGGCCTACCTCGCCGGTGGCGGCGGTACGGCGCTCGCGCTGGACTCACGCCAGACCGAGGAGTTGCTGCTCACCGCGGCGCAAACCCTGATGGGGGTCGCGGTGATCCTTGCGCTGCGATTCCACCGGTGGGCAGCCTGGACGCTGCTGGCGCTGTTCGCAATCCAGTTCCCCGTCACCGGCACCCACGGCCGCTTGATTCTGACCGGCGTCTACGCGTCAATCGCGATCGCGGCTTTGACCATCAACCGAAAGCACCTGCCGGGCGTGCTCGCCGCACCGTTCCGCACCGGCGACACCGAGCCCGCCGAACCGCAAACCGCCATGGCAGGCCGCAGATGAGGACGCTCACAGCGGCACCATGACCGCGCCGACGCTATCGGGCCCGAGCGTGGGTACCGGTGAAGCGCCGGTACCCGCGCTCCCAGATCTTCGGAAGTGTCGTTGGCTCCCATCGTGATTCACGCGATTCGGCAGCGCAGGGACGCGAATCTTCTTCGACGTCAACGGTTTCACCCGGGGCGCGCCGCCACGACCGCACCGCTGATCACCAACGGCGTCGTCTGGCAGTTGGGTCGCCGAGACTGCCAGAGACACCGCCGCGGACTCGATCTTGAACTTGATCGTCTAGGTCGCGTGTCCTAGCCTCGTGTCTAGGACGCGCGACCTAGATGTGGAGTCCCGCTGATCAGAGGAGGCATGCAGTGCGCAGTTCACGATTGGGGAAACCGACACGCAAGGTACTTCGTTGAGCGGCAAGACGACTCGCGAGCAGATCATTGCCGCCGCGGACGAGCTGTTCTACCACCGGGGGTTCGAGCAGACCTCGTTCGCGTCCATCGCCGATGTCGTCCATCTGTCGCGAGGCAACTTCTATCACCACTTCAAAGCCAAAGACGACCTGCTCGACGCGGTCATCGCGGCCCGCCTCGCCGACACCCGGGCGATGCTCGAGCGCTGGGAATCGGAGGCTCCCGACCCGGCCGATCGCATCCGAAAATTCATCGACATTCTGCTGATCAACCGTGCCGATATCCAGAGCTACGGCTGCCCGGTCGGCACCTTGACCAGCGAGCTGGCCAAGCTCGACCACACCGCCCTCGGCGCGGCCGGCGGGCTGTTCACCCTGTTCCGGGATTGGCTGGGCGAGCAGTTCACCCGGCTCGGATATCGCGACGATGCCGACGACCTGGCCATGCACGTACTCGCCGCCAGCCAGGGTGTGGCCACCCTGGCCAACGCCTTCCACGATGAGCAGTTCATCCGCCGTGAGGTCCAGCGGCTCCACGACTGGCTCGACACCCACATCGACGACTGACGAAATAGAAGCGAGACAACCATGTTCGTAGTTCTGCTGAAGTTCTCCGCCAACAAGGCCGACGCGCCACAGCACATGACCGGCCACCAGCAGTGGATCCGACAGGGCTTCGATGACGAGGTGTTCCTGCTGGTCGGCAGCATCAAACCCGGTGTCGGAGGAGCGGTCCTGGCGCACAACACCTCGGCGGAGGATCTCCAGTGGCGGGTCGCGCAAGACCCGTTCGTCGCGGCTGATGTCGTGACGGCCGACATCGTCGAGATCGCGGCCGGGCAAGCCGATGATCGCCTGAAGTTCCTGCTCGACTGAGCGCCGATTCTCGCGCGCCTCGACCGCTGGTCTCCGAAAGACCAAGATGCCGTGGGCATCTGCCACGAGGCCGGCCGAACGCACTGAACTGCCGATGAGGTGATGGCTGGTGCTGTGGCTCCGACCCGTCGCCGTCGACCGAGAACTGTGTCAGCCGCATAAGCAACAGGCCCGCACCGGGGTGCCCGGTACGGGCCTATCACCTACCCCACTGCCATGGTCCGCGCACCGGGCTCACTAGAGCTTGCTTCAAGTAGAGGGCGTCGGGATGGCCGCGGCGATTATTGGCCGGAGGCTGGCCGAACGCGCCATTATGCCGAATACCGGATGTGTAGTCGGCGGTGTCGTGGTCTTGGGGTGGCAGACAACCGTGCTGACGGGAATCAGCCCCCGCGGTCGAGCAGTCCCCTGGAAGCGCGCCGCACTGTGTGGCGCCGGCTAGGGCCTCAGAACGATTTTGCCGTGGGTGTGTCTGCGTTCGAGTTCGGTGTAGGCCTGACGAACCTGCGTCAAGGGGTAGACGCTGGCGATCGGGACTTCGAGGTGTCCGTCGGCGATCAGGCCGGCCAGTTCGGCGAGGACCTCGGCGCCCGGCCTGCCGTTGGGCCCGGGTTCGGTTTTGACCCCATACTTTGCGGCTGCTGGGAAATCGATGATGGTGTCGATCCGCTCGATTGCGACGCCGAGAGCGAGGGCCAGTTCGACGTACCCGTCGCCGTAGGTGTCGATGAAGGCATGGATGCCGCCCGGTGCGGCGGCCTTGATCCGGTCCATGACGCCGTCACCGTATGCGACGGGGATCACGCTGTGGCTTTGCAGCCACTCGTGGTTGCGCTCGCTCGCCAGACCGATGACCGTGGCTCCGGCACGGCGCGCGAGCTGGATGGCGAATGAGCCGACTCCTCCGGCGGCTCCGGAGATGACGACGCTCTCGCCTTGCTCGAGCTGTACGGAATGCACTGCCCCCCACGCGGTCACGCCGGCAATGTATAGGGCGCCCGCCACTTCCCATGGGACGTTCTTCGGTTTGGGGGTGAGGTTGTCGACGTCGACGAGGACCAGCTCGGCCTGGGCGCTTCGCCGCTCGGAGAATCCGATCACCTCGTCACCGGGCGCGAATCGGCCGGCTCCGGCACCGATCTCGACGACGACTCCGGCGAGATCGCTGCCCTGCCCGGACGGAAAGATGGAGGGAAAGATGTCCGTCATCGCGCCGGTGCGTAATGCCGCCTCACCGGGGTTGATGCCTGCTGCTCTCACCTGCACGAGGACCTGCCCTTCCCCGGGCACGGGGCGGTCGACCTCCTCGATCCGCAGGACGTCGATTCCGCCGAATTCGTCGTACCTGACTGCCTTTGTCATTGTCTTGCTTCTCCTCTGGAGCGCTAGGCACGGCTGACTTCGAGAACGGGAATGGTTCGCACCGGCGTGCCCGTCACCAGGGCACTGTTCCGGCGTCGTCGAAGAATCCGCCGGTCGGTCCGTCGTCGGGCAGGGTCGCGAGGTGAATCGCAATCGCCGCCCCCTGCTGTGGTGTGCGGACGCCTTGGAAGTTGTTGAGATCGGTGGCGGTGAAACCGGGGCAGCCGGAATTGATCAGGATGTTGGTGCCGCTCAGTTCTTTGACGTATTGGATAGTGACGGCGTTGAGGAAGGTCTTCGAGGCCAAGTACGCAGTGGGAACCGGGCCCATGTCGATGCCGGGCGTGGTATGCAGGGCGAGCGAGCCGACACTGCTGGACATGTTGACGATCCGCGGTGAGGCCGAGGCGCGCAGCATAGGCAGCATCGCGTTGGTGACCCGGATGACCCCGATCACGTTGGTTTCCACGACAGCTCGCACGGTCGCGGGATCGACCGTGGTCGGTGTCTGCGGCGAACCTCCGGTGATCGCGGCATTGTTGACCAGAACATCGAGCCCTCCGGCATGGTCGGCGATCAACTCGGCCGCCGCGGCCACACTCGCGTCGTCGGTCACGTCGAGCGGCACGCCGAAAGCATCGGTTCCAGCCGCGCGCAGCTTCGCCACCGCACTCTCGCGGCGTTCTCGATCCCGCGCGCCCACCCCGATTCGCCAGCCGAGCGCGCCCAGGCCCGCCGCGATCTCGTATCCGATTCCTTTGTTCGCGCCGGTCACCAGCGCGATCGTCCGTTCACTCATGCCGTCGATCATGTTGCGGACTCGGGTGGAGCGTCCAAGACCGGTCGGGTGGGCGGCGATACCGCACGGGTATTGATCGTGGTGAGCGCCGGATACGATGACACGGTGGAGACGCGGGAGTTGCGATACTTCGTCGCCGTCGCCGAAGAGTTGCACTTCGGGCGGGCGGCACAACGGCTTTCGATGGCGCAACCACCGCTGTCGCGGGCGATCCAGCAGCTGGAACGTCGGCTCGGAGTCGTTCTGCTGCACCGCAGTTCTCGCGCGATCACGTTGACCAAGGCCGGGTCGGTGCTGCTGCGGGAAGCCCGCCTCGCCCTCGAAGCGGTCGAAGCCGCCGAGCGCCGCACCCGCCGCGCCGCTGCCGACCGGCCCTCCGTGGTGCTGGCCACCAAGGCAGGAGCGTCCAGCGAACTGTTGTCGAAGCTGCTGGACGCCTACGCCGCCGACCCCTGCGCTGTCGCGGTCGAGGTGGTGCTGTGCGGGCCCGGCGAACCGGAAAACCTGCTACGCAACGGGCGTGCCGACGTTGCTCTGCTCCTCCGGCCCTACGACACGACCGCCGGATTCGACACCGAGGACCTGCACACCGAACAGCAGGTCGTGGTCCTGCCCGCCGGGCACCCCTTCGCCAACCGGCCCCACATGTCGATGGCCGAGGTCAACGCCCTGACGGACCTGCCCCTGCCGCGCTGGCCTCGACCGGATGGAAGTTATCCGGACGGCCCCGGACCGCAGGTTCGCGACCACACCCAGTTGATCCAGCTGATCAGGCTCGGACGGGCCTGCGCGGTCATGCCCGAGTCGCTCCGAGCCCAACTACGCGACGATCACGCCATCGTGCCGGTGCCGGACGCACCGGCCGTCACGACCGTCATCGCCTGGCCACCACACAGCAGATCCAAAGCCATCGCCGACCTCGTCCGTACGGCGATGCGCCTCTAGCCGATAGCATCGCAAATGCCGCGGACCGCGCTGACCGAACCGGCCGGCGCCGAGACTGCTCGCGGCTCAAAGCGTCCGCATCTGCCGAATTCCAGTGCGGGAACACGTGCGTCGACGGTCCCGAGCTGTTCGCATGCGGGCGATTATTCCGCCGCCCCGGGACTTGGCCATGACCGCGATGCCGGGTCGGGGATCCGCCATGGCGGGTTCAGGCGATTGGCTCCGGCATGGAACAGGCAAAGACGGTGGCCGTCGGGATCGCGCAGCCATGCCTCTCGCCACAGCCACGACATGTCGGCGGGCAGGCTGTCGAAATCCACGCCCGCAGCGCGTAGCCGGGCGCATTGGTCGTCGAGGTCATCGGACTCGAAGTAGATGGACACCTGCGCGCCGCCGGGCACGGAGTCCACCAGCTCGACCGAAAACGTGCTGTCGCCCTCAGGACATTGGAACCGCAGGTAGTGGTTCTCTTTGACGATCAGCTGGAGTCCGAGCAGTTCATAGAACCGCTCGGACCGGCGCAGGTCGGTGGTACCGATCGTGATCTGATTCAGTCGCATCCGGCCACTGTGCAACCTCGACCGCGGTTCAGGTCAACCGTTCACGTGAGGTTGCGAGCGAGATCGATGTCTGTTGCCGCACAACCGATGACGCGGCCGCTTCGCCGATTCCGGTCGCTCGCCACCGCTGCGCCCAGCCCTGTTCAGCGGAAGAATTCGCGCAGTGCGCCGGCCACCGCGGGGACGTCGTCGGGGTGATGACGTTGTCCGGGCAAGGTGACGGTGCGGGCATCGGGCAGCGACCCCTGGAGCAGGTCAACGCTGGCCGTGCCGTAGGGATCGGTGATCTCGCCGGCGAGGAGAAGGGTGGGCAACTCGATGGCCGACCAGGATGCGATATCGGGGTCCATCGCCGTGAGGCATTCGAGATCGGCGACCAATCCGGGCGCGCGGAAGGCGAGAGCGTCCGCGAGCGGTTGCAGGGCCGCGCGGGGAGGGACGGGATCGGTGATGGCGGTGAAGAATTCGATGATCGCGTCCTCGGGTCGTCCGCTGTCCATGTGGAGCCGAATCTTCTCGAGCGTCGGCGTCAATGGCGGGCCGGCGAGCGCGACCGGAGGCTCGTACAGTGCGAGACGCCGCACCATCGACGCATCCCGCCGCATCGCCTCCAAGGTGACCAGACCGCCCGCCGAGTGCCCGAACGCGAAAGCCGGTTCACCCACCGCGGCCAGGACCGCCGCCAGATCGGCGGCTTGCGCGGCGAACTCCGCTGGGCGCGGGCCATTTCCGCTCGATCCGTATTCACGTCGTTCGATCACGACGACCCGATAATCCGGAGCCAGCAGCCCGGCCAGCTCCAGATACGTGTCCAAGGTGACCAACGCACCGGGAACGATCACCAGCGCCGGCCCCGCCCCTTGTGTCTGAAAGGCAATGCGCGTCCCGTCGGCCGACACGACGCTCTCGATGCAAACCGCCATGTTTCGATCCTGACATACATCTGCGGGTCCGCAGCGAGACGAAGCAGTCACGCAGCCCGTCAGCACAAACCCAACATTGTTCGCCCACAGCGCCTTCCGACAACGGGCAAGACTCGCGTGTCACTCGCGAACCAGATACACGGCCGCGCAGAACGTCCTCTTCTACCGCATACCGCGCTGACCGAACCGGCCAGTGCGTGGCATCTGAAGATCAACGAGCAGAGCGCCGTACGGCCGCCGGCAGTGCGCGCTCATGCCGAGTTCGGCGTGTCCCACCCCGTCTGGGTGTGTCAGGGTTTGCTGGTCCGGGCATGGGTCGTCAGGCCGGGCAGGACGAGGGTGAGCCATCGAGCGCGGGCGTTATGTGGTTGGCCGGTCGGGGCGGCGGAGAACAGTAGGTAGATGTCGCCGACCGTCACGTCGGGATGGATGTCGCCCGCTGCCTGGCCTGCTTCGATGAGAGTTGCCAGCGCGGTGGTGGCGCGGTCTTCCTCAGCCTTGGCGGCGGGGTCCGCGCCCAGGGCTTGTGCGGCGGCTTTGGCGGCTTGGTTGGTGGCGGTCAACTCGACGACTCCGGCCAGGAATCCGGTGATCTCATCCAGTGCGCGCGCTCCGGATTCCACACGCGCACAAGCGGCCTCGGCATCATCGGCAACGTGGGTGACGTACTCGATGACCACGGCGGCAACCAGATCGGTCTTCGTCGGGAAGTGCCGGTACAAAGTGCCGACGGCGACCCCTGCCGCCGCGGCGATCTGGTCCATGCCCGCTTCGGGGCCGTGAGCGGTGATCTGTTCGCGGGCGGCGGACAAGATCTTGGTGCGGTTGCGGACCGCGTCGGCGCGCGGGGTTCGGGGCTGGGGCATGAAATGTCTCTCACGGTGGTCGATCGGTACTTGCCAATAACGTGAACTGAGGTTCATCATAGAACATGAACCGCAGTTCATCTTACCGTTGGGAGGCAGCATGACCACCAAGACCGCTCTCGTCACCGGAGCCTCTTCCGGCATCGGCGAGGCCACCGCCCGCAAACTGGCCGACCTCGGCTACACCGTCTACGGCGCGGCACGGCGCATCGACCGCCTGCAGAAACTCGCCGACCACGCCGTCCGCCCGCTGGCCATGGACGTCACCGACGACGCGTCGATGACCGCGGGTATCGCACGGATCATCGGCGAGACCGGGCGTATCGATGTGTTGGTCAACAACGCCGGGTACGGCTCCTACGGCGCGATCGAGGACGTGCCTCTCGATGAGGCCCGCTATCAGTTCGAGGTCAACGTCTTCGGCGCGGCGCGGTTGGCGCAGCTGGTGTTGCCACACATGCGCGAACAGCGTTCCGGCACGATCGTGAACATCACCTCCATGGGAGGCAAGATCTACACCCCGCTCGGCGGCTGGTACCACGGCACCAAGTTCGCCCTCGAAGGACTCAGCGACTGCCTGCGCCTGGAAGCGCAGCCATTCGGGGTGAACGTCGTGGTGATCGAGCCCGGCGGCATCGCCACCGAATGGGGCGGCATCGCCGCCAATAACCTGCGCAAGGTCTCCGGCGACACCGCCTACGCTTCCCAAGCCCAGGCCGTAGCCACCTTGTTGAGTTCGGAAGCCAACGCCAGACGCAACTCTCCGCCCCAGGTGATCGCCGACGCGATCGGCAAGGCCGTCACCGCCCGCCGCCCCAAGACCCGCTACACCGTCGGCTTCGGCGCCCGCCCGCTGATCTTCGTGAAATGGCTTCTGCCCGACCGCGCTTTCGACGCGATCATCAAACGCGTCACCGGAATTCGCGACTGACAGTTCCACGACCGACAGCAAACACACTCTCGCGCCGATCCATGGGATCCCGGCCACCGCCGCGAACTGATGGTGCAGATCTGGTATCCAGCCGACGACGCCGATACCTCGCCCCTGGCACCGTGGATGGCGCCGGGCGCCCGCGAAGAACAGCGCTTCGGCCTGACCCAGGCCGGTGTCGCTTCGGACAGTTGGGCGCTCGCGCCGAGTCATGGCCGCAGCGACGAGCAGGCCCGAATCGGCGGGCGGTTCCCGATCCTGCTGAACTCGCCAGGATCGGACGACACCGCCGGGCTGAACACCTTTCAAGCCGAGGATCTTGCGAGCCACGGCTACGTCGTGGTCGCCGTCAACCACACTCATGAGGCATTCGCGGTCCAATTCCCCGATGGGCACACCGAACACAGTGCGGTGCCCACGGATTCGCCGCTGAGCGTCCTGTCCGACCAGTTGCTTCCGACCCGAGTCGCCGATACGCGTTTCGTTCTCGATCAGCTCGCCGCCGCGGCCGGACATTCCACCGATGCGGCTGCTGCGCTACCGCAACACCTCGCCGATGATCTGGACCTGACGAAGGTCGGCATGTTCGGCCATTCTCTCGGAGGGTCGACCACCGCTCAAACCATGCACGACGACACGCGCGTCGCCGCCGGCGTCAATCTGGACGGCCCCGTACTCGGCTCCGTTGCCACCGACGGCCTCGACCGGCCGCTGCTGATGCTCGCCAGCGACACCTCGCCGTGGTACGGGCACGCGGGGTGGGAACCGAATCGGGCAACCAACACCGGACTGAAGCTGCCCCTGCGCATCGCAGGCACCCGCCACATGTCCTTCACCGACGAACAGGTGATCGCGGCAGAACTGGCCGCAGCGGGCCTTCTCCCCGAAGACGCGAAGAACGCCGCAATCGGCTCGATCGAGCCAAGCCGCTCGATCGACCTCCAACGCTCATCCCTGCTGGCCTACTTCGACGCCGTTTTCGGCCGCACCGATAGCAGCCTCGCGAAAACCCTCGAGCAACTCGCACAGCCCGAAATGCTTCCACATCTGTGACCCCTGCTCTTTGCTGACGAATATCCTGTCATGCCGAATTGAGCGCGATCGGCTGCTCTACGGCCTGGACAGACTCAGATGGTTGTGCCGTCCGGTTCGCCAACTGCAGGCGGCTGCCGTCGCGGCCAGGGTCAGGAGCGCTCCGCCGATAATCAGGACGATCGGCTCGTCGTAATCCGGTGTCGCCACGGCGGTCACATTGAGCATGGCGTGAAACAGAATCGCAGCCAGGACGCCGTGGCCGGTCACGTTGTGCAGCCAGACAATCAGCACTCGCCCGGCTACGGTTCCAGCGAACCACCCAGCGATCCACCAGAACTCGTGCCCGACCTGGGCAAGCGGCACCAGATGCCATACCGCCCAATAGATTCCGAGGGCGATGCCTGTCCACGCCGGCCCCCAGCGCTGTTGCAGAGGATCGGTCGCATAGCCAGTCCACCCCAGCTCCTCACAGGTTGCCGCGAACCACGTTGCGATCACCACGAAAGGCAACGCCGCCAAGGCAATCGGAACACCCCCGTCGGCCTCATCGAACCCGCGGGCGATCCCGTGGGCCGCTACTGCGGCGACCACCGGCAACCCTGCCGCTGCCAGGTACCACGCCTTGTGGGGAGCGGCCGAATAGTCGAACGCACGCCGCAGCAACGCCCACACCGCCGTCCTACCCTCGTCGCGGTACACGAGGAGCACCGCCGCGAGCACCGGCACCACGAACATCACCGCGCTTGCAGGCAACCCCAGCGCGCCCACCCGCACACTGTCGACGACCGCTCCCAAGCCGATGAACGGCAACGACATCGCGGTGACCAACGCGGAACAGCAGCGGACGCCGCCCGGAATCGAGCTCATAACCCATCGCACCAGCTTGCCGTACAACTAAATCGCTGCCGGCGCAGGACACTAGGGCGTCGCCGCTACATCCGCTGCTGCCGCATACCGAGCTGACCGAACCGGCTAGGGCGGGGCATCGGAAGATCAACTGGCCGTATCGATCCGAGGCAGGCGGAACGTCCGCTACTGCCGAGTTCAGGACGGATCGATGCGTCCTCGCGTGGAGATGTCTTCAAATCATCCTTCGGGCCCGATCGCGACGTGTGTGAGCAAACCCAACCGGCGATGCACTACCTTCGGGTCCTCGGCAATCGCCATCCGGCGACGGCGCGCATTTAACCGATGTGCCCATCGAAGCTCGAGCAGTTGGGGTTGAGGCACAAAAGCCTCTCCAACCATTGAGCGCTTTGCGACGCGCTGCCCGTCAGGCTGCTGCCCGACCCCACCGTGTCGGTCGCCGCCGGGGTTCCCGACACGTCGATCAGCGGCAACGGCGCGGCGGCAGCCGGTCCGATCCCGGCGGACAATGCACCAGCCACAGCGGCCACAGCGATGAGAGTACGCATGGCAGAACACCTTTCGTGAGCTCGCGGCCGGGCGGGGCACCCACCGCACGAACAATATAAATGCACACGTTTCACAAATTGACCGGATGGATCCCGCCACCCTGCCCCCAATTACATGGCCCCGAAAGCAACTGTCCCCCGGCCCATTCGCTCGGCAGCGCAGCGGTGTTTCCCGCCCAGGGCGGCGGCCTGAGCACACCGTTCATCTTGGTGGGCGACTCGGACATCGCGGCCGCCGATCCCGGCGGTCGGAACCTGGTGCGGTTCAGACCGTCCGCTATTGCGGAATAGCGTGCGTGCTATCGACGGAACAAGAAGTTCGCGATGCAGGTGTTCCTGCGGGCAGCCGATTGGGAGCACCGACCAGGCACATCCCGAACGATCTCGGCTACGCATCGGCTGTGACGCCGTCGTGCAGCCCCCACTTATCGAGGCCCGAGTAGATCGGCGCAACACGTGCCCTGGGGAAATCGAGGCCCTCGGCCTCCCCGTTGTACAGCGCCACCAGCGAGTCCGAACCTCTCCACCACGTGTCCGCGAGGCCCATCACCTCGCGCACCGGTTCGTAGTTGTCCAAGTCGATACCGTCGAGCTCATCGCCGATGAGCCTGGTGATCTGGCGCGCCCCGCGTCGATGCGTGGTCAGCCAGAGCGAGTGATTCCACCCAGCCCTCGATGGTCGAATGCAAAGGTGCCCACCCCGCCCTGTCGGCTTGGATTCCGATTCACCGGACGGGCCGATCATGAAACTGAGGGGCACCGCGGTCCGTTGTGTGCCGGCTTCGAACCACCATCCCGCCGTGTCTGATTCGGGGGAATCCGGATAGAAATAGCGTGGGCCGCCGTCGTACTGCGGCGCGGGTGGCAAATGCAGGCCGGCCCACTTCTTCTGGTTGGCCGTCATGCGGTCGATCAATCCTGCGGGAATGCCTCGCTCGAGCCACCATTGCCGGTGGTCTTCCACAGGTTGGACCTCGACTTTGACGCCGTGTCTGCTGACATACGATCGGGCTCGTGAGGTCAGGCCATCAGGTATACCCTCGACGGGACGGAGGAGCACCAGGGCGAGCTTATCCGGTGGAGCAAACCAGTACGCTCGTGCGGTAGACGCTGGTGCGCCCGGCCTACCGTGCATTTAGCACGCGCAGATACGCGAAATCACTTCCCTCAGACTGGTTAGCGTGCGGGCTTGTCAGTGCGGCAGTCGGAGCTTCGGATGGTCATCCGCTGACCATCGCCACCTTTGCTGAACCCGTCTTCGGGCAGGAGCGGGACCTCGATCGGCGGGCGGGTTCTCACACGGCTCGCCTGGTGGTCGCGTCACCTCCGCGCCGCCGACCCTTATCTGGCTTGATGTAGGGCCGAACACCCTTGTACACCACCGTGTTCGGCACATCGTCGTCGTTGTCCGGGTCGCCGGAGTCCGAAGGAGCCGGCGGTTCCGCAATCTCCTCGATCGAACCGCATGGCCTCCGTGATGAACCATGCGGCTTTCCGACTATCACTAGTGCCGCGTCCAGAATGGTTGATGCCGTAACTGTTTCGGTGCTGCTCCGGTGAGCCCCAGTCGAAGTCAATCCAGAACCGCACCAAGGACATTCGAGAATGTCCTTCCTCAGCGACCTGACATGCCAACTTCTGGCAAGATCAACACTATGCGCTTCACCGTGCCCACCATCGCGTTGATGGTGGCGGCAGTCCTGCTGACTGGATGTTCACTCTTTCCGAAAGGGCCCGATCAGGCCGAGCGTGACAGGTGGTCGGAGGTGATCGAGACGGCCATCGAGGCCCTTCCAGGGGTAGCCGACGCATCACATAAATTCCAGTACAGCCCGTACGGCGACAACTCGTACTACATCTCCCGGCTCGACGTGCAGCTCGAGGATGGCGCCACACCAGCCGAGGCCGCGTCTGTGGTGCGTGCTATGGGCGCCCAGCAGCTTCCGCCGCACTATCGAGGCGACTCGAAACTGCTGCAGATCAACCGGATGACGGACTCCTATTTCGGGAGCTGGCGGAACGTGGACCTGGAAGCGAACGCGGCATACACCTGGGCCCGACTATCAGCAGCCAAGACCGGCGCGGAGATTCACTGGTCCGGCGTCAAAGCCACCGGCGACGCGGACGGCCTGACCGGATTCATCAGTGTCCGAGCGGGGTCCGAGGCGGAACCCCACCGCGCCACGGCGGCGATGCGCCGAATCATCCAAGACTTTCCCGAACTGGCATCCAACAACTGGACGGTGTCCCCCGTTCATTCGGACAGCCTGCATGGGAACTACTCCTCGAGCCTGGCACCCAGCTTGACCCACGCGGACCGCCGCCCCCGTTTTCCGTCCAGTAGCGAACTCGAATTGTGGGAGTGGTTCCTGACCGATCAACCCACCCCGGCCATCGTCGAGGTGTCGGTATACGACCCGCCCGACACAGCGGGCCGTACACTGGGCGTCACGGTATTCCCTCCCGCTGGAAAGAAATTCAGCGCTGTGCAGGCGACACAACTCGCCGATCGGCATCTTCGCCACTTGGCCCAGCCCGATGCCGTGATCGACTACACGATCTTTACGCGCAACGGCCCCGTTTTGGCCGTCCTTGTCGGCGGCTGCCCGGCATCCGGGCGCGAGGTTTCACCGGAGTCGGAGCCTTTCGCGCGTCAGTATGAACGCTGTTAGTGCCGCGTAAAGCAACCTTCGATAGGTAGTCCGGGTGGCGGATCTTGGTGCCGACGGCGAAATCGCGGACAGGGCGGGCGTGTTGGTCCGCTACTGCCGAGGACAGGACCTTCTCTCTGTTTCTGGGCCTTACTGCTCCCGCACGTACCAACCTTTTCGGTCGAGACCTGCGAGCGCTTCATCGAGCATGGCCCTGCCCGGTGATCCGTTTTCCCACCACAACGACCAGTTGACAAGGATCATGAGCCGCAGGGATGCGTAGTGGGAATTCCCTTCCGAGAGACCGGATCCGTCGTTCCTGTACACATGTAGCCTGATCGGCGTCCGATGCAGGTCGTGGTCTCCGATCCAGATACCGTTCGGCCGCCGATTCAGCGGCACTCGCACATCAACTTGCTTGTTGTCGATGTCATCGACGACTAGATAGTCGCCTGCCTCGGCCGCCACGGTGTCCGGCACTCGCGCCATGGCGGTGTAGACATACATCTCGTCCCATGACGGCCATTGGTCCACGCCCAGCTCGCAAGGCGCGGCGAACATGTGGTGTGTCCTGATCCGTCCGCACATGCCGCATACCGCGTTGACTGAACCGGCCGGCGCGGGGCATCGGAAGATCAACGGGCCCTGCCGATCCGACGCCGGCGGAACATCCGCTACTGCCGAGTTGCGCGCGGTTCGAGCCGGCCGAGGGCGTCACGGTGTTGTGAGTGGTGATGTGGGACAGCGAGGGTGACCAGTTCGGCCTCGACTCAGTGGTGTCGGAGTCAGGCTTCGGCGTCCCAGCCGGCCAGGATCTGCCGTGCCCTCAGGGCCAGGGTCTGGTCGTCCGCTGGCCCATATGCGGCGGCGCTGCGGTTCGCCGCCGCCGCGTACATCGCGGCGGCGTCTGCAGAACGATCCAGCAACTCGTAGCAGGAGGCGAGCTTGTCGCGGACTTTGATGTCGAATTCTTCAACTCCGAATTCAGCGATGAACACTGCGATGTTCCGCTCGATGCCCTCGAGTTCTTCGATCTTGATGCCTTCGAGTTCTTCGATCGGCAACGACTCCGTCAGCCGCCTGTGTGGCGGGCCGCTGAGGGCCTCGGTGTGGAGAGAGCAATACCGCTGCAGACACCCGGCCGGTATGGCCAGTTGGTGTGCTTCTTCCGACATCGGGGTCCGCCGGACAAAATGATAGAGCTCGGCGGCAGCGGACTCGCAGGTCGCTGTGGCGGCGTCCAGACCCCCGGCGGCGAGCTGTGCGAGCCCCAGGGCGAGGCGGGTGATCGGAATGTCCAAGGGTGCGGATTCGTGGGGGCGTGGTTCGGTGAGCACCTGCTCGCAGATTCCGATGGCGGTGTCGGGTTGCCCGGCCCGCGACAGGCATACGGCCAGACATACTTTGCTGCGCAGCGCATCCAGGCCGTCCGGGTCCAGACTCGGTGCGGCATCCGCGACGCCCGCGTGCGCCAGTGCAAGCCCCTCGTCGATGCGCCCGGATGCTGTGTAGACCCAGGCGGTATCGCGCCGCGCGGCGAGGGAACGAGGGTCCGTCTGCCCGAATTGCGTTGTGGCGTAGGAATGTTCCTCCTCGACCATCGATATCGCCAATGCCGCCAGTTCGGAGCGGGTGTGATTGGCCACAAAGGCGGACACCAGGGTCGGGTACATGGGCCGTAGTGCAGGGTGGCGGGGATGCAGGACTTGGGAATACTGGGATAAGGCTGCCGAACACAGCCGCAGGGATAGCGACAGCCGGGTGGCGGAGTCCAGGTCGTCGAGCGCGGCGTCGGGTGCGGAGCGCTCGGTGTCGACGCCGACGATGCGCTCGTAGAGTGCGGCCGCAGCCGCTCTTGGTTCCGCTATCTCGACCTCGATCTCGGATTCGATCTCGGCCGCCTGCGCATACAGCGCGATCCGGTCTGCGAGGGTGAGTGCTTCGCGCTGGCTGCGCTCCCGATCCGGGAGCGGTTGGCTGTTGTCGTGCGGTGGCGTAACCATCATCCCCCTATGCCGACCGGAGCTACGACTCGATGCCCCGACCAGATTACCGGCATTACAACCGCCACGAGCTGCGCCCAAAGCACAGCCCTGCGAGACCATTTCGAGCAGTTGCAGTCCGTACAACTGGCCGTATTCATCCGACGCCGGCGGAACGTCCGCAACTGCCGGTTGCCGTGCGATCACCGGTTCTGGCCAGTCCGTTGGGTGCGATGGTCGCAAACCACTTGGTTCAGTAACGGCAGAAGGCTGTTCAGGGCAATTGAGATATGAAGTGGCCCTTAATGGTTTGCGCCAGCTCTCTCGCGCTGGGATGCTCGGCCGAACAGCCATGGAGAGGGAGAGCGAAATGGCCGCATCCAGCACGCGGGCTGAGTCCGGGCCCGAGGTCCGCACGGCGGCCGGTGCGCTGCGCGGTGGCTGGGAGGCGGGGCTCGCGGTCTTCCGAGGCATCCCGTTCGCCGAGCCGCCAGTCGGCGATCTGCGTTTCGCTGCGCCGCAGCCGGTGCGCGGCTGGGATGGGGTGCGGCCCGCCGTCGCCTTCGGCCCGCCGCCTCCGCAGTCCGCCGCACTCGCGGTTTCTCAGGACACCACCGGAGACGACTGGCTGACGGTCAATGTCTGGACGCCGGAACCGGATTCGGCCTCCGAGCTACCGGTGATGGTGTGGATTCCAGGCGGTGGCTATGCCATGGGCCACTCCGGCCTGCCGGAATACGACGCCGGGCACCTCGCCGCGAGCGGGACTGTGGTCGTGACCCTCAACTACCGTCTTGGCGTCGAGGGGTTCGCCCAGATCGAGGGCGCCCCAGCCAACCGCGGACTGCTCGACCAGGTCGCGGCCCTGGAGTGGGTGCGAGACAACATCCGGGCGTTCGGCGGCGCCCCTGACCGAGTGACGGTGTTCGGACAGTCGGCGGGTGCCGGATCGGTCGCCGCGGTGCTCGCGATGCCGCGCGCCGCCGGGCTCCTCCGTCGGGCGGTCGCACAGAGTGTGCCGGGGACGTTCTTCTCTCCCGAGCTGGCCGCCGACCTCACCACGGCCTTCGCCGCCGAGCTGGGGGTGGCGCCCACGGTGGCCGGGCTGTCGGCGGTGGCACCGGACCTGCTACCCGCCGCTGGCGACGCGGTCTTCGCCAAGATGGAACGGTGGCGGGAGCGCTGGGGAAAGATCACCCACCGGCCGATTCCGTATGCGCCGGTCGTCGACGGTGACGTGCTGCCCACGACCCCCTGGCAGGCGCTGGCTGAGGGCGCGGCCCGGGACGTCGAGCTTCTCGTCGGGCACACGCGGGACGAGCAGAGATTGTTCAGCCTGATCGATGGTGTGCTCGGCCAGGTCACGCACGAGCAGACCGAGACCGCGCTGCACGTTCTAGGCGCCGGGCCGGACGGCGCACGCCGGTATCGGGAGGCGTTCCCGGCCGCGGCCGACGAGGAGCTCTACGAGCTGGTCAACGCCGACTGGTTGTTCCGCATGCCGAGCGTCCGGCTCGCCGACGCGCAGATCGCCGGCGGCGGCCGGGCCTACCTCTACGAGCTGATCTGGACTGCCCCGGGGATGGGCGGCGCTCTCGGCGCGTGCCACGGGCTGGACGTGCCGCTCGTTTTCGGCAACCTGAGCAGTGGGCAGACCGCCATGCTGATCGGCGACCCGCCCTCGCCCGAGGCGGTAGAGCTGTCGGCGCGAATCCGCGGGTCGTGGACGTCATTCGCCGCCCACGGCAACCCGGGTTGGCCCGCGTACGACGCCAATCACCGCCTCGCGCAGATCTTCGACACGCCGTCGACGGTCACCGCCTACCCGGAGGGAGTCTCGCGTCTGCTGTGGGAAGACTTCACCTTCCCGGCGCTGCCGCTGCTCGCGCAGTGAGGTCTCGGCAACGGTGCCCAGCATCAGATCTGCGGCGCACCGAACCCGAACCCGGGCAACAGCCACTGACCAACCCATGCGCCACGGCGCATTGTGAACGCACTACTTTGCCGCATGCCGCGCTGACTGAACCGGCCGGCGCGGGGCGTCGGAAGATCAACTGGCCGTGCCGATCCGAGGCCGGCGGAACGTCCGCCACTGCTGTTGACCGCAGTGGCACATGCGTCGAGAGCGACAACGGCTGAGCGGCTTCGTCTTCGACAACGCCACCGGCAACCTCATCGAGGTCGTCTCCTGACCTCCCGGGGGGAACCCCGTACATTGTTGATTTCTCAGGCGGCGGACGGGTTTTCGAGGACGATTGCGACTCCTTGACCGGATCCGATGCAGACTCCGATCGCGCCGTAGCGCGCATTGCGTTCCCGCAGCTCGGTGGCCAAGGTCAGGACGTAGCGGGCGCCGGTGGCGCCGAACGGATGACCGATTGCCACCGCGCCGCCGTTCGGTGTCAGTTTCTCGTCGGGGATGATGAAACCGTCCAGCTGGTTGGGCAGTTCACGCAGCACGCCCAGGGCTTGGGCGCTGAATGCCTCGTGTACTTCCCACACGTCGATCTGCTCGGGTGCCAGGCCCGCACGTTGGATCGCCAGCGGCAGCGCCCACGCCGGAGCCAGACCCATGTAGCGCGGATCGATCCCGTACACCGCGGACGACACCACCCGCGCCAGCGGTTCGACGCCGAGTTCGCCTGCACGTTCACCCGACGCCAGCACCAGTGCGCTGGCTCCGTCGGTCAGGGGAGTCGAGTTACCTGCGGTCATCTGCGTCGTCCCCGGCTGCGGGGGCAGTGCCGCGAGCCGTTCGGCGGTGGTGTCGTCGCGGATGAATTCGTCGTGCTCGAACAGGCGGGCGGGGGTCTTCCTCGTCGCGGCGATCTCGATCGGCATAATCTCCCTGGCCAGCCGCCCGGAATCCCTGGCCGCCTTGGCATTTCGCTGCGTCCGGAGCGCGAACGCGTCGATTTCCTCTCTGGTCAGCCCGTAGCGGTCGGCGACGTTCTGTGCTGTCTCGATCATTCCGATGTAAGCATTGCGCTCCAGCAGCGCCGGATTGGCGGGACCGCCCGCACCCGCCCACATGGTGTCGAGCAGGATGACCGGGCCACGGGGGCCGAACGGGGTGTCGCCCTTCATGTACGCCCATCCCGACCGCGACATCGACTCGACGCCGCAGGCGATTCCGACGCCCAGATCCCCCGCTTTGATCGCGTGCGCGATATTGATGGTCGCACTCAGGGACGACCCGCAGAACCGGTTGATCGTCGCCCCGGCCACCGTGTCGGGGAATCCCGCCGCCAGCGCCGCCCACCGCGCGACATCACCCATACCTTCGTGGGCCGGATTGACGCAGCCCGCGACAATGTCCTCGATCTGATCGAGACCCACGCCGACGCGTTCGCACGCACCCTTCATGGTCATCCCCAGCAGGTCGTCGGCCCGAATGTGCGACAGCGAACCACCGTACCGGGCGAAGGGGGTCCGAACACCACCGAGCACAAACGCTTCCGCCATCACGATCTCCTTCGACAGTGTCCTCAGGGTCTCAACGAGCGAGCCGTCGTTGCCGCTTCCGATCTTGCCTCGATTCCGAGGAAATCCGCCACACCAGCGCAGACCGACGGCGCCGAGACCGCTGTCCTTCGAGATTGGGCTGCTCGGATCCGCCGCGTAACGGACGATCGACCGTGCGGTTGTTCTGCCAATGCCAAGGGGCGCCCGCCGCGTCGGGTTCGTGTGTAAGGGCCCGTGATCGGTCTGCGTTGAATCTGTTCACTCCCGTGGGGTGAGCAGGACCAGCGGAATTTCGCGAGTGATGCGCTGCTGATAGGCGGCGTAGCCGTCATATCTCGCGATCACTTTCGGCCATAGCTCGGCCCGTTCCTCCACAGTCGCCGTCCGGGCGGTCATGCGTCGACGGGGGCCGCTGCGGAACGACACGTCGACCTCGGGCCGGTCTCGCAGATTCAGATACCACGCCGGGTGGACCGGACCGCCACCGCGGGACGCCACTACGACGATCGTGTCGCCATCGATCAGCGGGGCGGTAAGCATCACCGTGTGCGATCGTCCCGACTTCCGTCCGACCGTGGTCAGTTCCAGCGACGGCATGCCGCTGAAGGAGTTGCCCAGCTTCCCGCCGCTCGCGCGGAGCAGGCCGCGGTGCGCGATGTTCATTGCCTTCAAGGCTAGGTTTGGTGGCAAGGGGTCTCCTGTGTCGAGGTTCGGCCGGTCGGAGAACTCGGCCAGTAAGAATCGAGTACTTGCAGGCGGACGCCGAGCACAAGGCAACCAGGATGGCCGAGTCGCAGTATTGGATAAACGCGACAGCCTGGACTCGGACGCTTCAGCCAGGGACCTCTCATCGTATTGTCCTGTCCGGCAGTGCCTTCTGCGGGTCGGCAGTCGCCTCGGCCGGTGATGACGACGGTGTCCCCATCCTTGTAACCCAGCGGCTGCACGACGATGGCCTCATTGCATACGTACATGGGGATCTGGGCGCGACTGCCGTCGGCGGTCTCGCATGCGGTGAGAAGTGTTGCGACAGTGATTCCCCCGAAAGTGGTCAATGTCTGCGTCATGCTCATGCTTCGAGGTCCTTCGTGTGGCGTGCGGCTGGAGCCGTATCGACTTTGATCAACACCGTTATCCCTCGTCCGCTCGATGCGGGCGGCGTGACGATCCAAGACGAGTGACAATGTCTACCCGGTGAAGCGCGCCGCCCCCGGAAGAGTGACGCTCCCGAACCCCTCTATGACCATGGCCGATTGCCCTGTCCGGGCGTCCTCGGCGAACTCCTGCCAAGTGGTCGGCACAGCGGAGTCGATGACGGGTTCGTCCAGATTGACGTCGTACGCGTCTTCGTCCGCTACCGGGTTCAGCTGTTCATCAGCCAATTCGACCACTCCTTTTCGCTCATCAGGCGCCGGAACTGATGAGAGAACACGCTTTCGATCCGTTTCAGCGTTGACAGCGGACCTCAGGCACCGGGCATCAGAAGATCAACGGGCACAGCGAGATCCAGTCGGCGCGAGACGGCCGGCGCGATCAGCGCGCCAGGTCCGGGTGCGCCCGACCGGTGACCACGGGCATGTCGACGAAGGTCAGCAGGCCGGGTTCGGCAGCGCAGACGTAGGGGATCGAGTTCACGCAGTGCGCCGCGGTCACGACGATGCCGGGGTTTCGCTGCAGGCCGGCCGCCACGCTGGTCGGGTGCCATCCGTGGATCGTCACGAAGCAGTCGGGATCGCCCTTCACCTCGATCTCGAACCGGACGCCGCCGTCGCCGTATTTCCAAGGCGGGTCGAGGTTCTCATCGCCCATCAGCCAGTTGACCGCGACCCTGACGACCTTGGTGTCGCCGATGAATGCCTCCCAGGCGAAGCGCTGGGCGGCGACCTGGCCGGGCTGGATCACGCCGATCGGCGAGTCGATCGGCGCGGTCGCGACCGCCATCTCGCGGCTGCTGCGGATCTCGGCGTCGGCGAAGCCGAGCGCGTCCAGGCACATCCGCACCGACTGGTCGAACCCGTTGTCCAGCAACGCCAGCATCGGACCGTTCATCGCCTGCTCGGGCGACTGACCGAAACCCATGAGGTGGCGTACGACGTCGGGGGCGTTGTAGGTGCGGATGTCGGAGTACTCCTCACCGCGGACGAACGTGATTGCGCTGGACAGGCCCGTGAAGAACAGCGGCTGCTGCTCGGTGGCACCGCCCGGGTCGATCCCGGTCCCGTGCAGCGTCACGCCGCCTTCGCGGGCCGGGGCCGTCATCCTCTCCTTCTCCTCCGCGGTCGGCCAGAACCAGCCCAGCGGCGTGACGACGTTCTTGCCCGAACGCAGAATCGCCGCCACCTCTTCAGGATTCGGCATCAGCGGCGAGTAGAGGACGCAGTCGGCGTCCATCGCGAGGATCTCGTCGATGCTGTTGGTGGCGGTGACACCGATCGGGCCGATCCCGGCGAGCTCACCGGCGTCCCGGCCGACCTTGGCCTCCGAATGCACCCAGCACCCGACGAGCTCGAGGTCCGGGTGCAGCTGGATCTGGCCGATCGCGGCCTGGCCAAGCCCACCGGTGGCCCACTGGATCACTCGCAGCGTCATGCATGGAATAGAACAGGTTCCATTCCTCGAGCGTCAAGGCCGTGCGGTCACCACCTCGGCCGCCACCTCGAGGAATTTCAGGTCGGTGACGGCCGGGACCAGGATGAACTCGTCGCACCCGGCCCGTTCCGCGCCGTCGAGAATGTCGGCGAGCACCTCGGGACTCGACGCCCGCGTCGAGGCGGCGATCATCTCGGCCAGCCTGGGTCCGAGGAAGCCGAGGTAGCGAGCGGTGAAGGCGTGCAACGCCTCCGAGGCATCGGCGACGCCCAGGGCGGTGAAGCAGCCACTGACCTTGCGCGGGGTCGTCGCACGACCGGCCTCGGCCCAGCACCGGTCGGCGAACTCGCCCGCCTTGGCGATCTCCTCCGCATCGCCTCGAATACTGAAGCCGGAGATGCCATCCGCCCACCGCGCCGCCCGACGCATCGCCTTCGGACCCATCGCGCCGGCGAGAATGATCGGCCCGCCCGGCTGCACGCACGCCGGCCCGACCGGGTCCGCACCCTCGAACGGCGGCTCACCGGCGAGCAGTGACTTCAACTCGGCCACCTTGTCGTCGAGCTGCTGGTGCCGTCCCTTGAAATCAGCGCCGAGAGCGCGGTAGTCGTGCTCGCGACCGCCGACGCCCACGGCCACCTCGAGACGTCCGTTCGCGAGCTGGTCGAGAGTCCCGATCTGCTGTGCGACCATCGCCACCGGGTGCTGTGGCAGCACCCAGAGGTTCGCCAGAACCCGCACCCGCTCCGTCACCGCCGCGCAAGCACCCAGCGTCGCAACCATCTCCGGGTTCGAAAACGTCACCCGCTCGCCCACCGAGACACTCGAAAACGGACCCGCGTCGATTCGCCGAGCCCAGTCGACCGTCGTACCCGGTCCGTACCCGGGAGCCATCTGCGGAAGCGCAACACCGATCTTCATACGGCGACCCTCTCAGAACCACCCGACCCCGGTCAGGCGATTTCGATTTCGAGAAGCGATGGCGGTCAACAGATTCAGCGCAGCTCGACATCAGCAGTGCGCGCTCATGCCGATGAGCGTGCAGTTCCGGCGGAGCACGGGTGGGCGAATATGGACTGCCGCTTCGGTGAACGGGCTTGGACAGTGATACCGGCCGAAGGGTTCCGCCGTGGCGGCCAGCCGGGAGGGTCAGTTGATGATGCCCTGCATAGGAACATAGATGTCGGTGGCCTCGACGAAACCGGTGCCGGTCAGCTCCGCGAGAGCCAGCGCTTCGTCCATCTTGCGCAACGCCGTGCGCACATACGGGTGGTTGTCCCATCGGTGACCGACCGTGGTGAGCTGCTCGGCGTTACCGGACAACCAGTTCCGCAGAGTAGCGACCTGCGTCGGCGGGGCGTAGCCGCCGACGGAATAGTTGGTGGTGATCGTCCAGTTCGTTTCCCAGTCCAGCGAAGGGAATTCGCTGACGAGAGATCCGAGCAACGCGGTGTTGTGGGTCATCGGCACAGAACTGTCGATGGTGGCCTGCTCGGCAAGCTTTGTCGGCCACATCGTGCCGCGTTCGATCCACCCAGGCAGCAGCGCCGTAAGGAACTCGACGAGCACGAAGATGGTGTTGCGGGCCAGTAGGCCCGCTGGGGAGGCTTTTTCGCCATCGGGTCTGACGATAGTGTCGCGGCCCGTGCGAAGCGCGGCCGCGGCGGCGCGCAGCAGATCGAGTTTCCAACGGAATCCGCCCGCGAGGCGCTCGTCATTGGGAAGGGTGCCGCTCATGTCGGGTTCGACTCGTGACAGCAGGGCCGGGTCGAGCAGCGCGAGCTGGCTGCGCGCGAGGTCGTCGACGTCGTCGACGCTGGAACAAGTGTAGCGGACAACGGTTTCGGCGACCACGGACGGATCGGGCGAGGTCACGTAGAACGGCCGTCCGTAATGAGCGTGGACGAGATAGGGGTTGGTGGTGGCGTAGTGGATGCCTATGCCCCACGCGTTGGCCCGGAACCGGACCTTCGCCTGACGGACAGCGTCAGCGACCAAATCGTCGATGTCCCCGTCGCGACCGTGGCCGGCGAGGAACGGGATGACCCGTTCCTGCGCCAGTCGGATATCGAGCGGATGAAAGCTGATGTCGTAAACCATATTTGGCCGCCCCCATCGTCATCGTTTGTCGCAGCCACTGTAGTAGGACCGGCTGACAGGGCCCGCTTCGCGACGCCACCGCTGTTCGTCAGCGGCAGTTCGTGGCGCTGCTGTGCGCGGCCCGCGCTTCGAACAACCCACGGGACTTCGCGTTGGTCGCCATGCCGGGCTGCTCAGGTTGCGGATCAGCGAGGCACTGCAGATCATCGGCCAACCAGGTGTCGATGATGGCCCGCGGCAACAGGTAGCCGGTCCTGAACCGAACGCACTATTTTGCCGCATACCGCGCTGACCGAACCGGCCAGCGCGGGCATCGGAAGATCAACGGGCCGCGGGCATCCCGGGCGGCTGACCAACCGCCGACAGTGCACGCTATTGGCGCCCTCTCATGCCGCTGCCCGCGCTGACTGAACCGGCCAGCCGCGTATTCACCAAGTCCGGTCGGTCACGAAGGCCCGGACGGTCGCGCCGGCGTCGTCGGGCATCCGGTCGGACTTGGCCCGGTTACAGGCGCGATGGGCCGCGCCTGCTTGTTGCCGCGCTGCGTCATCGGTACCGCCGGATCCCGCGGGCGGTCGTGGATGGCGGTCCTCCTCGAATGGTCGAGGCGCGGACCGCAGCACCGCCCGCCCGCCCGTCAATCGATGCTCTGCACTCGCACGCGGATCGGCATGTCATCGATTGTGGTTTCGACGATGTCGCCAACCAGGTGCCCCAAGAGAGCCTGGCTCGCGGGCAGGCTTTCCGAGTATCTGTCTGAGATCGCATCAGCTTCGCTATCAGGCACGATCACGTAGCGGAACTGCATTGCAATCGTGCCGTCAAAATGGCGAGCGGTGGTGCCATCCTCGTTGACCTTGGTCAGGATGAGACCCGACCCGACGAGCACGATCTTGGTCTTGGGGAGGAGGTTCACTCTCCACCTTTCCGTAGGTGGACAGGCCGGGATTAGCCTTGCCCGCCTTGGTATCTCGTGATTTGCCGATACCGTTTCAACCGAATTCCGGGACTTTCTGCCGGCTCGCGAGGAAGTCTGACCGAACGGACTGGCGCGATCGGAGGACCGAACTCACTGCGGTGCCAAACATCCGCTACTGCCGCATACCGCGCTGACCGAACCGGCCAGTGAGAGGCAGGCGAAGGTCAACTGGCCCTGCTGATCCGTCGCTGGCGGAGCGCATCATGTTGCAGTGTGAGTACGGCCTGAACCGGTACGCCGAGGTGGCGTCGGAGCCTGAGCAAGATCGGTCAAGCGGGTTTCGGGGCCGCGTTGGCAGACTCGTCGTGTGGCCAAGACCGGACGAGATCGACTACGCGAACTGCTCGACGCGGTGCTGGACGAGAACAACACCACGCTCGGTGCGATGGCGGCTGATGCCTTCGTTTCGCCGTTCCATTTCACCCGGCAGTTCTCGCGCGGTACCGGCGAGCCGCCGGTGGCGCTGAAGCGGCGGGTGCTGCTGGAGCGGGCGGCGTGGGAGCTGTCGACGGGTAAGTCGGTGACCGACGTCGCGTTCGCGGCTGGGTACGACTCGGTGGAGGGTTTCAGCCGCGCGTTCAGCGCCGCCTTCGGGCATCCGCCGAGCCTGACTCCCGCGGACGAGCGCCGACGGTGGTTGCCCACGAGCAATGGCATCCACTTTCACCCGCCCATGTCGCTGTGGGTGACGAGTGCGCCGAAAGAACAGGCCGTGCTGGATCCCACGACCCTGCTGATCCATCACGATATCGACGACACCCGCGAACTCCTCAGTATGGCAGCGCAACTCGACGAATCGCAGTACCGGCGGGTGCGATTTCCGGGCCTGCTGGTGGAGTCGTTCCGGGGGCCCGAGGAATCCATTGCCACCGTGCTCGCCCATCTCATCGAGTCGAAGGAGGTGTGGCTGGCCGCGATCGACGGCGAGGACATCCCGACGGCCGCCGATGACGCTCTCCCGGAATTGGCGAAACGCCATGAGCGCGTGGCGGTTCGGTGGCTGGATAACATCCGCGATCTCACCCGGCGTGGCGGGTGGGACGACACCCTGATCGATGCGCTGTGCGAGCCGCCGCAGAGCTTCGTCATCGGCAGCGTGATCGCCCACATCCTCAGCTACTCCACCCACCGCAGGTATCTCGTACGGCATTGGCTGCGAACCGAGTTATCCATCGCCGGAACCGAAATCGGAGACGGCGATCCCATCGAATGGCTACACCAGAGAGGATGACGTGACCTTCAAGACCGTCTACCACACCGCTACCAGCCTGGACGGCTTCCTGGCGACGCCCGACCACAACCTGGATTGGCTGCTGTCTCGGCAGGTCGACTGGGACGGCCCGCTGGGACTGAACCGGTTCGCGGCTGGTGCGGGCGCGATCGCCATGGGCTCGAGCACCTACCAATGGATCAATGAGAATTCCACCGAGCCCTGGCCTTACAACATGCCGACCTGGGTGTTCACCCATCGCGAGTTCCCGGCCTCCGACGACGGCCGCGACGTCCGATTGACCTCGAAGCCGGTGGAGGTCGTACACAAGGAGATGGCCGCGGCCGCCGACGGCAAAGACCTCTGGCTGATGGGCGGCGGCGAGCTGGTCGGCCAATTCGCCGATCAGGGCCTGCTGGACGAAATCATCGTCTCCATCGCCCCCGTCACGCTGGGCGCGGGCGCACCCCTGCTCCCCCGCCGTCTCGAACTGAAGACCGCGGAAGTCGCCCATAACGGCGAATTCGCTTGCGTGCGTTACTCGGTCGTGCGCTGACGCCCCACCATCCATTCATCGCGGGAAGGATTTCGGAATATGGCATACGAATTGTCGCGCAACGTGATTCGTGGTGCGTTTGGCGTGGTTGCGGTGAGTGCGGCCGTCATCGGCGGCGCGCTCAAAACACCATGCCGGCTTCGAGGATCCAGGAGATAAATGTGAGCACCAGAAATACAGTGGCGGTGGGGGTATCGAGTGTCGCCCGTGCTGGCGGCCATGATGAGCGCGGCGGCGAGCGCGGACCCGGCCCCCGCTCCGACCATGGGCAGATCGAACAATTAGTGCTTCATCCAGGTTCTGCTCAACGGCGAGATGCCGGGGATCTACTGATATCGCCCCGCGGTCGGGCAACCGTCTCCAGAACCATGTGAGGCCCATGGCCAGCTGGCTCCAGCGAACTCGAGTGCGCGCTCATGCCGATGACCGTGCGCTCGAATTGCACCGGTACGCTTCCGAGCGTGATAGCCGGCTCCACGTACACTTGCTCCCGCTGTGCCGAACCGCACGATGGTCCCCCACTCGGCTACGGCACGCCGGCCCCCGCGTACTGGAACGTCGAAGCCGCAGATCAGCCCGGCAGTGTGCTCGGAGAAGAACAATGCGTGATCGCGGGATCGTACTTCTTCGTCCGGGCACGACTGGTCATTCCGATCAGCGACCTCGACGCTGAATTCGACTGGGGTGTTTGGGTATCTGTCAGTGAAGCCAGCTTCGAGCGGATGTCGGCGCTGTGGGACAAGCCCGAGAGAGTCGAGGAGCCAACGTACTTCGGGTGGTTGTCCACGGCGCTGCCCCTGTATGAACCGACCACCTTGAACCTGAAGACCAAACTGCATACCCAGCCGATCGGCGACCGGCCACTCGTGGAGCTGGAACCCACCGATCATCCACTGGCTGTCGAGCAGCGAACCGGGATTACCTCGGCCCGGGTTCAATGGATCGCCGAACAAATCCTGCACACGAACCCGCCCATGGGCTGAGCCTGATCACGGTCCTGAAACAGCCGCGGCCGAATGCACGCTCATGCCCATACCGCGCTGACCGAACCGGCCAGCGCGGCGTGGCGGAAGATCAACTGGCCGTTCCGATCCGAGGCCGGCCGAACGCACAGAACGTCTTCTATGCCGAATGCCGCGCCTAGCTCGGGCTCTGAGTATCGGCTTTGCGGATTGGCACAGGATCTCCACACTTCTGTCGCAATTACCACCGATCCAACCAATAGGATCACCGGGGGAGCGAAGGGGATCATGTGCGACGTATGTTCGGCGATGCCGCGTGGGTTCTGCTCGGCGCTGTGATCGGTTGTGTGATCGCGCTGGGGGCAATCTGGCTAATCTTGCGCAGCCTGCGCGACTCCGAGGCCGAGCCGACCGGGGATGGCGACGTGCCATTCGTTGTCCACTGTCAGCCCGGGGCGCCGTGCTACATCACGAGTGTGCCAGACCAGACACCGACCCTGGCCGTGAAAGGAAAACCAGGCGCCAGCATCGATTCGCCACTCCAGCCCGACATTGCGGACCTTGGAACGGGCGACCGTGTCGTATGTACTGTCCACATCAAAGTACTGGAATGGAGCGAGGAGGCCTCCAACGGCCCTGAGCCGAAGGCCACCGTCAAGAACTGCCGACGCGCTTAGCTGTTGCGCTCCAACGCAGTTTCATGCGGCTCGAGCATCCGCTTCTGCCGCATACCGCGCTGACCGAACCGGCCAGCGCGGCACCTCGAAAGATCAACGGGCAGATCGCCGCTCGGCCGTCACCAGTGCACGCTGCTCTTGCCGCCCTACCCACGTAAATGACCAAATGATCAGGCGGCCGCGTAATCCGGTCTAGGTGGTCGTGGTGCCGGACCAGCCGAAGCTGAAGCTGTGTCCCTTCGAATTGCACTGGATCGCGCCGCGCCCGCCGCCACTGCACGTAGCGCCCGCGTAGCTGATGGTCGAGCCGTATCCGTTGCCCTGCGGGAGGGTGCTGGCATCGGAACGACCGTAAGGACCGAACACGCCGAAGGTCGGGTGCGCGGGCAGGAACGGCACATCGATGGCGAGATCGGTCACCGGAATCATGTTCAGCCACTTGGCGATGCCGGGCGCGATGTCACAACCCGCGGTGCCGTCCGACTTGATCGAGCACTGCGCGGGACCCGTGTTGAAGTAGACGGTGTCACCGATCATGTAGTCGTTCGGATTCACCGCATCAGCATTGGCGGTACCCGCACCGACCATAGAAATCGCTGCTGCGGCCACGGCCATGCCAGCGAAGGCACGCATTCTCATTCGCTCTCCCCTCGAAGTTCAGTCCGACCCGAGCTCGGACATTACACGTTGCGGGCTTGAAGGGGCGAGTTTCCTTGAGTCAGTTGACGATACGATCAGACAGCACGAAGTCGACGCAATCGGTGAAACCACCATCGGGCCGCGGTCGAGAAGATCGATCCTGACGATCGTGTGTTCGCGCCGGTTCCGGCGCCCGCAGCCTGCTCCTGGCTTGCCGGATGACCCCGTTCGAACCGCGTATGCAATTTCTATGCCGCAACTCCCGGCACGGCGAGGTAGGTTCGCGCGAAACGACGAGGGGAACGGGTGTGAAAGATCCGCACGATCAACCGGAGTTACCGGCGCCGGCCCCACACGGCGCGACCGCCGTCACTGCAGCCATGACCGCGCTGATCCTCGGTCCACTCACCGGAATCGCCGGAATCATGTGGGTTCTCTTAACGGTCGTCGGACTCGAAGATCAAGCCCGCGAATCGCCAGTCGAGATCGGCCGGTACACAGACCTGATCGTCATGGGGATCGTCGCCGTCGTCATCGGGCTGGCCTGGTCGGTCGGCGGATTCCTTCTGGTGTCGTACATGAAAACGGGTCGTTTCCTGTTGATCCTTGCGTCAGGGGTGGCACTGATCGCGAGCGTTGCACAGCTCTTCAACAGAGGTTTCGGCTTCTTGTTCATTCCGATCATCGTGAGTCTGCTGATTCTCGTGCTGTGTGCGGTCCCGGCAACCGGTCGCTGGATCGTGGCGCATGAACCAGGGCCGAATCCGCTTGCCCGGGACTGAGTTCGCCCAGCTGGCCATGCTATTTGTGGACATGTGTTCTTGGGTCGTTGCTCATTGAGTTGCCGGGGCGATCAACTGGCCGTATTCATCCCGGGCCCGCCGAAGGCGCCATCATGCCGATGAGCGGGTGAAATCTGCATCGAAAGCGCGTTCGGCGCCTGGGCGCGCGGGCTGGGCACGAATCTGCTCAATCCGAAGGTCGGCGTTTTCTACGCCGCCATGCTGCCGCAGTTCCTGCCGGACGGAGTACCGCATCTGCTGATGGGTTGTGCTCTTGCGGTGGTACACAACGTCGAGGGCATGTTGTCGTTACCGCGCTGACCGAACCGGCCAGCGCGAGGCGCCAGCGACCGGAACCCTGTGCGCCGCAGAAGTCCGCAGCTGCCGATGGGCGGATACCACTGGACCAGGTCCTTTCCCGTAATTCGTTCCGTACGTTGGTGCCACGGCCAGGTCAACGTCGTCGTCGATGCTGCGTGACTCCGCTAACCTTGGCCAACGTGCCGACGTCCTTTCCTTCGATCGATCCGTATGCCAGCGGTCTGCTCGAGGTCGGTGACCGAAACCAGGTGTACTGGTGCACCAGCGGTAACCCTGCGGGCCGGCCCGCGCTGGTGGTGCATGGCGGGCCGGGCAGCGGGAGCAGCCCGCGGGCGCGGAAGTCGTTCGATCCGAACGTCTTCCGGATCGTGCAGTTCGATCAGCGGGGTTGCGGACGCAGCATTCCGAGCGCCGCCGATCCGGACACCGACATGGCGGTGAACACCACCGAGCACCTGATCGGCGATATGGAGCGGCTGCGCACCCACCTCGGCATCGACCGATGGCTGCTGTACGGCGGGTCCTGGGGCTCGACGCTCATCCTCGCCTACGCCGAGCGGTACCCGGAGCGGGTCACCGGGATCGTGCTGGTCGGCGTGACCAGCACCCGCCGCCGCGAGATCGACTGGCTGTACCGGGGTGTCGCGCGGCTGCTACCCGCCGAATGGGCGCGGTTCCGGGCCGCGCTGCCCAGCGACGGTGACCCGGTCGAGGGCTACCGGCAGTTGATGGAGCACCCGGACCCGGTGGTACGCCGCAGCGCCGCGATCGAGTGGTGTCGCTGGGAGGACGCGGTCATCGCGCACGAATCCCTGGGCAGCCCTGGGCAGTACAGCAGCGAGCCGGAGACCGCGATGCTCGCCTTCGTCCGGATCTGCACGCACTACTTCGCACGCGCGGCGTGGCTCGACGAAGGCGTACTGCTGCGCGAAGCCGGTCGGCTCGCCGGGATTCCCGGCGAATTGATCCACGGCCGCCTCGATCTCAGCGCACCGCTCGAAACCGCGTGGGAACTCGCCAAAGTCTGGCCGGACGCCCGCCTGCACATCATCGACGACTCCGGCCACACCGGCAGCCCCGCCATGGGCGAGGCGGTCGCCCGCGCCATCGCCCGCTTCGCACAGTCCGATACCGATCGGATCAGCTGGACGGCGGCAACCGGAGGCAACGGGTACCCGCCGTGGTAGCCGTGCCTCGATCATCGAGTATGGGGAACATCCGTTCGGCTCCGACACCTCGATCGCGCGCTGCGCCAGGCACCTCGGCAGATATCCGTCACGCTGTCATGCCAACCGGCCGGTTCTCAACCGTCATCCATCTACGTCAGCCCTGCTGGGGCTCGGCGGCCGGGGCCCAGCGGTTGGCGGTGAGGGCGTAGCCGGGCAGCGCGTCGGTGGACATCTTGGATTCGTAGATGCGCTGGTAGCCGGTGCTCGCGATGCGCCAGACGCCGTCCTCGCGGCGGTAGGTGTCGTGGTAGTAGGCCGCGCCGCGGATCAGTAGGCCATAGTCGGCGGCGATCACGGTGTCCTCCAGACACCAACTGCCGGAAGCGGTATCGCCGTCGACCGTGATTTCCGGATGGTTGGCGACGTGCACGGTGATGATGTTCCCGCTGAGCGCGCCGCGCATGAAATCCACGATCTGGTCGCGGCTGGTGAACTGGGCCGGCAGTCCGCCAGACGGCGATCCGTAGGACCCGACGATGTCCGCGCAGAGCGTGTCCCCGAACTCGTCCCACTGCTTCAGGTCCAGCGTGCGCAGGTAGCGATACTTGAGTGCGCGAATCGATTCGAGAGCTGCAAAATCCATACCGCAATGTAGCCGAATCGGACATCTACCTACCAAGCATTTGCTACGTTTCGGACATGATTTCCACCCTGGTCTGGGGCACGGGCAATGTCGGCCGTGCCGCCATCCGGGCCGTCGCGGCGCATCCGGGTCTGGAGCTGACCGGCGTCCTGGTCCACAACCCGGCCAAGGTCGGCCGCGACGCCGGTGAACTCGCCGGGCTGGACACCGCGGTGGGGATCGCGGCCACCGCCGATGTCGACGCCGCGCTCGCGGCCGGACCCCGCGCCATCGTCTACGCCGCGTCCGGCGACATCCGTCCCGACGACGCTCTCGCCGACATCGAACGCGCCCTGCGCACCGGGGCCGTGGTGGTGACGCCCGCGCTCTACGCGCTCTACGACCACCGCAGCGCCCCGATCGAACTGCAGGACCGGGTGTCGGCGGCCATCGCGGAGGGCGGCGGCGCCCTGTTCGTCTCCGGCATCGACCCCGGCTGGGGCAACGACGTCCTGCCGCTGCTCATGAGCGGCCTCGGCAGCAGCGTGGATGTGCTGCGCTGCCAGGAGATCTTCGACTACTCCACCTACGACCAGCCCGACTCGGTGCGCTACCTGGTCGGCATGGGCCAGCCCCTGGATTATCAGCCGCCCATGCTCGCGCCCACCATCCCGACCATGGTGTGGGGCGGGCAGATTCGGATGATCGCGCGCGGACTGGGCGTGGCGCTCACCGACATTCGCGAGGTGGTGGAGCGGCGCGCGCTGGACGAGACCGTCGAGACCGAGCGCATGGGCAAATTCGAGGCGGGCACCCAGGGCGCGGTGCGGTTCGAGGTGCAGGGCATCGTCGACGGCAGCCCGCGCATCGTCATCGAGCACATCACCCGCATCCACGCGAGCTGCGCCCCCGACTGGCCGCACCCGCCCAGCGGCGCCGGCGCGCACCGCGTGCTCATCGAGGGCCGCCCGCGCATCGAGATCACCGTGCAGGCCACCGACGAGGACGGCAATCACTCCGCGGGCGGAAACGCCACCGCCGTGGGCAGATTGGTGAACGCCATCCCGTGGCTGGCCGACGCCGAGCCCGGCCTGTACGACGCCCTCGACGTCCCGCTGCCGTTCGGCACTCTCGGAAGGAACCCATCGGCATGATCATCGACATTCCCGAGGGCAAGGACCCCATCGGCTACGTGTGGGGCGAAATGGTGCCCGGCATCGGCGTCGCGGCCTCCAACTTCTCCCTCGCCGTCTACTCGCACAGCACCCTGGGGCTGCGCGAATTCGAGGCCGCGCGATTGCGCATCGCCCAGATCAACGGCTGCCTGTTCTGCCTGGACTGGCGCACCGATCGCAATGGCGAGAAGGTCGAGGAGTCCTTCGCCGACGGCGTGACCGAGTGGCGCACCGC
Organism: Nocardia sp. NPDC004860; assembly: GCF_040609015.1. Classification (NCBI taxonomy): domain Bacteria; kingdom Bacillati; phylum Actinomycetota; class Actinomycetes; order Mycobacteriales; family Nocardiaceae; genus Nocardia; species Nocardia sp. NPDC004860. The sequence continues at coordinate 6,326 of NZ_JBEXJI010000049.1, read as the reverse complement.
CGAGTCCTTCGACGACCGCACCCGGATGGCCGCCGAGTACGCCGAGCGCTACGCCCTCGACCACCACAACCTCGACGACGAGTTCTTCGAGCGGATGAAGTCGCTCTACTCCGACGCCGAGATCGTCGAACTGTCCATGTGCCTCGGCTCCTGGCTGGCCTTCGGCCGCCTCAACCACGTGCTGGGCCTGGACGCTGTCTGCGTCCTTCCCGGTCATACGGCACAGCAGTAGAACACCGGCCGGAGTGCTGCCCGCCCCTGCTCGGCAGCACCCCGACCGGCAGCCGCGTCAGTTCCGCTTGTTGAACACGTCGGTTCCGAAGCGCGGCAGTCCCGGGGAGGCGGCGAAGCCCAGATAGGGCAGGCCGAAGCGATCCTCGATGCTCGCCAGCAGTGAATAGTGGTTGTACGGGGTGTCGCTGAAGGTGCCCGGCGTCACCGACTTCGGTGAGATCACCAGTGCGCCCACCCGGCCGCCACCCGGACCCACGATGCCCGGCAGCGGACTGTTGGGCCCGGGGCCCTCACCGCAGCAGGCCGAGGAATCCTGTTGCGGCCCATCGGATTCGTCGAAGGTGATGATCAGGATCCCGTTCTGCTGGAAGGCCGGCGCCGAGGTGATCACCGGAACCCACTGCCGCAGCCAGAGATCCGCCGACGCCAGCCCGCCCGGGGCGCCCGTGACACAGGGGGAGTCGTGCCCGTCGTCGCACAGGTCCGGGGTGATGTAGGCGAAGTTCGGCGTCGTATCCGGCTGTGCCAGATCGCTCTTCAGCGCACCGAGATCGACCACCTGCTGCCGGCAGGCGGGCGAGTCGATGATCTCGTGGAAGTACACGAACGGGTTGTGCCGGGCCGCGTACTGGCCGGCGACGGTCGCCTTCTGGGTGGTGTCCTGGCTGTTCAGGGCGGGATGACGGCAGGGCGTGCCCATATCCTCCATATAGCCCTTCCAACTGCGGCCCACCCCCGTCAGTTGCCCGGCGAGCGTCTGCACCGACGCGGGGTACACACAGCCCTGACCGACGGCCTGGCCGGGCGGAACCGTTCCCGCGCCGACGAAGTCGCTGTAGATCTGGCAGTCGGCCTGGGTCTCGGCGTTCGGTCCCTGACCGGACAGCTGAGCGATGTAGTTGTCCAGACTGTTGTGCCCGGTGCCGTAGTACTGGCTCAGCAGCACCCCCTCCGACCGCAGCGTCTTGCTCAGATACGGTGCGGCCGAGGCGGGTCCCCAGGTCTCGTCGTACCCCTTGTTCTCCAACTGGATCACGAAGATGTGCGGCGCGCCCGGATCCGCCGTCGCGTGCGGACCGTAGCCCACCGCCAGCGCGGCGATCGTGAACACCAGCACCACGATGAATTGGCCGAACCGGCGCATCACAGACTCCATCCCGTCGATGCGGCCAAGGCGCGCAAGGTATTCCACTCTTCGAGGTCGGCGACCACGGCCGGAGCGCACACCCCGGGCGGTGTGGGCGGCACATTCCATTGCGGCGCAGCGAGATTCGGGGCGCTGCCGAAGTCGAGCACCTCGGCGATATTGCGGGCGGCGGCGTCGCGCGGGGTGAGGGACGGTAGCCCCCACCGCCATTCGATGGCCTTGAGCACCGAGGTGTGGTCGTACACATCGTGGGCCACGTGCCCGCGCCGGGCCAGCGGCGAGATCACCAGGCACGGCACCCGGAATCCGCGCAGCCCCCAGTCCGGGTTGGCATCCGGCGCGACCTGCGGCGGCACGTGGTCGAAGAAGCCGCCCCACTCGTCGTAGTTGATGACGAGCAGCGTGCGCGACCAGGCGGGGCTCTTGGTGACCGCCTGATACACCTGGTTCAGGAACGCCTGCCCCGCGCGGATATCCGCGTGCGGGTGATCGTCGGCCGAAGTGCCGGTGTCCTCGTCCAGGAACTTGGGGTCGACGAACGACACCGCGGGCAGCGTGCCCGCCGCGCAGTCGGCCAGGAAGGTCGCGAACGGGCGGCTGATGGACAGGTACTTCGCGCCCCACAGTGCCAGGAACGGGGTGTCGTAGAAGTAGTAGCGCCCCGGCACACCCGCGTCCGCCAGCCGGTCCCAGATGGTCGGCAGCGTCGAGATCGTCGAGGAATTGTGGATGCGGTCGGTCTGGGCGGCGTGCTGATAGAAGCGGTTGGGATACGTCTCGGCCATGATCGCCGAGAAATAGTTGTCACAGACCGTCCAGGCCGGCGCGGCATTGCCATAGAAGCCGAGATCGCCCTGTTCGTAGTAGCCGATGGCGAATTCGTCGTTGGTTCCGGCGCGCAGCCAGCCGTCGCACGCGCCGTTGTTGTACTCCACGCGCCCGCCCTCGAAGGAATGGTCCGGGTCGTTGTACTGGCAGCCCTGAGTGGTGGCCAGGTGGAAGGTCTTGTGCGCCACGCCGTTCCGGTCGGTGAAGATCTGACCGGCCTGCTTGCCGTTCGCCCCGGGCAGCCAGCCCAGATAGTGGTCGAACGAGCGGTTCTCCATCATCACCACGATGATGTGGTCGATCCCGGAGGCAGCGGGCGCGGGCAGCGGGGCGGCGGTGGCGCGGGGGGCTGTCGAGCCGAGGGCCGCGCCGACCGCGAGGGCTCCGGCGCCGGCGAGGACGGTTCGGCGGTTGGTGGTACTTCGAGGGGAATCTGTCACGAGTCATACATCGCGCCGGCGATTACCGGCGAGTAACCAGTGGGGCGAATTCGAATGAGAATTAGATGAACGCCTCAACTATTGGACGTTCGACCAATCTATCGCGACCGAGGCTGCTTGTCGCCGATGTCCGGGGGCACCCGGCCGGCGCGGTCTCCAGTTCGGGGCAGGTCTTCAAATCCGCAGGCGACATGCCGGGATTCGGGGCGGCCAACTACATCACCTTCCTGGCGCGTGCGCGCTACCTGACCGCCCTGGCAGCGCTCGCCTTCCTCTGGGCGCTGTCGGCCTTCCGCACCTATCAGCAGCGGACGCAGTAACCGGCCGAACATGCGAAAAGTTGTGCCTGCGTGGCGATCTCGCCCGCGGGCCGGACATCGTGCCTCTCAGGAGGTTCGGGGTCGAAGCCCCTGAGAGCTACGAGAGTCGTGCCTCTCAGGAGGCTCAGGGGCGAAGCCTCTGGAAGCTACGAGAGTCGTGCCTCTCAGGAGGTCCGAGGGCGAAGCCCCTGAGAGTTACGAGAGTTGGCTGGTCACCCTACTTGTCGAACAGCGCCAGATACTTGGTCTGCCCGAACATCTCGGCCGCGTCGCGCGCGGACGGGCTGCCCGCGTTCGGATCGGCCCCGGCCGCGAGCAGGGCGTGGACGATCTCGTCCGAGCCCTTGAACACCGCGCCCGAGAGCGGGGTCTGGCCCTTGTCGTTGCCGAAGTTGGGGTCCGCCTTGCGTTCCAGCAGGGCGTTCACCGCCTCCGGGTGCGAGTAGTAGGCGGCCAGCATGAGCAGCGTGTCGCCATTGTCGTTGGTCAGGTTCACCGGCACCCCGGCGTCGAGGTAGGCGCCCAGGGTGGCGGCATCGCCGCTGCGGGCCAGATCGAAGATCTTGCTCGCCAGTTCGAGCACTTCCGGATCCAGGTCTTTGGGTTCCACCAGGCCACTCTAGCCAGCGGGACCGCCGCGGCCGAGCGAAGTTCCCTATAGGAGATCGGGTTGCTCAGGAAGTGATGATGAGCAGCTCGGTCGGCGAGGCGATCTCGGTGCGCAGTCCGGACTTCTCGGCCACCCGGGCCAGCCCGGCGATATCCGACGGCTCCGACCGTGACAGCACCAGCGCCCGCGCCAGCAGTCCCTTGTGGTGTTTGTTGAAGTGGCTCACCACGGTTCGCTTCCCGTCCGGACGCTCGGTCAGCACCGTCGCGGTGACCGCGCCCGGAACCCGGCCCAGATTCTGATAGGTCCCCGACCGCAGATCCACCACCAGGTGCCCGGCCGCCTCCGCGCGCAGCGCCGCCGGCAGCACCGCCTTCCACAGCGACTGCAGCGTCGGCAGACCCGGCAGCTTCGACCCGCCCGAAAGCCGGTAGGCCGGAATCGGATCGCCCGCGCGGATCACCCCGAACAGCGCCGAGCCGATGCCCAGGCGGGCCTCGGCCTTGGCGCGCTGGGCCTTGGTGAACCGGGCCGCGTCGAGTGCGTCGTAGAGCACACCCGTGTATCGGTCCAGGGCCGGCCGGGTGGCGGAGGTGCGCAGGGCGGCATTGCGCGCGATTTCCGCGTCAGCCCCCTTGCCCAGTGCCAGCGCGGCACGCGAGGCGTCGGGATCGGCGGCCAGCGCGATCAACTCGGTGACGAGTTTGTCGCGCACCGCTGTGAGCTGCGGCATCGCCAGGGAATCCAGGTCCAGGGGACCGCCCGAACCACCGTCGGACTTGGTTTCTGAGGGAGGCAGCAGCACCAGCACGAGCCAACACGGTAATGCCTTGTGAACTGTGCGAGAGCAGCGGCTACTGTGTTGAGCCGTGATCACCCGTCTCTCCCACCTGTTCCTGCGCACGCTGCGCGACGACCCCGCCGACGCCGAGGTGCCCAGCCACAAGCTGCTGGTGCGTGCCGGTTACGTGCGTCGCATCGCGCCCGGCGTCTACTCGTGGCTGCCGCTCGGCCTGCGCACGCTGCGCAAGGTCGAGGATGTCGTCCGGTCGGAGATGAACGCCATCGGGGCCCAGGAGATCTCGCTGCCGGCGCTGCTGCCGCGCGAACCGTACGAAACCACCAACCGCTGGACCGAGTACGGCGACGGCCTGTTCCGGCTCAAGGACCGCAAGGGCCAGGACTACCTGCTCGGCCCCACCCACGAGGAGCTGTTCGCCCTCACCGTGAAGGGCGAGTACAGCTCCTACAAGGATCTGCCGGTCACGCTGTACCAGATCCAGACCAAGTACCGCGACGAAGGCCGCCCGCGCGCGGGCATCCTGCGCGGGCGCGAGTTCATCATGAAGGACTCGTACTCCTTCGACCTCGACGAGGACGGGCTGAAGAACAGCTACAACGCCCACCGCGAGGCCTACCAGAAGATCTTCGACCGCCTCGGCGTCAAGTACGTCATCGTGGCCGCCACCTCCGGCGCCATGGGCGGCTCGGCGTCGGAGGAGTTCCTGGCCGACAGCCCCGTCGGCGAGGACACCTACGTGATCTGCCGCGAATCCGGTTACGCCGCAAACGTGGAGGCCGTGGTCACCACCGCGCCCCCGGCGATCCCGCTCGAGGGACAGGCCGACGCCGTCGTCCACGACACCCCCAACACGCCGACCATCGCGACGCTGGTCGACTGGGCCAATACCGCCAACGTGCTGGGCCGCGAGGTGACCGCCGCCGACACCCTCAAGAACGTCATGGTCAAGCTGCGCTACCCCGACGGCAAGACCGAGATCCTCGGCGTCGGCATCCCCGGCGACCGTGAGGTCGACGACAAGCGCCTCGGGGCGTCCGTCGAGCCGGCCGAGGTGGAATTGCTCGACGAGACCGACTTCAAGGCCAACCCGTTCCTGGTGAAGGGTTATATCGGCCCGAAGGCCCTGCAGGCCAACGGCGTCCGCTACCTCGTCGACCCGCGCGTGGTCTCCGGCACCGCCTGGATCACCGGCGCCGACGAGCAGGGCAAGCACTACGTGGGCCTGGTCTCCGGACGTGACTTCACCCCCGACGGCACCATCGAGGCCGCCGAGGTTCGCGACGGCGATCCCTCGCCCGACGGCCGCGGCGTCCTGGAGGCCGCCCGCGGCATCGAGATCGGCCACATCTTCCAGCTCGGCCAGAAGTACACCGACGCCTTCGAGGTCGACGTGCTGGGCGAGAACGGCAAGCCGGTCCGTCTCACGATGGGCTCCTACGGCGTAGGCGTGTCCCGCATGGTCGCCGTGCTCGCCGAGCAGATGCACGACGACAAGGGCCTGCGCTGGCCCCGCGAGGTCGCCCCGTTCGACGTCCACGTCGTCATCGCCAACAAGGACGAGGGCGCCCGCGCCGGCGCCGAACAGGTTGCCGCCGAACTCGATTCCCTCGGCTTCGAGGTCCTCCTCGACGACCGCACCGCCTCCCCGGGCGTGAAGTTCAAGGACGCCGAACTCCTCGGCATGCCCTACATCGTGGTCGTCGGCCGCGGCTGGGCCGAGGGCAAGATCGAACTCCGCGACCGCTTCGCCGGCACCGCCGAGGAACTCCCGGCCGAGTCCGCCGTGGCCTCGGTCGCGGCCAAGATCCGCGGCTGACGCTTCCGAATCCCGAGTGGCGCATCACCTTCCGCACGCCATCGAATTGCGTGATCTGGTGGAACCGCGCATCGCGGAGCTGGCCGCCCTGCGTGCGCTGGACTCGAACCTGCTGTCCCTCGACGACGT
>NZ_JBEXJI010000048.1:0-42499 GCF_040609015.1 Nocardia sp. NPDC004860 | reverse complement strand
AGGACCGCGCCGACGTCGGGGCTCATGCGGGCGTGGTCGAGGGCACGGTAGAGCTCGTCGACGGTGTGCGGCCGGAACGCATTGCGTACCTCGGGGCGATCGAAGGCGATCCGCACCGTGCCCTGCTCGATGTGCCGGTGGTACGTGATGTCGGTGAGGTTCTCGAATCCCGGGACGGGCCGCCACAGCGTCGCATTGAAGGTCACGGGAGTGAACATACTGTTCCGGTTCCCGGCGGGGTCGGACCCACCGCAGTTCGGCGCCGTGTTCTGTGCGTCACCCCGGACTACCGGCGGCGGAATTCGGCCATCCGACAAGCGCGCTGATTGTTAGCGGGCGGGGTTGTCCGGGGCTCGATCGGACGCTTGCTACTGGCGCGGAGAGAACTCCGACCGATCGGTAACCGAAAGTGAAACGCTGCCAATCGATTGCGGAGGGCTTACAGTGCTGTTGCTGCTGAGGCAGTAGCAGCGCATTGGCATCGTGTGTGCGGGGACACCGATGCGTATAGTTGCGTGCGCTCGTTCATCGAAAAACTATCCGGAGGAACCTGAAAGTGGTTGCAGCACTGTCTGAATCCCTGCTCGATGACGCCAAGCGTCCGGCCTTCATCGCCGACGCGGAGAAGGTTCTGGACGAGGAGGTGTCGGACAAGGGCGGCGCGTCGGGCCTGGTCGTCAAGGGCGGCTACGCCGCGATCAAGAAGGTCAGCCCCTCGATCGTGGGTGACGCGCTGGAGTCCTTCGCGCCCAAGTTCGTCGAGCAGCTGGAGCCGTTCTGGGCGGAGTACAAGAACGGTGGCGCCGGGTCGTTCGCCGATCTGCTGGTCTCCAAGCAGGACGAGGTGGCCGACGCGCTGCTGTCGGTGACCGACGCGCGGGCCGAGGCGTCGTCGCGCCCGGCGCTGACCAAGGTCTACAACTCCATGCGTTCGTCGGCGAAGAAGCATGTCGCCGAGGCCCTTCCGCGCCTGGGTGACCTGGTGCAGAAGCACGCTGGTTAATTAGGCCGACCGGTTCGCGGCCCGGCGAGGGGCCGCGAACAGTCACGGTCCGCGGTGCTGCCGCCGTGGACAGCGAATGCCCGCCGAGGTGGTTCGGGGGCACTCGCCTTTTTCCGGCCCCGTGCGCCGGTTCAGCCCTGGGACTTGCCCACTCGCCAGTAGCCGGTGAAAGTGATGTCCGCCTTGGGGATTTCGCGCTCCTGCGCCAAGTGCCGCCGCACTCCCGCGGCCAGCTTCTGCTCACCCGCGACGAAGGCGTAGACGCCCGCGCCGGGCAGGTCCGCCCCGCGCACGGCCTCCGCCGCCAGTGCGCCGATCTCGCCGTGCGGATCCGTGCGGACCAGCCAGTTCACCTGCACGCCTTCGGGTTCGCCCAGTTCCTGGCGGTCCTCGGCGGACGGAAGCTCGAGATACGCCGCGCCCCTGGCGTCCCGCGGCAGCGACCGCAGCACGCCCGCGATGCCGGGCAACGCGCTCTCGTCACCCACCAGCAGTGTCCAATCACTGTGGCCGGGAGCCTGATAGGTGATGCCCTCGTCCAGCAGCCCGACCTGGCAGCCGGGTGTGGCGCTGTTGGCCCACGTGGAGGCGGGGCTGTCGTCACCGTGTGAGACGAAATCGATGTCGATCTCGGCCGTGCTGCCGAACTCCCCGAAACCGGCCGCTCGGTATTCCCGCACCGTGTAGTTGCGCGCCAGCGGACGGTGTTCCTTGCCCATCATCAGGTACTGCGCGAACCAGCCGAGGTTGCTCGCGGAGGTGGGCAGCCGCAGGTTGCCGTCGCGTCCGGGCATGAACAGCCGGAACCACTGGTCGTAGCCCATGGCGGTGAATCCGGCCAGGCCCGGGCCGCCGAGGGTGACGCGGACGAAATGGGGGCTGATCCGTTTGCTGGCCAGGACCTCCGCGGTGAGAATCTCGCGGTGCTCGGGCTTGACATGCTTGCTGCGCTTCGCCATTGGCTTAGGTTAGCAAACCCTAACTTAATAACACAGGTGTGAGCGGGCCGACGGAGCGGGACGGGCGGCTGTCTGAGAGGCTGGAGGTGTGAATCCTTCGACAGCCCAGGCGCACGTCGTCGTCGACGAGCTCGCGCGCGGCGGAGTGCGGGATGTCGTCCTGTGCCCCGGGTCGCGAAATGCGCCGCTGGCTTTCGCGTTGCAGGCGGCCGACCAGGCCGGGCGGATCCGGCTGCACATGCGCATCGACGAGCGTTCCGCGGGCTTCCTGGCCGTCGGCCTGGCCGCCGCCAGCGGTCGCCCGGTGCCCGTCGTCATGACCTCCGGCACCGCCGTGGCGAATCTGGGCCCGGCCGTCCTCGAAGCGAACTACGCCCGCATCCCGCTGATCGTGCTGAGCGCCAACCGCCCGTACGAGATGCTCGGCACCGGGGCGAACCAGACCGTCGAGCAGTTCGGTCTCTTCGGCAGCCAGGTGCGCGCCGCCATCAGCCTGGGGCTGGCCGAGTCCGAGCCCGGCGACGATCTGTACTCGAAGCAGAACAGCGTGTGGCGCTCCGCGGTCTGCCGCGTGCTGGCCGCCGCCCGCGGCACCCGCTCCGGCAATGCCGGGCCGGTGCAATTCGACATTCCGCTGCGTGAACCGCTGGTGCCGGACCTGGCCGCCGGTGACTCGCTGCCTCCGGGCCGCCAACACGAAGGGCCCTGGACCGCAACGCAATACGCGACCCTCGACGTCCCGCTGGACATCGACCTGACCCCGGACACCCTGGTCATCTCCGGTCACGGCGCGGGCCATCGCCCCGAACTCGCGGCCCTGCCCACGGTCGCCGAACCCACCGCGCCCATGCACGGCCCGGCGCTGCATCCGCTGGCGCTGCCGCTGCTGCAACCCCGGCAGGCGATCATCACCGGCCGGCCCACCCTGCACCGGCAGGTGTCGCGGGTGCTGTCGGACCCGGAGATCACGGTGTACGCGCTGACCACCGGCCCGCGCTGGCCCGATGTGTCCGGCAATGTGGTGGGCACCGGCACCCGCGCGGTCACCCACGGCGCGCCGCGGCCGGAGTGGCTGGAGCTGTGCCGGGATCTGAACGAGAAGGCCGTCACCGTGGTGCGCGCGGAGCTGGCCGGACACCCGAAGCCGACCGGTTTGCATGTTGCGGCCGTGGTGATGGACGCCCTGCGTGACGGCGACCAGCTGCTGCTCGGCGCCTCGAACCCGGTGCGTGACGCCGCGCTGGTCTCCGAGCCGCGGCCCGGCGTGCGGGTGCTGTCCAACCGCGGCGTGGCCGGCATCGACGGTACCGTCTCGGCGGCGGTCGGCGCAGCCCTCACCCATCCGGGCCGCACCGTCGCGCTCATGGGCGACCTGACCTTCCTGCACGACGCGTCCGGCCTGCTCATCGGCCCGGGTGAGCCGCGGCCGGAGGACCTCACCATCGTGGTCGCCAATGACGACGGCGGCGGCATCTTCGAGCTGCTCGAACAGGGCGATCCGCAGTACGCGGGCGTGTTCGAGCGGGTCTTCGGCACCCCCCACGGCATGAATCTGGCCGCGCTGTGTGCCGCCTACCGCATTCCGCACCGCCAGGTCGGCCCCGCGCAGCTGGCGATCGAGCTGACCGGCAACGCGCACGGCATTCGGGTCCTGGAGGTCGCGACCGAGCGGTCGGGCCTGCGGGAGCTGCACGCCACCGTGCGGGCGGGCGTGTCGAATTAGCTTGGGCGCGAACGCCGCCGATCAGTACTCGCTGCCGGCGTCCGATTCGTAGTCGTCGTCGATGGGAACGGGGATCGCCTGCTCGACCAGATCCCCCTCGGAGGCGGTCCAGCCGCTGTCTCCGGCGGGCGGCGATGTGATCTCGGAGTCCGATTCGAGCGCCTCGGTATTCACCTCGTCCAGCGGATTGGCGGGGGTGCTCTGCTCTACATAGTCGGCCTCGGGCACTGCGTCGATGCGATCGATCATCGCTTGCTCCTCTCTGCCGGGGTGGGCGGGCCGCGCAGTCGGGCACTTCGAGAATGCTCCCGTTTCACCAGCTCGGCAACCCGTCTTCATCCCGCTCGGCAACCGGTCCGCCCATCACTCGCCGGGCAGCGCCGCGTCGTCGGCGGGGTACTCGACGAGAGCCAGTACCCGGCCCGCCATGAACCGGGCGGTGCGGACCGACCCGCCGGTCCGAGTCACTTCGCTGACCTCCACGATTCCCCGCGCAATGCGGGTCTCGATGCGGCGGCCCGCTCTGGTCGCCATGATTTCGTAGTTCCGAGACCCGTCGCCGGTGTCGACGACGATCTCCACGCGATCACCTTTCATCTATCAATTCTCCTCCCTACCAGCGTCTTTCGCCGCTGATACCGCCTAACGAACCGGTTGCGGCGCAGCGCTGCAAGCACATTCCGGGCGCTCGCCGGGCCTCGTGCGCGCCGCGGCGATGAATTCCGCCGGGCCGCCCCGTCTCCATCGGTGACCGGGCCGCACCGTTGGTTCGGCATGTCCCCGGGAGGAACCATGACCACGCCGGAATTCGACCTCGAAGCCGCGGCCAGCGCGGTGGAGGCGGTCGTCGCCGCTGTCTCCGAGGCCGACTTCGACCGCCGCACGCCGTCCGAGATCACCGTGCGCGACATGCTCGTTCATGTGCTGGGTTTCACCGAGGGCTTCCGGCAGGGCGCGACCAAGGAGATGATCGGCCGTTCCCAGCCGCCGGCGCCGGGGACCGGATCGCTCCCCGGGGATTGGCGCGACCGCATTCCGGCGCAGTTGAAGGCTCTCGTGGCCGCCTGGCGCGAACCGGCGGCCTGGGTAGGCGACACCGAGGTCGGCGGTGTGCTCGCGCCCGCCCCGCAGATGGCGATCTTCGCTCTGGACGAGTTGGTGATCCATGGCTGGGACCTGGCCCGGGCGGTCGGACAGCCCTATACCCCGGCGGAGTCGGATCTGGCGGTGCTGCTCGGCTTCCTCCGTGACACCCCGCGGGCAGGGGTGCCCGGGCTCTTCGGGCCGGTCGTCGATATCCCGGCCGAGGCGCCGCTCGTCGATCGCGTGGTCGGGCTGACCGGCCGCGATCCGGCCTGGACCGCGGACTGACCGCGCGGGAGGCGACCCGCGGGCACGGCGAGGGGTGGTGCGTGCGGGCGGCCGCGGGATGACTATCGAGGCATCCGGTGCGCGTGCTCTGTTGTGCCGGAAGCGAATACGCCCTGCTCCGCGGCGAGTGCGGCAGCCTCGGCGGCAGCGTCGACAGCCCTCTCGTCGACCGGATCCCCGCTGACCAGCAGCCGGTAGTAGAGCGGGGCCGAGACGGCGGAAAGCACTGCGCGCGGGTCGGTTCCGGGTGGGACCTCGCCGCGCGCGACGGCCGCCTCGAGGCAGGGGGACCATTCGGTCAGCCGGGTGTCGTAGAAGGCGCGCAGGGCCGCGGCGGCGGTGTCGTCGCTGGTGGCGGCCGCGATGACGGCCCGGAAGAGGCGGCCCTGCCGGGCATCGGTGAGCGTCTTGCCGACCAGCCGCGCATTGGCGAGCAGGTCCCCGCGCAGGCTGCCGGTATCGCTGTGGGGGAGTGAGGTTTCGGCCATGTCGGCCAGCAGGTCGGCGACCAGTCCCGCCGGGGTGCGCCAGCGGCGGTAGACGGTGGTCTTGCCGACTTCGGCGAGTGCGGCCACCTCGGCCAGATCGAGGGTGGCGAAGCCGCGTTCGGCGAGCAGGTCGCCGGCGGCGCGCAGCACGGACTCGCGCACGCGGGCGGTGCGCCCGCCCGGCCGGACCGAGCCGGGGATCGGGTCGACAGGGTCCGGTGCGTGCGTCTCGCTGCCCTCTGCGCGTATGTCGCGGCTCATAACGGTTCTCCAGTTCCATTTGCGGCCAGACGAGTGTAGCGTCAGGCACGTTAATGAAACTGTAGTTCCGTTAGGAGTGGTGGTCATGGAATATCGTCGGCTCGGCGCCTCGGGTCTGCTGGTTCCGGCATTGAGCTTCGGCGCGGGCACCTTCGGCGGTCGCGGCGAACTCTTCTCCGCCTGGGGCGACACCGACGCCCGGCAGGCCCGCCGCCTGGTGGATATCAGCCTGGACGCGGGCGTCACCCTGTTCGACACCGCCGACGTCTACTCCGACGGCGCCTCGGAAGAGATACTGGGCGAGGCGATCCGGGGCCGTCGCGAGCAGCTGCTGCTCTCCACCAAGGCCTCGCTGCCCACCGGTCCCGGCCCGTTCGACGCCGGATCCGGTCGCGCCCGGCTGATCTCGGCGGTCGAGGGCTCACTGCGGCGGCTCGGCACCGACCACCTCGACCTGTTCCAGCTGCACGCCTTCGACGCGGGCACGCCGGTCGAGGAGGTGCTGGCGGCGCTCGACGAGCTGGTGCGCGCCGGCAAGATCCGCTATGTCGGCGCCTCCAATTTCGCGGGCTGGCAGCTCATGAAATCCCTTGCCGCCGCGGACCGGTACGGCTTTCCGCGCTATGTCGCGCACCAGGTCTACTACTCCCTGGTCGGCCGCGATTACGAGTGGGAACTGATGCCGCTCGGCCTGGATCAGGGGGTGGGCGCGGTGGTCTGGAGCCCGCTCGGCTGGGGCCGCCTCACCGGCAGAATCCATCGCGGACAACCGCTTCCGGCCGGCAGCCGCCTGCACACCACCGCCGAGGCCGGCCCGCCGGTGCGCGACGAACTGCTCTACGACGTCGTGGACGTCCTCGACGAGATCGCCGCCGAAACCGGCCGCACGGTCCCGCAGATCGCCCTGAACTGGCTGCTGCGCCGGCCGAGCGTGGCCACGGTCATCGTGGGCGCGCGCAATGAGGAACAGCTGCGCCAGAATCTCGGCGCGGTCGGCTGGAGTCTCGAGGCCGACCAGCTCGCCCGGCTGGACAAGGCGAGCGCGGTGACCCCGCCCTACCCCTACTACCCGTACTACCGGCTGCGGGACTTCGCCCGGCTGAATCCGCCTGCGGTGTAAGAGTTCACGGATTCGGGAAGAGTCCCTGCGCGAGCACCGGCCAGGAGGTTTTCAGGTCGTCCTGCCAGTAGCCCCAGATGTGGGTGCCGCTGCCGCGGAATTCGAATGTCGCGGGAATGTTCAGGGATTCCAGGCGTTTCTGCAGAATCGCCGTGGACAGTTCGCAATTGGCCTCGATGAGGGAGCCCAGCGCCACGGTCTTGGGAGTGTCCGCGGGCGCTTCCATCCGGCCGCGTGCGCCGGGCATGTCGAAGGCGCCCGGAATGCCGTTGCCGGTGGAGATGAAAAGGTTGGTGCCGCGCAGTTTCTCGGCATTGAGGGTGGGGTCGTTGGCCACCCACAGTGGGCCGCCCTCGGGACCCCACATGTTCTCGACCTTGCCGCCGCCGTAGAGCTCGGTGACCATCTTGATGGCCTCCCGGGCCATCGGCGTGATGGTCTGGAAGAAACCGCTGTACACGGCCGCGCTACGGAACAGCCCGGGATTGAAGATGACCGAATTCAATACGGGCAGACCGGCCATCGAGATACCGGCGATGGCATTGTTGCCACTGCTGGTCAGTGCGGCCGTCATCAGCGGCGGCAGTTCCTTGCCCAGATAGGTGGACCATTTGTTGACCCCCAGCGCGCGGTCGGGCTGGAGCCAGTCGGTGTACCAGCTGAATCTGCCGCCGATGATCTGCACGACATTGATGTTCTTGTCGCTCAGGAAATCCAGTGCGTCGGTGCGCAATTGCCAGGTGGCGGCGTCCTCGCCGCCGCCGGCGCCATTGAGGAGGTAGAGGGTGGGGCGCGGCTCGGAGGTGTCCGCCGGGCGCAGCACGTCGACCGGGAAGGTCTGGTTCATGGCGGCGGAGTAGACGGTGAAGGTGACGTGGCGGTCGTCGGTGACGCCCACGCTCTGGATGAAGGAGCCGTCGTCGGTCTTCATATCCGGGACCGAGACGCCGGGTGCGGTGGGATCGTCCGCGCCGGCGGGCACGGCGCCCGACAGGCCCAGTGCGGCGACGGTCGCGAGCACCGCCACCGTCGATCGTGCGGTGACTCGACTGATCCGACGGTTCAAGGCACCTGCCCTCAGCGTTCCTGGCAGCCGCCCCGGTGACGGCCCGCCCATCCGTATGAGCCTGGACGGGCGAGTTACAAATACCACAGTTTCACATTTGCGGAGGCCGGAATCGGCGGTCCGGCGCCGCGGGCGGGCGACCGGATCAGTACACGTCGCGCACGTAGCGCTTCTCCGCCACCAGCTGCTTCTTGAACGCCAGCGCGCCGTCCTCGCTCAGCGTGCCGTGAATGCGGGCAATCTTCAGCAGGGTGTCGTCCACATCCTTGGCCATGCGCGCAGCGTCACCGCACACATAGAAATGACCGCCCTCGCGCAACCACGCCCACAATTCCGCGCCGTGCTCGATCATCCGGTGCTGCACATAGATCCGCTCGCGCTGATCCCGGGAGAAGGCCAGATCCAGCCGGGTCAGGAATCCCGAACGGAACATGTCCTCGAGTTCGGCGCGGTAATAGAAATTGTCCTTGGCGTGCTGATCGCCGAAGAACAGCCAGTTGCGGCCCCGGCAGCCGAGAGCGCGGCGCTCCTGGAGGAAACCGCGGAACGGCGCGATGCCGGTACCCGGGCCGACCATGATCATCGGCGCGTTCGGATCCAGCGGCGGCCGGAAATGCGGCGCCCGCTGCAGGAAGATCGGCACCTCCGCGTGGGCGCGATCGGCCAGGAACGTGGAGCTCACTCCGCCGCGCCGGGCCGCCGAACCGATCGCCGCCGGATCGCCGTAGCGCACCACGCCGACTGTCAGCTGCACCTCGCGCGGACTCACCAGCGGACTCGACGAGATCGAATACTGGCGCGGCTGCAGCTTTTTCAGCGTGCCCAGCCACTCCACCAGATCGGCCCGCACCGGGAAATCGCGCAGCACGTCCACCGCCTGCCGATCCCACAGATACCCGTCCAGCTCATTGCGATTGTCCCGGCGCAGCAGCTTGGCCAGCCGCGGGCTGGCATTGCGCTCGGCCACGAACGACAGCAGATCGGCGCTCACCCGCGTGATGTCGTAGTGCGTCCGCAGCGCCTCCGCCAGCGCCAGCTCGCCGTCCTCGACGTCGACGAGCCGCCGCCCCTCCAGCCCGGTCACCGCGAGCCACTCCGCCACCAGCGCTTCACAATTCGCGGGCCGCACCCCGAGTGAATCGCCGACCTCGTAGGTGGCCTCCGGATCACTCAGATCGAACCCGAACTGCCGCACCTCTTTCCCGGAGCCATCGCGTGAAAGCAATTCATTGCGAACCAGTTTCGCCAGTACTGGCGAATTCCGCGTGAAGGGCGCGGCTGTGGTCGTGCGTGTCCGCCGCCCCGGCGCGAGGCGGGTGGCCGCGCCGCGTTGGCCATCACCGCCCAGGGGAGTGGAATTCGGCCCGAAGTCCGGGGAACCCCACCCCGGCGGCACATCGCCGGGCCGGGCGGCCGAGCCGTCCGGACCCTGAGCACCCGCTGCGGGCCCGCCGAATCCGGGGACACCGCGCGACCGGTCGGCATTGCTGCCTCGGCCCGGTGCGGCACCGGCTCCACCGGCGGATCGATCATCCGGTCCCGAACCATCCGGTCCAGCAGCGTTGTCGGACGTGGCGAGACCATCGGCCACGGCGTCGAACCAGGCCGCGGACAGGTCCTCATGATCGGGTTCGCTGTCGACGCGCGGCAAAAGGCGCGTGGCTCCGCGCTTCTCGAACAGTTCGTCCAGCTTGCGGCCGTGGCCACAGAAGTCGTCGTAGGAGGAATCGCCCAGCGCGAAGACCGCGTACCGCATGCCGGCCAGCCGGATCGCACTGTCGTTCAGGCGTTCCCAGAAGTCCGCGCCATTGTCGGGCGGGCCGCCGTCGCCGAAGGTGCTGCTGATGACCAGCACATCACCTGTCAGGTCGGACAGTTCGGCGGAATCCATGTCCAGCAGGCGCGGCGCGAATCCCGAATCGGCCAGATAGGTCGCCAGGGCGGCGGCCAGTTCCTCCGCCGTCCCGGTCTGCGACGCCCACAGCACGGTCACCGTGCGCGTCGCCGCAGCCGTGGCCACACCCGCGGTGTCCGACGGGCCGTGCGACGCGCTGCTGCCCACGCCACTGTCGAGCGCCGATGAGTGGTGCTGCGCCCCGCGCGAATACATTCCGCCCAGCAGCCCGTCGATCCACACCCGGCTGCGCTCCGAGATCGGCGCGGTCGCGGGCAGCACCGGGACGCCACTGACCGGCAGGCTCTGCAGCGCCGCCAGATATCCGCCGAGATAGAGGCGTTCGGTCTCGGTCAGCGTCGGTGCGACACCGGTCTCCAACCCGAGCATGAGCGCCAGGGGATGCGGTCCGCTCGCGGTGCCGGGGGCGACAGCAGCCGACCGGTCGGGTTCCCCGGAGCCCGCGATGAACGGCGGCGCGCCGAAACCCGCCGGCGCCGAACCGGTGCGGCCGGAGCCATTACCGCCTTCGCTGCCGGTGCCATTGGGCGCCGCCGCGGTCAGGGCCGCCACCTTCCGCAGCCGGACCGCGCAGGCCTTGAACTCGGGTTGCAGGGAGATCGGGTCGACCGCGTCATTGGTGACGGCATTGATGGTCAGGTATTCGCCCTGCTCGTCGTTCCAGTGGAACGGGGCGAAGCAGGTGCCGGGGAGGACGCGGTCGCTCACCTGGACGGGCAGCACGGCGCGGCCGCGGCGGGAGGTGATTTCGAGCTGGTCGCCCGCGCGCACCTCGAGGCGGGCGGCGTCCTCGGGGTGGATTTCCAGGAAGGGCTTGCCATTGAGCTTGGTCAGTTTCGCCACCTTCCCGGTCTTGGTCATGGTGTGCCACTGGTGTTGCAGGCGGCCGGTATTGAGCACGAAGGGGTGGTCCTCGTCCGGCATCTCGTCGGGCAGCAGATGCGGGCGCGCCCAGAACACCGCCTTGCGGCTGGGCGTGGCGAACGCCAGTCGCGGGGTGTGCCCGTGCTCGTCGGTGTGCAGGGTCTGGCTGACCCCGTCGTTGCGATAGCGAATCGGGTTGCGGCGCTGGGCCGGATCGGCGCACGGCCACTGCGCGGGCCCGGTCCGCAGCGCGTCGTAGTCGATGCCGCGCAGGTCGTAGCCGGTGGCCGGATTGGCGAATCGCCGGATCTCGTCGAAGATCTCGGCGCTGGAGGCGTACTCGAACCCGGGGAAGCCGAGCGCCGTCGCGACCTGCGCGACGAGCTGCCAGTCCGGGCGCGCGTCGCCGATCGGTTCCACCGACCGCTGCAGCAGGGTCAGGTTGCGTTCCGAGTTCACCTGCACCCCATCGGCCTCGGCCCACAGGGTGGCGGGCAGCAGCAGGTCGGCGTAGGCATTGGTGGCGGTGTCGGTGAAGACGTCCTGGGCGATCACCAGCTCGGCGGCCTCCAGTCCGGCGATGACGGTGCGCCGATTCGCCATGGAGGCAACGGGATTGCTGCACATGATCCAGCAGGCTTTGATCTTTCCGTCGGCCAGTCCGCGGAACATCTCGATGGAGCCGGGCCCGGCCTCGGCGCGAATGGTGCCCGGCGCCAGCCCCCATTCGGCCTCCACGAAGGCCCGGTCGGCGTCGGCGAGCACGCTGCGCTGGCCCGGCAATCCCGGTCCCATGTAACCCATTTCGCGCCCGCCCATGGCATTGGGCTGCCCGGTGAGCGAGAACGGCCCGCTGCCGGTGCGGCAGATGGCGCCGGTGGCCAGGTGCAGGTTGATGATGGCGTTACTGGCCCAGGTGCCGTGCGTGGACTGGTTGATGCCCATGGTCCACAGCGACATCCATTCGCCCGCCGCGCCGATCCAGGCGGCGGCGGTGCGGATGTCGGCCTCGGGGATGCCGGTCTCCTCGGACACCATCGACGGGGTGTAGGCGGCCAGGAACTCGGGCATGCCCGCCCAGTTCTCGGTGTGCTCGGCGATGAATTCGGCGTCGATGTCGCCGTTCTCGACCAGCAGGTGCAGCAGCCCGTTCAGCAGCGCCAGATCCGTGCCCGGCTTGATCTGCAGGAACAGGTCGGCGCGTGCCGCGGTGTCGGTGCGCCGCGGATCCACCACGATCAGCTTGGCGCCCGCCTTGAGCCGGTCGGCCATGCGCAGGAACAGGATGGGGTGGCAGTCGGCCATGTTCGCGCCGATGACGAAGAACAGGTCGGCGTGATCGAGGTCGTCGTAGGACCCGGGCGGCCCGTCCGCGCCCAGCGACAACTTGTACCCGCTGGCCGCGCTGGCCATGCACAGCCGCGAATTGGCCTCCATGTGCACGGTGCGCAGGTGGCCCTTGGCGAGCTTGGTGGCCAGGTACTGGGCCTCGATCGACAGCTGGCCGGACACGTAGAGGGCGATGGCGTCCGGTCCGTCTGTGTCGAGAATCACGCGAAGGCGCTGTGCGGCTTCGTGAATCGCCTCGTCGACGGGCATGGGCACCGGCGGCTGGCCGCGTTCGGGCCGGCGGTAGGCGGTCTCCATGCGGCCGGGCGCGGCCATCAGTTCGGCGTGCGTATTGCCCTTGGTGCACAGCCGCCCGGCATTGACCGGGTGGTCCTTGTCGCCCTTCACCCTGGCGATCACGGGCAGGCCGCGGGCGCCGGGCTTGGTTTCGACGGTGATGCCGCAGCCCACCCCGCAGTACGAGCACGCGGTCCGGGCGCTCGTCGGGGGCGTGGGCTGTTCCGGCATGGTTCCGAGTTAAGCCACCCCGGGTTGCGGTGGATTTACCGAACGTTATCGCCAGATGACAATCCACCTCACAGCCGTTTTCCGTGACTGTGAGGCCCAGGTCGGGGCGCTGCCGTGAGCAACGCCACAGGTCAGCGTTCCGGACTCGGTTTTCCGCTCAGCCCAGCTTGTACGCCCGGTGCAGGGCCACGGCCCCGCCCGAGAGATTGCGCCACTGCACCGAGGACCACCCGGCGTCGGCGATCCGCAGTGCCAGCTGCGGCTGATTCGGCCACTCCCGAATCGACTCGGCCAGATACACATAGGCGTCCGGATTGCTGGAGACCGCGCGTGCCAGCGGCGGCAGCGCCCGCATCAGGTACTCCATGTAGATGGTCCGGAAGGGTTCCCAGGTCGGCGTGGAGAACTCGGCCACCACCAGCCGCCCGCCCGGCTTGGTCACGCGCAGCATCTCGCGCAGCGCCAGATCCGGGTCGGCCACATTGCGCAGGCCGTAGGCGATGGTCACCGCGTCGAAGGAGTCGTCGGCGAAGGGCAGCGCCATGGCGTCGGCGGCGACCATGGGCACATTGCGGTGCCGTCCGGCCGACAGCATGCCCTGGGAGAAGTCCGCGGCCAGCACCCACGCGCCCGATTTGGCCAGGTCCACGGTGGAGACACCGGTCCCCGCCGCCAGATCCAGCACCCGCTCGCCGGGTCGCAGGCCCAGTGCCTTGCGCGTCACCCAGCGCCAATACCTGTCCTGGCCAACGGAGATCACCGAATTGGTCAGGTCGTACCGCTTGGCGACACCGTCGAACATGGACGCGACGTCGCGCGGCTGCTTGTCCAGCTGGGCCCGAAACGACTCCCGCTGCCTGATTTTCGCCACCTTCGCACCCTAACCGGCGACGGCGTCCCGCGACGATCGCGCCCGCGCGGCGCGCAGCCGCGTCCGCGCTCCTCGGAACCACCGGGTCGGGGGTGAGCCGAGGAACCACACCACGGGAATGGCGACGGCCCAGGAGACCACGATGACCGACAGCGCCGGGATGATCGCGACACGCGCATCGCGACCCGCCACGCGTACGAGATCGGGATCACTGCGCCGGTATTCGACATTGATGCGTTCGCCGACGGTCAGTCGGGTGGGGTACAGCACCCCGGTCTTCGGATTGTGCGTCTCGCCGTCGGGCGTCACGAAGATGACCGCGGATCGCAGCGTGCCCGCCGAGAGGACTTCGGCGCTGGTCACGCCCTTGTCGGAGTTGATCAGGTGGTCGTCGCGCCAGGCCGCCAGCACCAGCAGCACGGCCAGGAAGCTGACCGTGACCGCGGCGATCACGACCCCGATCCGAGCCCGCCGCAACCGAACCGCCCGCCGCTGTTCAGCCCGCTGTGTCTGATCGTCGCTCCGCTGCGCTCCGCTATCAGACTGGCTAGTTTCCGACACTTCAGCAGGCTATTCCATCGCTCGGCTACGGTCTTCGCCATGTCCCGAAAATTCAGCTTCACCGTGCAGTACAGCGTTCCGGTCGAAGAGCTTCACCGGGCACTGACCAATGACGAGATGTGGCGGGCCCGCTTCGCCGGGGCGACCACCGCCACACTCGAGCTCACCCACCCGAACGGCCCCGGCACCATCCAGATCCAGATGACCGAGAAGGCGCCCGAGGACCAGATTCCCGGCATCGTCAAGAAGGTACTCAAGAGCGAGCTCATGCTCGAGCGCACCGACACCTGGGGAGCGCTCACCGACGGCGTCGCCACGGGCGGCTTCAGCGGCCGCTCCAGCGGCATCACCACCGAGATGGCGGGCGCGTTCGAATTGCGGCCCACCGCCGAAGGTTCCGAGATCGAGGCCACCGGCACGGTCGACGTGAAGGTCCCGCTGGTCGGCGGGGCCATCGAACCGCTGGTCGAGAACCTGCTCAAGCGGGTCATGAACAGCGAGCGCAAGTCCGTCGAGTCCTGGTTCGCCGCGCAGACCGCCTGATCTCGCTGAACCGTGGATGCGGGGGTGGTCCCGCATCCACGGAGGCCGGCGCTTACTCCGGGCCGAACTGGGCCGTGGCCGGATCGAATTCGCGGGGTTCGACGAGGACCAGCCAGTTGCCGGAGTTGTCGCGGATGATGGCCTCGACGCCGTAAGGGCGTTCCGACGGCGGCTGCACGAACTCCACGTTCTTGGCGGTGAGTTCCTCGAAGGCCTTCTGGCAGTTGTCGGTTCGCAGGCCCAGTGCGCCGTGCGTGCCATTGGCCATGGACCGCCGGATGGCCTCGGCCAGATTATCGTCCAGCGGGGGACCCGGGATCATCAGCGTGACCTCCAGTTCCGGGTGGTTCGGGTGCACCACGGTCACCCAGCGGAAGCCGTTGTCGCCCATGGTCACATCGCTGGCCTCCACGAAACCCAGCTTCTCGATGTACCACTGCTTCGCGGCGGTCTGATCGGTCACGTACACGGTCACGAGCGAGACATTGGTGATGATCGTCATGCCCCGAGCCTATGGACGGCCGGCCCGCACGGGCTTCTCCGAAATTGCGCGTTTCCGCGCCGGGCGGATTCGCGTCCGGATAGCCGAGTTCACACACTCGGAACCTCGGTGAGCCCGCCGTAACGGCCGCGCAATGGAGCGGAAAGCCGAGATCAACATTCGGTGGCCACCCTCGAATCGGAAAAAGCTCGTGACGAGCCCGAACGAGGAGTGCCGGTGGTTCAGGTCGAAACCCCCGCGGCCAATGCGGTCGCCGCGTCCAAGGAGACGCTGGAGGATTACACGCTGCGGTTCGCGCCCCGCAGCTACCGCACATGGAGTCCGGCGGTGGTCGGCGTCTCGGCGCTCGGAGGCATCGCCTACCTGGCCGACTTCTCCATCGGCGCGAACATCGGCATCGCCAACGGCACCGGCAACGCCCTGCTGGGCATCGGGATCTTCGCCATCGTGGTCATGCTCACGGGTTTCCCGCTGGCCTACTACGCGGCGCGCTACAACATCGACCTGGACCTGATCACTCGCGGCAGCGGCTTCGGGTACTACGGGTCGGTGGTGACGAACATCGTGTTCGCCTCCTTCACCTTCATCTTCTTCGCCCTCGAGGGCTCGATCATGGCGCAGGGCCTGAAACTCGGCCTGCACGTGCCGCTGCCGATCGGCTACCTGGTGTCCACGGTGATGATCTTCCCGCTGGTCATCTACGGCATGAACACCCTGGCCAAGCTGCAGGTGTGGACCACCCCGCTGTGGCTGATCCTGATGGTGCTGCCGTTCGGCTTCCTGCTGGTCCGCCACCCGGACTCGGTCGGCACCTTCCTGTCCTACGGCGGCCAGGACGGCAAGGGCGTGAGCCTGTCCGGCGCGCTGCTGGCCGCCGGCGTCTGCCTCTCGCTCATCGCCCAGATCGCCGAGCAGATCGACTACCTGCGCTTCATGCCGCCCCGGACCCCGGAGAACGCCCGCAGGTGGTGGGGCTGGATGCTGCTGGCCGGACCGGGCTGGGTGCTCTTCGGCGCCATCAAGCAGGTGGTCGGCCTGTTCCTGGCGGTCTACCTGATCGCGAATCTGCCCGGCGCGCAGGACATCGCCAACCAGCCGGTGCGCCAGTTCCTCGAGATCTACCGCGACATGATGCCGTCCTGGCTGGCCATGACCCTGGCCGTGGCGCTGGTCGTCATCAGCCAGATCAAGATCAATGTGACCAATGCGTATTCGGGCTCGCTGGCGTGGACCAACTCCTTCACCCGCGTCACCAAGACCTACCCGGGCCGCATCGTCTTCCTCGGCCTGAACCTGGCCATCGCGCTGATCCTGATGGAAGCCAACATGTTCGACTTCCTCAACAACATCCTCGGCTTCTACGCCAACTGCGGCATCGCCTGGATCGTCACCGTCGCAACGGATATCGCGATCAACAAGTACGTGCTGAAGCTCTCGCCCAGGGAGCCGGAGTTCCGGCGCGGCATGCTCTACGACTTCAACCCGGTGGGCCTGGTCGGCTTCGGCCTGTCGGCGGTGCTGTCGATCATGACCTTCTTCGGCGTCTTCGGTGAGACCCTGAAGCCGTACTCGCCCATTGTGGCCGTGGTGGTCTCGTTCCTGGCGACTCCGCTGACCGCGATCCTCACCAAGGGCAGGTACTACCTGCGCCGCGACCACGACGGCATCGAGCTGCCCATGTTCGACGAGCACGGCAACCCATCGGGCGAGACCCTCACCTGCGCTGTCACCGGCATGGAATTCGAGCGCCCGGACATGATCGCCTCGGCGGTCCCGGGACCCGAGGGCGAGATCCAGTACATCAGCTCGCTGGCACTCTCGACGGACAAGACCGGCATTCACGTCCTGCCGTCCCGATGAGGCTGTGGCCCCGACGAATTCGCGTCACCGTGTGCGTTTCCGATCCGAGAGACCGTGCATGAAGACGTAGCAACCCGGGATATGGGGAGCGCCCTCGGCCGCGAACTTCGCTTGATACTCCGAGGGCGACATCCCCACCAGCTCGGTGAATTTGCTGCTGAACGACCCGAGACTGCTGTAGCCGACGAGCATGCAGGCCTCGGTCACCGTCACATTGGTGGCGCGCAACAGATCCTGGGCCCGCTCGATCCGGCGCTCGGCCAGATACACCGCCGGCGTCCTGCCGTACGTCGCCGCGAAACACCGCAGGAAGTGATACTTCGACACCCCCGCGGCCGCCGCCAGACTGTCCAGATCCAAGGGCTCCGCGTAGTGCCGGTCGGCCAGATCCCGTGCTCGCCGCAGATGCGGGAGCAGCTCCTCGGGAACCGGCCGGGCGTTCACGAGAACGGCTGGATCTTGTCGAAACGCAGGGAGGCCCGGCCCGCGCTCCGCCAGAGCCGGGCGGTCAGGTCCACGTCCTCGTCGGTGACCAGATTGCCCATCACCCGGACCGCGGTGCGCTGCAACAGCTTCGACCGCATCATCGGCGGCCCGCCCAGCGGCACCGTGCGCGGGTGGGTGGCCAGCCCCGCGAGCCGCCGCGCCACCGAATAGGTGCGGCCGTAGCGTTCCCGCAGCAGCTCCGGCCAGATCTGGGTCAGGTCGGGCTGGTCCAGGATCCCGGCGAGCATGTGCCCGCCCTCCAGCCCGTAGTCGATGCCCTCGCCGTTGAGCGGGTTCACGCACCCGGCCGCGTCGCCCACCAGCGCCCAGTTGCGCCCGGCCAGATTCGATACCGCGCCGCCCATAGGCAGCAGCGCCGACGCCACCGCCCGCGCCTCGCCCTCGAATCCCCACTCCGCGCGGCGTTCCGAAACATAGTGCTGCAGCAGCGGTTTCAAGGCGATATGCGACGGACGCCGTTCGGTGGCCAGCGAGCCGACGCCGATATTCACCTCTCCATTGCCGAGCGGGAAAACCCAGCCGTATCCGGGAATCAATTCCCCGTTCGCATCCCGCAATTCGAGATGCGAGGTGATCCATTCGTCATCACTGCGCTCGGACCTGATGTACGCCCGCGCCGCGGTCCCGTACGCGTACTGGCGATGCCAGGTGCGGCCCAGCAGCCTTCCGACGGGGGAGCGCACGCCGTCGGCCACGATGAGGATGTCGCACGACACCGCGCGCAGGCCGGCGTCGGTCTTGACGGTCACCCCGGTGACCCGGTCGCCCTCGCGGGCCACCTCCACCACCTTGGACCCGTCCACCATCCGCGCGCCCGACTTGATCGCCGTCTCGCGCAGCTTGTCGTCGAGTTCGGTTCGCGGAACAGCGCTTCCGTAGGTGGGGAACGACCCGTCCGGCCAGGACAGCAGCGCCTCCCGCCCGAACCCGGCCATCCGCAGGCCGCGATTGACCGTGTGCGCCCGCACCCAGTCGCCCAGGCCGAGATGCTCGAGTTCGGCGGTGGCGCGCGGCGTCAGTCCGTCACCGCAGGTCTTGTCGCGCGGGAACACCGCCGAATCGGTCAGCAGCACATCCCGGCCCATGCGCGCGGCCCAGGCGGCCGCCGCGGACCCGGCCGGACCCGCCCCGACTACCAGGACCTCGGCGTGCGCGGGCAGAGCTGTGTCTGATTTGCCCTCCGCTTCGCTCCGGGCGGGGTTCGCGGCCCTGGAGGTCTCGTTCTTCCCTCCCTGCGCTCCTCCGCTTCGCTCCGTCGCTCCGCTCAGTCCAGAACGAGACGGGCCGCGAACCTGCAGGCGCGGCATACTCGGGTCGTCATCCGGCAAGCGCATGGCGTCAATACTTGCAGCACATCACCGGGCGCGCATATTTGCCCTGCGCTTCATAGCGGGCGTTTCGTTTCGCGTGGCGAGTGTTTCGTGCGTCGCACTACGGTGGTGTCCATAGGGGGTGATCGGTCCACACGCTAGGTTCTTTGGCGTGGGGTCGGACGCGGCACTGGGAGATGAAATGAGCGCATCAGCTGTGAGCGAGGAGAGCACCGTGGTCGCGGGGGTGGATCTGGGCGATCCCGAGCTCGCGGCGACCGTGCGCAAGGGCCTGATCGAGGTCGAGGATCTGCTGATCACCGAGCTGTCCGACGGCGAGGAATTCCTGCAGGAGGCGGCGCTGCACCTGGCCAAGGCCGGCGGCAAGCGATTCCGTCCCCTGTTCACCATCCTGACCGGTCAGCTGGGCCCCGACCCGACCAGCCCCGACCTGGTCACCGCCGGCACCGTGGTGGAGCTCGTGCACCTGGCCACCCTGTACCACGACGACGTCATGGACGAGGCCTCCATGCGCCGCGGCGCGCCCAGCGTGAACTCGCGCTGGGGCAACAGCGTCGCCATCCTGGCCGGCGACTATCTGTTCGCCCACGCCTCGCGACTGGTCTCCACCCTCGGCCCGGACGCGGTCCGCATCATTGCCGAGACCTTCGCCGAGCTGGTCACCGGCCAGATGCGCGAGACCATCGGCGCCCGGCAGTCCCAGGACCCGGTCGAGCACTACCTGCGCGTGGTGTGGGAGAAGACCGGTTCGCTGATCGCCGCCGCCGGCCGCTTCGGCGGCACCTTCTCCGGTGCGGATCGCGACCATGTGGAGCGGCTGGCCCGCCTCGGCGACGCCGTGGGCACCGCCTTCCAGATCGCCGACGACATCATCGACATCTCCTCGGTGTCCGAGCAGTCCGGCAAGACCCCGGGCACCGACCTGCGCGAGGGCGTCCACACCCTGCCGGTCCTCTACGCCCTGCGCGACGAGGGCGCCGAGGGCGACCGCCTGCGCAAGCTGCTGGCCCGCCCGCTGGAGACCGACACCGAGGTCGACGAGGCCCTGTACCTGCTGTCCCGCTCCCGGGGCCTGGTGCTGGCCAAGGAGAAGCTGCACGGCTACGCCGACATCGCCCACGCCGAACTCTCCGCCCTGCCCGCCGGCCCGGCCAACGAGGCCCTGGAGCACCTGGTCCGCTACACCATCGAACGCGTCGGCTGATCCGAAACCGATCAGTCGAACAACTGGGAACTTCAACCCGGCTCGAGTTCGTTGACCTGGTGTAAGGCACCCAACTGCCGGCAAAAATCGCGGAGAGGCGGGTAAGCATGCATGGGCACGGGTACGCGAACGGGTTGAAGACGTTCGGGCTGCTGGTAGGGATGTCGGCGCTGATCGTGTTCGCGGGAGCGATGTTCCGCAGTCCCACGATCCTGATCCTGTCGATCGTGCTGGCCGTGGGCATGAACGCCTACGCCTACTTCAACAGCGACAAGCTGGCGTTGCGGGCCATGCACGCGCAGCCGGTGACGGAGCTGGAAGCCCCGGCCATGTACCGCATCGTGCGCGAGTTGGCCACGGCCGCACGGCAACCCATGCCGCGCCTCTACATCAGCCCCACCAATGCGCCGAATGCCTTTGCCACCGGCCGCAATCCGCGCAATGCCGCGGTCTGCTGCACCACCGGCATCCTGCAGATCCTCGACGAGCGGGAACTGCGCGCGGTGCTGGGCCACGAACTCTCGCACGTCTACAACCGCGACATCCTGATCTCCTCGGTGGCCGGCGCGCTCGCCTCGGTCATCTCCGGCCTGGCGAACCTGGCCTTCTTCGCCGGCGCCTTCGGCGGCAGCCGGGACGGCGAGGGCCCGAATATCATTGGCATCCTGCTGGTTTCGCTGCTGGGCCCGATCGCGGCCTCGCTCATCAAACTGGCCGTCTCCCGCTCCCGGGAGTATCAGGCCGACCAGGACGGCGCCGAACTCACCGGCGACCCCCTGGCCCTCGCATCGGCCCTGCGCAAGCTGGAACGCGGCACCCAGGCGGCCCCGCTGCCCCCCGAGCCGCAGCTGACCGCGCAGTCGCACCTGATGATCGCCAACCCGTTCCGCAACGGCGACCGGATGGCCCGCTGGTTCTCCACCCACCCCCCGATGGCGGACCGTATCGCCCGCCTCGAGGAGATGGCTGGTGGAAACCGCGATTACTAGCGGTAGTTCACGAACTGCAGGGCGATATCGAAGTCGCCGCCCTTCAGCAGCGAGATGACCGCCTGCAGGTCGTCGCGGCTCTTGCTGCTGACCCGCAGCTCCTCGCCCTGGATCTGCGCCTTGACGCCCTTGGGACCTTCGTCACGGATCTTCTTGGCGATCTTCTTCGCATTCTCCGTGGTGATGCCCTGCACCAGGGTTCCTGTGATCTTGTACACCTTGCCGGAGGCCTGCGGATCACCCGCGTCGAACGCCTTGAGCGAGATGTCGCGGCGAATCAGCTTCTCCTTGAACACATCCAGGGCGGCCTTGACGCGATCCTCGGACTCGGCGCTGAGGATGATCTTCTCCTCGCCCGACCATTCGATGCTCGCCCCGGTGCCCCGGAAGTCGTAGCGCTGGCTCAGCTCCTTGGCGGCCTGGTTCAGGGCGTTGTCCACCTCCTGGCGATCGATCTTGCTGACGACATCGAACGACGAATCCGCCACACTCTTCTCCTGTCCGAGACTCGGATATTCGGGATGTTCCACGCCGACGCTAGCCCCTTCGGCACGGCTGTATCCAGCCGGTTTGCATTCCGGGCGTGTGTTCGTTGTATTCTGCTGGAGCGCTGCAAGGCGTACCCCGGCGGATTGCCCGAGCGGCCAAAGGGAGCTGACTGTAAATCAGCCGCGTAATGCTTCGGAGGTTCAAATCCTTCATCCGCCACCAGAGAGCCCCGTGGACCCAGTGTCCACGGGGCTCTTGGTATTTCGGGCCAGGCCGGCCGGTCGTCCCGAGCCCTGCTCCGGCCGGCGCGGGCACCGACGTCTCGGTTACCCCGGTCGAGTAGCCGCGAAACCCGCGCTGACCAGCCGGTTTGGATAGTCGGCGAGGATGTGTGTAATCTCGTTCAAGTCGTCAGCGCCCCGGCCGAGACCGGAGCAAGACAGACACGCCCCCTTAGCTCAGTCGGCAGAGCGTTTCCATGGTAAGGAAAAGGTCAACGGTTCGATTCCGTTAGGGGGCTCGCCGGATTGCCGGTGGTGACCGACTCGGCTTCTCGTTGCAGGGCCCGGGGCCTTCCCGCCGTCAAGTACCGACAACAGATGGCGGTGTAGCTCAGTCGGTAGAGCAAACGACTCATAATCGTTGTGTCGCCGGTTCAAGTCCGGCCATCGCTACATACTGATATCCCAATCAGGCTGACCGGAAAGAAGGCAATCGTGGCCGCGAAGTCCACTGATATCCGGCCAAAGATCACCTTGGCCTGCGAGCAGTGCAAGCACCGCAACTACATCACCAAGAAGAACCGGCGCAATGACCCGGACCGCCTCGAGCTGAAGAAATTCTGCCCGAACTGCGGTACCCACCGGGCGCACCGCGAGTCTCGCTAACTTAAACCCGCGCGATCTACCGCGTGGATGACAGTGCCGGATCGGCAAGTCACTCCGTCTCTTAGAAAGAGATAGTGGCGCCGGTCCGGCATTTGGCGTATATAGCGGTGGTTCAGCGCTCTCGCCCGATCCCGTTCCGGGGATCAGATAGGGACTTCCTGCCGTGACGATCAACATCGACATTGACACCGAGGCCGACATGGTCGATTCCAGCGAGGTCTTCGACCCCGCCGCACACGCCGCCGCCATGGTCGGCCACCACTACCGCGTCGACGACTACTACGAGGTCGGCCGCGAGAAGGTGCGCGAGTACGCCCGCGCGGTGCAGGACTATCACCCGGTCCACTGGGACGAGGACATCGCCCAGAGCTACGGTCACAACGGGCTGGTCGCCCCCCTCACCTTCATCTCCCTGGTCGGAATCCTGGCCCAGCGCAGGCTCTTCGAGCAGATCGTCACCGGCTACGACCTGAGCCAGATCATGCAGACCGATCAGATCCTGGAGTTCCACCGGCCCATCCGGGCCGGCGACCAGCTGTCCTGCATCGTCTACCTGCACTCCTTCCGGCAGGCCTTCGGTGGCGACATCATCGTCACCCGCAACGACGTGCTCGACCAGAACGACGAGCTGGTCCTCACCACCTACACCACCCTCATCGGCCGCAGTGGCGGTGACATCGATCCCAACATGGGTGAGGCCGTGCGCAACGTGCTCATGCACGGCGTCGGCCCGGAGGAGCGTCCGGAGCACCACCCGCGCAGCGCCGACGTGCCGACGCCCCCGGCGCCGGTCGAGATCGCGGCCACCGGCACGATCGTCGCGAGCAAGCACGTCCGCCGCTTCGAGGATGTGATCGCCGGCGCCGAACTGCCCCCGCGCGTGGTTCATCTCACCCGCGGTGATCTGGTGAACTACGCCGGCGTGTCCGGCGACGCCAACCCGATCCACTGGAGCGACGATGTCGTGAAGCTGGTCGGCCTGGAAAACGTTGTGGCGCACGGCATGCTGACCATGGGCCTGGGTGGCGGTTTCGTCACCTCCTGGCTCGGCGACCCGGGCGCGGTCAAGGAGTACAACGTCCGCTTCACCAGCCCCGTCTACGTTCCGGTCGACCGTCCCGCGGAAATCGAGTACACCGGCAAGGTCAAGTCCGTGGACCCGGAGACCCGCACCGCCGTCGTCGCCATCGTGGCGAAGTCCGAGGGGCGCAAGATCTTCGGCCGCGCCACCGCAACGGTGCAGCTCTCCTGACCTTCGACCCGAGGTACGCTGCGACACCCCGATTGGCGATCGCCACGCGGGGTAACGTACACTCGGGAATCTGGGGTCACCAGCCGATGCGCGCTGCTCCGAGGAGCGGCGCGCGTGTTGTGTGAAAACCCGTGTACAACTGAATAGAACAGTGGCTGGACTCGTTACCCCGTCCAGCCGAAGGGGCGTAGCTCAACTGGCAGAGCAGCGGTCTCCAAAACCGCAGGTTGCAGGTTCAAGTCCTGTCGCCCCTGCCCTGGATGCCGACGTAGAGAGGATCGACGTGAGCGACGAGCGGGACACTCGCCACGAAGATGGCGATGACACCGCCGCGGTGGCTCGGCCGAGCGGCAAGCGGTCCGCCCGGCGCACGCGCGCCGCGTCGTCCAGCGCCGTCGCGACGATCGATCGACCGTCGGCCTCGGCCAAGGCAACCACCAAGCAGTCCGGCAAGGACAAGAAGGCCGGGCGAGGCGGAACGGGCAATCCGTTCAAGCGCCTGGTGAAGTTCCTCAAGGAAGTCATCGCGGAACTTCGCAAGGTCATCTGGCCCAACCGCAAGCAGATGGTCACCTATACGAGCGTTGTCCTGGTGTTCGTGATTTTCATCGTCGCGTTCATCAGCGGGTTGGATCTGGCGTTCATCAAGGGTGTCAACTGGCTCTTCGGCTAGGCGGCACGATGACCGCGTCTGACCGTCGCGGCCGGTGACCGGCCCCCGGGCAGAGGCGGGGAGCGGGACCATCCGCCGGGCGTTTTGTCCCGGCGCGCAGAGGATTACGTGACGACTAAGGAAGCGAGTGCCCCAGTGAGCACCCCGGAGAACGGCACAACCGAGGAATTCCCGGTGGATGACGCGGTGATCGAAGAGACCACCGCGGACGTCGAAGACGACGCTGAGGGCTTCGCCGACGAGGCCGAGACCTTTGCCGCCGACGCGGAGGCCGGCGAGTTCGCCGCCGACGCCGAGGAGGACGAGCCCGCCCGCCCCGCCGCCGAGCTCTCCGATGAGCCGGCCGACCCGGTCGCCGAGATGACCGCCGCGCTGCGGCGCGCGCCCGGTGACTGGTACGTCGTCCACTCCTACGCCGGCTACGAGAACAAGGTGAAGACCAATCTCGAGACCCGCGTGCAGAACCTCGGTCTCGAGGACTACATCTTCCAGGTCGAGGTGCCGACCGAAGAGGTCACCGAGATCAAGAACGGCCAGAAGAAGAACGTCAACCGCAAGGTGCTGCCGGGCTACATCCTGGTCCGCATGGAGCTGAACGACGAGTCCTGGGGCGCGGTGCGCAACACCCCCGGTGTCACCGGTTTCGTCGGCGCCACCTCGCGGCCCTCGCCGCTCACCATTCCCGAAGTGGTGAAGTTCCTGGTCCCGGCCGCGCAGCAGAAGAAGGCCGCCCCGGCCGCCGCCGCCGCCGCCGCCGCGGCCCCCGGCGAGACCCCGATCGTGAAGCCGGTCATCGAGGTCGACTTCGAGGTCGGCGAGTCGGTGACCGTCATGGACGGCCCCTTCGCCACCCTCCCGGCCAGCATCTCCGAGGTCAATGCCGAGCAGCAGAAGCTCAAGGTGCTGGTCTCGATCTTCGGCCGCGAAACTCCGGTCGAGCTGGCCTTCACGCAGGTCGCCAAGATTTAAGTGCGTCAGGGCGGTGGCCCGGTCCGCTTCCGGGCCGGTGTCACCGCCTTTTTCGCGTTCGCATAGACTTGACGGGTTGTGCCTCGGGCGATCCTGTCCGGGGCACGGTCCGGAGAAGGCTTACGGGAATCCGTAAGGAACCTAACCCAAGGAAGAAAGATGCCCCCGAAGAAGAAGAAGGTCGCTGGGCTCATCAAGCTCCAGATCCAGGCCGGTGCCGCCAACCCGGCTCCGCCGGTCGGTCCGGCGCTGGGTCAGCACGGCGTCAACATCATGGAGTTCTGCAAGGCGTACAACGCGGCGACCGAGTCGCAGCGTGGCAACGTCATCCCGGTCGAGATCACGGTCTACGAAGACCGCTCGTTCGACTTCAAGCTGAAGACGCCGCCCGCCGCGCGTCTGCTGCTGAAGGCCGCCGGGATCCAGAAGGGCTCCGCCGAGCCGCACCGCAACAAGGTCGCGCAGATCACCATGGACCAGGTCCGTGAGATCGCCAAGACCAAGCAGGAAGACCTGAACGCCAACGACATCGACGCCGCGGCGAAGATCATCGCTGGTACCGCCCGCTCGATGGGTATCACCATCGCGGAGTAGGGCTTTCGAGCTCTTGTGGAAGGGACCGCCTGTCCCGCACCACTTCTGACTTAGACAAGGACAGAGAATCATGGCAAAACGAAGCAAGGCTTATCTCGAGGCGGCCGCCAAGGTCGACCGCGCCGCGCTCTACGCTCCGCTGGCCGCCGCGCGCCTGGCGAAGGAGACCGCGACCACCAAGACCGACGCGACCGTCGAGGTCGCCGTCCGTCTGGGCGTCGACCCCCGCAAGGCCGACCAGATGGTCCGTGGCACCGTCAACCTGCCGCACGGCACCGGTAAGACCGCCCGCGTCATCGTGTTCGCGGTCGGCGACAAGGCCGCCGAGGCCGAGGCCGCCGGTGCGGACGCCGTGGGCGCCGAGGACCTGATCGAGCGCATCCAGGGCGGCTGGCTGGACTTCGACGCCGCGATCGCCACCCCGGACCAGATGGCCAAGGTCGGTCGTATCGCTCGCGTGCTGGGCCCGCGTGGCCTGATGCCGAACCCGAAGACCGGCACCGTCACCCCCGACGTGACCAAGGCCGTCAACGACATCAAGGGCGGCAAGATCAACTTCCGCGTCGACAAGCAGGCCAACCTGCACTTCGTGATCGGCAAGGCTTCCTTCGACGAGAAGAAGCTGGCCGAGAACTACGGCGCCGCGCTCGACGAGATCCTGCGTGTCAAGCCCTCCACCGCGAAGGGCCGCTACGTCAAGAAGGTGACGTTCTCGACCAACACCGGACCGGGCATCCCGGTGGATCCGAACCGCACCCGCAACTTCGCCGAGGAAGACTGATTCCTCGACGCGGTAACGCGTAGCAACGCATGAAGCCCGAAGGGCCGGTACGAATCTCGTACCGGCCCTTCGCTTTTGCGAAGCAGAACAACAGCGGACGGGCGGGGGTGTCACCCCTGTTTTGGCGTATCGATACTGGTCCGCTATATTGGACGACGGTCACCGGCCTGTTCGGTGATCACCCCCAAATCGTTCTACCGAAGACCGTTGGTTGCTGCCGTCAGGTGGCTGAAGGTCCGGCGATATTGCCGGCGGCCCACGCAGGGAGAGCCGAGGTCGGGAAACCCGCGAGAAATCGCGACTGTTTCTTGTGCGCCCCGGGACCACCTTGCGTCCGGGGCGTTTGCTTTGTCGCCGGCCCCTGTGGCGGAACTCGGTAGTTCATACGAGATCCGACCATCCAGAGAGGAGGCGAAGTATGGCAAAGGCTGAGAAGGTCACCGCGGTTGCGGAGATCACCGAGCAGTTCAAGTCGTCCACCGCGACTGTCGTCACGGAATACCGTGGCCTGTCCGTCGGCAAGATCACTGAGCTGCGTCGTGCCCTCGGCGCGAACGCTACCTACTCCGTCGCCAAGAACACCCTGGTCAAGCGCGCTGCCGCCGAGGCGGGCGTGGAAGGCCTGGATGACTTGTTCGTCGGTCCGACCGCCATCACCTTCATTACGGGTGAGCCGGTCGACGCCGCGAAGGCGCTGAAGGCGTTCGCCAAGGACAACAAGGCGCTCATCATCAAGGGCGGCTACATGGACGGCGCCGCGCTGTCCGTGTCCGAGGTCGAGCGCATTGCCGACCTGGAGTCGCGCGAGGTGCTGCTGGCCAAGCTGGCCGGCGCGATGAAGGGCAACCTGTCGAAGGCTGCCGGGCTGTTCGCCGCCCCGGCCTCGCAGATCGCCCGCCTGGCCGCGGCCCTGGAGGAGAAGAAGCGCGCCGAGGGTGGCGCCGCCGAAGCTCCGGCCGCAGACGCCGAATAAGTCACTACCCCAAACCTCTTCGTCGCCGTTCGCGCGGTGACGGAACTACCGAAAGGAAATATCAATGGCCAACGTTGATGAGCTGCTCGAGACCTTCGCCGGCATGACCCTGCTGGAGCTGTCCGAGTTCGTGAAGGCGTTCGAGGACAAGTTCGAGGTCACCGCCGCTGCTCCGGTCGCCGTCGCCGCGGTCGCCGGTGGCGCTGCCCCGGCCGAGGCTGCCGAGGAGCAGGACGAGTTCGACGTCATCCTCGAGGGTGCCGGCGACAAGAAGATCCAGGTCATCAAGGTCGTTCGCGAGATCGTCTCCGGCCTGGGCCTGAAGGAAGCCAAGGACCTGGTCGAGGGTGCCCCGAAGCCGATCCTGGAGAAGGTCGCCAAGGACGCCGCCGAGGCCGCCAAGGCGAAGCTGGAAGAGGCCGGCGCCAAGGTTTCCGTCAAGTAAGACGGACCTGTGGCGGGGCACAGCCTCGTGCCGCTTTGATTGTGAAAAGGGTGGTTCCCATTGGGGGACCGCCCTTTTCGCGTATTGTGCCGTCGTGATTGGCGCGTAATCGATAATTCGATACGAATGTTGCTACCGACCAGTCAGGTCCCGGTGTCCGAGACGGTGTATATGCGATACAGTGACCGGACCTACTGTGATGCGCCACACCGCGCGAATTTTGTGGCCCGTAGTCACACGTAGTGCGCTCGTCGGAGAAAGTGGAGGTTGGCGTGGGCGTCGAGGTCAGAACCGAAGGCATCACGAAGTCGTTCGGTTCGCAGCGTATTTGGCAGGACGTCACGCTGACGCTGCCGCCGGGGGAAGTCAGCGCTCTGCTCGGCCCGTCCGGTACCGGTAAGTCGGTCTTCCTGAAGTCGTTGATCGGTCTGCTGCGCCCGGAGAAGGGCTCGATCTACATCGACGGCACCGACATCACGACCTGTTCGAACAAGGAGCTCTACGAGATCCGCAAGCTGTTCGGTGTGCTGTTCCAGGATGGCGCGCTGTTCGGGTCGATGAACCTGTTCGACAACACGGCCTTCCCGTTGCGTGAGCACACCAAGAAGAGCGAATCCGAGATCAAGAAGATCGTCATGGAGAAGCTCGAGCTGACCGGTCTGCTGGGTGCGGAGGGCAAGCTGCCCGGTGAGATCTCCGGTGGTATGCGCAAGCGTGCCGGCCTGGCTCGCGCGCTGGTGCTGGACCCGCAGATCATCCTGGTCGACGAGCCGGACTCGGGTCTGGATCCGGTTCGTACCACGTATCTTTCGCAGTTGTTGATCGATATCAACGCGCAGATCGACGCGACGATCCTGATCGTGACGCACAACATCAACCTGGCTCGTACGGTGCCGGACAACATCGGCATGCTGTTCCGCCGCAATCTGGTCATGTTCGGTCCGCGTGAGGTGCTGCTGACCTCGGAGGAGCCGGTGGTCAAGCAGTTCCTCAACGGCCGTATGCAGGGTCCGATCGGTATGTCGGAGGAGAAGGACGAAGCTCAGATGGCCCGTGAGCAGGCCATGTTCGACTCGGGTCACCACGCCGGTGGCGCGGAGGAGATCGAGGGCATCATCCCGCAGATGCGGGCGCAGCCGGGCATGCCGGTCCGCGGTGCCGTCGGACGTCGTCGCGAGCGGGTCCGCCAGATCATGCACACGCTGCCGCCGGCCGCCCAGGAAGCCATTCGCGAGTCGATGTCGCAGAACGGCGACGAGACCGACACGCAGGTGATGCCCGCATACCAGGGTGGCTACGACGCCACGGTTCGACAGAACCTGACTAACGGGTAACATACGCGGCGTGAATCCCACCCTGACGCGACTGCGCACCCCGGTCGAGTCGGGACTTGCCCAGGCCGGCAACATATTCGCACTCTTCCTGGACGTGTTCCGGAAGACGTTCCGCCGGCCCTTCCAGTGGCGGGAGTTCATCGAACAGTCGTGGTTCATCGCGAGTGTCTCGATCCTTCCCGCCGCTCTGGTGGCAATCCCGTTCGGCGCCGTGGTGGCCCTGCAGACCGGCTCGCTCATCAAGCAGCTGGGGGCGGAGAACTTCACCGGCGCGACCAGTGTTCTGGCCACCGTGCAGCAAGCTGCACCGGTCGTCACCGCGCTGATCATCGCCGGCGCCGCCGGCTCGGCCGTGGCCGCCGATCTCGGCTCGCGCACCATTCGCGAGGAGATCGACGCCATGGAGGTACTCGGCATCGATCCCATCCAGCGCCTCGTGGTTCCGCGCGTGCTGGGCATGATGCTGGTGGCCTTCCTGCTCAACGGCCTGGTCTCGGTCGTCGGCATCTGCGGCGGCTACTTCTTCAACGTCGGGCTGCAGGGCGGCACCCCGGGCGCGTACCTCGCGTCCTTCTCCGCCCTCGCACAGATCCCCGACCTGGTCATCGGCGAGATCAAGGCCCTGATCTTCGGCGTGGTGGCGGGTGTGATCGCCGCCTACAAGGGCCTGCATCCGAAGGGGGGACCGAAAGGAGTGGGTGACGCGGTGAACCAATCCGTGGTGATCACGTTCCTCGTTCTGTTCTTCCTGAATCTGATCCTCACCCTGATCTACCTTCAGGTCGTCCCCGCAAAGGGCGCGTGATCCATGGTTGTTTCGCAGCGCACCACCGTCTTCTCCCGGTCGGCGCGCCGGGTCAGACCCGTGCTCATGGCGCCGGTCGACCTGGTCGACAAGGCCGGCGATCAGATGTCGTTCTACTCCCGGGCGATCGGCGCGATCCCGAAGACGATCGTGCACTTCCGCAAGGAGGTCATGCGGCTGCTGGCCGAGGTGACCTTCGGATCGGGCGCCCTCGCGGTCATCGGCGGCACCATCGGCGTCATCGTGTTCATGTCGGCCTCGGTCGGTGTGGTCGTCGGCCTGCAGGGCTTCAAGGCCCTCGACGCCCTGGGTTCCGGTGTTCTCACCGGCTTCCTGACCGGGTACATCAATACCCGCGAGCTCGCGCCACTGGTCGCGGCACTGGCACTGTCGGCGACGGTCGGCTGTGGTTTCACCGCGCAGCTGGGCGCCATGCGGATCTCCGAGGAGATCGACGCGCTCGAGGTGATGGCGGTGCCGTCGGTGCCCTTCCTGGTGACCACGCGCGCCATCGCCGGCTTCCTCGCCGTGATTCCGCTGTACGTGGTCGGCCTGCTGGGCACCTACCTGGCCTCGCGGATGATCAGCATCTACTTCAACGGGCAGTCCAGTGGTTCCTATGACCACTACTTCAGTCTGTTCCTGCCACCGGAGGACGTGCTCTATTCCTTCGTGAAGGTGCTCGTCTTCGCGTTCGTGATCATCCTGGTGCACTGCTACTACGGCTACAACGCCAGCGGTGGTCCCGCGGGCGTGGGTGTGGCCGTGGGCCGCGCGGTGCGCGCCGCCATCGTGCTGATCAACGTGCTCGATTTCTTCCTGTCCCTGGCGATCTGGGGCACGACCACGACGGTGCGGGTGGCCGGATGACCAACCCGCAGCGTGTGCAGTTCTGGCGATCCACCGAGAAACTGCGCAACCGTACCCTCGGCGTGCTCTTCTTCGTGCTGGTGGCGCTGTTCCTGTGGACCACCATCGCCATCTACAACAAGCAGTTCGTGGACACCGTCCGGGTCAACCTGATCACCGACACCGTCGGAAACGCGCTGACCCGCAACGCGGATGTGAAAGTCCGCGGCGTCACCGTAGGCGAGCTGCGGTCGAGTTCCTACGACGGCAAGAACGTCACACTGGATCTGGCCATCGACCCGGGCAAGGCCGGCAAGATTCCGTCCAATGTGACCGCCCGCCTGCTGCCCAAGACGCTGTTCGGTGAGCGCTACATCGACCTGGTGTGGCCGGAGAGCCCGCAGGGCCATCTCACCGCGGGCGTGACCCTGCACCAGGACACCAGCGGCAACGCCGTCGAGGTGAGCCAGCTGCTGGACCACATCCTGCCGCTGCTGCAGGCGATTCCGCCGCAGTACCTGTCCTCCACGCTGGGCGCGCTGTCCAATGCGCTGCAGGGGCAGGGCGAGGAGCTGGGCAAGACCATCGACCGGCTCGACGACATCGTCACCCAGGTCAACGGTGAAATGCCGACGCTGCAACAGGATCTGAAGAGCCTGGCCGACGTGGCGACCACCTACGCCGATGCCGCGCCCGAGCTGGTGTCCGCGCTGGACAACCTGCGCACCACCAATGCCACCATCGTGCAGAAGCGTTCGCAGGTCGATACCCTGCTGGCGACGCTGACCCCGAGCGCCTCGACCACCGCAGACTTCCTGGTGGCCAACCGCGACAACATCATCGACGTGGCGGCGGACTCGCGGCCCGCGCTGGAGGCGCTGGCCAAGTACTCGCCCAGCTACAGCTGCGCGCTGGCCGGTTTCGCGGAGCTGAAGCCGCGCATCGACCAGATCTTCGGCAAGGGCACCAACCTGCCGGGCTCGCGCGTGACCGTGCAGATCGTGAATCCGCGCGGCCGCTACGTGCCCAACCAGGACGAGCCGCGCTGGTTCGACCCGCGTGGGCCGCTGTGCGTTCCGATGTACCCGCCGGGCACCGACCCGGGCCAGTACACCGACGGCTCCGCCAATGACGGTTCCTACCAGCCGCCGAGCCGTAATCCGGGTGACCAGAACGTCGGCCGCATGCCGGAGCCGCAGTACAAGGTGTACGGCCCGCAGGCGCCGACCACCGCCTACTCGCCGCAGGAGGCCCAGGCCCTGGGCGCGATCTACGGTGCGGCACACGGAGTTTCGCCCGAACAGGTGCCCACCTGGGTGACCAAGATCGCCGCCCCGGCCTTCCGCGGCAGTGAGGTGAGCGTCAAGTGAAGGATCTGCTGCGCGGCCTCGGGCCGACGCTGACCAAACTGATCGCCTTCATTCTCGTCACGGTCTTCCTGACGGGTGTGCTGGCGCTGACCATCGCCAACTACGGTGGCGGCGGTACCAAGTTCAATGCCCGGTTCACCGATGTGACCTCCCTGAACAAGGGCGACGAGGTGCGCGTGGCCGGTGTCCGGGTGGGCAAGGTGACCAATGTGTCCATCGTGGACAAGCGCCTGGCCAATGTGGAATTCGAACTGACCGACCGGGATTGGCTGCCCGCCTCCACCACCGCGACCATCAAGTACCGGAACCTGGTGGGCCAGCGCTACATCGCGCTGGAACAGGGCACCGGGCAGCAGGGCCGCAAGATGAACAAGGGCTCGACCATCCCGCTGGAGCGCACCAAGCCGGCGGTCAATCTGACCGAGCTGTTCAACGGCTTCCGGCCGCTGTTCCAGACGCTCACCCCCGAGGACGTCAACAAGCTGTCGTCCGAGATCATCCAGGTCTTCCAGGGCGAATCCGGCACCATCGCGGACCTGGTGGCCAACACCGCCTCGCTCACCAACAAGGTGGCCGACAAGGACGCGGTCATCGGTGAGCTGATCAAGAACCTGAATGCCGTGCTGGACAGCATCAATTCGCGCGGCGACCAGCTCGACCAGCTGATCGTCAATACCGAGGCGCTGGTCACCGGGCTGAACGCCGATCGCGGCACCATCGGCTCGGCGGTCACCTCGCTCGGCAACCTGGCCTCGGCCACCGCCGACCTGCTGGTCCCGGTCCGGCCGAACCTGCAGGGCGCCATCGCCGGTCTGAACCAGCTCACCGGCACTCTCAACGACCGCAAGGACGAGGTCGACGAGGGCCTGACCAACCTGCCCATCAAGATGGAGAAGCTCGGTCGCGCGGCGTCCTACGGCTCCTGGTTCCAGTTCTATCTGTGCGGCATCGACATCGTCGCCGGACCGGGCACCAAGGACGCGCCGCAGCTGAACTTCCCGCCCGCACTGCAGAACATGCCGACTGTGAACCAGCCGATCTACACGAATCCGGCCCCGCGCTGCCATGGGAAGGGAGGCCGCTGATGGACGACCGCGCTGTATTGGGCAAGCGCAGTCCGGCGTTCATGGGTGGGCTGGGCCTGATCCTGGTGCTGCTGGTGACCCTGTCCGCGTTCAATCTCGACAAACTGCCGATCATCGGGGCCGGCATCAAGTACACCGCCGAGTTCTCCGAGGCCGCGGGCCTGAAGAAGGGCAACGAGGTGCGCATCGCCGGCGTCAAGGTCGGCGCGGTGTCCGATGTCCGCCTCGACGGCGACAAGGTGCTGGTGGACTTCCGCACCCAGGATGCCTGGATCGGGGACGAGTCCACCGCCTCGATCCAGATCAAGACCGTGCTCGGGCAGAAGTACCTGGCGCTGGATCCCAAGGGCACCAAGGTCCTGAACCCCTCGGATCGGATCCCGCTCTCGCGCACCGTGTCTCCCTACGACGTGGTGGACGCGTTCAGCGACGCCGCCAAGAACATCGAGCAGACCGACACCGCGCAGCTGGCGAAGAGCTTCACCGTGCTGTCGGACGCCTTCTCGGCCACCCCGCCGGAACTGCGCAGCTCCATCGACGGCGTCGCCCGGCTCTCGGAGACGCTGGCCAAGCGTGACGATCAGCTCAAGAAGCTGTTCGCGGCCACCAAGACCACCACCAAGGTGCTGGCCGACCGCAACCAGGAGTTCGAGCGGCTCATCTCCAACGGCGGCGAGCTGCTGGCCGAGCTGAACGTGCGCCAGCAGGCCATCCACCAGCTGCTCACCGGCGCGAAAACCGTTGCGGCGGAACTGACAGCGCTGGTCAAGGACAACGAGGCCCAGATCGGCCCGGCACTGACCAACCTCAACAAGACCATCGACCTGCTCAACGACCACCAGGCCGACCTGTCCAAGACCCTCACGCTGGCCGCGCCCTTCTACGGGCTCTACTCCAACGTGCTGGGCAACGGCCGCTGGTTCGACGCGGTCATCACGAACCTGATTCCGCCCGCGCTGCCGGACATCCCGGGTGATCGTCAGCCGATCCGAAAGATGGGAGGTTAACTCGTGGCGAGCAATCCGCTGTCCGCCCTGCGTGGCGCCAGCACCAAGAGCAAGATCATCGCCGGAGTGACCGTCCTGGCGGTGGTGCTCGCGGGCGTCGCGTGGTGGAGCTTCGATCGGCTCAACACCACCACCATCACCGCGTACTTCGACAAGTCCATCGGCATCTACAAGGGTTCCGACGTGCGCGTCCTGGGCGTGCCGGTGGGCCGGGTGGATTCGGTGGACCCGCAGGGCGACGTGGTCAAGGTCGTCATGAAGGTCGACCGCGGCTACGACATCCCCGCCGACGCCAAGGCCGCCCAGATCACCCCCTCGGTGGTGTCGGACCGGTACATCCAGCTCGCGCCCGCCTACAAGGGCGGACCGAAGATGGCCCGCAACGCCACCATTCCGAAGGATCGCACCGCGACCCCGGTCGAGGTGGACCGGCTCTACAACAGCATCACCGAACTGTCGAAGGCACTCGGCCCGGAGGGCGCCAACAAGCCCGACGGCGCCACCGGTGAAGGCGCGCTGAACCAGCTGGTGCGCACCGGCGCGGCGAACCTCGCCGGCAACGGCGACGCGCTGGGCAACAGCTTCACCCAGCTGTCCAAGGCCGCGCACGCGCTCTCCGATTCGCGCACCGACATTTTCGACACGGTCAGGAACCTGCAGACCTTCGTGCAGACCCTGGCCGACAACGACGCGCAGGTGCGGACCTTCAACACCCAGCTGGCCTCGCTGGCCGGGTTCCTGTCCGACGAGCGTCAGACCCTCGGCCAGGCGCTGAACCTGCTGTCGGTCGCGCTCGGCGACGTGGCCCGGTTCATCGACAACAACCGGGACCTGGTGCAGTCCAACGCCGATGCGCTGACCAAGCTCACCCAGACCCTCGCCGACCAGCGCGACGATCTGGCCAAGGCGCTGCCGCTCATCCCGACCGCGCTGAGCAACCTGATCAACGTGCACAACGGTGAGTCCGGCACGCTCGACATGCGTCCCAACTTCACCGACCTGCAGGATCCCTTCGGCGTCATCTGCAAGATGCTGGACCTGGGCAAGCTGCGTCCCGGCGACCCCAAGTTCGACGCCATCTCGCGTCAGCTGCAGCCGATCCTGAACAACTGCAAGGTGATCACCGATCAGCTCACCGCGGGCGTGAAGACACCCTCGCTGGTGTTGCCCTTCGGCATCCTCAGCGGCGAGAACGAGCAGCACAACACGGTCCCCGGCACCGTCCCCGGTAATCCGTCCGACCAGCTGCCGCCGTCGCAGCAGGAAGGTGGGCAGCGATGAGCGCCAACCGGATTCGCGGCGGCCGGGTCCGGCGCACCGCCCTCCTGGCCACCTCGCTGGGCGCGGTGACGCTGATGGCGGCCGGCTGCGGCGCGGACAGCATTCCGCTGCCCGGCGGCCCGAACATCGGCAAGCACCCGCTGCACCTCGACATCCGCTTCGCCGACGTGCTGGACCTGGTCCCGCAGTCGTCGGTGAAAGTGGACGGTGTCGCGGTGGGCCGGGTCGACAAGATCCGCATCGCCCCCGACAACGCCTGGGAAGCCAGCGTGCAGGTGCTCGTCGACGACAGCGTGAACCTGCCCGCCAATGCCCACGCCGAGGTCAAGCAGACCAACCTGCTGGGTGAGAAGTACATCGAACTGTCCGCACCCGCAAAGGATGCCGATTCCGCGCGGCTGAAGGACGGCGCCAAGATCCCGGTCGAGAACACCCGCACCGCCACCGAGGTGGAGCAGGTGCTGGGCGCGCTGTCGCTGCTGCTCAATGGCGGCGGCGTGGCGCAGCTGCAGCCGATCGTGGTGGAGCTCAACAAGACTCTGGGCGGCCGCGAGGGCAAGGTCCGGGACCTGCTGAGCCAGGCCAACACCCTGATCAAGGGCCTCGACGACCAGGTCGACAACATCACCCGCGCGCTGGACAGCCTCGACACGCTGACCAGCCGGGTGGGGCAGCAGACCACCCAGATCTCCAAGATCCTCGACGAGCTGCCGGGCGGCATCAAGATCCTCAACGAGCAACGGCCGCAGCTGATTCAGCTGCTGGGCCAGCTGGATCGGGTGGGGCAGTCCGGATTCGACGTGCTGAACAAGTCCAAGGACAACCTGATCACCGACCTGTCCTCGCTGCGGCCCACGCTGCAGGCGCTGGGCGCGTCGGCGGGTGACCTGGTGACCGCGTTCCCGCTCATCCCGACCTACCCGTTCCCGGACGAGGCCATCAAGTCCGCGTTCGGCGGCCAGGTCAACACCTGGCTCTCGGTGGACCTGCAGATCGGCACTCTGCTGTCGAATCTCGGTGTGGGCAAACAGGATCCGCAGTACCTGCCGCCCGCGGGCCGCCAGGTCAACGTGGATCCGACCAACCCGTACTACAACGGCAACGGGCCGCGCGGCGGCTGGCCGACCGTCTCGCTGCTGCCGCTGCCGCCCACCGTGGCCCGGCCGATCGGGCAGCCGGGACCGACCGATCCGCT
Source organism: Nocardia sp. NPDC004860 (assembly GCF_040609015.1). Classification (NCBI taxonomy): domain Bacteria; kingdom Bacillati; phylum Actinomycetota; class Actinomycetes; order Mycobacteriales; family Nocardiaceae; genus Nocardia; species Nocardia sp. NPDC004860. The sequence continues at coordinate 5,515 of NZ_JBEXJI010000048.1, read as the reverse complement.
GGGATCGATTCTCGAGCAGCTGGGAGTGGGTGGTCCGCGATGACTCGTCTGGTGCGTAATCAGCTGATCGCCTTCGCGGTCATCGCGGTGCTCGGCGTCGTGTTCGTCGGCGCCAAGTACGTGCGGCTGGACAATATGCTCGGCTTCGGGCTGTACAAGGTGAAGGTCGAGGCCGCCGAAACCGGCAACCTGTCCAAGGGCGCGGAGGTCACCTACCGCGGTGTCCCCGTGGGCCGGGTCGGAGACCTCGACGTCACCCCCGACGGCGTGCTCATCACCCTGGAGATGAACTCCGGCAAGCCCAAGGTCCCCGCCAATGCCAAGGCGGTGGTGGCCGACCGCTCCGCCATCGGTGAGCAGTACGTGGACCTGCAGCCCACCAGCGACGGCGGGCCGTACCTGAAGGACGGCTCGGTCATCGTCGGCGCGCAGCTGCCCGTCCACGTCGAGGAGCTGCTCTCCAGCGTGGACCACTTCGCCGGCACCACCGACCTGAAGGCGCTGTCCACCACCATCACCGAGCTGGGCAAGGCGTTCGACGGCAAGGGCGACGACCTCAAGATCCTGATCGACTCGCTCAACAAGTTCAGCGCCACCGCCAGCGGTGACAACCTGCAGCAGACCCTGGCCCTGATCCGCTCGGCTCGCACCGTGCTGGGCACCCAGGCCGAGCAGTCCCCGGCGATCCTGCAGTTCAGCGACGGCCTGGACAAGCTCACCGCGCAGCTGAAGTCCAACGACCCGGATATCCGCCGCCTCATCGGCACCGGCACCGACGCGGGCTCCGCGATCCAGCGCCTGCTGCAGGAGAGCGGCCCGGCCCTGACCACGGACCTCACCAACCTGCGCACCCTGCTGCTGGCCATCTCGCCGAAGTTCTACGCCCTCGGCCCGGTGCTGCAGATGCTGCCGCTGCTGCCGCTGGGTGGCTCGTCCACCGCACCCGGCGACGGCACCACCCACTTCGGCCTGGTGCTGGAGACCAACAACCCGCCCGCCTGCACGGTGGGATACGAAGGCACACAACGGATTCTGGACCAGATGAAGGCCCAGAACCCCAACTTCGACGACACCCGCGACGACTTCCCGCTCAACACCCAGGCCGGGTGCGCGGTGCCGCAGGGCAGCGAGACCGATGTCCGCGGCGCCAGTCGCGCGGAGCTGGCCGACCCCAGCGTCGGGCAGCCCTGGGACGACAAGCCGAAGTACGACCCGGACAAGCTCAACCTGAACCCGGTGGCCACCCAGCTGGCCACGCTCATGGGCGTCACGCCCAAGCACTGACCGAGCTGCCCGGCACGCTCCGGGCAGCGAGATGGCACACAGTCCCAGCCCGGGCGCGAAGAGAGGAAAGTATGGTGGCGGCGTGAGTCAGCACAAGGACAGCGAATCGGGGGCGAACCTCGAGAAGCCGGCAACCCCGCCGGTTCCCGAAACAACCCCGGACGCGTCCTCGGCGGACGTCGCGCCGGAGCCGGCCGCATCCGAGACCGAGTCGGCCGAGTCGGCCGTCGGGCCGGAGTCGGCCGAATCCACCGCGGAGCCGGCCACCGTGCCGGACGAGCCCACCACGTCGGTCGCCGTGCCGGACGAGCCCGCTGAACAGGTCGCCGAGCTGCCGCCGACGTCCGGCGCCGCCGGCTCGGACCCGCGGAAGCTCGTCACCGTCGGCGCGGCCGCGCTGCTGGTGGTGTCGGTGATCGCCGCCGCCGTGGTCGGATTCATCTGGTTCGGTGACGCCAGGGACAGCTCCCGGGCCGATGCCCGCGACGCCGTCCTGACCGACGCCCGCCAGGCCGCCGTCAACCTCATGTCCATCAACCCGGACGACATCGACGGGTCGCTGGCGAACATCCGGTCATCGATGACCGGCGAGCTGCTCCAGCAGCAGGAGAACGGGCAGGATCAGCTCAAGCAGACCGCCCAGGACTCCAAGACCCGCATCCAGGCCGCCGTCGAGGGCATCACGGTCACCGCGCTCAACAGTGAGCTCGACCACGCCTCCGCCTTCGCGGTCCTGAAGATCACCCGCAGCTGGCCCGGTGGCCAGCCCGCGTCCTTCCGTCAGCTGTGGACCCTCGACCTGGTCAAGGTCGGCAGCACCTGGAAGGCCGAGAAGGCGCAGAACCTCGGCGAGCCGGTCCCCCTGGGCTCGGCCGCGCCGCAGCAGGACGCGCCCCAGCAGCCGACTTCGACCCAGCCCACCCCCAAGCCGGGCAACTAGGAGGGAGTGACCATGGCCAACCGGAAACGACCCGTCAACCGCGTCACCCCGCGCCGCCCGGCCGCCCAGCGCGGCACCGCGTCGCGCACCACCGCCGCCGACGTCCAGGCCGGGAGCGCCGAGCGGAAGACCACGAGCGCCCGGTCCACCTCCGAGCGTTCGGATCGGACCGCGTCGCGCACCACCCCGCCGCGCGGTCCGGGTCTGTCCAAAGACAGTGCCCCGCAACAGTATTCCAAGCCGACCGGCCAGGGCGGATTTTGGCGTAACTGGGGTGTCGCCACGGTGTGCGCAGCGCTCTCCGCGCTGCTGCTGGCCTTCGCGATCGCCGGTGGCGTACATCACTGGGTGAGCAAGCCCGATTCGAACTCGGGCAATCTGGCCTACGTCGACAACAAGGCCACCGACGAGGTGAAGGCCGCCGGCGACCACGCGCTGACCACGCTCTACGGCTACAAGGCCGCCGAGATCGACAAGTGGAAGGCCTCGGTCAACTCGGTGCTCACCGACAAGATGCAGAAGGACTTCGCCAAGTACGTCGACACCACGGTCGAGACCATCAAGCAGACCCGGACCGACACCGACGTCAAAACCGATCCGATCGGCGTGACCCTTCTCACCGGCGACCGCGCCGAGCTCCTGGTCAATCTGAACATCTCCGCGGTCAAGGACGGCAAGCCCGAACCCCTCGCCTCGGGTCCGATCGTGCTGCGCATGCAGAAGGTCGGTGGTCACTGGCTGGCCGCCGAGATCACCGACAAGTAAGCGCCTCCCCGCCGCCGCATGCCGGTGTCTTTCCGGCATCGCACGACGTCGGAAGGTGATCTTGTAGGGGGACAGGCGATCTCGCGATTTGTCAACTCGGGCCGCCACTTGACGAGTTTCGTCCGACCCGTCACGCTATTCACAACAGCGGCGGCTGTCACAGGGGACAGAACGCCGGCGAGGGCCTTGCGAACGCAGCCAGCGGACTTGCGGCCCGGCCGGAAAACCGTGTGGAGACCGTCACTCGGCTGTGGTGATATCGGCGTTCTGATCGCCGGGATATCGACACGGACACACCGGGGCGAAGTTGCCGCCCACGGATCGCCACGGGTGGTACTTTGACACCCCCGTAGGTTTGGGTGTAGTTTTGGACGTTGCGCTGGCTGCCTCCTGTCCATACCTCGATCGCATCACGAAAGTTCCACCCTTCCGGTGTTACTTCCGTTGTTTGCTGTTCGGGTTTCGTTCGGGTCGTACCAGCGGAATTCGTAGCAGACAAGCGACGGTCGCGGACCACCACGCGACGCGCGTGAGGTGCTGGAAGGACGCATCTTGGCAGTCTCCACCCAGACCAAGGCCGGTATTCCCGGAGCCCCGAAGCGGGTGTCTTTCGCGAAGATTCGTGAGCCCCTGGAGGTTCCCGGACTTCTCGATCTACAAACCGAATCGTTCGCCTGGCTGGTCGGTTCAGCAGACTGGCGTGAGCGTGCCACCGCGCGCGGCGACGTCACCAATCCCGTCGGGGGCCTCGAGGAGGTGCTCGAGGAGCTGTCTCCGATCGAGGACTTCTCCGGCTCCATGTCGCTGTCCTTCTCCGACCCGCGCTTCGAAGAGGTCAAGGCCTCCATCGAGGAGTGCAAGGACAAGGACATGACCTACGCGGCGCCGCTGTTCGTGACCGCGGAGTTCATCAACAACAACACCGGTGAGATCAAGTCTCAGACGGTCTTCATGGGTGACTTCCCGATGATGACCGACAAGGGCACGTTCATCATCAACGGCACCGAGCGCGTCGTCGTGTCGCAGCTGGTCCGTTCCCCGGGTGTGTACTTCGACGAGTCGATCGACAAGTCCACCGAGAAGACGCTGCACTCCGTGCGTGTCATCCCGTCGCGCGGCGCGTGGCTGGAGTTCGACGTGGACAAGCGCGACACCGTCGGCGTCCGCATCGACCGCAAGCGCCGGCAGCCGGTCACCGTGCTGCTCAAGGCGCTGGGTATGACCACCGAGGAGATCACCGAGCGCTTCGGCTTCTCGGAGATCATGATGTCCACCCTCGAGAAGGACTCCACCCCGGGTCAGGACGAGGCGCTGCTCGACATCTACCGCAAGCTGCGTCCGGGCGAGCCGCCGACCAAGGAGTCCGCGCAGACCCTGCTGGAGAACCTGTTCTTCAAGGAGAAGCGCTACGACCTGGCTCGCGTCGGTCGCTACAAGATCAACAAGAAGCTCGGCCTGAACCTGGACAAGCCGGTCACGGGTTCGACGCTGACCAAGGAAGACATCGTCGCGACGATCGAGTACCTGGTCCGCCTGCACCAGGGCGATCGCCTGATGACCGCCCCCGGCGGCTCCGAGGTCCCGGTCGACGTCGATGACATCGACCACTTCGGCAACCGTCGTCTGCGGACGGTTGGCGAGCTGATCCAGAACCAGATCCGCGTCGGTCTGTCCCGCATGGAGCGCGTCGTGCGTGAGCGCATGACCACCCAGGACGTCGAGGCGATCACCCCGCAGACCCTGATCAACATCCGCCCGGTCGTGGCGGCGATCAAGGAGTTCTTCGGCACCTCGCAGCTGTCGCAGTTCATGGACCAGAACAACCCGCTGTCGGGTCTGACCCACAAGCGTCGCCTGTCGGCGCTGGGCCCGGGTGGTCTGTCCCGTGAGCGCGCCGGCCTGGAAGTTCGTGACGTCCACCCGTCGCACTACGGCCGCATGTGCCCGATCGAGACCCCGGAAGGCCCGAACATCGGCCTGATCGGCTCGCTGTCGGTGTACGCGCGGGTCAACCCGTTCGGTTTCATCGAGACCCCGTACCGCAAGGTCGTGAACGGCCGCGTCACCGATGAGGTCAAGTACCTGACCGCCGACGAGGAGGACCGCCACGTTCGTGCGCAGGCCAACTCCCCGGTCGACGCCGACGGCAACTTCCTCGAGGACAAGGTGCTCGCGCGCCGCGGCAACGAGGAGATGGAGTTCGTCGCGCCGACCGAGGTGACCTTCATGGATGTCTCGCCGCGCCAGATGGTGTCGGTCGCGACCGCCATGATTCCGTTCCTCGAGCACGACGACGCCAACCGTGCCCTCATGGGCGCGAACATGCAGCGTCAGGCCGTGCCGCTGATCCGTTCCGAGTCGCCGCTGGTCGGCACCGGCATGGAGCTGCGCGCCGCCGTCGACGCCGGTGACGTGGTCGTGAACCAGAAGGCCGGTGTGGTGGAAGAGGTGTCGGCCGACTTCATCACCGTGATGCACGACGATGGCACTCGCCGCAGCTACCGGCTGCGTAAGTTCGAGCGTTCG
>NZ_JBEXJI010000047.1:0-46065 GCF_040609015.1 Nocardia sp. NPDC004860 | reverse complement strand
ACACCCACCCCCCGCCCCCCCCCACAAATTTCGGCCCTCCAACCCCGGGCGCGGCGGGCGCCCTGGGCGGTGTCACCGCCCAGGCCGAACGTCTTGCCGCGCAGTAGTTGTCAGGCGGCTTGCGGGATCGCGACCGTGCCGCGCGGCGTCCGCGTCAGTTCCTTCCGGTCGTAGAAGGTGGTCGCCAGCACCCCGGAGATGACGCCGATGGCCAGGCCGATGGCGGTCATCCAGAATCCGCGTTCCAGTCCCGCGGCGGCGCGGCCGTCGAAGAACATCAGTGAGCGCACCGCGAGGTAGACCTGCCGCAGCGGCTCGAAGTCGGCCGATCGGCCGAAGAACCGCGGTGTCGCCTCGGCCGGGATGGTGCCGCCCGCCGACGGCATGCCGAGGATGACGAACAGGACGAGGTTGACCAGCACGCCCACCGAGCCGGCCACCGCGGTGCACGCCCGGATCGTGATCCACGACTCGAATGTTGACGGCGCTTATTTCGAGGGTAATGTAAGCGGTGTACACATTACGGTGACCGAAAGGGGATGACATGTTCGCGGTGACACTCGACGGCTACGGCGGTCTGGAGGTCATGAAGTGGTCGCAGGTGGACGACTTACCTGCCCCCGGCCCGGGGGAAGTGACAGTGGACGTGGTGGCCGCCGGAGTGAACCGTGCCGACGTCATGCAGCGCTACGGCCTCTACCCGCCGCCGCCCGGGGCCAGCGACATCCTCGGACTGGAGGTGTCGGGCATCGTCGCCGATGTCGGCGGCGACGTGCAGGACTGGAAGCCGGGCGATGCGGTCTGCGCGCGCCGACGGCTGTGGCCGCTGATTTCCGCGGGCACCGTCGCGCCGGTCGTGTCCGCCGTGGTGCCCATCCACGATGTCTCCGAAGCGCACCCGCTGCTGGATTCCGCCGATACCGTAGGCAAGGTGTTGTTGCAGGTACGCGAGCCCTGAGGCGCCCCTCCCCCACCGGCGAGCCCAGTCGCCCGCGGCCCGGATCAGGCGCCCGAGGGCTCGCTGGATGTGACCGTCGCGTCGAGCGCCGCGAAAACGGCGTTCCGGACGCGGCTTTCGACGGAATCGGCCTCGAACTTGCCGTGCAGGTACAAGAAGGCCAGGCCGTGGACCAACGCCCACAGCGCCGTCGCCAGGTCTTCCTCGCTGGCCGTGGGAAAGATCTGCCGCACAATCGATTTCACGTACTCGTGGATCGCGGTGGTCGCCGCCACCCGTTCCGGGCTGCTGGGATCGCACGGCTCGGAGAACATCACCCGGAAGAGCCCGGGCCGCGTCAGGGCGAACCGCACGTAGGCGACCGCGATCTCGGCGAGGTCCGCGGCATTGGCCGGCGCGGCGGCCGCGGCGACCAGTTGCGCGGTGAGCTCGCGGTAACCCACGGCGGCGACGGCGGACAGCAGGGCATCGCGATCGGCGAAGTGACGGTACGGCGCGGCGGTCGACACGCCCGCCCGCCGCGCGGCGGCGCGGAGCGAAAGCTCACCCGCACCGCTCTCCTCGAGGAGTTCCACAGCCGCGCGCACCAGCGCGCTGGGCAGATCGCCGTGGTGATACGGCGCGTTCGACGTTGCCATGGAACCAATTTAACAAGTGTTGACAGCGCTTACATCTCATCCTGACGTCAGCGTCTGCACACACGGTGGTCCATGTCAGCCTGATGTCGGCCGTGCTCGCCGATCAGGGTCTGCAGGTTCGCGCATTGCGCCGCTACACCCGGCGGCTGGAAGCACGGCGCGAGAATCGGCCACCTGCGACAAAGCCGGTCAGACCTCGAAGGCGACTCCGGTCAGCTGTTCGGAGACGGTCCACAGCCGCCGCTGCGCGGCCAGGTCGTGAGATCGGTTGCTGGAGGCCACGACTCGCGGATATCCCCGGACCTCTGCGAAGCCATCGGGGCCGAAGTACTGACCCCCGAGCACACCCGGATCCGTCGCGGCACGCAGTGTGGGCAGGGCGCCCTTCGCCGGGCTCTGTGTGACCAGCGGGGCCACCGCCGGTGCGAGCCACCGAATGACCGCCGGGGAGTTGCGCATGAGTTCCGTGTTCGAACCGCCCGGATGCGCGGCGACGGCAATGGTGTTGGCGCCGTGCGCGGTCAGCCGGCGCTGCAGTTCGTAGGTGAACATCAGGTTCGCCAGCTTGGACTGGCCGTAGGCGGCGACCCGGTCGTAGGACCGCTCCCATTGCAGGTCGTCGAAATGGATCTTGCCGCGGAAGCGGTGCGCGAGGCTCGCCACCGTGACCACCCGGGAATTCGGGGTCTTCAGCAACAGGTCGAGGACCAGTCCGGTCAGGGCGAAGTGCCCGAGATGATTGGTGCCGAATTGCAGCTCGAATCCGTCCGCCGTGTTCTGCCGTGGCGGGTACATCAGGCCGGCGTTGTTGATCAGGAGATCGATCCTCGGATGTGCGGCGCGCAGCTCCGCGGCGGCCGCGCGGACCGATTCGAGCGAGGCCAGGTCGAGGGCGAGCACGCTCAGGCGCGCGCCGGGCACGATCTCGGTGATCCGGGCAACGGCCTGTTTGCCTTTCTCGACGTCACGGACCGCCAGCACCACCGACGCCCCGTGCGCCGCCAGCACGCGGGCGGTCTCGAAGCCCAGTCCGGTATTGGCCCCGGTGACCACCGCGAGCCGGTCCTGCTGTTCGGGGACATCGTTCTCGGTCCACTTGTGCGCCATGGTTCCTCCGCTGCGGGAATCAATCGAAATTAAGGACCACCGGTCTTTTAACCGGTTGCGATCCACAGTAAGAGACCGCCGGTCTCTAGTCAACGAACCGGTGGTCGGTACCATCGGTGCGTGGGATTCCAGAGAGCGCGCACCCAGGAGCAACGGGAAGTGCGCCGCAGCACGATTCTGGATACCGCCGCGGCCATGCTCGATGACATGCCGGTCGCCGACGTGACCCTCAATGCGCTCAGCCGCCGGGTCGGGTTGGCGAAATCGAATGTGTTGCGCTACTTCGAATCTCGCGAGGAGATTCTGCTCGAACTGCTCGATCGGGGATTCCGCCGGTGGCTTGCCGAGTTGGCGGATGAATTGCCGGACGCCATCGATCCGCACTTGCCGGTGGAGGAACGGATCGATCGGCTCGCGGCCGTCCTGAGTTGTTCGCTGCAGGACCACACCGCGTTCTCGGATCTGGTGAGCGCCCAGGCGAGCGTGCTCGAGCACAATGTGTCGGTCGACGTGGTCGTTCGGTACAAGCGCTCCACCCTCGAGAACCTCACCATCCTCGCCGACCGGGTCCGCCAGGCGGTGCCCGAACTGGGCGACAAGGCATTGACGATCTGCCTGATGGGCGTGGCCATGGTTGCGGGCCTGTACGCCCATGCCCGGCCCTCGGCGAGCACGGTGGCGGCCTACGATGCCGACCCCGGCCTGGCCGCACTTCGCATCGACGTGTGCGCCGCGCTCGAAGAATCCCTGGCGACGCTGATGACCGGTGTTCTGCATCGTCCGAACGGCTCGAAATATCTTCCGCGCGAACCGAAATGAAGACTCGGGGCGTTATGCGCCGATGCCCGATTCGCGGTTCCGGCGGTAAGTGAGCAGCCACCAGGCCACGATCAGATCGTCGGTGCGGTCGAGGTTGAGGCCGGTGATCTCGGCGAAGCGCAGCAACCGGTTTCGGACGGTATTGCGGTGGAGGTAGAGCTTGGCGGCGGTTTCGTCGATACGACGGTCGCAGTCGAGGTACGCCTCCACCGTGGCAGCCACCTCCGCGCCGGCGCTGTGACGCAACAGCGGCGCGAGGTGCTTCGCGGCGAGCACGTCGACCGCCTCGTCGGGATACGCGAGCAACGGTAGCGGTCCCAGCGTCGCCAGATCGACCAGCCCGGTCCGATCGTTGCGGGCGGCGAGCTCGAGGGCCTGGCGGGCGTGACGATAGGACAGCGGAGCCTCGGTCAGCGGCACCGAAGGCCCCAGGGCCACCGTCCCCGCCGGGAGCGGGTCATCCGGTGTGTGCGGGAGCAGCGCGACCAGGTGGCGGTCGATGACCGTGTCGACGACCGGCAGTTTCGATGTCGATCCGCGTGCGCGCAGGTAGGCGAGCAGTTCGGAGGCGGCTTTCGTCTCATCCCAGGCGACATAGGCCACGTGGTAGCGGTGATCCGGATCCACCCGGTGGTGCCCGGCCTCGGCGGCGATCGCCGCCGAGGACAGGCTGCCGTCGACCAGACGGCGCAGGAAGTCGGCGCGCCGGGTGGCGCCGTCGATGGCGCGGTCCTGCAGGACCATGTGCACCGCGGTGGCCGAGGCGGTTGCCCACTCCCACATGAGGTCCTGCATGGCGTCGATCTCGGCCGCCGGTATCTCGGCGGCGACCGCGCGTTCACGGACGATGGCGAATATCCGGCGTGCCCCGATCTGGATGCTGTGCGCGACGAGCTCGAGCGGGATCTGCTGGTCGGCCCATACGCGAGCGAGGGCGGCCAGCTCATCGAAACTCGATTGCGCCAGGTCCGTGCGCAGGTGACGGACCGCGATCTGCAGCACGGCACGCGTGTTCTGCTCGATCGAGTCCGGGTCCACCTGGTCATAGACGGGAATGCTGTCGCGGTACAGGCGGGTGAGGTCCGCGGAGATCTGGCGCAGTTCCGGATCGGCCGCGGAGATCATCGACGCTATCCGGGCGGCGGTTTCCCTGCGGCCCGGCCCGAGTGGAACCGCCGGCCGGTCTGTGTTCGTCACCATCGCTTCCTCGTCAGCTCAGCATATGCATATGCACACCCGATGGGGTTCTCATGCCCATTCAATCGATGTTCGGACCCCACCAGAATGGCATATGCACATCTTGCCTCAGGAAATCGAGGAGTCATGGACTTTGCACCCAGCGCTCGCGCTGCCGATCTCGTCGAGCGCGTACGCCGTTTCGTGGACGACGAGATCCTCCCCGTCGAGCCCGGGTATCACCGGGAGCTTGCCGCGGTGCGCGACGCGGGCGGGGATCCGTGGCAGCCATTGCCGATGCTGGCCGAGTTGCGGGCCAAGGCCCGTTCGGAGGGCCTGTGGAACCTGTTCCTGCCGGCCGCGCACGCGGGTGAGTACGCCGCACGATTCGGCACCGACGGCGATGCGGGCCTGACCAACACCGACTACGCGCCGATCGCCGAGGTCACCGGTCGATCGTTCCTGGCCCCGCACGTATTCAATTGCAACGCACCCGATTCGGGAAACATGGAAGTCCTGTTGCAGTACGGGGATCAGGCTCAGCGCGACCGCTGGCTGGAGCCCTTGCTCGACGGTAGGATTCGCTCGGCGTTCGCCATGACCGAACCCGGGGTCGCGTCCTCGGACGCGACGAACATGGCGGCCACCGCAGTGCTCGACGGGGACGAGGTCGTCCTCAACGGCCGGAAATGGTGGACCACCGGGATCGGCCATCCGGACTGCGAGGTCATTCTCTTCATGGGGTTGACCGACCCGGACGCCGGCAAGCACCGCCGGCACACCATGGTGATCGTCCCCCGCGACACCCCCGGCGTCCGCGTCGAGCGGATGCTGCCCACGATGGGCCGATACGACGAGCCCTTCGGGCACGGCGAAGTCTCGTTCACCGATGTTCGTGTGCCCTCGTCCCATATCCTGCTCGGCCCCGGCCAGGCCTTCGAGATCGCGCAGGGGCGGCTGGGCCCCGGCCGCGTACACCACTGCATGCGCCTGATCGGACTCGCCGAGTCCGCCCTCGAAGCCGCCTGCCGTCGCGCACTCGATCGCACCGCATTCGGAAAACCGTTGGCGAACCTCGGGGGCAACCGCGAGCGGATCGCGAAGGCGCGCATCGCCATCGACTCCGCGCGGCTGCTGGTGCTCAATGCCGCATGGAAACTCGACACGGTCGGTGCCTTCGGTGCGCTCAGCGAAATCAGCCAGATCAAGGCGCAGGTGCCGGCGGTGGCGCAGGACGTCATCGACTTCGCCATGCAAATCCACGGCGGCGCAGGCATATCCGACGATTTCCCACTCTCCGCGGCGTGGACGGCCGCGCGGGCGATCCGGCTGGCCGACGGGCCCGACGAGGTGCACCTGGACCTCGTCGGACGTGTCGAACTCGCCAAATATGCCGAGCGCCGGTGAGAGAACCCGAGAAAGCGAGACGGCACTCCATGAGCAAGGGCACGATCATCATCACCGGAGCCAGTTCCGGTCTGGGCGAGGAGATGGCGCGCCAGTTCGCCGCGCGAGGGTATGACCTCGGGCTGTGCGCACGGCGTGTCGATCGACTCACCGCACTGAAAGATGAGCTCGCCGAGGCCCATCCGGGCGTCCGGGTCGAGATCGCGGCCCTCGATGTCACCGATGACGACGGCGTGCGGGCTACTTTCGGAGTCTTCCGCGCGGCCTTCGGGACCGTCGATCGGGTCATCGTCAATGCCGGCAGTGGCCTGGGCGCGGCGCTGGGCACCGGCGGCGCCGCAGCCAACCGCACCACAGCGATGACCAACTTCGTCGGCGCGCTGTCGCAGAGCGAACACGCGCTGGAGATCTTCCGTGCGCAGCAGCGCGGCCATCTGGTGCTGATCTCGTCGTTCTCGGCGGTGCGGGGGATGCGGCGCTCGATGACCGTCTACGCGGCCAGCAAGGCCGGGGTGGCCGCGCTGGCCGAGGGGCTGCGCTCCGAACGTATTCCCGGCGTGGACATTTCGCTGATCCTGCCGGGATACATCCGCTCCGAGATCAATGCCGCGGCCGCGGACCGCACCAAATTCATGGTCGACACGGTGCCCGGTGTCGCGTCCATGGTCGCCGCCATCGAGGCTCGCCGAGCCGTCGCGTATGTCCCGAGCTGGCCGTGGGTTCCGCTCGCGGTGGCCATGAAGGTGCTGCCCCTGTCGATCGTGAGGAAGCTGACGTGACATCGACCCCCGGCCCGACGCGGACGGAGGCCCGCCAGGTGCGGTCCGAGGACGCCTTCGACGTGGACGCGCTGGCGGCCTGGCTACGTACTCAGGTCACCGACGAAACGCTGACCGGTATCCCCGCGGTGCGCCAGTTCTCCGGTGGCGCTTCGAATCTGACGTACCTGCTGGAGTACCCGGGCCGTGACCTCATTCTGCGGCGGCCCCCGGCCGGGCGGCACGGCGAAGGGGCGCACGACATGGCCCGGGAGTACCGCGTGCAGACCGCGCTCGGGCCGGTGTTCGACTACGCGCCGTCGACCGTCGCGTTGTGCGAGGACCCCGAAATCCTCGGGGCCCCTTTCTATCTGATGGAACGGCTCGACGGCATCTTCCCCCGCAAGGAGTTCCCCCCGGACCTGGAGCTCACCACGCTGCAAGTCGGCAAGCTGTGTACGAACGTTCTCGACGTTCTGGTCGATCTGCACACGATCGATCCCGAAGCGGCGGGGCTGAGCTGGATGTCGAAGGGACCCGGCTACGTCGCCCGCCAGGTGGCCGGCTGGTCGAAGCGCTACCGACGGGCCAAGACCTGGAATGTGGGCTCGTTCGAATCGGTGATGGCGTGGCTGGCCGCCAATCAGCCGCCCGACCGCGGGGCCGTGCTCGTCCACAACGACTTTCGTTTCGACAACATCGTCCTCGACCACTCCGATCCGACCCGGCCCATCGGGCTGCTCGACTGGGAGATGGCCACCATCGGGGACCCGCTGATGGACCTCGGCAGCGCGCTCGCCTACTGGGTCCAGCAGGACGACGGCCGCGCGTTCAGGTTCTTCCGCCGCCAGCCCACCCACACCCCCGGCATGCTGACGCGCCGTGAGGTCGTCGAATACTACTGCCGGCGAACAGGAATCGGTCTCACCGATCGCGAATGGGCCTTCTACGAGGTCTTCGGCCTGTTCCGGCTGGCGGTCATCTGCCAGCAGATCTATTTCCGGTACCACCACAGGCAGACCACCAATCCGGCATTCCGGTTCTTCGGGCTCGCCGTCGTCCTGCTGGAACGCCGCTGCCGCAAGATCATTCACAGGAACAGGTGACATGACCGTCGACTTTCCCGAGGCGTCCGGTGCACGCCCCACCACCCCGACCCTGACCCGGATCCTGGCCGATGCCGCACACCCCGCCGCCTTCGTCGTACCCCGCGAGGTCGTGGACGCCGGGGTGAGCGCATGGCGCGGCACTACGGCTCTCGGCGGACTTCGCGTGGGTTCTTGTCGAACCGCAATCCACGCCACGATGGATGCCTGAGTCGGGCGTCGCTGGTCCAGCCGGTGAAGGTCACCTCGCCGACGAGTTCGGGTTCGACCCAAACCGCGTCGGGCACGGGAGCCGCGACCGAGGGCGTGTTGCGTTGCAGCGGTTGGAGTTTCGCACTCAGGTCGTCGAGCGTCGCCTGGGTGAAGCCCGTGCCGACGTTACCGATGTAGGTGAGCTCGCCCGTGTCGTCGTGAACTGCCATCAGTAGTGAGCCGATGTGACCGGCTCGCCGCCCGGCGCCCGGGCGCCAGCCGACGATGACGACTTCCTGATCACGAACGTTCTTGACCTTGATCCAGAGCGGGCTGCGCCGCCCCGGCAGATAGGGGCTGTCGAGGCGTTTGCAGACGATGCCTTCCAGCCGTAGCTGTCGCGATTCGTCGAGCACCGCCTCCCCGGGACCCTTCAGGCGGGGTGGCGTCTGCCAGTGCGGTCCGCGTAGGTCGAGTTGTTCGAGTAATTCCCGCCGCTGCCGGTAGGGCAGGTCGATCAGCGAGCGATCACCGACGTGGAGCAGGTCGAAGATCATGTAGGTGGCCGGGGTCGCAGTGGCCAGGGAACGAATCATGGCAGGGTTGCGCTGATGCATCCGCGGCTGAAGAGCTTCGAACGAGGATCGTCCATCCTCACCGAGCGCAACGATTTCGCCGTCCACGACGAAGGCGGGACTCGAGGGTCCGAGCGCGGCGAGTTCCGGCCAGGCCGCGGTGATGTTCTTGTCGTTGCGGGACATCAGCCGCAGATCATCGCTGACATAACAGATGGCGCGGATGCCGTCGAACTTGACTTCATAGTTCCATTTCGCGTCATCGCGGGGAACCACGCCGGCCGTGGCCAGCATCGGCGCGTAGCGCGGCAGCCCGGTCACTTCCGTCTCACTGCCATCGCCGGTCCTCTCGCGAACTCGAACGGTGTGTCTTGACAGCTGCTCGAATAATACCGACCGGTATGACATGTCGAGACCGTTCATTAGGCCAGGTTGTTCGGGAAATCCCCTCGATGGAGAGATCTGGCTCGATTGAGCCAATCACGTGCCGAGAAAACTGGAATATAGATTCCAGAAATTGCGATATCGTAGGTTATGAGCAGCACAAAGCCACGGCGCCTGACACCGAAGGGCGAGCAGACGCGGCAACGGATCGTGATGGCGGCAGCGCAGTTGATGTTCGAGCACGGTGTCGCCGCGACCACCGTCGAGGACGTCCGCGATGCCGCCGGGGTGAGCAACTCGCAGGTCTACCACTACTTCGCCGACAAGAACGCCCTGATCCGCGCGGTGATCGCCTATCAGAGCGACACTGTCGTCGGCGGGCAGGAACCCATGTTCGCCCGCTTGGACACCGTCGATGGTTTCCGGGCCTGGCGCGACTTCCTCGTCGCGCACCAGCGACGGATGCATTGCCGGGGCGGCTGCCCCCTGGGTTCCCTGGGTAGTGAACTGGCCGAGATCAATTCCACTGCCCGCGCCGATGTCGCCACCGCGTTCCGTCGCTGGGAATCCGGGGTTCGGTCCGGGCTGCGATCCATGGCCGAGGCCGGTCGCCTGGACCCCGCCGCCGACCCGGACAAACTTGCCACCGCCACCCTGGCCGCGCTACAGGGCGCGCTGCTGCTGACCCAGCTGCAACGCGATACCGCGCCACTGGAAATCGCCCTGGACACGATGATCGACCACATCGCGTCCCACACCCGACCCTCCTCGGACAATACCGAGAAAAGTGGCATTGATATTCCAATTTCTTCTCGATAGAAATGGAGTAGCGAATCCATTTTTGCCGAGCGCCGGGCCGAATGGGCCGGGTGCTTGCCTCCTCGCTTCCACTGCCTGGAAAGGGACGGATGTGACCAGCACGAACACCACCATCGCCCAGCGCGTCGAGCTCATGCACCAGTCCATGACCGGCCAAATCCCCGAGAGCGCCTTGGCCGCCTTCGGTGCCGAGCAGGCCGACCTCACCAGTGACGGGATCCCCGAGGGCGTCGCCCGGGCGGGAACCGCGATGCCGGACGCCGACCTCCTCGACGTGCATGGCAACCCCACCGGCCTGTACGCGGCCTTCGCCGGGAAGCCGGCGGTCCTCGTCATCTACCGCGGTGCCTGGTGCCCCTACTGCAACCTGGCCCTACGGGCATACGAAGAGCAGCTGGCGCCCGCCCTCACCGAGCGGGGCATCGGTTTGATCGCGCTGAGTCCGCAGAAGCCCGATGGCTCGCTGACCATGGCGGAGAAGAACGATCTGACCTTCACCGTGCTCTCCGATCCCGGGAACCAGATCGCCCGAGCACTCGGCGTCCTCACCGCACCCACCGACCAGGTCCGTGAAGCCCAGCGCAGCCTGGGCCTGGATCTGTCAGCATTCAACGCCGACAACGGATACGGCCTGCCGATGCCGACCGTACTGGTCATCGACGGTGACAGAACAATTCGCTGGATCGACGTCCATCCCAACTACGCCACCCGCACCGAAACCACCGACATCCTCACCGCACTCGACATTCTCGACTGACCGCCCGCGGGATGCCGAGCCGATCCTGCGCGGGATCGGTCTGCGGGCGTACCCCACCGTCGCGAGCCCCGCCGCCATGTCCGGGTGAAAGCGACGGTGAGCTTGATGCGGATCGGCCAGCGGCGAATCATGCTGGGGGACTTTCTATCCGGCCGCCGTCGCTACGCAGCCGATATCCCGCGCCGCGCACGGTCTCCAGCGATATCACGCCGAATGGACGGTCGATCTTTTCCCGTAGTCCGCGGATGTGGACGTCCACGACATTGGAACGCGATTCGTATGCGAAATCCCAGCAGTGCTCGGTGAGCAGTTCCCGGGTCAGCACCGCGCCGGGCTGCCGCGCGAACATCTCCAGCAGTGCGTATTCCTTTGCGGTGAGCACGATTTCATCGTCACCGCGCCAGCATCGCCGTGCCGCGGTATCGATGCGAAGATCGCCGACCCGCAGCACGGTCGGCCGTGGGACCGGGCCGCGGCGGATCAGAGCCCGCAACCGGGCGAACAGCTCGTCGAGATGAAACGGCTTGATGAGGAAGTCGTCGGCACCGTCATCGAGGCCCGTGACCCGGTCGCGCACCGCGCCGCGCGCGGTCAGCATCAGCACCGGCACCCAGACGCCCTCGTTCCGCAAGCGCCGGCACACCTCGAACCCGGAGAATCCGGGCAGCATCACATCCAGTACGACCGCGTCGTAGGCGCGGCTGGCCGCCGCACCGTAGCCATCGGGTCCGTCCGCCGCGACGTCGACGGCGTACCCCTCCTCGGTCAGCCCATGCCTCAGCAGCCGCGCCATCTTCGGCTCGTCCTCGACCACCAGTACCCGCATATGGATCAACCTCCCGCCCACACTCTCGGCATCGGCAACGCCGGGCAACCCCGACGCGAAAGTCCATCCCCTTCATGACCACGCCTACACCGCGCCTCCGGAACGCAGCGAGTTGATCTTCATGAATGCTTCATCTTCGCGGCGTAGACCAAGATCGACAAGGCGTTATGTCACGCTCTGCCGGGCGACGCGACCCGGCACGCCCAAGGAGACCGGTCATGGCACGGATCCGACGCCACACATCAGCTCTCGCCGTCCAGGCCAACGCGGCCGACGAGCGTTATCGTCTCGCGGCGTTCATCAAACGGTCGATCAACAAGGTCTTTCCCACGCACTGGTCGTTCCTGCTCGGTGAGATCGCCCTGTACAGCTTCATCATCCTGGTGCTGACCGGCGTCTATCTGACGCTGTACTTCGATCCGTCGATGACCGACGTGGTCTACAACGGGCCGTATCAGCCGCTGCGCGGAGTGACGATGTCCCGGGCCTACGAATCCACCCTGAACATCTCCTTCGAAGTCCGTGGCGGCCTGTTCATCCGTCAGGTCCACCACTGGGCCGCACTGCTGTTCGTCGCCTCGATGATCGTGCACCTGTTCCGCGTCTTCTTCACCGGCGGGTTCCGCAAACCACGCGAGGCCAACTGGGTCATCGGCGCCATCCTGTTGATCCTGGCCATGTTCGAGGGCTTCTTCGGCTATTCACTGCCCGACGATCTGCTCTCGGGCACCGGGCTGCGGCTGGCCTTCGGCGGCATCACGATGGGCCTGCCCATCGTCGGCACCTGGCTGCACTGGCTGCTCTTCGGCGGCGATTTCCCCGGCAACATCATCGTGCCCCGGATGTTCATCACCCACGTGCTGCTGATCCCCGGCATCATGCTCGCCCTGATCGCCGCCCACATCGCCCTGGTCTGGTACCAGAAGCACACGCAGTACCCCGGTCCGGCGCGAACCGAACGCAACGTGATCGGCACTCGGATCGTGCCGGTCTTCTCCCTGGACCAGGGCGCGTTCTTCGCGTTCACGCTGGCCGCGCTGGCGCTCATGGGCGGCCTGCTGCAGATCAATCCGATCTGGAACCTCGGCCCCTACAACCCCTCCCAGGTGTCGGCGGGATCGCAACCGGACTTCTACATGATGTGGACCGAGGGACTGGCCCGCACCATGCCACCGTGGGAACTGTATCTGGGCCGGTACACCATCCCGGCGGCATTCTGGGTCGCCCTGATCATGGGCCTGATCTTCGCGGTGCTGATCGTCTATCCGTGGATCGAGAAGCGCCTCACCGGCGACACCGCCCGTCACAACCTGCTGCAACGTCCCCGGGACGTCCCGGTGCGCACCGGCATCGGCGCCATGTCCATCACCACCTATGTGATCCTGACCCTGATGGGCGCCAACGACATCATCGCCTACAAGTTCCACATCTCCCTCAACGCGACCACCTGGGCGGGACGTATCGGCATCCTGGTCCTGCCGCCGCTGGCCTACTTCATCGCCTACCGGCTCTGCGTCGGATTGCAGCGAGCCGACCGGACCGTACTCGAGCACGGCATCGAAACCGGCGTCATCCGCCGCCTCCCCCACGGCGAATACATCGAGCTGCACCAATCACTCGGCCCCGTCGACGACCACGGCCATCCCATCCCGCTGGACTACCAGGGCGCAACGGTGCCGAAGAAGATGAACCGGCTCGGGATCGCCGGCAAACCCGGAAGCGGCAGCTTCTTCCTCGCCGACCCACCCGACCAAGTCGCGGCCATCCGCCACGCCGATCATGCCGCCGAATCGGCCCAGCTGACAGTCCTACGGACCTACCAGCAGCGCATCACGGAGCGCGAACAGTCCGCGGACGCGACACCGGATGGCCGTGGGCCGACATGAGATTCCAGCACCGGCACGCCAACTGACCACGATCCGACAAGGGCGCTCTCAACCCACACCGCAATTGCCGCAACGGAACCGACCGGCGCCGCAGACTCCCCCGGCGGGACTCGCCGGACAATCCACCGGTCCAGGGTTTGACCAGCGGATGAACGGGCATTGCCCCACTATGTTCACAATCATCGGGCTCATCGCTCTGCTGGGTGCTGTGACCGTGGGCGTGGCCGGGATCCAGGCCAACAGCGGTGGCGCACATGCGCTTCCCAATGGCTTCACCGTTTTCGACCACACCTATCACGGATCCGCCGGGCTGCTGTTCGCCTACGGAATGCTGATCGGCGCGATCGGCACGGCGGGATTCATCCTCACGCTGGCCGGAATCTGGACCACGTCGCGGCGCGGCACGGTCGCGCGGCGCGAGCTGCGCCAGTCGCGGCGCGAGATGGCCGCGGCGCGAATGGAACTCGCGGAACCGGCGCCGGCGGGCACGGCGGCGCGTAACGTGGAGCAGCCTCGAAAGCCGGCGGTTCCCATGGCCAAGACGACGCCGAAACGTGTATTCGCGAAGCCGAATTGGTCGGTCAACCGCTTCCTCAACCGTCCGGGGACACCCGCGAAATCCGAATCCGCCGCCAAATAGGACTCCGGTCCGCAGAGGACAATCGAATGCTCGCCGTGCTCGGCCTCGCATTGCTCGACGCGGGCTGGCTCATCGCCACCCCGGCCCTCACCGCCCTCGGCATCATCGTGCTGACCGTCGCCCTGATCCGCTGGCTGCTGGGCGCACCCGCCCGCTACCTCGCCCATCCCCGATACTGATCGGAACCGACCGCGCCGACCAGGATTCGCCCGGTCGGCTAGCGTCGCTGACATGACGGTGACGGTGCTGGTTCCCGACGACCATGGTTTCGCGACGATCTCCCGGCTCGAGGGGGCGCGGCCGGTGCGCTACACCCTCGGCGAGCCGCTGCCCGCCGGGGCGGATGCGGCGGAGGTGCTGGTGCCCGCGTTCCTGGCCGGCCGGCCCGAGAGCATGGCGCTGGCGCGGTCGCTGCCGAAGCTGCGGCTGGTGCAGCTGCTGACCGCGGGCGCCGAGGCCTGGGTGGGCGAGCTGCCGGATCAGGTGATGCTCTCGACGGCCCGGGGTGCGCACGGGGCGAGCACCGCCGAGTGGACGATCACCGGATTGCTCACGGTCTACCGGGAATTCATCGAATTCGCCGTGGCGCAGCGCGAGCACCGCTGGATCCAGCACCGCACGGACACCTTGCACGGCAAGCGAATCCTGATCATCGGTGCGGGTGATCTGGCGACGGAATTGCGGCGCATGCTGCTGCCGTTCGACACCACAGTCGAACTGGTCGGTACGCAGGCCCGGGAGGGCGTGCACGGCGTCGGCGAAATCCCCGACCTGCTCCCGCATTTCGATGCGGTCGTGCTCATGGTTCCGGTCACCACGGCCACCATCGGCATGGTCGACGCGGCGTTCCTGGCCCGCATGCCCGACCGCGCGATTCTCGTCAATGCCGCCCGCGGTCCGGTGGTGCGCACCGACGACCTGCTGGCCGAACTGCAATCCGGCCGGCTGCGCGCCATCCTCGATGTCACCGATCCGGAACCACTGCCCGCCGGCCACCCACTGTGGGACGCACCGGGCCTGCTGCTGACCCCGCACGTCGGTGGCAGCAGCAGCGGAAACCTGCAGCGCGGCTGGGCCATCGCCACCGCGGAGATCGCACGCTACCTGGCGGGCGAGCCGCCACAGAACCTGATCAACGGCGAATACTGAACCGGCGCAGCCGATCCCACCCCGTTACAGGGTGTCCTTCCCGATCGGCCGATTGATGCCACGCCACTCACGCTCCCAGCGCGCATAGCGTCTGGCATCGAAGACCGTGCCCGTGAACCACACGGTCGCGGCGGCCGCACACCACGTCTCGACCAGCACCGCGAGCCCGGTCCCGATCCCCTCCGCGGCCGCGGCTCCCGGCCGGGCGGGCGCCTGCGTCGGCTGCCCGTTCTTGATCCACACCGTCACCGTGGCGCCCGCGACCTGCGGCCCAGGCACGTCCACGGTGGCGGTCTCGGTCTTGCCGTCGCTGTTCCACTGCACGGGCGCCTGATACCGCGCCTGATTACCCGCGTAATGATCCGAATCCGGCAGCCGCACGGCATCCGCGGTCTCGGTGGCCGTCACCCTGACCTTCCCCGCATCCTGCGCCGCGATCCGATCCTGCGCGCCGGTATAGCTCACGCTCCCCACCGCCCCCGCCACCGGCACCGCCGCGGCCACGACCACCACGGCCACCGCCCGCAGCACCACCTCGGCCCGATCCGAGACACGCAGCAGCGGATTCCGGTTCCACGGCCGCACCCGCCAGAGCCGAGTCGGCAACGAAGGACGCATCGACACCTGGACCGCCTCTCTCCACGCGCCGTCGTACCGCTTACATAGGTAGCTCTACCCCATTCGATACGCCACCAACCGGCCGAACGTCAAGGTCAGCGCGTCGCGACTCCTCTACGGACCAGCCAAATCCCACGTCACGCACATCGGCGGCCGAAGCACCTTCGCTAGTCGACGACCCGGTACAGCGGCGGCCGGAAGATGTGCGGGCGTCCCGAGTGAGCAGCTCCGGAGCGCCCGCCTCGCCGGCGCGAGTGGGTCTCGTTCACGACCTACGACAGCATCCGCGATCCCATCGACCCACCCGCCATCAAGCTTCTCCCCGAATTCAGCCGTTAGCCTTGCACGAATTCGTAGGTGTTGAGCACCAGGCCGTCACCGATCTTTCGTGTGTCGACCAGGTGCAGCGGCTTCTTGTCGCTGGTCTCGTCGAAGAGACGCAGGCCGGTTCCCAGCACGACCGGGAAAACTACCAGCCGCAGTTCATCGGCCAGGTTCTGTTCTGTCAGTGTGCGCACGAGCTGATAGCTGCCGTAGACCAGGATTTCCCCGTCCACTGTCCGCTTCAGCTCCGAAATCTCCTTTACCGCAGCGCCGTTGAGGACCGTGGTGTTGCTCCACTGAGAATGTTCGAGAGTCGACGATACGACGTACTTGGGGATGCTGTTCATTCTGTCCGCCCACTCGCGGCTCACGCGGATCTCCGCGCCATCGCGCATGCGGGACTCGAACCACTCACCGCTCCGCCTGCCCAGCAGTAGCGCCTCGGCACCCAGCAGTTCCTCCGTCTCGTTGGCGGCCCAGTCTTCGAGGTCCTTGCCCCCTACGAACTGGTGGAACCAGCCGCCCAGTTCGAAGCCTTCCTGGCCGTCCGGGTCCTGGACCACTCCATCGAGTGTGGCGTTGGTGCTGATGACGATCTTTCCCATTTCCGTGCTCCTTTGACAATGTTGTCGGCTATCACTGGTCCAGACGCCGCGGCATCGGAAAAGGAGGCGCTCCGCGACCGCCCCGTTCGTGCCTCGGCCGGCGTCCATACGGTGTGGAACTGCACACAAGGAATGAGGTGGCGGGAGTGGAGTTGGCGAGAACGGACCTGATGTCGAGGGCACAGGGCGGCGATGGCGAGGCATTCCGAGCGCTGACCGAGCCACACCGTCGCGAGCTACAGGTGCACTGCTATCGGATGCTCGGATCGTTTCAGGATGCCGAGGACGCTCTCCAGGACACGATGCTCGCCGCTTGGCGAGGTCTCGAACGATTCGACGGGCGCGCCTCACTTCGCACCTGGCTCTACCGCATCGCCACCAACCGGTGCCTCGACGCGCTGCGCTCTGCTCGCCGACGTCCTGCGAAGCAGTGGGACATCCCGGGAATCGAATTACCGGAACCCACTGGACTCGGCGAAATCCACTGGCTCGAGCCCTATCCCGACGCCCTTCTGGATGGAGCGATCAGTGTGCCGCTCGGTCCGGAGGCGCGCTACGAGCAAACCGAATCCATTTCCCTGGCCTTCGTGACCGCCCTGCAGATCTTGCCGCCTCGCCAGCTCGCCGTCCTCATCCTGCGCGACGTCCTCGGATTCCACGCGAACGAAGTAGCCGACATGCTGGACACGACCGTCGAATCGGTCAAGAGCGCCCTCAAACGCGCGCGTGCGGGAATGCAGCGCCGACTGCCGGTGACTACTGCCCGCGAGCAGCCGCCCGCTGGCAACTCACCTGCGGAGGATGCGATCGTGGCGAAGTTCGTCAGCGCCTACGAATCTGCCGACATCGACGCGTTGGTGGCTCTGTTGACCGACGACGTCTTCATGTCGATGCCACCGATGCCGCTGGAATACCAGGGCCGAGACATCGTGGCCCGCTTCTTCGCACTCATTTTCGGCTCGGCACAGAGATTCGAACTGGTGCCGACGCGAGCCAACGGTCAGCCGGCCTTCGGGGTCTACCGATACCCCTCCATCGGCATCCACGGATCCGGCCTCTTCGTCCTCACTCTCGCGGGCGACCGGATCGGCGCCATGACCCGCTTCGAAAACACAGTCCTCCCCATATTCGGCCTGCCGCAATCCCTCCCGAGTGCACAGTAGACCGCTGATGTGAGCCCGCTCGGGCCGCGACGCGATGGTCATGCTCGGTGAGGAGGAGCGTCCGGAGCGGGCTGTTGTGTGAAATCGGTTCGGTGACAGTGAAATTCGATACGAGTCAAGGGCGGGTACCGGCTTCGGGCCGGTCGGCCGTGACGTCGCTGGTCGGGTGCGGGGTGAGGAGATGTCGGTTCAGGAAGGACAGTTCTGCTTCGACGGTCTCTTCGTGGGCTTCCAGATAGGTTGCGTAGTGACCGCCGGGTACGCGAACGAGCTCTGACTTCGGGGCTTGGGCGGCGACGCGGAGTGCGGGGGCGGTGAGGGCGGATTGGTCCTGGCTGCATGCGATGACCAGGACGGGGCAGTGGATATGGGAGGCGTGGCGGCCGGGGCGGTACAGGGCGGTGCGCAGAGCCGAGCGGGCGGCTACGCACTGTTGCCAGGCCGGGTATTTGCCGTGGGGGTCGAGCGCATGCGGCATGTCCGGGGCGTCCGGTGTCGTGAGGGCCGCGATGGTTCCCGGAGCGCCGACCAGGGGAATCAGCAGGGGTGGCCTGCCGATCAGACCGGCGGCGATGTCGAGGAGGGCGCGGCCGGTGAAGCGCAGCAGGGCGAGGGTCTTCTGGTAGCGAGAGGCGTTGCGGGAGATCGCGGGTCCGTCGGCGTGCGGCGATTGGGCGATCGCGGCCGCCACGCCCGGGTGATGCGCTGCGATGTTCAGGACGTGGCCGCCGGACAGCGAGTGGCCCCAGAGGGCGAGCTTGGCGGGGTCGACTTCCGGTAGGGCCGAGGCGAATTCGATGGCAGCCCGCCAGTCGTCGAGTTGCTCGCGGATGCGGACGAGCTGTCGGGGCATGCCGCCGCTTTCGCCGAGGTGCCGATAGTCGAAGGCGAGGACGGTGAATCCGGCCCGATGGAATCGTTCGGCGAAACGGTCGGTGCCGGGTTCTCTGGTGACCGCGATGGCGCCGGCCATGATCACGCAGGCGCCGTTGGTTCCTGGATAGTGCCAGGCCACGCATTCGTCACTGCCGCTGGTGAAGCGACGCTTCTCACGTTCGATGGACATTCGCGCACCGGCCTTTCGGTGGGTCCTTGACACCATGAAGTGAACCACCTGGTTCACTTCATGTCAACGGCCGGGACCCCGCTGTAATACCGTGCGGGACAGAGCTATTCGACGGCGGCCTCTTCCCGGTCCAGGACACGGGAGAGCGCCTCGAGCCCGGCCTCGGCACCGGCGGTATCCCCGCTGGTCAGCCAGTCGATCAGGAAGCCACGCAGGGCCGCGAGGATCAGCTCGGCCACCTCCCGCTTCCGGCGCTCCGGCCAGGCCACCGGGCACAGCGAAAGCAACAGCGGCAGATACTGTTTCGAAGCCTCTCGGCCCAGTGCGGCATGCCGCTGCGGGTCGTACATCGCCAGTCCGATGGCCTGATCGAGAACTCGCAGCCCGGTTTCCGCGTCGACGAGCACCGGCCACAGCGCCCGCACCCGCGCCGACAGCGTCGGTTGCTGCCGGTCGAGGATCGCGAAGGCGGCGCCGATCCGCCTGTCCCGCAATCGCACGATCGCCTGCGCGAGCAGGTCGTCGACGCCGTCGAAATGGTAGAGCAGCACCTTGTGAGTGGTACCGGCCGCCCGCGCGGCCCGCCGCAGCGAGAAATCCACCAGGCCGTTGGCCGCGAGATCGTCGGTGACGCGGTCGAGCAGGTCGTCGCGCCGGGCCGTACCGCGGGCCGAACCCGTGGATCGCCGGTAGCCCGCGGGCCCCGGAGCGCCGGGCTCGGTGTCCGCTTCCTCGCGCTGGGACGGTGTCGTACGGGCCATGCGGATGAACCTACCCGCGGCGGGGCGGCGGGCTCAGCGCACGTAGGACAGGATGCTCATCATGCCCGCTTCTCCGTGGTAGGCGTTGTGGCAGTGCAGCATCCACTGGCCGGGGTTGTCGGCGTCGAGGTCGACTTCGACCGTCTGCATGGGCAGCACGATGGAGGTGTCCTTGCGCGGCCCCGATCCGGCCCGGTTGACGAGCTGGAAGGTGTGGCCGTGCAGGTGCATGGGGTGGTACATCATGGACTGGTTACGGAAGCGCAGGCGGATCCGTTGCCCCTGGGAGACATTCAGGGCGGTGTGGTCGGGATAGGCCTTGCCATTGATGGTCCAGACGTATTTCTTCATGTCGGAGCCGAGGGTGACGTCGAGGGTCTGATCGGGCTGCTTCGCCTGCAGGCGAACCGGTTCCGCGGCGGTGAGGCGATCCGCCGTCAGCGGCGCCACCGCGAGTTCGGCCGGCTGCACGTCGGCCGGGGGTGGGGTGCCGCCGCCGGTGCGGATCAGCGCGAAGCCGCGGCCGGTCTTGCCTTCCGCCGCGGCGACCAGCGGGAAGACGCCGTCCGCCAGTTCGACGATGGCGTCGTAGCGTTCGCCCATGCTGATGAGCAGGCTGGAGGTCGTGATCGGCTGCACCGGGAAACCGTCGGTGTGGGTGACCCGCAGCTGGTGTCCGCCGACGGCGACCCGGAACGCCGTGTCCGCGGCGGCATTGATGATCCGCAGCCGGATGCGCTGCCCCGGTCGCGCGGTGACGACGGTGGGATCACTGCCCAGGCGGCCGTTGATCAGGAAGTACGGGTAGGTGACGTCGCCGGCGTCGGAGCCGAGCGGCGCGTTCGGGTCGGCGGTCGTGGACATTCCGCCCGAGCCCATGGTCGTGCCGTCGTGGTTCATGCCAGGCATCCCGCCCATGGCCATGCCCGCCATGCCCTTGTCCCGCAGGGCCTGCAACTCCTTGTCCGGGTCACGCCCGTTCACGCCGTCGAGCCAATCGTCGAGCACCACAACGGCTTCGGTGTCGTAGTCGCGGCCGTCGGCCGGATCCTCGACGATGAGCGGCGCGTACAGGCCGCGGTCGAGCTGCACCCCGACGTGCGGGTGGAAGAAGTAGGTGCCGGAGTCCGGCGCGGTGAACTCGTAACCGAAGCGGCCGCCGGCCGCGATCGGCGCCTGGGTGACGTCGGGGACGCCGTCCATATCGTTGCGCAGGGCGATACCGTGCCAGTGCACCGTGGTCGGCGCCGGAAGCGCGTTGATGAGGTTGGCGCGCACCACCTCGCCTTTGGCGATGCGGATTTCCGGGCCTGGCACCGTGCCCCCGAAGGCCCAGGTCGGCACCTGTACGCCACCGAGGTCGAGGGTGGTCGGCTCGGCGCGCAGCGTCACGTCGCGGACGGTGGCGCCGGCCGTGCGACGCGCGGCCTCCGCGGCCCGGACCGCCTCGGAATCGGGCTGCACGAGGCTGGGCGCGCCTGCCGTGTTCTTCGCGCACGCGGCCAGGGTCGCGGCCGCCGCGGCACCCGCTCCGAGCGCTAGGAATCCCCGCCGGTTCAGTGGCGACGCGAGTGGAAATCGATTGGAGGACATGGCTTCTCCCTGGTTGGTCGAATGTGGGGCACGCCGCGCCGTGGTGGGCGGCGGCCGGGATCACGAAGTCGGCCGCGACCGGTGGGCGCGGCGGACCTGTCAGATCCGCAGAATCGACAGTTCGGCCAGGGTGGGGACCGCCCACGGCGGTGGGCGGGCTCGGTGGATTCGCAGGGTCGGGAAGTTCGGTGGGCGGGCGTCACGGGGCCGGTCTCCGGCCCAGTGCAGCAGCACTAGGCCGATCGCGACCGTCACCACGGAGAGGACGAAGAATTCGCAGCCGTGGGTGAGCCCGTGCCCGCCGGGCTTGTCGCCGTGCATTCCCGCGTCGTGTCCCGGCTGCGGGGCAGAGGGCATCGCCATCGTCGCTGCGGACATCTCGGAAACCGGCGTGCCATGGTGTACCGAGAACACACCCGCATGCATGGCGGCGATCCCGAGCAGGAGCGCCAGCACTCCGAGCAGCCGGACGCATCCGGTCGCTCGCGGCGCAACGCGCTGATCAGCCACGTCAGCCAGCATAGCCCGACTTGACATGTCACCCCCCTGGGGTATTCGCCGCGAACCTGATGCGCGGTGGCCCACATCACGGCGCACCTACTTGAGCATACCCCCTAGGGGTATTAAATTCCCCCGTATCGAACCACCCACCCACCGAGGAGCCACGAGATGTGCGAATGCGAATGCGACTGTCCCCGCCCCCGCGACCCGCCCCAGCCCGTCTCCAGGAAGTGATTCCGATGCGTTCCGCGCCCATGCTCACCTCGCTCCTCCGCAACCGCGACTACCTGCGGCTGTTCACCGCCCAGGTCTCCGGGCTCTTCGGTACCGGATTGACCACCGTCGCACTGGGATTGCTCGCCTACGACCTCGCCGGCGGTGCTGCCGCCGGTGTCCTCGGCACCGCGCTCACCATCAAGATGCTTGTCTACGTCACGGTCGCGCCGATCGTGGCCGCGTATGCCGATCGCTTTCCCCGCCGGGCCTTTCTGACGGCCCTGCACCTCACGCGCGCCGCCGTCGTCCTGGCACTGCCGTTCATCGACCAGATCTGGCAGATCTACGTGCTCATCGCGGTCCTCCAAACCGCTTCCGCCGCATACACACCCACCTATCAGGCGGTCATCCCCGACATCCTGCCCGATGAGCGGGAATACACCCGGGCACTCTCGGCCGCGCAGCTGGCCGCCACCATGGAGACCCTGCTCAGC
The DNA here is from genome assembly GCF_040609015.1 of Nocardia sp. NPDC004860. NCBI lineage: Bacteria > Bacillati > Actinomycetota > Actinomycetes > Mycobacteriales > Nocardiaceae > Nocardia > Nocardia sp. NPDC004860. The sequence goes on along the minus strand of NZ_JBEXJI010000047.1, from coordinate 23,527 downwards.
CCGATGCTCGCCGCCGCCGCACTGACGATCATGAGCTTCCACTGGCTGTTCGTCGGTACCGCCATCGGATTCGCCGTCTCGGCCGCACTGGTCATCGCGACCAGGATCCCGGACGCGACCGCCACCAGCGGAGACTCGTTCCGGGAGCGGATCACGGTGGGCCTGCGGATCTTCGCCGCGACGCCACGCCTGCGCGGGCTGCTCGGCCTGAACCTGGTGGTGGCCGCCGCGGGTTCGATCATCATGGTCGACACGGTCAACTACGTCCGCGACACCCTCGGCGGCACTCAGACCGGAGTGGCAATGCTGCTGGCGGCCAATGGATTCGGCACCATGCTCGTGGCCCTGTCACTCCCCCGGGTGCTCGATCGCAGCGGCGCTCGCCCGGTCATGCTCACGGGCGCGGCCATCCTGCTGGCCGGTCTCGGCGCGGCCATCGCCCTGTCGCTCGCCGGCTCGGGTGGCTGGCGGTGGGGCGCGGCCATCGCGGTGTGGGCGACCGTCGGCGTAGGTACCGCCGCGATCCTGACCCCGACCGGCCAGGTGCTGCGCAGCTCCTCGCAACCGGCCGACCGCCCCGCCGTCTTCGCCGCCCAGTTCTCGCTCTCGCACCTGGCCTGGCTACTCACCTACCCGGTCACCGGATGGCTCACCACCACAACCGGATACACCACCACCTGGGTGACGCTGGCGGTGTTCGCCACCATGGGAATCACGGTCGCCCACCGGATGTGGCCTCGCCACGACCCGGAGCAGGTGATTCAACTGCACATCGAGCCTGGCCCTCAGGCGACCGCGGACCAACGACCCGAACTCGCCGCCGCGGCCTGACCATCCCGATCGCCGCGTCGCCCAGCGTCCGGGCGGCGCGGCGGCATACATCTATCGACCGCTACTTCCAGGTCAGCAGCTCACCGACCGAGAGCCTGCCGCTCGGAATCGCATTCGGCGCACCGGCCGGCAGCGGATCCGGGTACCCGAGGGCGATGACATGCCGCGGCAGCCATCCCGGTGCGAGCTCGAGCAATTCGGCTGCGCGAGAAACATTCTCGGCGGGATACAGCGTGGTCGGGCAACTGCCGAGCCCCTGTTCGGCGGCGGCCAGACACAGCGACTGGGTCAGCCGGCCCATGTCGAACTCGGTATCGGCGAAGCCGTTGTCCTGCGAGGCCAGGACCAGCACCAGGGGCGCGGCGGCGAGATGGACGGCATAGCCGCCGAGCCGGGACAGCTCACGCCGCGCCGCCGAATCGGTGACGGCGACGAAGCGCCAGGGCTGCCGATTGCGCGCGGAGCCGGTCCAGCGGGCCGTGTCGATGATGCGCTCGATCACGGGGAGCGATACGGGATCCGCCCGGAAATGTCGCACCGCCCGCAGTCCCCGGATCGCTTCATCCACTCGGCAACCCTATCGGCTCGAGCGGTGCGCGGAGATTGCCGACCCGATGTCCGGGTACCCGCCGAACATCGGCACCTGCACCGAAGAGGAGGAACATGCCCGATCGACAACAAGATGCAGCACAACCCGACAGCGCCGGGCAGCACGGCGACCGCACCGAGCAGTTCCCGGACCACGCCAGGACCACCCGATCACACGCGGGTGAGTCCATGGTGGACGCGCGAAACTGGCCCGGTCTCATCCTGTTCGCGTTCGGAATCATCGCGCTCGTGGCCGCGTTGGCCGCGGCCGGTTACGGGTTTACGGGGCGGGCGGTACTGGCCGGGGTGGTCTGCGTCGTATGGCTGGCCTCGGGCGCAGCGCTGGTGATCAGCGAGCATGTGCGGGTCAAGCACGGCGAAGGTCGAAAGCTGGGCGATCCCGGCGGCCACTGAGCGGAAACGGGACTCATATCGGGGCATCGCTGACGGACGACGGCCAGCGCCCGCCTTCCCGACCGGATAGAGAATCGATGAACGACGAAAAAGCGCACAATCATTGGGTAGCGCAGCCGCATTCCGACAGTGAACCGGCGCCGATTTCGGAAGCCGAGGAGCGTGCTGCCGAGCTGTCCAGCGATCAGCATCCGCTGGGCAGGCCCGGACGCAGGTTCGACCGGCACTCGCCGTTCATGGTGGGACTGATGGCCTCCGCGGGTGTGCTGGTCACTGTGGGGACCGTGCGTGTCGTGCTCACAGCCCATCAGGCGCTGCTGCTCGTCGCCGCGGCGCTGTTCCTCGCCATCGGCATGGAGCCGGCGATCTCGTGGCTGGTGCGCCACCATGTCCGCCGCGGTTTCGCTGTCACGCTGGTGTTCCTGATCGTGCTCGGCGGCCTGGCCGGATTTCTCTGGGCCGCGATCACACCGTTGATCGGCCAGGGTCAAGGCCTGATCCACCATGCGCCCGACGCCCTGCACCATCTCGAGGACCGCTACCCGCTGGTCCGGGAGGCAACCGACCGCTTCCACCTCGACGAGTGGCTGCAGCACGCAACCGGCGCCGACTTCGGCAAGGTGTCACAGGGACTGGTCGGAGCGGGCAGGGTGGTCTTCAGCTGGGTCACCGCCACGATCCTGGTCGCGGTGCTCACCGCGTATTTCTCGGCGAACTTCCCGGCCTTGCGCGCAAACCTCTATCGGCTGTTTCCGCGGGAACGCCGGCCCCGCGCCATCCTCATCGGGGACGCGATCTTCGCCAAGGTCGGTGGTTACGTGCTGGGCAACCTGCTGATCTCACTGATCACCGGAATCCTCACCTTCATCTGGCTGGCCGCCTTCGGAGTCCCGTTCCCTCTGGTGCTGGCCGTGCTGGTCGCGGTGCTCGACCTCATCCCCCTGATCGGCTCCACGCTGGCGGGTATCGCCATAGCGCTTGTCGCGCTGACGGTTTCGCTGCCGGTCTGCCTGGCGACCGTCGTCTTCTTCATCGCCCTGCGCTGGCTCGAGGACTACCTGCTCGTCCCCCGCATCATCGGGCGCACGGTACAGGTCCCCGCTGTGCTCACGGTCGTCGCCGTCCTGGTCGGCGGCTCGATGCTCGGCGTCCTGGGCGCACTGCTCGCCATCCCCACCGCCGCGAGCCTGCTCCTGCTGGTCCGGGAGTTGCTCTACCCCAGGCTGGACCGACCCCAGGCTTCCGGTGCGGCCAACCCGCCCGATAGCCGGTGAGCCGGTCAGGACGACCCGTTCGAGTCGGTCTCGGTCGCGGTGCGGTCGTCCACCCCGTCGTTGAGGTACCGTCGCCATGGGCGGTGGGCCTCGTACGGACCGCAACTGCCGCCGTGGTCCCGCATGCGGACCGCGTAAGCAGGCGAAAAATGGGCAAACCGCTAGCGCCGGTCAATCCACCATCGTTCAGGAGGCTGTCATGGTCGACGAAGGTGTCTATCGAGTGCGGTTCTGCGAGTCGTGCACCGCGACCGCCGAGGAGGCCACGAAATTCCACGATCTCCTCAGAGCCCTGGGTGGAATGGTGGTCTACGGCACCTATCCCGGCCCGCTCGTGATCGGCATCGCGGTGGAAGCCGCCGAGCACGTCGCGTCCTTCCCGTTCGTCGAATCCGTGGTGTCGGTCAGCGACAACTCGGCGGTGAGCGGCCAGCCGACGCCGCACTAGGGTGGACCGGTGTCCTTCGCGCCCGTGTCGATGCTCAGCCCCTCGGCCTATCTCTCCGGCGATCCGATCGTCGAGGTCGATCACCCGGCGGTCCGGGCGCTCGCCCGCGAGATCCGATCGCAGTCCGACAACGATATCGACTGCGCCCGAAGGGCATTCGAGTGGGTACGGGATGAGGTCGCGCACTCCTACGACGCGCAGGACTCCCGTGTGACGCTACGCGCCTCGGACGTGCTCGAGCAGCGTGTCGGCCTCTGCTACGCGAAGTCCCACCTGCTCGCCGCGATCCTGCGCGGGCAGGGCATCCCCACCGCGCTGTGCTATCAGCGGCTCACCCACGGTGACGGGCACGTCCTGCACGGCCTCGTGGCGGTTCATCTCGACGGCGCCTGGCATCGCCAGGACCCGCGCGGGAACCGGGCGGACATCGCCGCCGAATTCTCGCTCGGCACAGAACGACTCGCCTTCCCGGTCGACCCGCAGTTGGGCGAGATCGACTACCCGCACCTGCACCGCACACCGGCAGACGTCGTCGTCGATGCTCTGCGGCAGGCGACCGACATACTCGCCGTGTACGACGCCGGATTGCCGTCGCAACTCACCTGAATCGGCGTCGTTTCCACTCACGCGGCATACAAACCAAATGGTCTGTGTAGGCTGAAGCCCGGCTCCTGGACCACTGTCCCGACCGGCCCGAAACGGGGAGGTGCGGCGTGTCACGCGAGGTCGACGATTCCAGCGGCGCATTCGATCTCACCGTCGCGGCCGCCGACGCACCGGTGTGGATCGTCACCACCCTCGCCGACGGCCACCGCGCCGGCTGCCTCGTGGGGTTCTCCACACAGGTCAGCATCGAGCCGCGGCGATTCCTCGTCTGCCTGTCGAAACGGAACCACACCTATCGTGTCGCGGCCCGGGCAGACCACCTGGCGGTCCACCTACTGTCACACGAGTCCCTCGCACTGGCGCACCTCTTCGGCTCCGAGACCGGACTCGAGCTCGACAAGTTCGAACACTGCGACTGGCAGGAGGGTCCGCACGCGCTGCCGATCCTGACGGCCACGGCCGGCTGGTTCGTCGGCGAGATCCTCGACCATGCCGATTTCGGCGACCACGTCGGCTTCCTTCTCGCCCCCACCGCGGCTCGACCACCCACGCCGGACACTCCCCCGCTCCGCTACGCCGCGGTCGCCGGCCTCATCCCCGGCAACCAGCCCTGAGACCGGTCACATGGCCATGTTCGGGAACATCATGTTCCACATCTGTCGGATCATGTCCATTATCTGTGTCCACATCACGGTAATCACCTCCTGATCATTGCGAGGTCCTCCGCCTACGCGATACGCGTCGGCGTCGAAGGTTTGCGAGGCGATCGCGCGGCCGGAGTGAACCGGCGGTTCAGCGCTCCGCCCGGTGCTCCGGTGCGATCAGGATGTCCGAGCCCTGTAAACGGGTGGCCAGTAGTTGCTTGCCCAGCTCGCCGCCCGTGCGGCTCTCGGTCTGGGCGCGGCGGAAGAAGTCGGCCAGTTCGGTACCGGCGTCGCGTTCGGCGTCGGCGATGAAGGTGTCCAGCCGGAGCGCGTTGTCCAGCGACGCCTCGACGAACCAGATCAGGTTGTAGTCCTTGTCGCGGGTACCGGTGATGATGCCGGTTTCGCTTGTCTTGCCCATGGCGTTGGTTCCCTTCCGCCGAGTGTTCGTTTCATCTCCCCGCTTGCCGCTTACCCTCGCCCGCGCCGGGTAAGCGGGCGGTATGGAACTTGTACATCTCGATCTCCGTGCCGGACCGTACGCTGTTCCGGTTCCACCGATACGGCCGTCGGAACCGATCCCGCCGGTGGAGCCGGGGCAGCCCATTCCGGAACCCGCGCCGCCCGTGCCCTTCCCCGCACCCGGGCCACCGATTCCGGCGCCGCCGGATCCGCTTCCGGAGCCCGGGCCATCGGAACCTATTCCGCAGCTGCGCCCGCGGTTGCCGTCGGGTTGGGCAGGTCCACCGGGCTGTCGGTCAGGGTGATGCGCCGGCCGTGGTGGGTCAGGGTGACGCTGTCGCCGGATTCGAGTCGGTAGGTGGTCGACTCGGCGGTGATGTGGACGGATATCCGGCTGCCGTGCCACAGGATTCGGAAGCACAGCCGATTCAGCTGCTCCGGGAGGCGCGGGGCGAAGCCGAGGTCGCCGTCGAGGTCGCGCATGCCGCCGAAGCCGCCGACGCAGCTGATCCAGGTACCTGCGACCGAGGCGATGTGGACGCCTGCGGCGACGTCGTGGTGCAGGTCGTGCAGATCGGTGAACGCGGCCTCACGGAAATAGTCGTAGGCGAGCGCGAGGTGTCCGATCTCGGCGGCGAGGACGGCTTGGGTGCACGCCGACAGTGAGGAATCGCGGACGGTCAGCGGGTCGTAGTACTCGAAGTTGCGGATCTTCTGATCGCGACTGAAGGCGTTGGGGCACAGGTACATTGCCAATACGAGGTCGGCCTGTTTGACCACCTGCTGGCGATACAGATCGAAATACGGATAGTGCAGCAGCAGTGGATAGTTCTCCGGCGGGGTGGCGGCGAAATCCCATGGGGCGTACCGGGTGAACCCTTCGGACTGCTCGTGTACCCCGAGTTCGTCGTTGTAGGGCAGATACATGGAGTCGGCACAGTGACGCCAGCGGGTGAGCTCCGCGGGCTCCACACCGAGTCGTTCGGTCAGATCGGGCCGCCGCGTACAGGATTCGGCGGCCTCGCGCAGGTTCCGGGCCGCCATCAGATTGGTGTAGATGTTGTTGTCGGCCAGGGCGGAGTACTCGTCGGGGCCGGTCACGCCGTCGATGCGGAAGTCCCCGGCCGAGTCCTCGTGCCCCAAGCTCACCCACAACCGCGCCGTCTCGACCAGCAGCTCGACACCGCACTCGGTCTCGAATTGCTCGTCGCCGGTCGCGGCCAGGTAGCGGGCGGTCGCGTCGGCGATATCGGCATTCACGTGGACGGCCGCGGTGGCGGTCGGCCAGTACCCGGACGCCTCCTCACCGTTGATCGACCGCCACGGGAACATCGCCCCGGCCTGCCCCAACTCCCGGGCCCGCTGCCGCGCCTGCCCGAGGGTCGAGTGCCGCCAGCGGAGCGCGTCACCCGCCGCCATCGGCATGGTGTACGTGAGCACCGGCAGCACATAGGTTTCGGTGTCCCAGAATGCGTGGCCGTCGTATCCGGGACCGGTGAGGCCCTTCGCGGGAATCGCCCGCGCCTCACCGCGCGCGCCTGCCTGCAGCACATGGAACAGCGCGAATCGCACCGCCTGCTGCAGTTCGGGGCTGCCGTCCAGTTCGATGTCGGCCTGCGCCCAGAAGTCGTCGAGATAGACGCGCTGACGGTCGAGCAGCTGCTGCCAGCCGATCTCCAGCCCGGCCGCGAGCGCGGCCTCCACCTGGGCCCGCAGCGCGGACGCCGAGCGCCGCGCCGACCACCCGTAAGCCAGAAACTTGGTGAGGCACAGGCGATCCCCCGCGGGCACGCCCGCGGCGATCGTCATCCGGGCGAGGTCGTTCTCGGCGTGCACATCGCAGCGGGTGGCCACCGCGACATCGAACTCGTGGTCCATCGCGGCCGCCATGCGCAGCTGCGACCGCCGGGTGTGATGGACCAGCACCGCGGAGAGGTCGCGCGCCACGGCGCACTCCCCCACGAGCGGGTGATCGAGCGCAGCGGCCAGGCGGGGATCGTCCGGTTTCGCCGGATCCGGTTCATTGGCGAGCAGATCCGACTGCACGACCACTTCGAGATCACCATCGAGCGGCTCGACCTCGTAGCGGATCGCCGCCAGTGCCCGCTCGGTGAACGACACCAGGCGTTCCGAACGAATCCGCACGCGGCGGCCGGTCGGCGAGGTCCACACGGTGGAGCGGCGCAAGGTGCCGGACCGGAAATCCAGGACGCGGTCGTGCTCGACCGTAGTGCCATAGCGCAGATCCATCGGCTCGTCCTCGACGAGCAATCGGATGATCTTGCCGTCGGTCACGTTGACGACGGTCTGGCCCTCCGCCGGATAGCCGTATCCGGCTTCGGCGTACGGCATCTTCCGGGATTCGTAGAAGCCGTTGAGGTAGGTGCCCGGTTTGCCGACCGGTTCGCCCTCGTCGAGGGTGCCGCGCAGGCCGATGTGCCCGTTGGACAGCGCGAAGATCGATTCGGTGCGTTGCAGCGCATCGAGATCGAGCCCGCACCAACGCAATTCCCAGGGCGCTACCTCGAATCTCGCATCGCTCATGAGGATTCCCGTAAGTCGGCCAGGTCGTGGACGACGACGTCGGCTCCGGCCCGGTACAGCTGATCGGTATGGTCCGGGTCGCCGGTACGGTCGACGCCGACGACGAATCCGAACGCGCCCGCGCGGCCGGCCTCCACCCCGGCGACCGCGTCCTCGAACACCGCCGTGGCCCGGGGATCGACGCCCAGGGCGTCCGCGCCCGCCAGGAACCCATCGGGTGCGGGCTTGCCGGGCAGGTCACGCTCCGCGAAGGTGTTCCCGTCGATGCGGATCTCGGCATAGCGGTCCAGACCGGTGGCGGCCAGCACCGCCGCGGCGTTCGCCGACGAGGATACGACGCCGATTCGCAGCCCGGACTGCTGCACAGCGGTAAGATAATCCACCGACCCGGGGTAGGCGTGCACGCCTTCTCGTTCGATCAACGTGTGCACGAGTTCGTTCTTCTTCTCACCGATACCATGCACGGTCTGCGCGTCGGGACCGTCTTCGTCAGAACCCTCGGGCAGCTCGATATCTCGCGACTTCAGGAATTCGCGCACCCCGTCCAACCGAGGTCTCCCATCCACGTACAGTTCGTAGTCCCGCTCCGAGAAGGGCTGGAATCCAGCGCCGCAGCGCTGGTGCAGAAAGCCGTCGAAAGCGCTCTTCCACGCCTGCTCGTGCACCCCGGCGGAATCGGTCAGCACGCCGTCCATGTCGAACAACACCGCGCTGATCGCATGCGGCAGCCCCAGGCGGCGGGTCCTGGTGTCCCGGTCGTCGTGGTCCATACCGGTGCCTTACCCGCGGCAACCCCGGACAAACACGATTCCCCCGGCGCGAGATGTTTCGCGGTGATTCTTCCGGTTACTCGACCGACTGCCGGCAGTCCGGCCGGCGCTCACGACAGCGGAAAGGCAAAACCATGCTGATGCTCACCCCCACTGCCGTCGAGGCAGTCCGCGATATCACCTCCGGAGACGGCGCGCCGCAGGACGCCGGACTGCGGATCTCCACCCCCGATGACGCCCAGAGCTTCCACCTGGCCGTCGCCGCCGAGCCGTCGCAGGACGACGAGGTGCTGACTGCCGAGGGAGCCCGCGTCTTCATGGACCGCAAGGCCGCCGAATTCTTCGACGACAAGATTCTCGACGCCGGCCTCGACGCGAAGGGCAATGCCACCTTCGTGGTCGGACCGCAGGCCGCCACCTCCTAGACTCGTCCGCGACGATGTCGGCGAATCTGGCTCGGAAACTGATCGAGTCGCACCTGGTGTCCGGTGCGATGAAGCCGGGTGCGGAGATCGCGATCAGGATCGACCAGACGCTGACCCAGGACGCCACCGGCACCTTGGTGATGCAGGAACTCGAGGCCTTGAACCTCGAGCGGGCGCGCACCGAGGTCAGCGTTCAGTACGTCGACCACAATCTGCTGCAGACCGATGAGAAGAACGCCGAGGACCACGAGTATCTCCGCACGGCCGCCCAGCACTTCGGCCTGTGGTTCTCCAAGGCGGGCAATGGTGTATCGCACCCGACGCACATGCAGCGGTTCGGTATACCGGGCAAGACTCTCGCGGGTTCGGATTCGCACACTCCGGCGGCCGGCGCGCTGGGCATGCTGGCCATCGGAGTGGGCGGATTGGAAGTGGCGCTCGCGATTTCGGGTCGGCCGCTGCACCTGAGGATGCCCGAAGTGTGGGGTGTCCGGCTGGAAGGCGAACTGCCGCAGTGGTGTTCGGCCAAGGATGTCATTCTCGAGATGCTGCGCCGCCACGGCGTGAGCGGCGGGATCAACCGCATCATCGAGTACCACGGCCCGGGCCTGTCGAGTCTGTCGGCGATGGATCGCCATGTGATCGCGAACATGGGCGCCGAACTCGGGGCCACCACAACGGTATTCCCGAGCGACGCGGCCGTGCAGGCCTTCCTCCGCGAGGAGGGACGCGAGAACGAGTGGGTCGAGCTGGCCGCCGATGCCGACGCCGGTTACGACCTCGAGGACTCGATCGACCTGTCCACTCTCGAGCCACTCATCGCGAAGCCGTCCTCGCCCGGCAACGTGGTGCCGGTGCGCGAGGTCGCGGGCACCGATATCGCGCAGGCGGTGATCGGCTCCAGCGCCAATCCCGGCCTGCGCGATTTCGCGATCGTGGCGGCGATGGTGGCCGGGCGGCAGACCGTGCCACAGGTCAGTTTCGACGTGAACCCCACCTCGCGGGAGATCCTCACCGATCTGACCGCGATGGGTGCCGTCACCGACCTGGTGGCCGCCGGGGCCCGCATCCATCAGGCCGGATGCCTGGGCTGCATCGGCATGGGCCAGGCGCCGGCCGTGGGTCGCAACTCACTGCGCACCATGCCGCGCAACTTCCCCGGCCGCTCGGGCACCAAGGAGGACTCGGTCTGGCTGTGCTCGCCGGAAACCGCCGCGGCGTCGGCGCTCACCGGCGTGATCACCGATCCACGGGAGTGGGCGCGCACCGTGCGCATGGACTATCCGAAGCTCGACCTGCCCGCACGCGCCGCGATCAACACCATGATGCTGGTCGCCCCACTGGATCCGGAACAGGCCCGGCAGGTGCGGCCGGTGAAAGGGCCCAATATCTCCAGTCTGCCGCCCCTGGCCCCGCTGCCCGAACGGATCGAGGCGCCGGTGCTGCTGAAGGTCGGCGACAATGTCTCGACCGACGAGATCTCTCCCGCCGGAGCACGGGCACTGCCGTTCCGATCCAACATCCCCAAGCTGGCGATGTTCACCTTCACCCAGATCGACGAGACCTATCCGGAACGGGCACAACGGGTTTCCGAATCCGGCCATCTGATCGTCGGCGGCGAGAACTACGGTCAGGGCTCCTCCCGCGAGCACGCCGCGATCACCCCTCGCTATCTCGGGCTGCGAGCGGTCATCGCCAAATCCTTCGCCCGCATCCACTGGCAGAATCTGGCCAACTTCGGTGTCCTGGCACTCGAATTCGCCGATCCCGCCGACTACGACGGCATCGACCGTGACGACTTCCTGCGCATCGACGATCCGGGCGAGATCGCGCACAGGACGACATTGCAGGTGCTCAACATGAGCAAGGAAACGACTTTCACCGTCCGGCATCGTCTTTCGCCACGACAGGTACAGGACATCCTCGCCGGCGGCCTGATACCCCGCCTGGCGCAACGCGCATGACCGACGCGGAAGGGAGGCGTTCGTGCTGTCCCGCCTGATCGGCCTTACCACCGGTACGGCCCGGGGGCTCGCCCGTGGCCTGGGAACCGCGGCCGAGGTCGGCGCACTAGTGCGCCACGATCTCGGAACGCTGCTCGATCCCAGCCTGCACCGCGACCGCCGGGTGGCACGTGTAGGTGATCGGGTGTTCGTGGAAGTGCACGGCCTCGGTTCCGAGCGCGGCCCGAAACTGGCCGCGGAACTGCGCGGCACCTTGCGCGCGGTCCCCGGCGTCCAGCACGTACGGACCAATGCGATCACCGGGCAGGTCATCATCACCACCGATGCCGACATCGCCGACCTGGTGGCGGCGGTGGCCGGGATCGAGAGTGACTTCGGGGTCGCCGACCGTCCCTGGGATCCCACCACCCCGCATCCCGGAGACCTGGAACCCGCGCTGTCCGCGGCCATTTCGCTGGCCGGCGACACCCTGGCCCTCGGTCTCGCGGTCGCCGGCGCGCTGACTCCCCGGCGAGCACCCGTTCAGTTCTTCCAGGCCGCCGCCGCCATGTTCGATACGCAGCCGCGGCTGCGGGCCGTGCTGGAACAGCGCATCGGACTCGCGCGCACCGACCTGCTGGTGACGACCGCCAATGCTCTCGGGCAGGCGGCCGGTGAGGGTGTGGGCAGCCTGCTCGTGGACGCCGGGCAGCGAGCGCTGGTCCTGGCCGAGGCGGGGGCTCGGCACGCTCGGTGGCGGCAGTGGGAGCTGGACGGGGATCACTCCCGGCGGCTCACCGGGCCCCGGGAGCCGCTGCGACTCGGCCCCCGCCCCGTCGAGCTACCGCCGGGACCGGTCGAGCAGTGCGCGGACGAGGTCGCCACCGGATCGGCGCTCGCCGCCGCCACCGCCCTGTTCGGCCGCGGCGCCGCCGACGTCGCACCCACGCTGGGTCTCGCCGCGCCGAAAGCCGCACGCACCAGCCGGGAATCGTTCGCGGCGGCCGTCGCCATCCGCCTTTCGCTCGCCGGGGTGGTGACCGTCGATCCCGGAGTGTGGCGGCGGTTGGACCGGCTCAGTGCCATTGTCATCGACGGTGAGGTGCTGCTCGGCTCCCACCGCCTGGTGCTCGACGCCGAGGCGGCGGACGAGCGTGAGCTGCGGCGGATCTGGAGCGGCGCGCAGGAGCGACTCTGGATCGCCGACGACGCGGATTCCCCGGCCGCAAGCGATGATTCGGACGCCGATGGACCGCTACGCCTCGTCGAGAAGGAACAGCCGGGATCGGATGGACTCACCTGGTTCGACGTCCACGATGGTTCCCGGCAGATCGGGCGCGTCCTCGTCGGACATGAACTGCATCCGCATGCCCAGGCTATCCTGCTGGCAGCTCGTGACGCCGGGTTGCGAGTGATTCTGGCCGGGACACCGGACACCGCCGAATTGCGCTCCTCCACGGACGAATTCGTTCCCCACACACAATCCCTGCACGACCTGGTGCGCCGATTGCAGGAGCACGGCCATGGCGTCGCGGTGGTCTCCGCGTCAGCGGATCGCGCGCTCGCGGCGGCCGACGCGGCGATCGGCGTGGTGCGTTACGACCCCGCGGGCGGGCGGCAGTCCCCGTGGGCGGCCGACGCCCTGTGCACCGACCTGGCGCAGGTATTGGGTGTCCTGGCGTCGATCGCACCCGCACGCAATGCCAGTGCCCGGGGCCGCGCCCTGGCCCTGTCCGCGGCCTCGCTGGGCGCCCTGCTGGTCGCGGCCGCGCCGCAGCGCCACAACGAGCAGTTCCCGGTCACGGCCGCTCAGGCCACCGGCCTGCTCACCGGCGGCGTGAGCGGTTGGCAGGCAACCGATTCCGACCTCGACGCCGCCGGCGCACCCCTGCTGCCCTGGCACGCACTCGAAGCGCACGAGGTGCTGACCCGGCTGCCCGAACCGGAGCCGGCCACCGAAATCTCCCGGCCGCATCCGCTCACACCGATCCTCGACCGGGCGACCGCGGCCGTCGCACCGTTCGGCCGGTTCGCCGGGCAGCTGCGCGCGGAGGTGGCCGACCCGCTGACGCCGATCCTGGGCGTCGGCGCCGCGGCTTCCGCGATCCTCGGTGCGCCGGCCGACGCACTGCTGGTGTCCTCGGTGATGACCGTCAATGCCGTGGTGTCGACGGTGCAGCGCCTGCGCGCCGAAGCCGCATTGCGCGATCTCCTGCACGGCGAGGAGCTGCACGCCTGCCGAATCGAACGGCGGGACGCGCTGGAGCGGAGCCCGGACGATTTGGAAGACCTTGCCGGACAGCGTATCCCGGCCGAGAACCTGCACGTCGGCGATATCGTGCTGGTGCGCACCGGCGATGTGGTGCCCGCGGACGCCCGGCTGCTGTGCTGCGACGACCTCGAGATCGACGAGTCCGCACTGACCGGCGAATCGGTCACCGTGGAGAAACGAGTGGCCGCGACGCCCGGAGCCGCCCTGAGCGACCGATACTGCATGCTGTTCCAGGGCAGCACCGTCGTCAACGGCATCGCGGCGGCGATCGTGGTGGCCGTCGGCGCCGACACCGAGTCCGAACGTGCTGCCGCGGCGGCGATTCCACCGCGCCGGAGCGGCGTCCAGGCGCAGCTGCGCCGCCTCACCGATCAGGCGTTGCCCACCACCTTGGCCGGCGGGTCGGCGGTGACCATCCTGGGCTGGCTGCGCGGCCGGCCGCTGCGTGCCGCTCTGGCCGAGGGCGTGGCGGTCGCGACCGCCGCCGTCCCGGAGGGGCTCCCGCTGGTCGCGACGGTGGCGCAGTCGGCGGCCGCCCGGCGGCTGTCGCGCAGCGGAATTCTGGTGCGCGCCAGCCGGACCGTCGAGGCGCTGGGCCGGGTCGACACCATGTGCTTCGACAAGACCGGCACCCTGACCGAGGGCAGGCTGCGGCTCACCAACCTCGCCTCACTCGATCGAGAATGGGAGCCCGGAGATGCCGATCCCGCCGCCCGGCAGCTGCTGCGCGACGCCGCCCACGCCTGCCCGGATCCCGACGGCCCGATCGTGCACTCCACCGACCGCGCCGTCCTGGACGCGGCCGCCGACCTGCCCGCCGGCGAGGGCTGGGAAACGGTGGAGGAATTGCCTTTCGAGTCGAATCGGGGCTTCGCCGCCACTCTCGGCCACAACCCGCAGCGGCTGCGCCTGGTCGTGAAAGGTGCGCCCGAAGTGGTGCTCGACCGCTGCGCCCGGGTGCGGCAGAACTCCGGAAAGCCCTCCAGCACCCCATTTTCCGACTCCGACCGCGAACGGGCCGACCACCTGGTGCACGACCTCGCGGACCGGGGTCTGCGCGTGCTGGTCGTGGCACGCCGCGAGCTGCAGTCGGCGCCGGACGATATCGAGAGCGCGGTCGAGAAACTCACCCTGATCGGCTTCCTGGGCCTGGCCGACACGCCGCGCCCGCAGGCGCAGCCATTGATCACCGCCCTGCGGCACAACCGGATCGGCGCCCGCATCATCACCGGTGACCATCCGGTCACCGCGGCCGCGGTGGCCCGCGAACTGGGTATCGAGGCCACCACCGTGACCACCGGCGCGGAACTCGACGAGCTCGATGAATCGGGTCAGGCCGACCTCATCGAACACAGCACGGTTTTCGCCCGGGTGAGCCCGCGGCACAAGGTCCGTATCGTCTCCGCGCTGCAGCAGAGCGGTCACGTGGTGGCGATGGCCGGCGACGGCGGCAACGATGCCGCCGCCATCCGCACCGCCGATATCGGAATCGGTTTGGCCGCACGGGGTTCCACGGCCGCCCGGAACGCCGCCGATCTGGTGCTCACCGATCCGGACCCGCTGGTGCTGCTCGAGGCGCTGACCGAGGGGCGCAGCATGTGGCGGCGGGTCAGCGACGCGGTGGGTGTGCTGGTCGGCGGCAACGCCGGCGAGGTCGCGTTCACCGTGCTGGGGACCGCGGTGGCCGGGCGCGCGCCGCTGGGGACCCGGCAGTTCCTGCTCGTCAACCTGCTCACCGACATGTTCCCGGCCATGGCCGTCGCGGTGTCGCCCGACCCGGCGGCCGAGGAGAACGCCGAAAGCTCCAGCCGCGCCGAGGAACTGGGCGCGCGCCTGGCCGCCCGGCCGCCCGCCGATCTGGGCGCCGAACTACTGCACGCCATCCTGTCCCGGGGCGCCACCACGACCGCGGGCGCCACCGGGGCCTGGCTGGTCGGCCGATACACCGGGACCGCCCGCCGGGCGAGCACCATCGGGCTCGTCGCCCTGATCGGCACGCAGCTGGGCCAGACCCTGCTGGCCGCCCGGCACAGCCCGCTGGTGTGGTTCACCACCGCCGCCAGCGGCGCCGTCCTGGTCACCGTCGTCATGACGCCGGGCATCTGCACCTACTTCGGCTGCCGACCGCTCGGCCCGGTGGGCTGGGCGATCGCCGGCGGCGCGGCCGGCATCGCGACCGCGATCGGCGCGTTTGACGGCGGGCATGCCGGGAACAGCGACAACGTCAGGCCCACGTAAGGAACGTCAAGCCCACGTAAGGCAACCCTTCCGGAAAGGAGTCCACCATGCTGCGGCGAATTGCCCACCCCATGCTCGCGACCGTCTTCGTCGTCGACGGAATCGACACTCTCGCCAATCCGGATCCCCGGGTCAAGACCGCGACCGCCGCGGTGCAGAAGGGCGAGCAGAAGCTCCCACCACAGCTGGCGAAGTACCTGCCCGACGATCCGGGGCGCGTGGTCCGGATCAATGCGGCGGTCCGCATCGGCGGCGGTGTGCTGCTGGCGCTCGGGAAGCTGCCGCGGCTGTCCACCGCGGTGCTCGCCGCGACCGTGATCCCCGCGGCGCTGTCCGAACCGGGATATTGGACCGAGGAGGACCCGGAGCGGCGCGCGGCGAAACGCACTGCGCTGCTGAAGGATGTGAGCCTGCTGGGCGGCCTGCTCATCGCCTCCACCGATCGGCAGGGCAAGCCCTCGCTCGGCTGGCGCGGCCGTCGCGCTCTCGACAAGCTCCACTCGGAAACCGGCCCGGCCCATGATCGCGTCGCCCAGCTCGCCGATGCCGCGAAGGAACACGGTCCGGAACTGGCCGCGACGCTACGGGAGCAGGGCGAACGCCTCGCCGAGTCCGCCCGTGAGCATGGTCCCGAACTCGTTGCGGCAGTGCGTGATCGGGGCGAACGCCTCGCCGAGTCCGCCCGCGAGCATGGTCCCGAACTCGTTGCGGCAGTGCGTGATCGCGGCGAACGCCTCGCCGAGGCCGCACAGCACCGCGGCGAACAGCTCGCGGAGACCACCCGTGACGTCGGCGCCCAGTGGGGCAGGACCGCCTCCGATCGCGGCGGCCAGCTCCTCGATGCGGCCCGCGAGCACGGCGGCCACCTCGCCGAGAGCGCACGGGAACACGGCGGGCCGCTGTCGGACACCGTCCGGGAGCACGGGGCACAGCTCGCCGGAACAGCGCGGGAGCAGGGCGCACAGCTGGCCACCACAGCGCGCAAGCGCGGCAGGCGGCTCGCCCGGGCCGCCCGGGAACGCGGCGAGCGGGCAGCGGACGCGGCTCGCGACGCCGCCGGCCGGACACGATGACGGGAGTCGGCGCCATGACGTCTCAGCACGTCGTATCCCGAACGGCCCGACCGGGTTTGTGGCTGTGCGCGGCGGCGACGGCGGTCGCCGTCGCCGCCGGCTGCGCGAACAGCACGGCACCGGGCGTTCCGGGAACCGGTGCGCCGCAGCCCTCCGGGCAGTCGTCCGGCGGGCCCACCATCACCGCGGATGCCGCGAAGCAGCTCTGCGACATGATCCGGCCCGAGGTCGACAAGTGGCGTGCCGACGGCCCCACCGAGGCACGGCTGAAATTCAATGCCACCGTTCAGGATTGGGCGTTGCGCAACAACGGCGTGAATTTCGCGGTGATGCGCAATCGCTCCGTCATCGACCAGACCACCACCGCCACCTGCCCGGATGTCCACGACGCGGCCATGCAGGCGATCCAATTGCCGGACCTGGCTTCGGGATTGGTGGGCTTCTGACATCCGCCGGGGCGACGCGAGCCGCCCCGGCGAGATCGGTCACGAGCTCAATTCGCGAGGGATTCGGCGCGGAGCTGTCCGAGGGTCTTGGCCAGAATGCGCGAGACCTGCATCTGCGAGACGCCGAGGCGTGCGGCTATCTGATTCTGGGTCAGCGACTCGAAGAATCGCATCACCAGGACCCGGCGCTCCCGATCCGGCAGCTCGGCGATGAGCGGGCGAACCGCGAGCAGCTGGTCCACATGTTCATAGCCCGTCTCTTCGGCCCCCAGCGCGTCCAGCATCGCCAGCGGAGTGTTCTCCCCGTCATCCGGGCAGGCCGCTTCCAATGAGGCGCTCTGGTAGGCGTTGGACGCCAGCATCGCCTGTGTCAGCTCTTCCGGATCGACGTCCAGCTCGGCGGCCAGTTCGCGGGCCTTCGGCATCCGGCCCAGGCGCTGCGCCAAGGTCTCGATGGCGGTGCCCAGCCGGACCTGGGTCTCCTTGATTCGCCGCGGCACCCGCACGGCCCAGGTGCTGTCCCGGAAATAGCGGCGGACCTCACCCATGATGGTCGGCACCGCGAAGGACAGGAAGCGGGAGCCGCGATACACATCGAAACGATCGATGGATTGGATCAGCCCGAGCCGTGCGACCTGGAGCAGGTCTTCGAACGCCTCGCCGCGACCGGAGAACTTGCGTGCGATGTGATCGGCCAGCGGCAGGCAGCGATCTATCGCTTCCTCTCGCAAGGCACTTCGCTCGGGAGCATCGGTTTCGACGGCGACAGCCAGTTGTTTGAGCAGCGGCTCGATATCGTCGTAGCTGTCACCCGTCATCGGAATCACCCCGTATTCGGCTGAACTGCATGAAGAAGGGGTACCCAGTCCACGCACCATTGAACGCCTTCTTCGCAATTGACCGCAAATTACCAGGTCAGACGCTTTTGCCACGGTGCTGATGCCAGGGATGGATCACCCATATCGCCGTGAACAGCGAGCCGAAAACAATTCCTGCCACGATCCCCGCCCAGGTCCCGCCGACGGTGTCGAAAATGAGCACGGACACCCCGGTGAGTGCGATACCGAACAGTCCCAGACCCACGATGGCGTAACGGTGAGCGGCATTCACGACATTCTCGATCCGATGCCGCCGGAACAGCATCCGATGCGCGGCGACCGGCGCCACCAGGCAGATGGTGGCACCGATCGACGCGGCGACGATCACCAGATACAGCACACGCAGCGGCCCGGACAGCGTTCCGAACCGATTCTGGAACGGAATCGTCAGCAGGAATCCGGTCAGCAACTGCACGCCCGTCTGCACCACGCGCAACTCCTGCATCAGGCTGTTCCAGTTCCGATCCAGCTGCTCGGTAGCGGTTTCATTCCGGCCGCCTCTCATTGGATTCGATTACCCGCGACCACCGGGATCAAGCGCTGTGGCAGCAGATATGTCGCCGCTCAGCAAATTTCGGTAACCCGAGTTTGAGCGCCCGTGCGCCGGGAACAGCATGGATGTATCAATCGCCCCACAAAGGAATAATCATGATCATCCTGGGCCTCATTCTGCTGATCGTGGGAATTGTTTTCGGCCTCTCGATCCTGACGACCATCGGCGTCATCCTGATGCTCGTCGGCGCAGCGGCCTGGCTGCTCGGCATGGCCGGCCGCCCGATCGGCGGACGCTCCCACTACTGGTGATGCAACGGGCGACCCCCTGACCGATTCGATTGCGGGTCAGGGGGATACCGCTCCCAAACGATCTCGCCACTCGGTTCACTCCGACGACGGTCCCGGTTTCTCGCGGCGATACGCGTCCACCGCCGTCGGCAGTGTCGGGTAGAGGCGGTTCGGTCCGATCCGGTCGATCAACCCGGCGGCAGCCAGCGCGTCGCGCAGGTCCTGCTTCACCCGGGCAATCGCGAAAACGATTCCACGAGAGCACAGTTCCTCTTGTAGTCGTACGAGCGCATCCAGCGCGGTGAGATCTACTTCGACATTCGCCTCCGCGTTGAGGACGAACCAGCGGATGGCGGCTGAACCGTCGGTGCCATCGGCTGCGGCCAGTGCGCGGCGCCGGAAGTCCTCGGCATTGGCGAAGCACAGGGCGCGTCGTAACGGTAGATCACCAATCCCGGAACGGTTTCGGCCTCGGCATAGTCGTCGACGTCGTGCATTCCGGCCAGTCCAGGGACGAAACCCTGAACGGCGTCAGACCAGGCGCCGGAAGTCCCGCCGGCACCTCGCCGACGACCGCTATGCCGTGATCCCGCAACGAGAACACCACTACCGCGAGCGTCCCGGCGAGGATCGCCAGCAATGGCCACGGTACCCGGGGGAGAAACTGCGTGAGCACCAGCAGAGCGACCAGTGTGGTTGTTGCGAGAATAGCTGTCGGCCAGTTGATTTCATTCATGTGCCGGACGAATGAGACCACTTGATCAGGCACCGTCTCTCCCGCCACGGCCACCCTCGTGACCCGGCCGAGTTGCCCTGCGATCATGATCCCGGCCGTGCCCGCCAGAAACCCGACCAGTACCGGCTTCGACAGCAGGTCAGCCAGCAGACCCAGCCGCGCGAACGCGCCGACCAGGCAGATCACACCTACCCCCAGCGCCAGCATCGCGGCGAGCGCGGCATACCGCCGCGCATCGCCCGCCACTATCGGCGCGAGCGTTGCAGCGGTCATCAGCGCAGTCGCCGACTCCGGCCCCACCGAGAGCTGCCGGGACGTCCCGAACAGCGCATACAACATCAAAGGTCCGATCGACGCCCACAACCCGACAACAGCCGGCAGTCCCGCGACCGTGGCATATGCCATGATCTGAGGCACCAGATACGCGGCAACGGTGATTCCCGCCAGCACGTCCGGCCGAACCCACTCCCGCCGGTATTCCCGGAACTGCTTCAGCCCCGGCATTATTCGCGTCGGCCCAAAGTTCATGGCACCCGGCCACCCCGCGCCGCATTGCTACTCACCGAACTGGCTGTCACCAGTCATCGGTTTCATTCCGTGATCGACTGAATCGCACGACTACGGGGTATCCGGCGAGCGCCACATTGAATTCCAACGTCGTAGTCTGTATCGAATCGGTCAGCATGCCGAGTGCCTTCCGGGTGAATCCATCCTCCTCCAGTGGGCTGTCGGTCTCGCACACCGTGGTCACCCGAATTCGGATTCTCCTGGCGTCATAGCGGAATTCGCACTCGATCACCGCACCGTGCACAGCGGACACCATCAGCTCGCTCGCGACTTCGTCGAGGGCGACGCCGACATCGGTCATCACATCGAGGGTGAAATCCGCTGTCAGCATGATGTTTTCGGTCACCGTGCGCAGCAGCCACAGGTATGACACCTCGGCGGGAACGTGCAATCCGACCGTTCCCGGATCGGATTGCCGCGCCGACTCGAAGTACGGTACGAATCGTTCGGCATCAGGGTCCGCGATCATCCTGACGGCCACGGCGTCCGGTACCCGACCGCCGTTTCCACCCTTGTTCCGAGGTGAGTACATGTGCGTCCACCATTCACTGGTGCCGCTTCCGATCACGGCTGTTCACTACTCGCGTACCCGTTCTGCGAGGCGGAAAACACCGTGGAATCAATAGCCTTCGACGAATGGCGTGGATCGAATACGTTCGTGGACCGTCAGCAGCAGATGGTCGAACCTCGTCCGGAGCCGGGCACTCGAATCGGCGACCGAAGGCAAATCCGCGACCAGCTGGGTCGCGAGCACACGCAATTTGATGTTGGTTTCCTGAGACCGCCAGATCAGAATGCGAAACGCCTGGTCCGCGCTGATGCCGTAGACGAGCATGAGCGCGCCCTTGGCCTGCTCGACCACCGCGCGCGCGGCGTACAACTCCGGCAGCCGGTGGTCGAGAGTCTCCTGGCTGTGCTCGGCGAGCGTCTCGGTCATGTCCATGTAGTACCCGGCGGTTCCGACCACCTGGCCTGCTCCGTCGAGCATTTGATCACCGACAACCAGGACGTCGTGCACTTCCCCGGCGGTGTCGATGATGCGGTGGCGACTGCAGAACGGCTCCGCGTTCTCGACCGAACGGGCAATGGTGCCGGCCACCTGTTCCCGATCCTCCGAATGCTTGTGTGCGAGAAGAAGTTCCGTGGTCGGCTGCACGCTTCCAGGTGGATAGCCGTGCATCTTCGCCACCTCGGCGGACCACTCCCACCGCTGATCATCGAACCAGAAGCGGAAGCCACCGACGAGACACGGGCCTTCCACACCCATCACCGATTGGAACGCCCGGGTGCCCTCGGGTGAGATACCGCCACCCTCTGCCACACCGCGATTATCCGCCCGCCCGGTCATTCTTGGGAAATCGCTTCCACAACTTCACCGGAATCCCGGTGGCTGAGTGTTCGCGCGATATCGGCCTGGGCAATGATGCCGACCAGGTGGTCATTTTCGACCACCGGAAGCCGCCGCACCTGGTGCTGAGCCATCAGCTGCATGACGGTGGACACGTCGTCGTCGGCCTCGGCCACCACCAGCGGGCCATCGACCAACTCCCCCACCTTCACGTCGAGCGGATTCTCGCGCTGGGCCACCACGTTCACAGTGATATCCCGATCGGTCAGGATGCCGTGCAACCGAGAGTCCTCGCCGACGATCGGCAGGGCGCCGACGCACAGTTCCGCCATCATGCGTGCGGCGTCGACCACCGTGTCGGTCGACCGGGCACAGCGGCAGTCCGGCGTCATTATTTCGCGCGCGGTAGTCATCGGCTATCTCCTCGATTCCCCGCGGAGCCGGTCAGCCGAGCGTCAATTCGCCGCCACGCCGGCCTGATGGGAGTGCTCATTGACTGGGCTGCGGCACATTGACATGGCAATTGGCGATTTTCGGGTTCACGCCGAGATAGTTCAGCGGGCCCGCGATGATGGTCACCGCGATTGTCCCGGCGCTTGCGCAGTTGGACGGCGCACTGTCGTAATAGTGCCGTTGACCGGCGGCCACGGCACCGATGACCAGCCACGCAAGCACCAGCACCACGATGAGGCTGCCCGCACTCGTGCGTCGTCCCAGCCAGCGGTCGTTTGCGTATGTTCTCACTTCGCATCTCCTTGTTCGACCACCCCACTGCTGACGCAGGTTCCAGATGCGGGCAGTCGCGATATTTCCTCTCTCGACGACCGGATACCCCGTCGAGTACAGGCCTAACAAGGCCGTTCCATGGTGTTCCGGACGAGCAACACGGGACCCGCGAGTAACCTCATGGCAATGGACGCGGCACTGTCGACCGTCGGCGTTGAGGAAGAATTCCTGCTTGCGGACCCTGTGACGGGTGCGCCCGCCGCGAACAACGCAGAAGTGGCACGCACCGCCGCCGAGAGCGGGATCGACCTGAAGCTGGAGCTCACCCGATGCCAGGTGGAGACCAATACCCGCGTGCACTCCACCACTGCCGGGTTGATTCAGGAATTGCGCGCGCTACGTCTCGGTGTGACATCCTGCGCGGAGCAGAACGGCGCTCGCCTGCTCGCGGTGGCCATTCCGCCGACCGTCCCGCACCAGTTCCCGTTCACCGACACACCCCGCTACCGGCGCATCGAGCAACATTTCGGCCTGCTCGCCCACGAGCAGGGGCTCTGCGGCTGCCATGTCCACGTCGCGGTTCCGGATCGAGAAACAGCCCTCCAGGTCAGCAATTTCGTGCGCCCCTGGTTGCCGCTGTTCCTGGCACTGACCGCGAATTCCGCGGTCTACCGCAGCGTCGACAGCGGGTTCGCCAGCTGGCGAAACATTCTGTGGCAACGCTGGCCCAGCGCCGGACCTCCACCCTATTTCACGTCGACGGAGGATTACGACGCCCTGGTCGCCATGATGATTTCGAGCGGCAGCATTCTCGACGAGACAATGGTGTATTGGGATGTCCGTCCGTCCTTGAACTATCCGACCGTCGAGATCCGGGTCAGTGATATCCCCGCCACGGTCGAGGAGACCGCGCTGCTCGCCACCCTGGTGCGAGCCACGGTAATGACCGCGCGAAATTCATTGGAGCAAGGGATCATCGCGCCCCCGGTCCAGCATGAATTGCTGCGCGCGGCGTACTGGAAGGCTGCTCGTACGGGCATCGACGGCAACGGTGTCTACCCTATGAACGGCAGTGTCATGCCGGTTCGCGCGCTACTGGCCGAACTCGTCGACCACGTCGGGCCGGCGCTCGAGGAGTTGGGGGACCGTGACTTCGTCACCAGCACCCTCCGGACCGTTCTCGCCCGCGGCAATGGCGCGCGTCGCCAACTCGGGGCCTTCCGGATGCGTGGAGATGTCGGCGATGTCGTCACCGAGTTGGCGAATGCCACCCTGGAGGGTTGCCACCGGCACCCCGTCAACCTGCCTTCCTGAGGAGGATCAGATCGGCGGAGGTCGCTGTCACCCCGGAGAGCGCACCACGCTCGCGAGCTGGGCTCGCTCATCATGGGACGCCCGCAACTGCTCGACGTTCGTATCGGCCGCGACCCGTCACCGATTCTGCTGCGCCCGCTGACGCGCTTCCTGAGCCTGGGCCACGGCACGGTCCTTCTCGGCCTGGGCCTCGCGCT
>NZ_JBEXJI010000046.1:0-59864 GCF_040609015.1 Nocardia sp. NPDC004860 | reverse complement strand
CCCTTGTTTCCGCCACGACAAATTTGTTTTACCCCCCCATGGTTTCCCTTACCTGTGGCCCCGCTTCACTGTTCGACGGTCAGTCGCCGATCACTCGGCGTACGTGTCCAAGGGCGGGCACGAGCACACCAGATTGCGGTCGCCGTAGGCGCCGTCGATGCGGCGCACCGAGGGCCACACCTTGGCCCGGGCGTGCCTCACGCCCATCGGGTAGACGGCGAGTTCGCGGCTGTAGGGGTGATCCCATTCGCCCACCAGGCATTCCGCGGTGTGCGGCGCACCGCGCAGCGGGTTGTCCTCGACGGGCCAGACCCCGGCCTCGACCTGGTCGATCTCACCCTTGATGGCGATCATGGCGGTGATGAAAGCGTCCAGCTCTTCGAGGTTCTCGCTCTCGGTGGGCTCCACCATGAGGGTGCCCGCGACCGGGAAGCTCATGGTCGGGGCGTGGAAGCCGTAGTCCGCCAGGCGCTTGGCCACATCGTCGACGGTGACGCCGGTGCGCTTGGTGATCTCGCGCAGATCCAGGATGCACTCGTGGGCGACCATGCCGTTGTCGCCGGTGTAGAGCACCGGGAAGTGCGGATCCAGTTTGCGCGCAATGTAATTGGCCGAGGCGATGGCGGTCAGGGTGGCGCGGCGCAGGCCGTCGGCGCCCATCATGCGGATGTAGGCCCAGGTGATCGGCAGGATCGAGGCCGAGCCGTACATGGCCGCCGACACCGCGTGCGAACCCTTGTCGAGGGGATCGCCCGGCAGGTACTGCGCCAGGTGCTCGCGCACCGCGACCGGGCCCACGCCCGGGCCGCCGCCGCCGTGCGGGATGCAGAAGGTCTTGTGCAGGTTCAGGTGGCTGACGTCGCCGCCGAACTTGCCCGGACGGGCCAGTCCGACAAGGGCATTGAGGTTCGCGCCGTCCACGTACACCTGGCCGCCGGCCTCGTGCACCAGCCCGCACAGCTCGGCCACCTCGTGCTCGTACACGCCGTGGGTGGACGGGTAGGTGATCATGATGCAGGCCAGCCGCTCGGCGTGGTCGGCGATCTTGGCACGCAGATCGTCGAGGTCGATATCGCCGTTGGGGCGGGTCTTCACGACCTCCACCCGCATGCCCACCATGGCGGCGGAGGCGGCATTGGTGCCGTGCGCGCTGGAGGGGATCAGGCAGGTGTCCCGGTGCGAGTCACCGCGATCCAGGTGGTAGCGGCGAATGGCCAGCAGACCCGCGTACTCGCCCTGGCTACCGGCATTGGGCTGCAAGGAAACCCGGTCGTAGCCGGTGACCGCGCACAGCCAGCCCTCCAGGTCCTCGATCAGCTTGATCAGGCCCGGGGCGTCCTCGACGGGGGCGTAGGGGTGCACCCGGTTGAAGCCCGGCCAGGTGATGGACTCCATCTCCGCGGCCGCGTTCAGCTTCATGGTGCAGGAGCCGAGCGGAATCATGCTGCGGTCCAGGGCGATGTCCTTGTCCGACAGCGCGCGCAGGTAGCGCAGCATGGCGGTCTCGGTACGGTACCTGGTGAACGCGGGCGCGGTCAGGTACTCCGAGGTGCGGACCTCGATGTGCGGGCGCTGCTTGCCGTGGAAGAGCGCGCCCTCCGGGCCGACCGGGATCTCCGCGCCGAAGCAGTCCAGCACGTCGACGATGTGGGCGTCGGTGGTGACCTCGTCGCAGGCGATCGCCACATGGTCGGCATCGACCAGCCGCAGGTTGATCCCGCGCCCCTTCGCCTTGGTCACAATGGATTCCGCGCCCGCGGGCACGTGCACCAGCACGGTATCGAAGAAGGTCTGGTGAACCACCGCGTCGCCGAGTCCGGCGGCCAGCCACTGGGCGTGGCCGTGCACCCGGCGCGCGAGCGAGCGCAGCCCGTCCGCGCCGTGATACGAGGCGTACATGGCGGCCAGGATGGCCAGCAGCACCTGCGCGGTGCAGATGTTCGAGGTCGCCTTCTCGCGGCGAATGTGCTGCTCACGGGTCTGCAGGGCGAGCCGGTAGGCCAGGTTGCCGTCCGCGTCCACGGAGACGCCGACCAGGCGGCCCGGCAGCTGACGCGCGTGCGCGCTGTGCACCGCGAGGTAGCCGGCGTGCGGCCCGCCGAAGCCCAGCGGCACGCCGAAGCGCTGCGTGGTGCCGAAACAGGCGTCCGCGCCCTGCTCCCCCGGCGGCGTAATCAGCGTCAGCGCAAGCAGATCCGCGCCGACCGCCACCAGCGCGCCCCGCGCGTGCGCGGCCTCGATGACCGGCGCCCAGTCCACGATCCGGCCGGACGCGCCCGGCTGCTGCACGATCACGCCGAAGAAGTCGCCCTCGGGCAGCTCCCCGCCCGCCAGGTCGGCCTCGACGATCTCGATGCCCAGCGGCTGGGCCCGGGTGTAGAGCAGCGTCCGGGTCTGCGGGAACAGATCGGTGTCGATGAGCAGCCGCTCGGACTTGCTCTTGCGGTTGGCCCGCTGCAGCAGCGTCATGGCCTCGGCCGCCGCGGTGGCCTCGTCCAGCATGGAGGCGTTGGCGACCTCCATGGCGGTCAGGTCGGCGACCATGGTCTGGAAGTTCAGCAGCGCCTCGAGGCGGCCCTGGCTGATCTCCGGCTGGTAGGGCGTGTACGCCGTGTACCAGGCCGGATTCTCGACGAGATTGCGCAGCAGCACCGGCGGGGTGAGGGTGTCGTAGTAGCCCAGCCCGATCATGGAGGTGGCCACGGTATTCGAATTCGCCAGCGCCGCAAGCTCGGCGAGCGCCTCGTGCTCGGAGAGCGCGGCGGGCAGCGCGTTGAGCCCATTGCCCTCGGGCGCGTCCAGGATGCCGGCCGGCACGGCCCGGGTGGCGAGTTCGTCCAGCGACTCGACGCCCACCGTCTCGAGGATGCGGCCGGTCTCGCCGCTGTCGGGGCCGATGTGGCGGTCGGCGAAGGATCGAGTCCAGATCACGGCTGCTCTCCAAAAGGGGTGGGCGGGGGTCGGCCCGGCGGCCGACGTGTCGTCTGCCCTCCCCCTCTGTCCTCGATGCCTGAGAGATTCGGACCCCGGCCTTGCGGCCGTTGACCTTTCACCATGGGCGGGTGACGCGAGGTCACCACTTTCCAGAGGCGTCGAAACTCCGCACGGTCCCTGGTGCCTGAGAGATTGACGGGGAGGTGCTGCTCCTTCGGCGTCCGAGACTATCCCCGGAACTCTCCCGCACGGCTGCGACGCACTGTCAGTCTAAGCGGCGCCAGGTTACAAGAATGTTGCCTGGGCAGGTTTCAGACTGTGGCGCAGTTCGAAAGGCCTGCCCGGATACCCGAAACGCGCGCCGCAAGAAGCGACGCGCGTCCGGAAAAGGGTGCCTAGCCGGTCTTGCTCATGCGGGCCTTGCGGCGGAAGGACAGCTCGTCCTCGGGACGGTCCGAGGTGGTCGCGGTCTCGGCGCGCTCGGCCGGGAAGTTGGCGATCGCTCCGGTGAGTTCGCGCATGGCGCCGCTGACGGCGATGCCGAACACGCCCTGGCCACCCTGCAGTAAATCGACCACCTCTTCGGCGGAGGAGCACTCGTAGACGGTGGTGCCGTCGGAGAAGAGAGTGATCCCGGCGAGGTCTTCGACGCCCCGGCTGCGCAGGTGATCCACGGCGATGCGGATGTTCTGCAGCGAGATGCCGGCGTCGAGGAGCCGCTTGACGATCTTCAGGACCAGGATGTCCTTGAACGAGTACAGGCGCTGGCTGCCGGATCCGGTGGCACTGCGGATGGACGGGACGACCAGTCCGGTGCGGGCCCAGTAATCGAGCTGGCGGTAGGTGATGCCGGCCACCTGGCAAGCGCTGGGCACGCGGTAGCCGACGAGTTCGTCGGGCACCGTGTCATCGGGGAACAGCCCTGGCTGCACCACATCCTGAGGTTGCGGTTGATCTCCCACTGACTACTCCCTTACTGCTTACCTATCAGGGCTCGGGCTCTGTCAATCGACTCTGGAGCGTTGGCCTAACAATCGAGGCTACTCCCCTGATTGTCGCGGCAGAATCGGCACCGGCAAAGCTTGATCAGCCGCGTGTTTTTAACCCTAAACCTGAGGTAGAGACCCTGTTTTGTCCCGTTTGGAGATCATTACCAGGTCAGGAACTGGTCAGCTGTCCGTGGCCTTGAAATCGTCGGGAGATACCGATTCGAGAAACTCCTTGAACTTCTCGACCTCGTCCTCGCGCTCGTCCGGCATGACCAGTCCGGCCTCTTCCAGCACCGGCTCCTCGGCATAGATCGGGCAGCCCACCCGCAGCGCGATCGCCACCGAATCCGAGGGCCGCGCGGAGATGCGCAGATCGTTCTCGAAGACCAGGTCGGCGTAGAAGGTGCCCTCCTGCAGATCCACGATCCGCACCTCTTTGAGGGTGTGCCCGAGCTCCTTGATCAGAATCTTGATCAGATCGTGGGTCAGCGGGCGGATGGGCGTGACGCCCTCCTGCTCCAGCACGATCGCGGTGGCCTCGGCCTGGCCGATCCAAATGGGTAGATAGCGGTCGCCGGAGACCTCTCGGAGCAACAGCACGGGCTGATTCTGTGGTTGTTCGACACGGATGCCGATCACACGCATTTCGCTCATCGCACTGCCTCCCAAGATCCTCACCGGCCGCCCAACCCGGCTGTAATACCGAGTCTAGGCGAAGAATTCAGCCCCCGAGGGAAGCGCGCACAGAGGTCTTCACCAGGCAGGTGTGCAGAGTCAGCGACAATGCCGCCAACTCACGGACCGTCTCCTCGGCCCGGGCGCGGGCATCCGCGTCACGACTCTTGGCGATCGGCGCCGCGATCTGCGCGACCATGGCGGCCTCGCGATCGGCGGCCAGTTTGAAGGCGCGCAGATGCCTTGCCTCCAAACCGAATTCGCTCAGAGCCTGGGCGGTGCGGGCCAGCGTGACGGCGTCGCCGTCGAAATAGCCTGCGGCACCGGGGGTAATGAGGTTGGCGCGAATCAGCTCGGTCAGGAACTTCTCGTCGATGCCCGCCTGCTCGAGCAGATCCGCCCGGGTGATCCGGATTTCGTGGTCGAACCGGAGCTCCTCGGGCGATACCTCACCGGGCACGGCGGTCAGCCGCCGCAGGCGGCCGCCTCCATTGGGCGACAGACCATCTCTCGCGTCGGGCCCAGGTCTGGAATCGGGCACGGCCCCTCCCACGGCGTTCGCCCGGGCCCGGGCCTCCCGGACCCCGAGCGTCGCCGCCCCACTGTCGATCGCTTCGAGCTGTTCCTTGATCACCTTCAACGGCAGGTACTGATCCCGCTGCGCGGTCAGCACGAAGCGCAGGCGCTCGACGTCCGCCACATGAAAGCGGCGGTACCCCGAGGGCGTGCGCTCCGGGCTGATCAGGCCCTCCGACTCCAGGAATCGGATCTTGGAGATGGTGATGTCCGGAAAATCCGGACGCAGGAGATCCAGCACGGAGCCGATCGACATGCCTCCGCGCGTCCACTGCGCTGCGCCAGTCATTCCGCTCGGTCCTATAGACCCGAGTCGCTCGTCGCCGGTCGCGGTCCCGTCAGGAAGACGAGACGGAACTTGCCGATCTGGACCTCGTCACCGTTCTGCAGCTCCGAGGAATCCACCGGCTCCCGGTTGACGTAGGTGCCGTTGAGGCTGCCCACATCGACGACCTGGAAGGTGTCGTCGTCCTGGCGGAATTCCGCGTGACGCCGGCTGACGGTGACATCGTCCAGGAAGATGTCGCTGTCGGGATGGCGTCCCGCCGAGGTGGTCGGCTGGTCGAGCAGGAAGCGCGAGCCGGCGTTCGGACCACGCTTGACCACCAGCAGGGCCGCGCCCGCGGGCAGGCCCTCCACTCCCTGCACCGGCTGCTCGCCGGTCTGCTCGGTGCGCGACGTGTCGACCTCGTTCAGGAAGTCGGCACGGAACACCGAAGTGGTCTCTGCTGCCGTTTCCTGGTAACCCGGGTCCTTGTTCTCGCTCACCCTTGCTCTCCTCCTCGAACCGAATAATCCATGCAAGCAGTTGATGCCCTCAGCGATGCGGCACTCCGGCCACTCCCCGCTTCGGGTAGGTCCGGATAATCCGGACACCGGCTGCGCGCACTTCTGTTGGCATTGACCGTACCCTGCCAGGGCGTACCCGTGCAGGTAGAACTGTGAAGGCTCCTTCAGCCTCCGATAACTCCTTGATAACCTGCGGCATCGAGGAGCTTTCCGAGTGCCGCTTCGAGCGCCTCGGCGGACTCCGCCTCGACCTCGAAGAGCCACCCGTCGCCGTAGGCGTCGGAGTTGACCGTCTCGGGTTCGGCATCCAGAAGATCGTTCACCGCAACGACTTTCCCGGCCAGCGGGGCGTAGATGTCGGACACACTCTTGGTGGATTCGATCTCGGCGATGCTGTCACCGCTCGCCACGTCGGAGTCCACCGCGGGCAGCTGCACGAACACGACGTCACCCAGCTGCGACTGCGCGTAATCGGTGATACCCACCCGCACCCGGGTCGGACCCACTTTGTTCACCCACTCGTGCTCTTCGGAGTAGCGCAAATCCTCGGGTACTGCGGTCACTGGCAGTGTCCTTTCAACGGGCGTTCCTCTCGGGATCGTCGTCGATCCGTCCGCCGCACACCCTATCGGGAGTGATCATGATGTGGCACGGGCGGTATCGCTCGGGCCACGGCGACGGCTTTGCGGAGATACAGGATTCCGGTCCAGACGTAGACCGCCGTGCCCCAGATCAAGAATGCCCCACCGAAAGCGCGGCCGAAACCCGCCGCCGCCCAGTCCATCTGCCCCGCCAGCAGCCAGGGCAGCGCGGACATCAGCGCGAAGGTGGCCGCCTTGCCCAGGTAGATGACCTCGGGCGGGGGGAGGTTGCGGCGCCGGTAGATGCCGAGGGTGAGGGTCAGGATCGCGTCGCGGCCGACCAGGATCAGCACCACCCACCAGGGCAGGATGCCGCGAATCAGGAAGCCGCCCAGGGTCGCCAGCAGATAGAGGCGGTCCACCAGCGGGTCGAGGATGGCGCCCAGTTTGGACGACTGATCCAGCAGGCGGGCCAGCTTGCCGTCCAGGAAGTCGGTGATGCCGCTGAGAACCAGCAGCGTGAAGGCCCAGCCGTCGGCTTTCTCGGCGAGCAGCAGCCACAGGAAAACCGGGACGCCGATCAACCGGATCACGCTGAGCACGTTGGGCACGGTGAGGATGCGGTCGCTGTAGACCGGTTCGGCGTTCCGCTCGGTTGTCACATCCCGGTCATACCCCAATCGCTGCGCCATCTCCATCCGGGCACGCCGCCGCGCCGCCGCCGGAGCCAACCGATATGTTCGCTGTCATACTCACCCGGTGAGAGAATGACATTAGTATTTTCTCATCGTATTGGAGGGGTGCGAATTCGCGGGGCGTGCTGCGGTTCGGGCCCCAGTGGTGAAGGCTGATCGGTACAGCCCAGGGAGAGGAAAGACCATGCCCGACTTCGACTATGACGTCGTCGTTATCGGCTCCGGGTTCGGGGGGAGCGTGAGCGCGCTGCGCCTGAGCGAGAAGGGCTACCGGGTGGCCGTGCTGGAATCCGGCCGCCGCTGGAACGCCGAGGACATCCCCAGGACGAACTGGAATGTGCGCAAGTCGATCTGGGCTCCGCGGCTGGGGCTGACCGGCACCCAGCGCATCAGCATTCTGGGCAAGTGCGCGGTGTTCTCGGCGGCGGGCGTGGGCGGCGGGTCGCTGATCTATGGCAACACCCTCTACGAGCCGCTGCCGGCCTTCTACACCGACCGGCAGTGGGCCCACATCACCGACTGGCGCTCGGAGCTCGCGCCGTACTACGACCAGGCGCAGCGCATGCTGGGCGTGGCCCCGAATCCGCGCATGACCCCGGCCGACGACGTGATCCGTTCGGTCGCAGAGGATCTGGGCGTGGCCGACACCTTCCACGCCACCAATGTGGGCGTGTTCTTCAACGAGGCCGCGCCGGGCGAGGAGGTGGACGACCCGTACTTCGGCGGGGCGGGGCCGAGGCGCGCCGGCTGCATCCACTGCGCGCGCTGCTTCACCGGCTGCCCGCACAACGCCAAGAACACCACGCCCAAGAACTACCTGTACCTGGCCGAGCGGGCCGGCGCGCACGTGTTCGAACTGACCACGGCCACCAAGGTGCGGCCCATGACCGGCGGCGGCTACGCCATCGAGACACAGCGCTCGGATCGCTGGATCCGCAAGGGGCGCAAGGTGTTCACCGCCGAGCAGGTGGTGTTCGCGGCGGCCGCGCTGGGCACCCAGAAGCTGCTGCACAAGATGCGGGACGAGGGTGTGCTGCCGAACCTGTCGCCGCGGCTGGGCGAGCTGACCCGCTCCAACTCCGAGGCCATCCTGAACGTGGTGAGCAAGGCGCGCGACGACTTCGCCGAGGGCATCGCCATCACCTCCTCGATCCATCCCGAGCCCGACACCCATGTCGAGGTGTGCCACTACGGCAAGGGCCAGAACGGCCTGTTCCCGCTGTCGGTGCCGCTGGTGGACGGCGGCGCGTTCCGGTTCCTGCGCTTCCTGCTGGCCATGCTGCTGCACCCGGTGGTGTTCGCGCGCAGTCTCAATGCCCGGCGGGCGTCGGAGAAGTCGGTCATCCTGCTGGTCATGCAGTCGCTGGACAACTCGCTGACCTCGTTCCGGCGCTGGGGGCAGCTGAAGACCAAACAGGGCATGGGCAAGCCGAATCCGACCTGGATCCCGCTCGCGCACGATGTCGGCCGCCGCTTCGGGGCGAAGGTCGACGGCGACGTGCAGATGCTGGCCATGGACGTGTTCAACATCCCGGCCACCGCCCACTACATCGGCGGCTGCGTCATCGGGGAGGGCCCGGAAAGCGGTGTGGTGGACCCCTATCAGCGCGTGTACGGCCATCCGGGTCTGCATGTCGCCGACGGCTCGGCGGTGACGGCGAACCTGGGCGTGAACCCGTCGCTGACCATCACCGCCCAGGCCGAGCGCGCAATGGCGTTCTGGCCCAACCGAAACGAGGCCGATCCGCGGCCCGAGCTGGGCGCCGCGTATCGTCGGATCCGCCCCGTCGCGCCCAAGCACGCGGTGGTGCCGGACTTCGCGCCCGGCGCGTTGCGACTGCCCCTGTTCCCGAACGATCACGAGCTCTCCGCGAACTGAGCGCGGCGGCGTGCCCGGCGGTAATTTGGGGTGTTGTGCCCGTACCATTTCCCGGTATCGATTCGACGAGGAAGGTGAGAGCCGATGCTCGTCCGAGTGCAGAACACCGCCGGCAGCCACGCCGAGAAGGTGCTCATCGATTGGCTGCGAACCTGGAAGGGCAGCACCGATCCCAAGGGCGTCGCCACCGTCAATTGCAGTCTGTTCCACGGCGATAAGCTGCATCCGTTCGACGCGGTGGTGTGGACGCCGACCAGCTGTGTGGTGATCGAGGCCGAGACGCTGTCGGAGCGCATGGACGGCGAGCTCGAGGTTCCGGTCAACGGCCCCTGGCGGGTCGGCGACCGGATCATCACCTTCGAGGGCGGCGACAAGCGCAGTCCGCTGGACAAGTCCCGCGATCACACCTTCGCACTGCAGAACTGGCTGGCCGAACGGGGACTCGGGCAGCGCGTCATCCACGGCATCGTGCTGGTGGTGCCGGCGCCCGGTTCGAATCTGCGGGTCACCCAGCTGTGGAACGATCCCAGCTTCCAGGTGCTGCTGGGCGACGAGCGGCGGCTGCGCGACCACTTCACCAGCCTGCTCTCGCGGGGGCGGCCGCAGTGGTCGGCCAATGACGTGGCCTGGGCGTTCCGCGGTCTGGGCATCCTGCCGTATCTGCCCGCGCCGCAGGATCTGCTGAACGAGGGCTTCCTGGGCCCGGTGGATCCGACGCTGTGGCACGGCGGTCCGCAGCAGGCCCAGGCCGAGGCCTTCGCCGAGGAGCAGGCGCGGCTGGAGCGCGAGCACGCGTCGGCACGCGGTCTGAACATCCCCGAGCCGTGGTTCAGCCCGCGCAAGCTCTACCCGCGCCGCAGCGACCGGATCGAGGTGACCCGCGGGCTCATGCGGGTGATGCTGACGCTCGGCTTCCTGGTGGCTGTGCTGTGGGTGGTGTGGTTCATCATCGCGGGGGCGGCGTCGTATTAGACAGCGCGGCAACCGGTGTAGCCGTGAAGTAGCGGAACGGTAGGTAGAGGGCGGTCACGAGCGCGACAGCGGCCGCTGTTCCGCCCAGGACATCGGTCGGATGGTGGTATCCGAAGCCGACCATGCCGATCATGACGGCCGGCAGCACCACCACCATGACGATCACCGTGCCGGTCCGCACGCGGGCGGATTCGGCCACCAGCGCGAAGGCGGTGACGACCGCGACCAGCTGGACGGTGTGCCCGCTGGGGTAGGCGAGATAGTGGTCGAGCCTGCGGTCCCAGAACGGTTTGAGCGCAAAGGTATTGACGGCCACCACCAGCTCGGGGGCCACCAGGGCGAATCCGGCCTGCCACCATTGGCGGCGGTAGGCGAACCATGCCGCAAAGGCGCACAGCAGTGGCAGGACCACATAACTGTTACTGGGAAACACCAGGACTCGATACACCCACGTGTGCGCGTCCAGCCCCGAGTGGATATCGCGCTCCAGCACCAGATCCGCGCTCGTCGACCCGCCGCCCGCCGGAAACGACAGCGGCACAAGCACAGTGACGATGACCCCCGCCAGCACGATGGCGGGCAGAGCGGCACGGCGTATCCGGTGATCCGGCGGGATAGGGGCGGGCGCGGTCGATCGAGTCACGGCTGCACGATACCGACGGCCCGCCCGTGCCTCAGGATCGGCGCTCGACCAGCACGCGCCGCAGCAGCCCGTCGCGCGGCCCGATCGCATGCCACAACACCGCGACGCCCTTGGCATGGTCGCGCGTCGCGGACGGTGGTGATGATCAGCCCGACCGTGCCGTCGCGGCTGCGGAGCCACGGCTCGGCATGGGTTCGGGCCAGGGCGAGACGGCCTTGGCGAGGCGGGTCGTGTGTGGAATCTCTCAATGATGCACGGAGGCACTAGGATTCAGCTGCGACGGCGACCGGGGTCAGCCGAGCATGGCGGCGCGCAGGATGCCCTCCGGCACGCCGAGTCCCTCGATCAGGGTGAGCGCCTGCGGCCGAAGCCGATCGACGAGTTCGTTGACACCGCGGCGCACCGCCTTGGCCCGCTCCACGGACATGAACCGGTGCATGATGTACCAGGCCTGGTTCTGCTCGATGGTCCAGTAGACGTAGAGGTCGCAGACGGAATCGGCGAGGGCGCGCGCGTCCGGGTCCTCGATCTCCGCGATGCCGTCGATGAAGGCCTCCAGCACCAACCGCTCGATGTGCGCGGTGCCGGCGGCGAGGATGTGGTCCTGGGCATTGTTGAACGCCTCGAAGGGCCCGGTCTCCTTGGCGCGGGCCTGGAGCCGGTGCGCGGCGGTGCGGACCATGTAGTCCTCGCGATCGGCGAACAGCTGCAACTGGACCGACCGCCGGGACAGGTCGGCCTCGTCGACGGATTCGTCGCCGCGGTCGCGCAGACGCTGGATCATCTGCCGCACACCGGATCGCTCGCGCACCACATCGCGCGCCATGGTGGCCGCGAAGCGCACCCAGCCGAGGGCGTCGAGGTCGCGCACCTCATCGGCGTAGGCAGTCAGCAAGTCCTTGGCCACCAGCTGGGTCAGGACCACGTTGTCACCTTCGAAGGTCGTGAACACATCGGTGTCGGCCTTGAGGGTGACCAGGCGGTTCTCGGTGAGATAGCCTGCGCCGCCGCAGGCTTCGCGGCATTCCTGGATCGCCTGGGTGGCGTGGCGGGTCTGGGCGACCTTGAGTCCGGCGGCGCGGTTCTCCAGGGCGCGCTGGGCGCGCGGGTCGGTGGTCTGGCCGGTCTGCACCAGGTGCATGCGGTGCACGAGATCGTTCTGCGCGAAAGCCAGTGCGTAGGAACGCGCTACGAGCGGCAGCAAACGGCGCTGATGGCTGCGGTAGTCCAGCAGCGCCGTCTCCTCGCCGGTGTCGGGGTCGGCGAACTGGCGGCGCTGCTCGGCGTAGCGGACGGCGATGCCGAGCGCGACCCGCGTGGCCGCCGAGGCCGCGCCGCCGACACTGATCCGGCCGCGCACAAGGGTGCCGAGGGTGGTGAAGAAGCGGCGGCTGGGGTTCTCGATCTCGGAGCTGTAGGTGCCGTCCGGTGCGACGTCGGCATAGCGGTTGAGCAGGTTCTCCCGCGGAATCCGCACCTGGTCGAACAGGATTCGGCCGTTGTCGACGCCCGGCAGGCCGCCCTTGAGACCACAGTCGGAGGTGGTCACCCCGGGCAGGTCGCTGCCCGCCTCGTCGCGGATGGGCACCAGGAAGCAGTGCACGCCCTGGCTCTCGCCACCGGTGATCAGCTGCGCGAAAACCGCTGCCATGCGGGCGTGTTCGGCCGCGCCGCCGATGTAGTCCTTGCGGGCCGAGGCGGTCGGGCTGTGGACCACGAACTCCCGGGTCGCCGGATCGTAGGTGGCGGTGGTCTCCAGGTTGGCGACATCGCTGCCGTGCCCGGTCTCGGTCATGGCGAAGCAGCCGAGCAGGCGCAGCGGAATCAGTTCGTCGATGTACTCGCGGTGGCGCTCGGTGCCCAGATTTTCGACCGCACCGCCGAAAAGACCCCACTGCACACCGCTTTTCACCCACAGCGACAGGTCGGTGTAGGCCAGCATCTCCAGCGCGGTGACCACCGCGCCCGGGTCACCCGGGCTGCCGTCCGGGTGCCGGAAGCCGCCCTCGACCCAGCCGAAGGAGGCGACCAGTTGCATCTGGTCCAGCACGCGCGCCCGCGCCGCCTTGATGTCGAGGGCGGGGTCACCGTAGAGGCGATCGTCGTCGAGGATGCCCCGCGCTCGTTCGCGCACGTCACGCCAGGGGCCGTCGAGTGCCGCGCGTAGCTCTTCCGAAATCGAAACGCCGCTCGTCGCCATACTCGAAAACACTACTGCCATCGAACTGCTCAACCTGGTGATCTCCCGCACCCGTGTACGTTTCTGTATGTGAGCACCGATGTGGCTATCGAGGCGGAGGCGCCTTCCGGGCTACGCGCCCGGTGGCGCCGGATGCTGACCGGCGCGGTGGGCCGCTTGGTCGCGGAACGCCGCGCGACCGTCGACGCGGTGGTCGAAGCGCCCGCTCCGGTCCAGCCGATCGACGTCACCGACGACGCGACGGTCACCGAGGTGATGGATCTGGCCGAGCGGGTGGGCGAGGTGGTGCTGGCGTCCGGGACCGCGGTCATGGACACCACGACGCAGATCGAATTCATCGCCTCCACCTACGGGCTGTCCAAATGCGATATCGACGTCACCTACAACTCGATTCGTATCTCCGCCGACCGGGGACCGCGGCTGCCGCCGTACAGCACCATGCGCGTCGTGCATTACCGGTCGCTCGACTTCACCCGCCTCGCGGCCGCCGATCGGCTGACCCGCCGCATCCGCCGGGAACTGGTCCCGCCGCAGGAGGCGCTCGCGGCACTGGACGAGATCACGTCCGCGCCGCACCCGTACCCGCGGTGGCTCGCGACGGTCGGCTGGGCGGTCATGGCCGCGGCGGTGGCGCTGCTGCTCAATGGCGGCCTGCTCATCGCCCTGCTGAGCTTCGCCGCCACCACCATGATCGATCGCACCAACCGGATCCTGAATCGGCGCGGTCTGCCGTTCTTCTTCCAGCACATGGTGGGCGGCATCATCGCCACCGTGCCCGCGGTCCTGGTCTCCACCTTCGCCGAGAGCCTGCATCTGGACCCTTCGCTCATCATCGCCGCCGGAATCACGGTGCTGCTGGCCGGTTTACAGCTGGTCGGCGCGGTCGAGGACGCCATTACCGGCGCGCCGATCACCGCGTCGGCGCGCATGCTGGAAGTGATCATGATGACCGGCGGCATCATCGCCGGTATCGCGTTCACGCTGCGGGTGGCGGAGGTGTTCGGGGCGACGGTTCCGATCGCCGACATGACCTCGACCCGCGACCTGACCAACCTGCCCCTGAAGCTGTTCGCGGGCGCGCTCACCTCGGCGGCCTTCGCGCTCGCCTGCTATGCGGAGCGGCGCGCCGTCGCGGCGGCGGCGGTCAGCGGTGCGGCGGCCACGATCGTCTATCTGCTGGTCCAGCACTTCGGATTCGGCCCGATCGTGTCGTCGGGTGTGGCGGCCACGGTGGTGGGTCTGGCCGGTGGTCTGGTGGCGCGCCGCGCCCTGACTCCCCCGTTGGTGGTGGCGGTCGCGGGCATCACTCCCCTGCTCCCCGGTCTGCGCGTCTATCGCGGTCTCTACGCGTTGCTCAATGACGAATTGATCGTCGGGCTCAACCAATTGTTCAGTGCGTTCGCGGTCGGCCTGGCGCTGGCGGCCGGTGTGACCCTGGGTGAGTGGATCGCCCGCGATCTGCGCCGGCCCCGGATCGTGAAGCGCATGGGCTCGCTGCGCCGGCCACGGCTCAGCTCCGGGTGATCACAGCGCTCCGGGTGATCACAGCCCGGCGATCCGGCACGGCTTTTTCACCACGATCCATACTTGTTTTCTATCGCTAAATCACGTTCCGGAATTCACTTATTATATTCTGATACAACGATTTTCACTCCTCGTGATCTTGACTGCTACCGTGCAGTATGACCACGAGAAGCCCGCGTGACCGCGATGTCTTCGCGCTATGGGGAAAACTCGTAGCCAACCACCGTTTTCTCGTTCTGGGCATCGTGGCGGCCGCTCTGCTCGGTCTCGGCGGTTACGCCTGGGGCTTCGAGAGCCGGCTCAGCGCGGGCGGTCTGGACGATCCGAACTCGGAGTCCGCGCAGGCCGCGGTGCTGGCCGCCAATGCGTTCGGGCCGAACCACGCCGCCGATGTGATCGTGCTCTATCAGGCGCCCGACGGGAAAACCGTCGACGATCCGGACGTGAGCCAGCCGATCGTGGACAGCCTCAACGGGCTCGCCCAGCGCTTTCCGAACGACATCGCCGGCGTGTACGCCACGTATTGGCCCGAGGTCTCCGCCACCCGTGGTTCCTCCGCGGCCTTCGCCACCAAGGACCGGACCCGCGCGGTCGCCTCCGTCGCGCTGAAGGACAATGCCGCCACGACCGTGAAGGACGCGTTCTCGATTCCGGGTATCAAGGTGTACGTCGGTGGCCTGCAACCGGTCTCGACCGCCCTGACCGACACCATTTCGGCCGATACCCATCGCATGGAACTGCTGGCCATTCCGGCGGTCGCGGTGTTGTTGTTCTTCATCTTCGGCGGCGTGGTCGCCGCGGCGCTGCCGCTCCTGATGGGTGTGCTGACGATTCTGGGCGCGAACGGCATCGTCCGGGCGATCACCAATGTGACCGAGGTGAATTCCTTCGTGGCGCCGGTCGTTTCGATGAT
The DNA here is from genome assembly GCF_040609015.1 of Nocardia sp. NPDC004860. Taxonomy (NCBI): domain Bacteria; kingdom Bacillati; phylum Actinomycetota; class Actinomycetes; order Mycobacteriales; family Nocardiaceae; genus Nocardia; species Nocardia sp. NPDC004860. The sequence continues at coordinate 44,494 of NZ_JBEXJI010000046.1, read as the reverse complement.
CGGCCTGGGCCTGGCCATCGACTACGCATTGTTCATCGTGAGCCGGTTCCGCGAGGAGGTGGCCGCCGGATACGACACGCCCGCCGCAGTCCGGCGTGCGGTGATGACCGCGGGCCGCACGGTGTTGTTCTCGGCCACCATGATCGTCGCCAGCCTGGGTGGCATGCTGTTGTTCCCGCAGGGTTTCCTCAAGTCCATCGCGTACGGCGCGATCGCCACCGTCACCCTCGCGGCGCTGACGGCCGTCACGATTCTGCCCGCCATGCTGGCGATCCTCGGGCCATGGGTGAATGCCCTGGGCATCAAGCGATTCCGCCGTACCGATTCGGCGCAGGAGGTGGAGGAGGGCTTCTGGGGCCGGTCCACCAGCTGGGTGATGCGGCATCCCCGCGAGATCACCGCGGTCCTGATCCTCGGATTGCTGGTGCTGATCGTGCCGGTCCGCAATATCGCCTTCGGCGGCTTCAGTGAGAAATATCTGCCGCCGGACAATACGACTCGTGTCGCCCAGCAGCAGATCGACACCTATTTCCCGCTCCGCAAGCCCGACCCGATCGAGTTGCTCATCACCGCCGGTGACAGCACCGAGGTCGGCCCCTTCATCGAACAGGCGAGCCGCGCTCCCGGGCTGGTCACCACCGGGCTCTCGACCGGTTTCGAGATTCCGACCCGCTCCCAGACACAGCCGAACGTCTATCGCACCCAGGCCTATCTGATCGATTCCACCAAGTACGACAAGACCATCGACTATCTGCGGGCACTGCCGGTCCCCGACGATATGACCGTCCTGGTCGGCGGCGTGCCGACGGTTCAGCACGACGCCATCGCCGCGCTGCTGAAACGGCTGCCCCTGATGATCCTGCTGGTGCTGGCCATGACCACGCTGCTGATGTTCCTCACCTTCGGATCCCTGGTCCTCCCGCTGAAGGCCGCCTTCATGAGCGTGCTCGGCCTGGGATCCACGCTCGGCATCCTGACCTGGATCTTCACCGAGGGTCACGGCGCGACCCTGTTGAACTTCACCCCCCAGCCGATTCAGGCGAACATCCTGTTCCTGATCATCGCCATCATCTACGGCCTCTCCACCGACTACGAGGTTTTCCTGGTGTCCCGCATGGTCGAAGCCCGCGCGCGCGGCGCGACCACCGAGGAGGCCATCCGCTCCGGCACCGCCCAGACCGGCCGCATCATCACCGCCGCCGCCCTGATCCTGCTGGTGGTCACCGGCGCCTTCGCCTTCTCCGACCTGGTCCTCATGCAGTACATCGCCTACGGCATGATCGCCGCCCTGGTCATCGACGCCACCGTCCTGCGCATGCTCCTGGTCCCCGCCGCCATGAAGCTGCTGGGCGACCGCGTCTGGTGGGCGCCGGCCTGGATGAAGCGCATCCAGCAACGCATCGGCCTGAGCGAACCCGTCCTGCGCGACGAACCCGCCCACCTGCGCCGCGCCGAATTGGCCGACGCCCGAAGCTGATTCGCCCCAGGAACCGACACCATGATCGAAATCCAGGTCCTCCGGCCCAACGATTGGTCCCTGTGGCGCGAGCTCCGGCTGCGGGCCCTGACCGAATCGGCGGCGGTCTTCGGTTCGACCCTCGCGGAGTGGAGCGGACCCGGCGACACCGAACAGCGCTGGCGCGCCCGGCTGACCGATGTCCCCCTCAACTTCGTCGTGCGCTTGGACGGCATGCCCGTGGGGATGGCCGGCGCCTACATCCGAGACGACGAAGCGGCAGAGCTGATCTCGCTGTGGGTCGCCGAGTCCGCCCGCGGCCGCGGCGTGGGCGACGCGGCCGTGCGCGCGGTCGTGGACTGGGCGGGCCGGCGCGATGTCGTGCTCTCGGTCAAGTCCGGCAACGACAGTGCCATCGCGTTGTATATCCGTCACGGATTCGTCGACGCCGGACCGTCACCCGATGACGACTGCGAACGCTTCATGCGCCGCGTCCACCAAAAAGTGGGCTGATCAGTCGGCGACGAGGCCGATGCCGCGGCCGATGTCGGCGAGGGTGGAGTCGAAGAGGACGTCGGGGTGGCTGACCGGGATGGGGTAGTTGCCGAAGACCTCGAGGGTGACGTGGCCGTAGAGGCGGGCCCAGAACTGGATCATGACGTAACTGACGCCGAGGTCCAGCTTTTCGGCGGGGAACTTCTGACCGGATTCGGCGAGCACACGGAGCAGGTCGGTCTGGAACTTGATGAGGTCGTCGCGGAGCTCGGGCGGGATGAGGGCCGTGGGCGGGGTGACGACGTCGTAGTCGGTGAGGAGACGGCCGGCGGCGCCGAGGAAGATGCGGCCGACCGGTTCGCCGAATTGCTGCATGGCGCTGGTGATTCCGGCCCCGACCGGGGAGGCGAAGACCAGGGTGAATTCGCGGGAGTGCGTGAGGGCCCAGCGGCGGAAACCGCGGCAGATGGCGAAGAAGCGGACGCCCGCGTCGTCGGGGAGGCCCTCGATGGCGGCCTCCAGATCCTTTGCCAGATCGGCACATACGTCGGTACGGACGGCGGCGACGAGGTCGTCGCGGGATTCGTAGTACCGGTAGAGCGCGGGAGCGGTGATGCCCAGCTCCCGCGCGATGGCCCGCAGCGTGATCGCGTCGGGCCCTTGGTCGACCAGCAGTGACCGCGCGACGCGCCGGATGTCGGCGTCGCTGACCGCCGGCATCCGGCCGCGTCGGCGAGGTTCACTCATGCTGACTCCAAATGTCGAAAGAACGGGGCCCCTACCGGGTTACGCACACTACCTCCTCGGGGCCCGGACGCTCATTCGTACGCGACTTCCCAGCTCTTGATGCCGTTGAGCCAGCCCGAGCGCAGGCGCACCGGCTCGGAGATCTGGTGCAGGTTCGGCATCACGTCGGCGATCGCGTTGAAGATCAGATCCAGCTGCAGGCGAGCCAGATTCGCGCCCACGCAGTAGTGGGTGCCGGTGCCGCCGAAGCCGACGTGCGGGTTGGGGTTGCGCAGCACGTTGAACTTGTACGGGTCTTCGAAGTAGTTCTCGTCGAAGTTGGCCGCGCTGTAGAACATGCCGACGCGCTGGCCCTTCTGGATCAGCTGGCCGCTGAGCTCGACGTCCTCGATGGCGGTGCGCTGGAAGGCGATGACCGGGGTGGCCCAGCGCACGATCTCGTCCGGCGCGGTGCGCGGACGCTGCTCCTTGTAGAGCTCCCACTGGTCCGGGTTGTCCACGAACGCCTTCATACCGTGCGTGGTGGCGTTGCGGGTGGTCTCGTTGCCGGCGACCGACAGCAGGATCACGAACCAGGCGAACTCGTCCGACGCCAGCGACTCGCCGTCGATGTCGGCCTGCAGCAGGGTGGAGGCGATGTCGTCCATCGGGCAGGCGCGGCGCTGTTCGGCCAGGTTCCAGGAGTAGCCCATGACCTCGGCGGTAGCGACCTTGTGGTCACCGTTGAACTCCGGATCGTCGTAGCCGATCATCTGGTTGGACCAGTCGAAGATCTTGCCGCGGTCTTCCTGCGGGATGCCGATGAGCTCGGCGATGGCCTGCAGCGGCAGCTCGCACGCGACCTGCTCGACGAAGTTGCCGGAGCCGTTCTTCTTGGCCTCGTGCACGATTCGCTCGGCGCGCTCGCGCAGCGCGTTGCGCAGCGACTCGATGGCGCGCGGGGTGAAGCCCTTGGAGATGATCCGGCGCAGCTTGGTGTGGCGCGGCGGGTCCATGTTCAGCAGCAGGTAGCGCTGCACCTCGATCTCTTCGCGGGCGATGTCGCCGTAGAAGCGGATGACCGCGGTGTTCTCCTCGTTGGAGAAGGTCTCCGGGCTCTTGGAGATCTCCTTGATGTCATCCATCTGGGAGATGGCCCAGTAGCCGCCATCGTCGAAGCCGGTGAGGCCATTGGCCTGCGGCACCCAGAAGGGCTTGGCCTGCTTGCGGAGTGCGGCGAACTCTTCGACCGGCAGACGCTGCGCGAGCAGGTCGGGGTCGGTGAAGTCGAAACCGGTGGGGATGGACGGCGCGGACACGGAACCTCCTTTGGAACACGTTCTCCACCGAGTGAACCACACCACAGCCGGGTTTGTGAACACCTTTTACTAAAACCCGTTCACTAGATGTCGCCGCCTCCGGAAACAGGACGCGCCCGCTGCGAGGAACACAGCGGACGCGACGGTTTCGGAATTGACGGTCAGTATGCGCCCTCGCCCCTGGTCACCGCGCCGATGGTCTTGGCGATCAGGAGCAGATCCAGGACCATGGACCAGTTCTCCACGTAGGACAGATCGAGGCGCATGGCGTCCTCGGGGGTCAGATCCGAGCGGCCGCTGACCTGCCAGAGACCGGTGACGCCGGGTTTCACCAGCAGGCGGCGGCGCATGACGCCGTCGTAGGAGTCGACCTCGCGCTGGACCTGCGGACGCGGGCCCACGATGCTCATCTCGCCGCGCAGCACATTGAAGAACTGCGGAAGCTCGTCGAGCGAGTACTTGCGGATGACCTTGCCGACCGCGGTCACCCGCGGATCGTCGCGAACCTTGAAGAACAGCGGGTTGCCGCCGTTGCTCTCGATGAGCGCGTTGATGTGCGCCTCGGCGTCGGCGTACATGCTGCGGAACTTGATCATCCGGAAGGGCCGCCCGTCCCGGCCGATCCGCTCGGAGAGATAGAAGACCGGACCGCGACTGGTGACCTTCACCGCCAGCGCGATGACGGCCAGCGCCGGAGCGATGGCCAGCAGGGCGGCGCAGGCGAAACAGAAGTCGAAGACGCCCTTGCGAATCGACTTCGCGCGGTCGTACTGCGGCTTCTCCACGTGCAGCATGGGCATGGAGGCGACCACCCGGTGGGTGAGCCGGGTGCCGGCAATGTCCACCAGGCCCGGTGTCACGATCAGTTCGGCGCCCAATTCGTCCAGCTCCCAGGCCATCCGGCGGAAGTCGGCCGGGCCGAGGTTGTCGGTGGCGGTGACCGCGACGGTGTCGGCCCCCGTCCGCCGGACCGCCTCGATCACGGCGTGATCGCTTGCGACAACCGGGATCTCCCGTCCGCCCACCTCCAGCGCGGCGTCCGCGAGCGCCCCCTCGTCCCGGGTGCACACCCCGATCACCTGGTATCCGGAGTCACGGTCGCGGGAGAAAGCCGCGAGCATGGCCCGCGCCGCCTCCGGGCTGCCGACCACCAGCATGGCGGTGCGGTAGTGGCCGCGGGCGCGGCGCCCGGCCACCCAGCGCCGCCAGATCCGCCGCTCCACCATGAGCCCGATCATGCCGAGCGGCAGGGCGATGGCGAGATAGCCGCGAGCGATGTCGACACGAAGTAGCAGCGACACAATAGCTATTCCGCCGAACAGCTTCAGGGAAGCGGCCACCACACGCCGGTATTCCTCTGTGCCACTGCCGATTACGCGCGGCGATCGGGTACCGCTGAGAGTCAGCGTGACCGACCACGCCAGTGCCAGCACGGCCGACACCATGGTGTAGCGAACTTCCAGCGGTAGTTGGGAGGCCAGCGGCGGCTCGGCCCCCGCGCCGCCGAAGCGAATCCATTGGGCAAATCCGATGGATAGTACTAAAACGATTAAGTCACTAATGAACAGCCGATGCGCGTAATCCGCTTGCCAGCGTTCACGATCCGAGCGCGGCTCGGGACGTGGAGGCCGCGACGCGCGCACGGCGCGACCGGCAGAAATTTCGTAACTCATGAAACGAACGCACCTCCCCCACGGGAGAACTCGGTTCCGATCCCCGCTGATCAGTTCCAACGACCGGCCGACGCCGGATTCCCAAGGGCTTTCAGGACCATGACAACCGATGTGGCCGCCGAGTCTTTCGGTGGCCAGATGCCGAATGTTACACAACCACGGTAGCGCGCAGGATGTAACCCGTAGGGCCCCAACGTTTCCGAAAAGTAACGGGATCCGTGACGACCGGATTCCCGCACCCCTCCCCCTATTTCCCCTATTCGCAAAATCGCAGGTTGAACTACGCAAGATCCACCGTGTGAGCTGGTCGAAACCCTTGCACCGCAAGGCTCGAACGTTTGCCGACCGGACGCCTGGTTCTGCGGGTCGCAGAAATCCAGTTGCTTCGGCCTCATCGGTCACTCGCCGGGCGCCCCGAACACCACGCAATCCTGTTGTAACGTAAGGCCGGACCGAGCCGACCACAGGTCATCCGGCGCTGCGCGGGCAGCCCGAACTCGGTGAAAGGTGGGGAACTTCGTGCAATGCCGTCTTTGCCATTCCGATCGACTGCGCAGCGTGCTTGATCTGGGCGCCACACCGCCGTGTGAAAAATTCCTCACCGCCGGCGAACTGGACCTGTGCGAACCGACATATCCGCTGCACCTGAGGCTGTGTGAAAACTGTCTGCTGCTGCAGATTCCGGCGCTCATCACTCCGGAGGAAACATTCACGGAATATGCCTATTATTCGTCATTTTCGGAGAGCTGGGTTCGGCATGCCGAGCTCTTCGTCGATCAGGCAATCACGCAGCTAAATCTGACTGATAATAGTTTCATAATTGAGGTGGCGAGCAACGACGGTTATCTCCTGCAGCACGCCGTGACCGCCGGCATCCCGTGCCTGGGAATCGAGCCGTCGGTGAATGTCGGTGCGGCAGCACGCGACAAGGGCGTACCCACCGAGACCGCCTTCCTCGACCAGGAGCTGGCCGCCCGGGTGCGCGCCGAACGCGGGCCGGCGAATCTGGTGGTGGCCAACAATGTCTACGCCCACATCCCCGACCTGCTGGGTTTCACCAGGTCACTGCGTGCGCTCATGGCCGACGACGGCTGGCTGTCCATCGAGGTGCACCACGCGCTCAACCTGGTGGCGCTGGCCCAGTTCGACACCATCTATCACGAGCACTTCCAGTACTACACGCTGCTGTCGGCCCAGCGGGCCCTGGCCACCGCCGGCCTGGCCGTGGTCGACTGCGAACTGATTGGCACACATGGCGGTTCGCTGCGCGTGTGGGCCCGCCCCGAGGGCGTCGGCACCCCCACCGCACGGGTTGCCGAGGTGTTGCGACTGGAGGCCGATGCCGGTCTGCACGAGGTCGCCGGCTACCTCGAACTGCGACCCGACACCGAGCGGGTGCGCCAGGATCTGCTGCGATTCCTGCTCGACGCCAAGGCATCCGGCAAGCGCGTGGTGGGCTACGGCGCTCCCGGCAAGGGCAACACCCTGCTCAACTACTGCGGCATCCGCACCGACCTGCTCGAGTACACCGTCGACCGCAACCCCTACAAACACGGACGGTTCACACCCGGCACCCGCATCCCGATACACGAACCGGAGCGGATCGACGCCGACCGCCCCGATGTGGTGCTGGTGCTGCCCTGGAACCTGGAACGGGAGATCACCGCGCAGCTGCGCCACGTCACCGACTGGGGCGGCGAGATCGTCTACCCGCTCCCCCACCTTCATCATGCGACGCTCGACGACGCCGCCGCATCCACTCATGCAGAAAGGCAAGCGAAGTGAAGGTCGTACTGTTCTGCGGCGGTTACGGCATGCGGATGCGCAACGGCACCGAGGACGTGATCCCCAAGCCGATGCAGATGGTGGGCCCGCGCCCGCTGATCTGGCATGTCATGCGCTACTACGCGCACTTCGGGCACAAGGACTTCATACTGTGCCTGGGCTACGGCGCCGCGCACATCAAGAACTTCTTCCTCACCTACCAGGAGTCGGTGTCCAACGACTTCGTCATCCGCGGCGGCACAGTGGAGATGCTGCAGTCCGATATCAGCGACTGGACGATCACCTTCGTCGACACCGGGGTGGAGTCACCCATCGGTGAGCGGCTGCGCCGGGTGCGCGATCATCTCGCGGGCGAGCGGTACTTCCTGGCCAACTACGCCGACGTGCTCACCGACGCCCCACTGAACGAGATGATCACCCGGTTCCAGCATTCCGGGGCCGCAGCCTCCATGATGATCGTGCCGCCGCAGTCCTCCTTCCACTGCGTGGACGTGAACTCGGCCGGAGAGGTCAAGAACATCACCCCGGTCTCGCAGCTGCCGATCTGGGAGAACGGCGGCTATTTCGTGCTGACGCAGGAGATCTTCGAGCATCTGCCGCCCGGAGGGGATCTGGTGGAGGACGCCTGCGGCGCACTGGCCGCACAGGGCCGGATGTTCGGCTATCAGCATCACGGGTTCTGGAAGCCCGCCGACACCTTCAAGGAGCGCGCCGAGCTGGACACCGGCTATCTGCAGGGTGACCGCCCGTGGATGGTGTGGGAGCAGCGCAGCGCATGATCCGACTCGACACCGGCGCGATCACCGAGATCGCGCTGCTGGCGGCGCATTGCGACGATCTCGCCATCGGGCTGGGCGGGACGCTGCTGACACTGGCCGAGGCCGTGCCGGGCCTGCGGGTGCGGGCGCTGGTGCTCACCGGTGCCGGCACCGACCGCGCCGAGGAGGAACGGGCCGCGCTCGAATCCCTCTGTCCCGGCGCGGATCTGGAGCTGCGAATCCTGGACGTGCCGGACGGCTACGCGCCCGCGCACTGGGCGCGGGTCAAGGACGCGGTGGGCGCGCTGCGCCGCGACTGCGCGGCCCAGGTGGTGTTCGCGCCGCAGCGCGGGGACGCCCATCAGGACCACCGGCTGCTGGCCGAGCTGGCGCCCACCGAGTTCCGCGACCACCTGATCCTGGGCTACGAGATCCTCAAGTGGGAGAACGACACCCCGCAGCCGGCGGTCTTCCATCCGCTGCCCGCGGGCTGCGCGGAGCGCAAAGCGACGCTGTTGATGAAACACTATCCCTCACAGCGCAATCGGGACTGGTTCGATGAGCAGTCCTTTCTGGCCCTGTCCCGGCTGCGCGGGGTGCAGTGCCGCGCCCAGCACGCCGAGGCGTTTCTGCTCGAGAAGGCCACCATCACTTTCGGAGGTGCATAGTCATGCGCGTGCTCGTCACCGGGCATCAGGGGTATCTGGGTACCGTCATGGTGCCGTTGCTACAGCAGGCCGGCCATGAGGTGACAGGGCTGGACAGTGGGCTTTTCGCGGAGTGCGTGCTGGGCGAGGCACCGCCCGCGCCGCCCGCCCTCGCGGTGGACCTGCGCGATGTGACCGCCGATCAGTTCTCCGGTTTCGACGCCGTGGTGCATCTGGCGGCGCTGTCGAACGATCCGCTGGGCGCGCTGACGCCCCGGATCACCTACGACATCAACCATCACGCGTCGGTCCGGCTGGCGCGACTGGCCAAGGACGCCGGGGTGCGCCGATTTCTCTACGCGTCCACGTGTTCGGTGTACGGGGCGGCCGGGGACGGCCTGGTGACCGAGGACGCGCCGCTGCGTCCGCTCACCCCCTACGCCGAGTCCAAGGTCCGGGTCGAGGACGATGTGGCCGCCATCGCCGACTCCGGCTTCTCCCCCGTATTCCTGCGCAATGCCACGGCATTCGGGTTCTCGCCGCGGCTGCGCGCCGATATCGTGCTCAACAATCTGGTCGGGTACGCGGTGCTGACCGGTGAGGTGAAAGTGCTCTCGGACGGCACGCCGTGGCGGCCGCTGGTGCACGCGCAGGACATCGCGCGCGCCTTCGCCGCCTGCCTGGCGGCGCCCGACGAGGCCGTGCACTGCCGCGCCTACAACGTCGGCACCGAGGCCAACAATCTGACGGTCGCGCAGATCGCGCAGGCGGTGGTCGACGTGGTCCCGGAATCCACGCTGGTCATCACCGGCGAGAGCGGCGCGGACCCGCGCTCGTACCGGGTCGACTTCGGTTATGCCCGCAAGGAACTGGGCTTCGAAGCGGAGTGGAGCATTCCGGACGGCGCGGCCGAGCTGTACCGGGAATACCGCGCGCGCGAGCTCACCGCCGGGGCCTTCTTCCAGCGTTTCACTCGCCTGGCGTGGCTGAAGTCGCTGAAGGAGACCGGGGTGCTGGACGACGAGCTGCGCCGGATCAGGACCGAGGTGTGAGATGAAGGGCGGCGAGCAGCTCGCGCCACGAGCCCGCACCCGCGTCCCGCTCCGACACCACGGTCACCGGCTGCGGCCAGGTGATGGCCAGGTCCGGATCGTCATAGGCGACACCCAGGTCCTCGGCCGGGTCGTGCGGGCGGTCGATGCGGTAGCAGACATCGGCCACCTCGGTGAGCGCCTGGAAGCCGTGCAGGAAGCCGGGCGGGACGTAGAGGTGCCGGAAGTCGGTGTCGTCCAGCAGGAATGCCTGCCGGCGGTCGAACGTCGGCGAATCCGGGCGGATGTCGACGAGCACGTCGTGCACCGCGCCGTGCGCACAGCGCACCAGCTTGGCCTCGCCGCGCCCGGAGCGGCCGTGCATACCGCGCACGACACCCCGGTTCGAGCGCGACTGCGAGTCCTGTACGAACGTCGCCGACACCCCGGGCGTGCCCAGGTGGGCGTCGAATTCCTCGGCGTCGAAGGTTCTGGTGAACAGGCCGCGATCATCGCGGAACGGCTGCGGGATCAGGAGCAGGACATCGGCGAGGTCGGTCGATTCGATGCGCACCAGGTCATCGTGCCATGAGCGGCGAACCCCGGTACGGGTGTCGCGGCTGCGGGCTGGGACCGCTGGCCCGGGTGCTGGATCTCGGGAAAATGCCTGCGGCAGACGACTTTCCGAGTCTCGCGTCGGCGGGCCTGCAGCGCGAAGGACCTGGTCTGGCGGCCGAGGCGGCGCATCCGCTGGCCATGGACCTGTGCGCCGTGTGCGGGCTGGCGCAACTGGCCGAGGACGACACTGTCACCGCCGAACCGCGCGGCGTGGAGCCGCAGGCGCTGCGGGATCAGGCGGCGGACGCGGTGGCCCGGGTGGCCGCGGCGGGCCTGCTGCCCGGCGGCGGGACGGTGCGGGAGTTCGGCAGCCCGCACGGCGGCAGCTGGCTGCCGCTGCTGACCCAGCGCGGGTACCGGGTCACCGACCGGCCCGCCGATGTGGTGATCGACTGCTTCGGCATCATGCACGAGCCCGATCAGCGGGTCGCCTTCGCGCAGCGCGCGGCGGCCACCGCGCCGGGCGGGGTGCTGCTGATGCAGTTCCACTCCTTGCACGCCATCGTGCGCCAGGGACAGTGGAATGCGTTGCGGCACGGTCATTTCGCCTACTACACGATGGGTTCGCTCCAGGGCCTGCTGCGCGCGGCCGGGCTGGCGGCGGTGACCGCGTGGGAGTTCCCGCTCTACGGCGGCACGGTGCTGGCGGCGGCGGTGCACGCGCCCGCCGTCCCCGGTCCCGCCATCGCACGGATCCTCGCCGCGGAGGCGGCGGTGGCGGACCCGGTGGTGGTGCGTGGGCTCCAGCGCGCCTCCGACCAGCAGGCACGGTCCCTGCGCGCCTGGCTGAAAGCCGAAACCGCCTCCGGTAGAACCGTTTACGCATACGGGGCGGCCTCGCGTGCGGTCGCGCTGCTGCATCTGGCGGGCGCGCATCGCGGCCTGCTGGCCGGGGTGGCCGATGCCTCCCCGGGCAAGCAGGGCCGCCGCATGCCCGGTACCGACATCCCGATCCTGTCTCCGGCGGAACTCGTTGCCGCGCAGCCGGATCGGGTCCTGCTGACGTTGCCCGATCTGTTGCCGGAGGTCTCGTCCCGGTGGCCCGAACTTCACGGGAAGTGGGTGATCGACGTGACCGAATCGCTATGAAAGCCAGCAAATCTCGCCCGGCACGCGGATGAATCCGCCGGGCACGCACCACGTCGGCCTGTGATACCGATCATGGGGTCGCGGCCACACGCAGGGTAATCGAGTGGGTTAGTCTCGGCGTGGGGGTCGATCATCGGCCGAGGGGACGGGGGACGGCGTCTCCCGTCCCATAACACTGGGGAATCATCAAACACGCGTAGGCAATACGCAGCAATACCTGATGAGGGAATGGGAACATCATGCGCAACAACACGACTGCGCTCTCTCGCACCGCGACCGTCGCGGTCGCGGGCACCATCGGCCTGGTTCTGAGCGGCGGCGCCTCGTCGGCCGCCGTCGACGCCGCCAATTCGATCGTCGACCAGCATGGTCGGACGGTCCAGGCCATCTCCGCCGATACCAAGATCGATTTCGTGCCGCCGCTGGACGGCAATCCGCTCACCCGGGAGTGGTTCCACAGCGGCAAGGCCTGCTTCAAGGTCGACCTCCCGGCCGGAGACCCGTGGACCGGCCACATCACCCTCGGCTACCAGGTCGGCTATCCGGCCACGCTGTCGGGCAAGCTGGAATTCCAGTACCAGACTCCCGGCCTCGAGCTGGAGATCGGCAATGACCCCAAAGCCGATGTCTTCAACCTGATTCCGACGCTGGGTGTGACCCTCGACGTCGGCTTCGGCCCCGGCATCCAATCGGTGGACGCCGCCGGCGGCGATGTGTCCGGCACCGAGGGCTGCATCACCATGTCCGGCTTCCACGGCACCGTGTCCGGGGTGCTGGGCACCACCACCATCCGGCCATTCGTGCGGCTGGTGAGCAGCAGCGGCGACACCGTTGTCGCCTACGGGCCGCTGTCGAGCATCTAGCGGCGGCGGTCAGTGCAGCAGGTCCGGGCGGCGCAGTGCGGTCGCGACCGTCCGGACCCGCACCCGTTCGGCGGCGGCGCGCGCCAGCCGCCAGTCGCCGCCGAGGACCGTGCCGCGGCCGACGTACTGCGGATACTCCGCGCCCAGGCGGTGATGGAAGCGCAGCATCTCGGTCAGCTTGCTGACAGTCGAGGTCTGGCTGCACAGGTTGAAACTCGAATTGCGCCAGGCGGCCAGGATTTCCGGCATGCCGTAGAAGTCGCCGAAGGCGCACACGCGGGCGAAGAGATCCACGTCCATCGGGAAGACCAGATCGCCGCGGAAGCCGCCCACCCGGTCGAAGTCCTGACGGCGGAAGAGCGCCGCCGCGGTGGGGCCGAAGTCGGCGGGGCCGCGGTGCACGATGGTGCGCATGAGGGCGCGGGCATTGCGGCGGCCCAGCAGGTTCGGCAGGCCCAGATCGGTCTCCTCGACCGCGCCGTGCTCGTCGATGACCTGGAATTTGGACGAGCAGATGGCGATGCCGTTGTCGCCCATGATCTCCAGCTGCTTGTCGAGAGAGCCGGGCAGCAGGATGTCGTCGGCGCAGACGACCTTCACGAAGCGACCCGAGGTCAGCGAGACGGCCTTGTTCCAGTTCTCGCCGATGGGCAGGGTGTCCTCGTTGCGGTGCACGTGCACCCGCGGGTCGTCGAAGGATTTCGCGATGGCGCCGGTGTCGTCGGAACTGGCATTGTCCAGGACGAGCACCTCGATATCGGTGTCCTGGTCCAGAATCGAGCGCAGCGTCGTCGCCAGGGTGCGGCCGGAATTGTAGGCCGGGACGCACACCGAAAGGTTCTTCATCGTTCCCCCTGAACTGGTTCGGCTGGTTCGCCGGGTGCGCCCTCACCTCCTGCCACGAGCCCGTACACCCGATCCAGACCCGCGCGGCCGGCGTCGATCTGTTCAACTGCCCTCTGCTGCAGCGTATCCCGCAGTTCCGGCGCGGATTCCCACAGCTGGCGAATCGCACGTGACAGCTCGGCGTCGAGGTTGTCCACGTCCAGGTGCACGATGCGCAGACCGGCCCCGGCCGCGCCCGCGCCGAACATGTCGGCCAACCCATAGAATTTGTCGTCGTAGTACTGCGACGCCGTTACAGCCACGGCCGGAATGCCCTGGGAGAGTGCGAAAACCGCGAGGTGGTAGGCGCTGGTCACCAGCACCCGGCAGCGCGAGACCTGACGCGCCACGTCCTGCGCGGTACCCGCGCGCCCGATGACGGGCCGGGCGCTCGCCGCGCCCGTGAGCAGCGGCAGCGTGTGGCGGCGGTCCTCGTCGTCGTATTCGGAGATGATGAGCGGGGCCAGCGCGGTGTTCAGCTCGGCGGCCTCGCGGCGCACCACCACGCCGAGGGTGTCGCGGGCGGAGTCGCTCACCTTGGAATAATCTGAAATGCGCAGGCACAGACCGAGATCGGTGCCGATGCAGGGCCGCCGCAGCCGGTAGGCGAACTCCACCGCGTCGTCGCCGGTGACCATGATCTTCTCGGCGGCGACGCCGAGTTCGGCCAGTAGCTTGGGGCCGCGCCGACCCTCGCGCAGAGCGATGAGGTCGGCGCCCGGCAGCACCTCGGCCGCGCGGCGCAGCAGGTGCGCATCGCGCATGGGGCCCAGGCCCTGGCCGATCATGACGTTCGGAATGCCTTGGCGCTGTGCGGCTTCCAGCAGGTTGAGGGTGCGATGGGCCTGGTAGAGGTCGACATCGGTCATGTAGCCGCCGCCCTGGGCGATGACCAGGTCCGCGTCGGCGAGGGCGGCGGGCACCGGCGGCAGGTCGGGCATGCCGGCGGGTTCGGGTTCCCGGTCGCCCGTGGTGAGGACGTGGACCTCCTTGCGCGCCCAGTTCTTGGCGCCGCGCAGATAGTGTTTGGGCACCTCGGTGGCGGAGCGCCAGCGCATGGCGGCGGGGCCGAGCACGTGGACCCCGGCGGCCTCCTCCAGCCGGCCCGCGAGACCGCCCCGGCCCCAGTGCCCGCCGGTGTTGGCCGGCACGGGTTCGGCCTGCGGCAGCACGCCGCGCAGAATGTGGGGTTCGTCGGTGAGCATGCCGATCCGGGCGTGCGGCCAGTGTTCCCGTAGGCGTTCGACGGTCATCACCATCATGGCGATGTCGCCGCGATTGCGTAACCAGTACTCGCCATTGTCGACGAGCACCCTTATTTTCCCGGCACCATCCCCCGCGCCAGAGTTCCCCACGCTCGATTCCTTCCGACGCCCGGTCCGAGCACGAATCCGCAGCGAATCTATCGCACGTCCAGTGCTTCGCGCCATACGGTGCGGGGTCCCGGAATGCGAAATCGTTTCAGTGGCAGGATCATCGGCGCGGCAGCACCGACCGGTCAGCTGGGGAACAGGGGGCTCACCAGATTGCTGCACAGCCACTTGCCGTCCATGTACTCCATGGACAGGGTGATCTTCTGGTGATTGGCGGTGTCGGCCTTGCCCTGGGTGGAGTTGATCTGGGTGACGTCGACGGCCAGATCGTAATGAGTATTGCTGCCCGAGGTCACCGTGCAGGCCGCGTCGGCGGCGCGGGTGTGCTCGGAATCCGACTCCAGCAGCACTCGGATGGTCGGCAGTAGTGTCTCGGCCTCGGATTTCCAGGTGCCGGTCGCGCCCGCGATCACCTTCGACTGCCAGCCGTCGCCATTGCTGTAGTCGTAGGTGCTCATGAGTTCGGCGTAGGCGCAGGCGGCCTTGGTAGCCGCGGCCTGGGAGGCGTCACCGGCTACCGGCGACTGGGAGCGGGAGCGGCCGTCTCCGTTGCCGAAATGGATTGCACCCGTTCCGAATCCGACGCCCAGGCCACCGGCCGGCAGGAGGGCGGCAAGGAAGGCGCCGAGCAGCACCTTGCGGACGTGGCGGCGCGGCGCGGCGGGCGGGGCAGGGGTGGCGTCGACGGGATGCGGGCCGCTGCCGGCCGAGCCGTACTGCGGTGGCGGCGCGGTGAGCAGGACCTGCGGAGGATTGATCCGGGTCTGCGGCGCCGCGACCCGGGGGCGCTGTGCACTGAGCTGGGTCGGCAGCTCGCCGTACGGGACCGGCGCGGGCTGGGTGGGCATGCTGGGTTTGGTGGTCGCGCCGGTGAACTTGCTCGGATCGAAACCCATCCGGGACTGCGCCACAGCGGGATTCGGCGGCACGGCGCTTTGCTCAGCGGGTCCATCCTGGCGGGAGCCCGGCCCCCAGGGGCCGTTCGTTGCCGCGAGCGCCTGCTCGACGGCCGCGGCCAGTTCCCCGCAGCTGCCGAAGCGCTGGTCCCGGTTCTTGGCCAGCGCCCGGTCGATGACCGCGTCGAACGCGGCGGGAACGCCGGTGTGCACCAGGCTCGGCCGGGGGATCTCGGCGCCGAGGTGGGCCGCCACCAGCTGTGCCGTGCTCTCGCCCGGATACGGCAGCCGGCCCGTGAGCATGTGGAACAGCGTGCAGCCCAGGGCGTAGACGTCCGCCCGATGGTCGGTGTCGCTGCGCAGTTCGAACTGTTCGGGCGCGGCGTACTGGAAGCTGGCGTACATCTCGCCGGTCCGGGTCAGCGCGCCGGTCTGGTCGACGGCCTTCGCAATGCCGAAGTCCGCCAGGTATACCCGTTGATCCGGGCCCCAGGCCAGCAGGATATTGGCCGGTTTCACATCCCGGTGCAGCACGCCGGCGCGGTGCGCGTGGTCCAGCGCCCGCGCGGTCTCCCCGATGATGCGCACCGCGTGGTCGGGCCGGATCGGACCCTCCCGCAGGATCGCCGACACATCGGTGCCCTCGACGTACTGCATGGCCATCCAGAGGCGGTGGCCGTCATTGCCGCGCGCGTACACCGCGACGATGTTCGGATGCGACAGCCGCGCAGCGGTATCGGCCTCCCGCAGGAAGCGCGCCCGCACCTCGGGGTCGTCGGCCTTGCCGGAAGCCAAGAGCTTCAAGGCCACCGAACGTGGCAGATCCTTGTCCTCGGCGAGATAGACCTCCCCCATCCCGCCCACCCCGAGCAGCCGTTCAATGGTGTACCCCGCGAAAACCTGCCCCTGCGCGAGTGTCCGCCCCACAGCCTGCCTACCTCCGACCACGTCGTGCCCGCCGATCACCGTAACCCAGATCCGGCAGCGCGGCGTCGGCGTTAATCGGCGGGCTGGACCTGGAATCGGAGATCGGTGATCTGGCCGGAGTCGTCGCAGTGCAGCTTGCGCAGCCGAACCGGCGCTGCGCCTTCGAACAGTCGCACTCCGCTACCGAGCAGGATCGGCACGATGTGCATGACGATCTCGTCCACGAGCCCGGCCTCGAGGCATTGCCGGGCCAGATTCGCGCCGAAAATCCCGAGGTCGTCTTTCCCCGCCGCGGCTTTCGCCGCGGCGACCGCCTCCGCGACACCGCAGGACAGGAAGGTGACATCGGGATCGTGCGGCGCGTCCCCGGGCCGGTGGGTGAGCACGAATATCGGCCCGGACCACATGCCGCCGTACAGTTTCCGATCGCCGGTCCCGGGCTGGTTGCCCAGGTCGTATCCGCGTCGCCCGGACAACACGGCCCCGGTTCGCCGCATCGCCTCCACCCCGAGTGGGCCCGCCGCGCCGTGCCCGAACATCCACTCGGTGGAGTCGTCCTCCGGTGCGATGAACCCGTCCACCGACATCGTGATGTGCCACAGAACCTGAGTCATGGGAGTGGAGACGGGTCGGGAGGCGCAAACTCATCGGCGGCGGCCGGTCCTATCGACGCGGGAGCATGCGGTCCGCAGGCCGCAATGCCCAGGACGCGAGGACCAGCGCCACGATGCCGGCGGTGACGGTCAGATGCATACCGGCGGCGCCGTAATCGCGCTCGACCAGGTGCGAGATGAAGGCTCCGGTCATGTTGAAGAACATTCCGGCGTAGGCCCATTCCTTCAATCGCGGGAAGCCGGGAACCAGAATCGCGGCGCTGCCCAGCAGTTTCCACGTTGCGATGAGGGTGAGGAAGTAGGTGGGATACCCCAGAATCGTGTGGGTTTCCTGGGTCCCGTACTGCTGGGTGTACTCGCCGTAGGCGCCGCTGACCATCATGAACGCCAGGCTCACCGTGCACGCCCAGTAGGCGTACGTGCGAATCCGGCCTCGCGCGGCCGGGGTGGTCCGGGTCGGGATCTGCTGCGTGATGGTGGCCATGGTCTGCTCCTGTCGGGATGCACTCTTCGGTGTCATCTCCTCGACCATCGGCACGCGGGAAATGTGACAGCACCCAGTGCGAGTGTGCTTACGACAGGTCGGAGAAGCGCACGGTGTGGGCGACGGCGGTCACCTGCAAGCCGTTGGCGCTCGGCTGGATGGACGTCAGCTGCGCGCCCAGCGGCAGCCGCTGCAAGGGCACGGTGAAGGTGAGATTTTGTTGCAACAGGGCCAGCGGAATCGTCGGGCCGCCGGCCGCGGCCTGGACCGAGACCGGAGTGACCACGATGCCGTCCTCGGTCGGCGCGACGGTGACGACGACCGTCGCGGGCACCGACAGACCCTCCACCGAAAACGTTCCCTTCACCCGCAGTCCGTCCGGAGCATAGGAGATCGACTGCACCCCCTCCGGGGCAAAAGTCTGCACGGTGTCGTACGGAACCAGAGCCGTTGCGGTCGCCGTCGCGGCAACCAGATTCGAGGTGCGGCTGTGCACCACATCACTCAGCGGCGCAGATACATCGGTCAGGCTGACATCGAGATCGTGAACAGAAATCTGCTGTCCACTCCAGTCGCCGACCTTGATATCGATGTCATGGAAATTACCGTCAACAGCCTGCGTCAGAAATGGGAAGCCACCGATCTCCACGCGCGGCTGCTGCGGAAGGTTGTACTCGGTAGCAATCTGGCGCCCGATCTCGTTCTGTGCCACCACAACCCCGACCCGGTCGCCCACGACCAGCGCAATCGCCAGCACAACCACCAACATCAACAACGCACGCATGCACTCACCCGCTCGGCCATCCCACCATCATGCTGTCGATCGCGACCATCCGCCGCCTCCGACTCGCCACCGGGTCCGGCGTAGGGCGGCGACCTGTTATTTCCTCGTGAGGCGTCGGTCAAGCCATGACTCGGCGTAGCGGAGGGCGGCGGTGGCCATGCCGGTCGGGCGGGAGGTGAAGGCGTGGGTGGACTCGGGGTAGACGCGGATGTCCACGTCGTTTCCCGCTGCGGAGAGACGGGCTGCCATAGCCAGGTTGTCTTCGAGGAGGAGATCCAGAGATCCGACCATCAGTAGCGTCGGGGGCAGGTCGGCGAGGTTGCCATACAGGGGGGATATGTCCGGGTCGGTGCGGTCGGAGATGTGGCCGGCGTAGGCCTGGATGAAGTACTCGTCGGCGTAGAGTCTGCCGCCGGGAGATTGCCCGCTGAGGTCGTAGGCGCCGAACTGCAGGACGGCACCGGCGAACCGATCGGCCAGGTCTCGGTCGCGCAGTCGTAGCAGGGTGGTCATGACCAGGGTGGATCCCGCGGATGCTCCGCCGATCGCCAGATCCGTTGTCCCGAACAATGATTCCGCATGTTCCAGGACCCAGAGCGCGGCAGTTTCGCAGTCGTCGGGGGCGGCGGGCCAGGGATGCTCCGGCGCCAGGCGGTAGTCGACGCTCACCACGGCTACCCCGAGGGCGTCGGCAAGGCGAGCATTGCGCGCATCCTCGCCGGCCGCCGAGCCGAGATAGAAGCCTCCGGCGTGGATGTCGAGATAGGCGGCTCGGATCTCGGTGTCCCGGGGGACCGTGATCCGCACCGGGACTCGACGGCCGCCCGTCTCGGCGACGTGCTCGGTAGCCCTGGTGCTCGCGCGAGGGAGGGACGTGGCATATCTGTCCCGCACCGCGAGGAGCTCCTCGAAGGTGGCCGGGCCGGCAACAGGTTTCGAGGCTGCGTTGAGCCGCCGACATTCCGCGACATGAATGCCGAGTTCCTCATCGATCAGCCGCGTGAGTCCGATCTCCACGTTTCTCCTGTTCACTGCCCGGTACCGCGCGAATGTCAGCGGCGCATCGCCGCATCCGAACACCCTCGCATCGATCAGGAAGATGCAATCAGCCGAGGCACCGGACATCAAACAACCAATCCACCTGCCGCGCACAACGTTTGGTTGTGCGCCGCACCCAACGTGGCCCTACTGCGGTTGCTGGAAGCCGCCGATCTTCTCTTCGAGCAGTTCGGCCAGCCGCAGTGGGGTGCGGTCCTCGAACATCGGGCCGATGAGCTGAACGCCCACCGGGAGCCCCTCGGATGAGAGCCCCGTCGGGATGGCGGTGGCCGGCAGGCCGGGCATGGTTGCCACCCCCGCCCAGACGAGCTGGTCGCCGAATGGGTGTGCGACGCCGTCGATGTCGATCCGCCGGTCCCGCATATCGGCATTGTGGTCGTGCGGGAACGCGGGAGTCGGCGTGATCGGGCACACGACGACATCGAACTCACCGAAGAGCTGCCGCCAGGTCTGGCGGTGGAATTCGCGTCGGGTGTTCGCCTCGATCCATTCGCGGTGGCTGAAGACGGCGCCGCGCACCCAGGCCACCTCGGAACCCTCTGCGTCCGCGGGCAGTCCGGCGGCGACCGCCCGCACCTGCTCGTACTGCTCCGCCGGCATGCGCGCCGCGAGGTTCGAAACCAGCAGCTGCGTATAGAGGGTCGCGGCTTCGGTGAGATCGGGCAGCAGCGGACTGTGCCGTTCGACGCGAGCCCCCTCGGCGGTGAGCGCGCCGGCGACTCGGTTCAGCCCGGCCCGCACGGCCGAGCCCGTAGGAATCAGCGGGTGCTCGTCGATGATCAGGACGCGGAAGTCCGACAGCTTCTCGTGGCGGGCGGGCGGCAGAGCCACTTCGTACGCGACACCGAGGGTCAGCGGATCCGGTCCGGCCATGACATCGAGCAGGAGCGAGAGGTCGCGGGCGGTACGCGCCATCGGACCGACGACGGCGAGATCGATCTCGGCCGGCAGTGCCGGTGCGGGCGGCGGCACCATACCGCGCGTCGCCGCCAACCCGAGGGTCGGCTTGTGCGCGTACACGCCGCAGAAATGCGCCGGAGTGCGCAGTGAACCACCGATATCGGACCCGATGGACAGCGCGCCGAACCCGGCCGCCAAGGCCGCCGCCGATCCACCGGAAGAGCCACCCGGCGAACGCCCGTGGTCCCACGGATTGTTGGTGGTGCCGTAAATCTCGTTGAAGCTCTGCAGATCCTGCAACATGAACGGCACATTGGTCTTACCGAGCATCACCGCACCGGCAGCCTCGAGCCGCGACACCTGCACCGCGTCCTCGGCCGGCACATAATCCCGGAACGCAGGTATACCCCAGGTCGTGGGCAGCCCAGCCATGTTGTAGGACTCTTTGACCGTCACCGGAATCCCGAGCAGCGGCTTGTCCTCACCCCGCCCGCGCGCCTCATCAGCCCGACGCGCCGCAGCCCGCGCCCGCTCGAAGTCCGGCACACAAACCGCATTGATCGCCTTGTCGTCCCGCTCGATCCGCGCAATCGCCTCCTCGGTCAGCTCCACCGAGGTCACCTCACCAGCGCGCATTGCCGCCGAAAGCTCTTCCGCCGCACGAAAACTCCACTCCATGAACCCGACCCTACCGCCGTGCGCCGGTCCCTCGACCCGACTTTCGCCGCCCCACGATCCGCGGAAGCGTCCGCCACGACAGACCTCGCCCGGTCGTCGATCGCGGCCCACCGCAGGTCACGGTGTCCGCGATGGACTGTTCCCCCTGGTACGGGGCACGGAATACCGCGGTACACAACCAGATAGATGCCTCCATCCCCTGCTCCGCGCTGCGGCCACGTCGCGGCATGCGTTCCGTGTAGCCCTGGCGATGGCCCCCGCGCCGGCAGTACCAGGCTCGCCTGTCGCACTACCGGCGCCGGGGCCACCGACTCACCTGAATCCAAGTGGATATCAGCTGGCGGCTACCGACCGAGTTGTGCCGTTGGCAGCGGCTTCCGAATCACCGAAGACATCCCGATGACCGCGTGCGGTATCCATGTACTCCCGAACCCGGTGGATCAGACCGTCGCGCAACTCGAACACGAAACAGTAGTCGTTGCTGTATCGATTCCCGTTCGCCAGCGTGGCACTCATCGTCTCCTCCACGATCACGCAGTCACCATCGGAATAGAAGCCATGGAATTCCACCACCACATCGCCGACGAACAATCGAGGGAAATCGTTCGCGACGAACTGCGTGATGGCCTCGCGTCCGACCATGTGACTGGGGGCGTTCAGCGCGACCGCGGTCGCGTTGCCGGACGGCGCCAGCCACTCCGCGTCGGCGGTGAAGAATGCCGCGATCTGCTCGCCATCGTGGCTGGCGAACGCTCGCCAGGCGGCCTGAACGACGTTCCTGCTGTCGAGTGTCATGAACCGCACCATATAGCCGCACATCGGGCCGAGCTGGCGGAAAAACGACAGCATCATCCGGCCGCCGGTCGAAGTGGATGCCGGATGCGGATGGATTGGGCGGCAATGTATCTGACGTGAACCATGCGGTAGGGTCGAATGACCGTGCACAATCACGAACCGTCCGGCTACCACTGCCCATTCTGTTTCCTTCTCACCGGTGGCGAGACCCCGCTCGACGGCCCGCGAGACATCGTGCTGCGCACCGACCGTGCCACCGCTTTCACCGCATCCCGGTGGTGGCCGAACAACCGCGGGCACGTCCTGGTCATTCCGAACGCTCACCACGAGAACCTGTACGACCTGCCACCGGAATACGGGCACGCCGTGCATGACGTTGTCCGCGAGGTCGCCATCGCGATGCGCGCCACCTACGGTTGCGACGGCGTATCCACCCGCCAGCACAATGAACCCGGCGGCGGCCAGGACGTGTGGCACTACCACGTCCATGTCTTCCCCCGATATGACTCCGACAACCTCTACGGGTCACACCCACTGCCGGGGTACGCAACCGGCGAACAACGATGGATCTACGCCGATCGGCTGCGCAGCTACTTCGACCCCTCACCCAAAACCTGACTCCACCGGGTCGGTGCGGTTGCAGGGTCGCCGATTAC
This sequence comes from Nocardia sp. NPDC004860, assembly GCF_040609015.1. NCBI lineage: Bacteria > Bacillati > Actinomycetota > Actinomycetes > Mycobacteriales > Nocardiaceae > Nocardia > Nocardia sp. NPDC004860. Next base: position 21,983 of record NZ_JBEXJI010000046.1, on the reverse strand, counting down.
TCGTTCCGCGCAGTCGGTTTCGTCGAACTCGATGATGAAACGTCGCCGGGGGTTGCGTTGTCGATATCCGTCAGCCTTGCCGCCTTTACCTGTAGGCGAACGAGCCGACACCCGCTCGCTTGGTGTGACCCACAACAACGGAGACACCCATCTTCATACCCGCGCGATGCGACGTCTAGCCCAACCAAGGAGTCTGCCGCTGCTCCCGGTGATGCTGAAGCCTCAGACGCACGGTCGGGTGCACCGGCAGGTCCTCCAACTCCTCCAGGGAGAGAAACCGAACCTCTGTCGACTCGTGCGAGACCTGGTTTCGACGGGCTTTTCGAACAGGGCGGGACGCAGCGAAGAAGCCCGGACAGAGCATTCGTTCTGTCCGGGCTTGGGTCCCTGGTTGGGGTTGTGGGTCGGTGCCGGCGAGAAGTGGCCCCGGGGGCATTTGGTCAGGCGGCGTCGAGGGCTGCGGTGATCTTGCGGGTCATGTCGGTGACGGTGGGGGTGGGTCCGGTTTTGTGGGTGGCGGCTTCGATGGCGACGAGGACGGTGGTGCGGAAGTTGGCGGCCTCGGACGGGGAGTGGGTGGAGAGGAGGGTCATTGCGGTGGTGAGGGCGGGGAGGACCTGGTCGGCCAGGGCGGCTACGGATTTGGAGTCGAGGCGGACGCCGGTGGACTTCTCGGCGAGGATGTGGCCTACCAGGCCGGTGGCGGAGCCGAGGGCGATGCTGCCGGCGGTGGCGGCCTTGTGGGGCGAGCCGCCGGCGGCGTCGGCGGCCGAGATCAGGGAGACGGCGCCGTAGGCGGCGGTGCGGAGGGTCTGCTTGTCCTGGGCGGTCAGGGTGGCGGTCATGGTGGGCTCCTCGGTGCGAGTTGCGGTGTTGCTGACGTGAATTACTTTCGCTGGGGCGGCTGACGTCGAGCTGATACCGGCCTGACAGCTGCGCTGACACAGCATCCAGCCAATTCCGCGCGGGGATGGTCCTTCCGTTTCGACGCCTCGATGATCCGGCTGTTTCGACGCCTCGATGATCCGGCTGTTTCGACGCCTCGATGGTCCGGCTGATGCGTGCTCGGAAAACGAAGGCGCGGAAAATACTGGTCGGTGGGTTGATTGCGGGCCGATAGCCCGCCCGGCAGCGCGGATTGGCATACACTTGCGCTGCAAGGGCGTTCGGATCGTTATCTCGGTCCGAATGTGGGTGACGGACCCGGGGGTGAGGGTTTTGACACGGCCCATTCGGGTGTTGATGACAGGGTCGGAGTGGTTCACGGCCGCTCATGGGGGTCTCAACCGGTACTTCACAGATCTATACGGCGCCTTGACTCGCGACACTCGAATCAGTGTCGGCGCAAGGGCTTTCGGAGACGGCCCGGTCGGGGCGAAGTCATGGGGACCCACCGGCGGATCGACGCTCCAGCGCGCACGGACCGCGTTTCTGGACCGGGACGGGCTCACCCGCGACACCGTGATCGATCGGCACTTCTGCTTGTACGGGCCTGCGACGGTACGAAATCCGCTGGTAGTGCACTTTCACGGGCCGTGGGCGGCCGAGAGCCGGATGGCCGGAGAGGGCGCGCGGGCCGTGCGTGCCAAGTATCTGGTCGAGCGGCTGCGATATGCCAGGGCGGACCGGTTCGTCGTGCTGTCGCAACATTTCGAAAGGTTGCTGGTCGGCGACTACGGCGTGCGGCCCGATCGGGTTCGGGTGATTCCGCCGGGTGTGGATCTGGAGCGTTTCACGACTTCGGAGCCCGAGTCCGACACCGGAATCGTGTTGTGCGTGCGGCGATTGGAGAAGCGGATGGGCATCGACGTGCTCATTCGCGCCTGGTCCGACGTGTCCGCCAAGCATCCCGACGCCCGGTTGATCATCGTCGGAACCGGGACCGCCGAGGCCGAATTGCGGGCACTCGCCGCTGACCAGCCGTCGATCCGATTCACCGGATCGGTGTCCGACGCGGAGCTCACCGACCTGTACACCCGATCCGATCTGACTGTGGTCCCCTCCCTCGCACTGGAGGGATTCGGGCTCATCGCCCTGGAATCCCTCGCCGCCGGACGCCCCCCGATCGTGTCCGATTGTGGTGGATTGCCCGATTCTGTCCGGGATTTGGACGCCACGCTCCTCGTCCCGCCGGGCAATGCCGAGGCACTCGCCGCCCGCATCGCCGCAGCCCTCGACGGCTCCCGGCCCGCCGCGAAACAATGCCGCGCCCACGCGGAGACATTCTCCTGGGCCGTCGCGGCGCATCGGCACCGGGATCTCTACGCGGAGCTCGTCGACTGATGGCACCGCTGAAGGCCGTGTTCCTGGCGCACACCGCGGCCCCCTCCGGAGCCGAACTGGCAACGCTCCGCCTGGTCTCGGCCATGCCCGCCGGGCGGACCGCCGTGCTCTACACCGAGGACGGCCCGATGCTGCGCCTGATGGCCGCGCGCGGGATCGAAACCCGCGTCGTCACCAATAGTTTCGACTCCCGCGCCATGACCATCGACAAGGCCGGGATCCGCAGCCTGCTCATCGGCGCGACGGGCCTGCTACGTCTGGGCTGGACACTGGGCGCGACCGTCCGCGACCTGGAGGCCACGGTCCTGGTCGCGGGCAGCACCAAAGCCATGCTCATGGGTGCCGTCGCCGCCCGCCGGGCCCGGGTCCCGCTGGTCTGGCATGTGCACGACCGGGTTTCGCGCGACTACTTCGGCCGGGTGCTCGCCCTCGTCATCCGAGTGCTGGGCTGGGTGGTGGCCCGCGGCGTGATCGCCAACAGCCGCGGCACGCTGGCCTCGCTGTACACCTGGCGGCAAGCGGCCGTCGTCGCCTATCCGGGTGTCGAGTTCCCACCTGATAATCACACCCCGGCAGACGAATCCACGCTCACCCGCGACCGACGCCCCCAGGAACAACGCCCTCCCGGCGAGACCATCATCGCCGTCGTCGGCCGTCTCGCCCCCTGGAAGGGTCAGGACCTGTTCCTGCGCGCCCTGGCCGATGTGAAAACCCTCCCCCGCGAGGTCTTCCTGGTCGGCGGCACCTTCTTCGACGAGGAGCCCTACCGCGCCGAACTCGAGGTGCACGCCACCGCCCTCGACCTCCCCGTCACCTTCACCGGCCACGTGGACGACCCGGAATCCTATCTGCGCCACGCCGATATCCTCGTGCACTGCTCGGTGCTGCCCGAACCCTTCGGCCAGGTGGTGGTGGAGGGCATGCGGGCGGGCTGCGCGGTCATCGCGACCCGCCCCGGCGGACCGGAGGAGATCGTGGAGCCGGGAGTGAACGGCCTGCTGGTGATGGCCGGCGATCGCGCCGAGCTCACCCGCGCCCTGGACACTCTCATCGCCGACCAGGAACTGCGCGTCAAACTCGCCGATGCCGCACAGGTGCGATCCCGCGAATTCGACGTCGCCGAGTCGGGCCGGATCGTGACCGACCTCCTGACCGGCCTGCCCGGAAAGCGGTGGCGGCGTGGATGATCCGACCGATCCACTGCCGGCCTACGACCCGCCCACCGTGCGGATGGAGGCCCTCGGCACGCTGGGCCGGTTGCGACAGCGCCGCCACATGCGGCACGGGATTCCGGAGGTCGACCAGCAGTCCTCCGCCTTCGAGCACGACGCCCGCGGTGATTCCGGTCCGGCCGGCCCGCGGCAGCGCCGCGCCGGACCGAACGGCCACGAGAACGGCACCGGCCGTGGCACGGTGTCGTTCGACGAGACCCGGGCCGCCCGCTATGCCGCGCCCTCCCGCGGTCCGGTGCTGCCCACCTTCTACGGCGATCCGGTCGACCCGCCCACCGTGCGGCTCCCGGTCACCCGCCCGGCGCGCGACGCCACCGGCGCTTACCGACAGGCCGCGACGGACGGCGAATCCCCCACCGCCACAGATCATTCCCAGGCCGACGGTAAGCATCGCAAGGATTCGTCCTCCGGCCTGGGCAGTATGGGCAGCATCATCCGCGATATCGGACTGGTGACCTTCGGCAAGTACGGCCAGTACGTCATCACCCTGGTCACCGTCCCGCTGCTGGCCCGCATGCTGGGCCCGCACGGCACCGGCCTGCTGGCCATCGGCATGTCGTCCTACTTCATCGGCTCGCTGGCCGTGGATCTGGGCGTCACCTCGTTCCTGGCCGCCAAAGTGCCCGACGACGATCCGGGCCACCTCGAGGTGAACCGCCTGCGCGGCACCTACCTCGCCATTCGCGCGACCACCCTGACCCTCATCGGCGTGGCGCTGCTGGCCAGCCTCGCGATCGGGGTGTCCCCCAAACTGCACATGGTGCTGCTGGGCCTGTTCGCCGGTGGCTTCTGGTCGATCTCGGAGGACTGGCTGCTCATCGGCCAGGGCAGATTCGGCAGCTCCACCATGTATCAGGGCGTGGGCCGCATCGGATATCTCGGTTTGCTCGTCGGGCTGCTACCTCGATTCCCCAGCGCCTCCATGGCCGTGCTCTGCCTGCTGGTCTCCTCCATCGCCACGGTGGCGCTGACCTGGTGGGACTCCTTTCGCAAGTTCGGACCGCCCGCCCGGCCCTACGGCGTGCGGGCCGTCCTGCGCATGGCCGCACCGATTTTCACCTCCCGGCTGCTGGTGACCGGTTACGGCCAGGGTTCGGCGGCGGTGTACGGCGCGGTGCTGGAGGCGGCCTCGCTGGGCCTCTACTCCGCGGGCGACCGGCTGGTCCGCGCGATCCAATCCACCCTGGACCCGATCGGCTTCGCCCTGCTCCCCCGCATGGCTCGCCGCAGCGCCCATGATCAGTTCTGGCGCAATCAGATCCAGATGCTGATCGGCTGCGTGACCCTGGCCTGCCTGGCCGTGGTGAGCGTCTGGGCGCTGGCCCCGATCCTCATCCATCTCATCTACACCCACGATTTCGACGGCGCGATACCCCTGCTGCGCGTCGAGATTCTCATCCTGCCCGCCACCACCATCACCTCGTACGTGACCACCGCCGTGCTGCCAGTCAAGCAGGACACTATCGGCGTGCTGATCGGCGCGATCATCGGCACCTGCGTCGCCGCGGTGGCGCTGGTGGTCGCCGCCCGGACCGGATCGGTCTGGACCCTGGTCTATGGCACAGTTTCCGCGGAAATCAGCGTCGCGCTGTGGTACATCATCCGGGTGCGGTGGCTCATGCTCCGGGAACGAGCCGGCCGCGGCGGGCCGGTCGAACCTGCCACCGCGCTGCTGACCAAGGGGGATTTGGCGTGAAAGTACTTTTCGTCGGGGATGACTGGGTGGGCAGCAACGCGCGCTCACTCGCCGACGGATTCCAGCAGGCGGGGCACGAGGTGGTGGTGATCGACACGACCCCGGTCACGCTGCCCGCGCGGCTGTCGCCACCGTGGGTGTATTCGAAGGTCGCCCATCGCCGCGCGCCCTGGGACGTCGAGGCACTGCATCGCGAGATCGACAGCGCTGCCGCCGCATTCGCGCCCGACGTGCTGTTCGCCTTCAAATCGGTGCACCTGGACCAGCAGCGGCTACTGAGCGCCCCGGCTGGTCTGCATGTACACTACAGCCCGGATGACGTGTCCAATCCGTACAACACCAGCCCGGAATACTTGGCACACGAAGCCGAATGGGATCTCATCGTCACCACCAAGTGGCACAACGTTCCCGAACTGGCCGCCCGCGGCGCCCGGCACGTGAAATTCGTTCGCAGCGCATACGATCCGGCCCTGCACCACCTCACCGCCCGCCGCACCGTCCGTAACTACCTGGTCGGTTTCATCGGCGCGGTGCGCCCCGACCGCCAAGACCTCCTGATTTCGCTGGCCCGGGAACACCACGGGGACATGCTGTTACGCGGTCCCGGCTGGCGGCGCGTGCGCGCACTGTGGCAGACCGGCGCCGATGTCGGCGGCGCGGTCTACGGCGAGAACTTCTCCACGGCGGTCGCCGCCGTCACCGCGAACCTGGTGCTGCTCAATTCCGACAATCGCGACACCCACACCTGCCGTACCTTCGAAGTCCCGGCCGCCGGTGGCCTTTTCGTCGGCGAACGCACCGACGAACACGCCGAACTGCTCCAGGACGAGGCCGAGTGCTACCTGTTCTCCGGCCCGACCGAGCTGCGCGAAATCCTGCACCGCTGCGCCAAGTATCCCGATCAGGTCGCCAAGGTCGCCGAGGCCGGTCACCGCCGCATCGTGCACGGCGACCACCGGTACGTGGACCGCGCCCGCGAGATCATCGACGCACTGGCATGAGCGGCCGCGCGCACCAGGCCACACAGCGTAGCCGCGCGCAGCTCCGCCCATGCCCGGAACGGCGCGACGGATCTGCCGCGCCGACGGCGAAAAGAACGGCCACGCAAACGGGTAACGCCCCGGCCCGCGGCGCGGACATACGGGTGATGGGAGAGTGATGGCCTCCGCACAATTCGCTGTATTCCTCGTCGCCGCCGCGCTGGTGACGATCGTCGTGGCCGCGATGTTCCTGCCCGGTGTGGCCCGGGTGTTCCTGATCGCGCAGACCGCGCACTGGTCGCTGTCGTATGTCGCGCGGCCGGTGGTGCTGCTGTGGGTGCAGCCCTTCCCCAGTTACGGCGACAATGTGCCCGATCCGCGGCTCTACGAGTACGGCTACGACGGCGGCATCGCCGCGGTGCTGCAACCGGTCATCTTCGGACTCTGGGTCTACGCCGCGCTGATCATCGGCTACGTGTTCTGGGTGCGGCTGCGCCCGCGCGAGACCACACCGCGCGTAGCGCCTTTCGCGGGCGAGCCCATCTTCACCCAGACCCTGTTCCTGCTCTACGGCGTCGGCACCCTGGGCCGGCTGGCGGCCTACGCCACCGGCACCACCGGCAAGGCGGGCGAACTGGAGAGCCCGAACCCGCTCATCAACCTGGTCACCATTCTCGCCACGCTGGGCGCGGTCGGCCTGATCGTGTTCTACCGCAACGAGTCCGGCCGCACCACCGCGCTGGTGGTCGGCGCGCTCACCTGCGGCGAACTGGTGTGGACCGCCACCGTGCAGTCCAAGACCCCGATCATGGGCGCGGCGCTGGCCATCGCCGTGCGCTTCGCCATGACCGGCTGGACGCGCGTCAAGGTGGTCGGCGTGTTGAGCATCACCGGCCTCGCCATCGGCGGCTTCGGCTGGCTGCAGTCGCTCAAGACCGACGCCGCCGCCAAAGCCGAAGCGGCACAGGTGGATGCGCAGTATCCGACGGTGGTGCACCCCTTCCTGAGCATGCTGCGCCGTTTCGACCTGCTCGAGGCCGCCACCGACTCCTGGTTCGCCGGGCCGAGTTCCTGGCTGACGCCGAGTCAGGTGGCGCAGCACGCCGTGCAGAGCCTGATTCCCACCCAGCTGCTGGGCGCGGAGAAGTTCCGGTCCGGCGCCGCCTGGGCCGAGCAGGTGCGCGGGCGCTCGGTGGACATGTCGACGGTGGAAGTGTCCCTGGCCGAGGGCAATATCAACGAGGGCTACGTGCTGGGCGGCTACATCGGTGTCGCGGTGGGGGTCACGATCACGTTCGTGCTGCTGCTGATCTGGATCCGGGCTCTCTACAGCAGGTACCTGGCCATGGCGATCCTGGGCCTGTCGGTGATCGAGGTCCCGGTCCTGTTCGAGCGCGGCATCCTCGGCACCGTCGAGATGCTCGGCAAGTATCTGCAGGCCGTGGTGCTGGCATGGCTGGCGTATCTGGTTGTTGGTGAATTCCGAAGACGGGTGGAACAGCTGCAGGGGGCACCGATTCCATCCGGGAAAACGAGGACAGCGCAATGGGTTTGATCGACTACTGGCGGCTGCTGCGGCGGCGCTGGCCGATAATCGTGGTCGCGGTGGCGCTCTGCACGGGGGCGGCGTACGGATACGCGAGCACCCTGCCGACCGAGTACACCGCGTCCAGTTCGGTGTACGTATCCATGGCCACCGGGACCTCGGTCAACGACTCCTATCAGGGCGGGCTGGCCGCGCAGCAGCGGGTGCGCTCGTACGTGGATCTGGCCTCCAGCGTCACCGTCGCCACCTACGTGCACGATCAGCTGGGCCTGAAGAGTTCGGTGAACGACCTGCGCGGCCGCATCACCGCGGTTTCGCCGCCGGCCACCACGATCATCATCATCACGGTGAAGGACTCCACCGCCGCCGGGGCGCGCGCCCTGGCCGACGAGGTGGTCTCCCAGTTCCGGGCGCTGGTCTCCCGGCTCGAGGTCACTCAGAGCGACGCCGCGCCCGCCGCCCGCGCGGAGGTCATCGACAAGGCCCAGACACCCAGCCAGCCCAGCGGACCGCAGAAGAAGCGCTACTACCTGCTCGGCGTGCTGGCCGGACTGATGGTCGGCCTGGGCGCGGCGATCCTGCGCGACAAACTCGACAAGCGAGTCCGTACCTCCACCGAGCTGGAAGCCTTTCTGCCCGTCCCGATCCTGGGCATCGTCGACGACGGGCGGCCCGGAGCGGCGGGTGAGCTACGCCGGCTGCGCACCCGGCTCACCGAGGATCCCACACTGGTCAGCCTGCTGCTGACCTCGCTGTCGCCGCACTCCGAACCGGATGTGGCGATCGGGCTGGCCCGCACCTTCGCCGATACCGGCGCGCGGGTGGTGCTGGTGGACGCCGACACCACCGGGTACGGCTCGTCCCGGCGCAGTCCGGCGGCCGCGGCGGCGGGACTCTCGGAGCTGTTGCGCAACAACGCGACTCCCGCAGGGTTCGTGATGGCCTGGCCGGAGGTGGGGATCACTGTGCTGCCGCTGGGCGGCATGGATTTCCGCACCCCCGACCTGCTGGACTCCGAGCGGTTCAGCGACATCATGTCCAAGCTGCGCAGCGAATTCGACCACATCGTGGTGGAGGCCGCACCCGTCACCGCGGCCGCCGACGCCATCGCGCTGGCGCGGCGCGTGGACGCCACCATCGGCGTGATCGAGCTCGGGCAGACCACCTCCAGCCAGGTACGCGGGGCGCTGGCCACCTTCGGTCACGACAACAAGCGAATGATCGGCACGGTCGTCTTCTCACGGCCGCATCGCAGCGTCGGCGAACTCGTCAAGCATCCGCTCGATCTGGTGAAACGGTGATCGAGGAGGACGGGGGGACAACGGACAACCGGTCGGACGCCGCCGTGCGCCGCCGGCGGCTGCTGGCCGCCGGACTCGGGGCGGCGGCCATCCTGCCGGTCGCGGCCGCGTGCTCGAAAACCGATTCCGGCGCAACGGAATTCCGTTCGCCGCAGGTGACCGATCAGCCGTCGGCCCGGAATGTGAAGGACTTCGGTGCGGTCGGGGACGGGAAGGCCGACGACACCGACGCCTTCGCCAAGGCCGCCGCGGTCAGCGACAAGCCGCTGGTGCTCTACATCCCGGCCGGGCAGTACACGCTGAAGAAGTTCCCGGCGCTCGCCGACTACGCGACGGTGCTGGGCGACGGGGCCGATGTCACCACCATCAACTACGACGGCGACGACACCTTCATCGCACTGCAGCGCAAGCAACGGGTTCGCTTCTCCCGCCTGGGTTTCTACTTCTCCGGCCCCAAGGCCACCGCCGTGCGGCTGTCGGAGTGCTTCCGCTGCACCTTCGATTCGGTGGTACTGCGCGGCAACCATCTCAGCGACAACGCGCCCCGATTCCTGGACCAGCGGGGACTGGTGCTGGATCAGAACACCGGGGGCACGACCGTCATCAATTCCGATATCAACAATTTCGGGTACGGGATCGTCACCTCGTGCATCCAGAACTACGTGACGTCCTCGAAACTCACCAACAATCACATCGGGGTGCTCGGCACCGGCGGCGACCACAATGCCGGATTGGCCTTGGCCAACGTCGAATTCGTGTCCGACAACGATCCCAGGACCACCGACAAGCACCTGGTGGTGGACGGCCCCGCGAACGACTGGTGGCTGACCAACGTGTGGTTCGAAGGGGCCGATACCGCGCTGTCCATCGGCGGACCGGCCGGCGGGCCCGCCCAGTTCGGTCTGGTCAACTGCAAGGTGGCCGCGCGCAAGGTGTGCCTGGACCTGATCCACTGCCGCCAGCCGTATCTGGCCAATGTGCAGTTCGATCCGGATCTGGACGCGCCGCCCATCGAGGTGCGGGTGGACCCCAAGGGCGTGGCGGAGGGCACGGCCGTCAACCTCATCTCCGGGTCCTACCAGGACGTGGATCCCAGGTCGTTCCCGGACGGCTGGCACGTCATCGGGCGCGGGGCCATCCACGGCGCGCGCTTCGCCGGGACCACGGTGGCGCAGGCGAGTCAGCCCGATGCCGATATTTTCCAGGTCCAGGACCGGGACGGGACCGTATTGTCGGCCGTATTGAACAGTGGGGCTTATATTTCCGATCGCAGCGAAGGGGGAATCGTGTTGAAGGACTCGGCGGGCACGTACTGGCGGCTGTCGGTGGGCACGGACGGTGCGATCAAGACCTCGTCGCTGGGCAAGCAGCGACCGCACTCGTGAGCGGCACGGGGGCACGACTGACACTGGGCCCGGCGCGGCTGCACGGCAGCACCCTGCTGCTGCGGCTGCCGCGCTTCGCCGACTACCAGGAGTGGCGGCGGCTGCGGCTGCGCAATCGCGGACTCCTGGAACCGTTCTGGCACACCTCGCCGCTGGATTGGGACACCCGGCACAATGAGAAGGCGTGGGTGCGTGAATGCCTGGAGGCGGCGACCAATGCCCGCACCGGGCGGCGGGTAGCCACCGTCATCGAGATCGACGGGCGCTTCGCCGGGCAGGTGGAGATCGGCAATATCGATCCGCAGGCCCGGCAGGGCGAGATGGGAATCTGGATCGACGCCCGGATGGGGCGGCACGGATTCGGCGGGATCGCGGCGGGACTGATCCTCGACTTCAGCTTCGAGGTGCTGGGGCTGGAGCGCATCAACGCGCCCATCTCGCCGGGAAACGCGGCGGCCACCAGTGGTGCGGTGCAGATCGGGTTCGTGCGCGAGGGGCGCATGCGGCTGCGCTTCGACGTGGGCGGGGCGCGGGCCGATCACGATCTGTGGTCGATGACGCGGGCCGAGATTCCGCCCAAGGGATTCACCGAGATGTGGACCGAGCGCACGCTCGCGCATCGAACCCCGCCCCCGGACGAACCCACCGGAGCACCGGAGGCGAACGGAATACCCGATACAGCCACAATTTTCGGGGTCCTGGCCCGGTATCGCGCGGGCCAGCTGTGGCGGGCCGCGCGGCAGGCGCTGCCCACCCGGCCCGTCATGCTCCGGCTGGCCGGGTTCGACCGGGTGGCGCTGCGCAGCCTCCGGCCCTCCGACGGCCCGGCCCGCGCGACCGCCCGGCGTAACGGGGCGCCCCCGGCGATCGACGGAACCGATAGCACCGGTCCGTCCTGGTGGCGTGAATTCGCCCGCAGCACAGCGGGAGTGCGCTCCCGCGCCGGTCTGCTGCTCGTCCTCGACGCCGCGGGCGCCTACGCCGGGGAGGCCCGGCTGTTCGACCTCGACATGTTCGATCGCAACGCCCGGATGCACATCTGGGCCGATCCCGCCCACGCCGACGACGGAGTCCGCCTGGCGGCAACCCGGGCCCTGCTGGCACACGCCTTCGACCGGCTCGGACTGTTCCGCGTATACACGGCCGTCGCGGCCGGGGATACCGCATCGGCCGCGGTCGCCGCCTCGGCGGGACTGCACAAGGAGGGAACCATGCGCAGCTACACCGGACTCGACGGGCACCGCGGCGACCACGAACTGTGGGCCATCACCGCCGGGGGTGCCGATCATGCGTGACTACCGGCGCAGTGCCGCCCTGCAGGCGCGCCTGCACGATCTGGTCCCGGGGGGCGCGCACACCTACGCGCGCGGCGCGGACCAGTATCCGGAGGCCATGGCCCCGATCCTGGTGCGCGGCAAGGGCGCCCGGGTGTGGGACGCGGACGGCAACGAGTATGTCGAGTACGGCATGGGGCTGCGCTCGGTGACCCTCGGCCACGGGTTCGTGCCGGTGGTCGAGGCGGTGGCCCGGACCATCGCCGACGGGGTCAACTTCTCCCGGCCGACCGAGCTGGAACTCCTGGCGGCCCAGGATTTCCTGAGCCTGCTGCCCGGCGCGGACATGGTGAAGTTCGCCAAGAACGGCTCCGACACCACGACGGCCGCCGTGCGGCTGGCGCGCGCGGTGACCGGGCGGGAGGCGGTGGCGATCTGCGAGCAGCCCTTCTTCTCGGTCGACGACTGGTTCATCGGCACCACCGAGATGAACGCGGGGATACCCGCGGTTCCGACGGTGCGATTCCGCTACAACGACCTGGCGTCGCTGGAAACGGCCCTGCGCCGCATCGCGATCGCGTGCGTGATCCTCGAACAGGCCACGGCCCTGGCCGAACCCGCGCCGGGCTTCCTGGAAGGCGTACGCGCGCTCTGCGACCGGTACGGCGCGCTGCTGATCTTCGACGAGATGATCACCGGGTTCCGCTGGTCCGCCGGTGGGGCACAGCGGATCTACGGTGTGACCCCCGACCTGTCGTGCTGGGGCAAGGCCATGGCCAACGGGTTCCCGCTCTCGGCGCTGGCCGGCAAACGCGAGTACATGGAGCTGGGCGGGCTGCGCACCGACGCGGACCGGGTCTTCCTGCTCTCGACCACCCACGGGCCGGAAACCGCGTCCCTGGCCGCCTTCCGGGCCGTCGTGCAGACCTACCGCGACACCGATCCGGTGGCGCGCATGGAGGAATCCGGCCGCCGCCTCGCCGCCGGGGTCAATGCCATTGCCGCGGACCTCGGTATCGGGGATCATCTCGAGGTGGCGGGCCGGCCGTCGTGCCTGGTGTTCCTCACCCGGGACCCGGAAGGCGTTCCCTCCCAGCCCTATCGGACGCTGTTCCTGCAGGAACTGCTGGACCGGGGCGTGCTGGGGCAGTCGTTCGTGAACTCGGCCGCACATACCGACGCCGACGTCGACCACACCATCGACGCCTGCGAGTCGGCGGCCAAGACCTACCGCAAGGCCCTCGAACAGGGCTCGGTGGACGGCCTGCTCGCCGGACGGCCGGTGGCTCCGGCGCTGCGGCGCATGGCGGCACCGCGTCGTCTCGCACCGTAACCCAGCCCCGCACCGTAACCCAGTCTCGCGCAGTAACCCAGGAGCTGTGATGTCCGCACCCCGGATCGCCCTCGTCCACGAGCGATTCACCGAATACGGCGGCTCCGAGGCCGTGGTCGCCGAGTTCATGAAAACCTGGCCCGGCGCACCGGTTTTCGCGCCCATCGCCGACGCGGAGTGCACGCACGCACTCGTGGCGGCGGCAGGGTCCTCGATCGAAACGGGCTCGGCGGCAGCCGGACTCGTGCACGACACCTGGCTCTCGCGCGCCTACTCGGCGAGCGGGCGGCGGTCGCATGCGCCGCTGCTGCCCTTCGTGCCGGGAACGCTGCGCCGTCTTCCACTCGACGGCGAGTACGACGCGGTGGTGGTGAGCCATCACGCCTTCGCGACCCAGGCGGTCTTCGCCACCACCGCACCGGTGATCGCCTACGTTCACAGCCCGGCCCGGTGGGCCTGGGACAGCGCGTTCCGGGCGCGGGAGGCCGGAGGACGGGCGGGGCAGGCCATTCTGATGGCGCTGGGCGCGCTGGCCCGGCACAACGAACTGCGTGCCGCGCCGCGGCTCACGCATGTGGTGGCGAACTCGCAGGCGGTGGCCGATCGGGTGCGGGACTGGTGGGGATTGCCCGCGTCGGTGGTGAATCCGCCTGTGCGCGTGGACCGTTTCTCCCCCGATCCGCGCATCGACCGGGAGGACTTCTTCCTGTTCGCGGGCCGGCTGGTGCCCTACAAGCGCCCGGATCTCGCCATTCGCGCCGCCCGCGCGGCCGGGGTGCGCCTGGTGATCCTCGGCGACGGCCGCTATCGCCGTCAGCTGGAGGCGCTGGCGGGCCCGGAGACCACCTTCCTGGGGGCGGCCTCCGACGAGGTGCTGCAGGACATGTACCGCCGCTGCCGGGCGCTGCTCATGCCCGGCGTGGAGGATTTCGGCATCGTCCCGGTGGAGGCCATGGCCTGTGGCGCACCGGTGCTCGCCGTCGGTGAGGGCGGGGCGCTCGACACCGTCGTGCCCGGTATCTCCGGCGAACACATTCCGACCGGTTCCGATGATTCAGTGGTGGCCGGATTCGCGCGGGTGATGCGCGATTTCGACCCGGCCGACTATCACCCCGAAACCATCCGCAAGCACGCCGTCACCTTCTCCCCCGAGGCCTTCCGCGGCCGAATCGCGGACATTGTGTCGCGCAATTCCCGCTGACCGACTATTCATAGAATCCGGATGGATTCGAGAACAGCGGAACAGGGTGAGACAGTGGGTGGTGTCGGAGCGGTATCCGGCGCGCTGGTGACCGGTGGGGCAGGGGATGTCGGGCGCGCGGTGGCGCGGCGGCTGGTGGACGCCGGGCGGCCGGTGTGGGTCGCGGATGTCGATGCCGAGGGTGCGCGCGCGTGTGCGGCGGAGCTGGGGGCGGAAGCCACTGCGCTGGAACTGGATCTGACGAGCGCGGAGAGTATCGAATCGGCCGCCCGGACGGTCGGCGGGCGGGTCTCGGCGGTGGTGCACTGTGCCGGGGTCGCCGTCGTGGAACCATTCCTGGACACCGGAACCCTCGCCTGGGACCTCATGTTCCAGGTGAATCTGCGCGGGCCCATGCGCCTGACCCAGCTGCTGCTGCCCGGCATGCTCGACGCCGAGGCCGCCCGCATCGTGTTCGTCGCCTCCGACGGCGCGCGAGCCGGGGCCTTCGGCGAAACCGTCTACGCCGCATCCAAATCCGGCCTGTTCGGTTTCGCCAAATCCCTCGCCCGGGAGGTCGCCCGCGACGGCGTCACCGTCAACGTGGTCTGCCCCGGACCGCTGGAGGGCCGCATGGTCGCCCACACCATGGCCGATCACCCCGAAACCCTCACCGCCCTCGAAAAATCCATCCCCCTCAAACGCCTGGGCCGGCCGGACGAAGTAGCCTCCCTCATCGCATGGCTGGCAAGCCCGGAAGCCAGCTACGTCACCGGCCAGCTGATCAGCGTCAGCGGCGGCATCACCATGCAGTAGGAGTTGCCCACATGCCCTCTCTCCCCCTCGTCGATGCCCACATGCACCTGTGGGACACCGGTGCGCATGCCTGGTATCCGGGCCTGGCGAGATTCGCCGCCGCCGGACGACCCGACATCGCGCAGAACTTTCTGCCGGCCGACTTCGATCGGGGGCTGGGCTCGATCGAGGTGGCCGGGCTGGTACACGTGTCGGCCACCACCGCGCCGCACGCCTATCTGGACGAAACCCGTTGGGTGGACGGCATTGCCGCGGCCGGGTCGCGACCGTTCGCGATCGTCGGGGCGGTCGATCCCACCCTGCCGACGACCGAGCTGATCGCGCATCTCGACGAGCAGGCCCGCACCGAGCGGTTCCGCGGGGTACGGGTTTTCGAAGGGCTGTCGCCGAATACGCCTGCGGCGGATGCCCTCGCGAGCTGGCTGCAGGAGCACGACGCGGTCTTCGATCTGGTGACCGAGCCCGGCGATATTCTCGACTGGATCGATTTCCTGGCCGGGTACCCGGAGCTGCGGGTGGTGCTCGAGCACCTGGGGTTCCCGCAGGGACATTCCTCCGAGGCCCGCTCCGCGTGGCACAACGCGATCTCCTTGGCGGCCAAGGAGACTCAGTGGCTGTGCAAGCTGTCGGGGTTCGGGCTGATCTGCCGGGATCTGGCGTGGCCGTCGCTCGAGTATTGGCTGGAATCGAGTGTGGCGCTGTGGGGGTGGCGGCGGCTGATGTTCGCCTCCAACATGCCGGTGGATTCGCTGGCCGGGACCTACACCGAGCTGGTCTCGGCGATCGACCACATCGTCACCACCGATGCCACCGATCAGGAGGCGGAGTTCTTCTACCGGGCCAACGCGCTCGACACCTACCGCCTGAAATAGGTGACCCGGCTAGCGGTTCGGCAGTGATCGGGGCAGCCCGAAGCGTGGGAGCACGCGGTGTCGAACCTGGTCAGCCCGCTGATCCGGTCACCGGCGAGGGTCAGGACGTAGAGGCCGGTGTATTCGAAGGGCATCGGCGGCATCGACATGAACACGTCGTCGGTCAGCAGGGCCACCAGCGCGTCCAGATCGGCTGACGACGCCTGAACCCACGGTGGGAGGGCCCAGCCGCCCACCCGGCGGCTGGGCCCTCCGACTTCGGTTTCGACAGCCTCCACCGGAAGCCGCCGCCCGTGCCCGTTACGTCCTGTACCGGAACAGAATTCGGCCGCGGGTGAGGTCGTAGGGGCTCAGTTCCACGAGGACGCGGTCGGCCGGAAGGATCTTGATGTAGTTCTTCCGGATCTTGCCGCTGATGTGCGCGAGGACCTGATGCCCATTGGGCAGTTCCACCGTGAAGGTGGCATTGCGCAGGCACTCGACGACGGTGCCCTCGATTTCAATTCCCTTTCCGGTCCTGGTCATCGCAGCACCAGTTCCAGGTTGCTGTTCACACGCTGGGCGCCGATGCCGTCGAACAGTGCGGTGGCCGCCGCGTTGGATTCGTTCACCTCGGCCGAGGCGGTGGCGATGCCGCGGTGGTGCAGCGTGGACAGGGTGTGGGCCAGCATGGCGCGGGCGATGCCGCGGCGCTGCTGGCCGGCCCGGACCGCGATCAGTCCGATCCGCGGTAGCCGGGTCACCTGCACCACGCGGAGCAGGCCCACGTAGCGGTCGGCCTGGGCCGCCGCCACGTATTTCGACCGGTCCACGATGGTGTCACCGTCGTACCCGCCCAGGATCTCGGCCGGCATCTCCTGCCAGCCGACCGCCGCCTCCACCTCGTCGCGGATCACCCGGTCCAGGGCGCGCAACGGTTCCGCCGCCGCACGCCCGGCCGGCACGATCGTGATGTCCGGTGGCGGGAGGACCGCATGCAGCCCGGTGCCGGCCGGATCGGTGGGGATCAGGTACTCCCATTCCCGGCGCCGGGTCGCGAAACCGGCTCGTGCCCACCGGGACAGCAGGTCGGCGTCGTTCTCGTCGACCACGGTGTGCAGTGGCCTGCGCAGGGTGGGGAGCATCGCGGCCGTGAGTTGCTCGAACACCGCGTCGTGCCAGGCGTCGATGCTGACGAACAGCCGTCCGTCGGGTCGTGTCGAAACATCACCGCACCCGACCACCAGGTCGTTCTCCACGGCTTGCCATCGGGTCAGCGCGACCCGGGTGATCGCGGCGGAATCGCCCGCACGCGAAGAGATATCCGAAGTATTCATCGTTGTCACCTTTCGGGATTGCCTTGTCAGGCAGGCGCTCCCGGCGACAACTACAGCGTTCGCCAATCCGTGACGACGAGAGGGAGCCCCCACATCGGTACTGTGTTCATGGGTCTCACCTCCTCGCCTGATGTCACGGTAGGCAGCAGGCTAGCAGACCGAATCCCGGTCCACGCAAGGTATTTTCCGCCACGGACCGAAGAGGAAGCACAAGAATGGCCGTCTCAGCGACGGGATCGCATGGTCAGGACGCCCACGACCCAGCCGATGGCGAAGGTCACCAGCAGCACCAGCCACATCGGCGAACGGATGGTCAGCAGCAGGAATTCGATGTCCACCCGGTGCCGGTTCTCCGCGATGAAGATCACCGCCAGCACGGTGAGGACGATCGCGATCCACTGCTTCATCGAGATCTTCGACAGCAGTGAGGGTTTCGCTGGCTCGGTCACCGGGTCCTCCTTCTAGTGGGCGCCGCGGGCGAAGCGGCAGACCAGGTCTCCGACGCTAATCGCCCCGATCGGACGTTTGCTGCAACTTTGCCGCGATTCGCCCGTTTCGTTATCCGAACCGCGGTTACCTTCTCGCGGCGGCCCGCGTCATACGGGTTGGCGACCGACAACGACCGGGTCGCCGAGCCGACGAATGGAGGACAGGGTGCTGTCGAACATCTTGTATGTGACCGTCTACGTGACCGATCAGGACCGCGCGCTGCAGTTCTACACCGAAGCGCTCGGTCTGGAGAAGCAGGTGGACTATGCCGGGCCCGATGGGCGATTCCTGACAGTCAAGGCATCCAGGAGTCCCGTGGAGATCATTCTGTGGCAGCTTCCGGAGGCCGCCGGACAGCCGTCCGGTGGGCCGGAGCTGGTCGCGCCCGGGCCGCTCATTCTCGAATCGGACAATCTGTGGAAGGACTTCGAGGTGATGCGGGAGCGGGGCGTGACATTCATCGATCCGGAACCGGTGGACTATCCGTTCGGGGTGCGCATCGAGGCGATGGACCCGGACGGGAACCGGATCTCACTGCGGCAGCAGCGGCGGGGACGGTAGCCATGGCCGGATCCGGCTCGACGGACCCGGTGGCCGCGGCCTTCGAGGCACAGCGCGATCGGCTGCGGGCGGTCGCGTACCGCGTCCTGGGCTCGCACGCCGATGCCGAGGACGTGGTGCAGGAGGCCTGGATGCGGCTGGCCCGCCAGGACGCCGCCGCCATCGACAACCTCGCCGGCTGGCTCACCACGGTCGTCGGCCGGATCAGCCTGGACCTGCTGCGCTCGCGCCAGGCCCGGCAGGAGTCGTCCTACGACGGCCTGCCCGAGTTCGTCGTCACCGCCGACCACGGCGCCACGGAACCGGAAGAGTATGTCGCCCTGGCCGATTCGGTGGGACTGGCGCTGCTGGTCGTCCTGGACTCGCTCGGCCCCAGCGAGCGCCTGGCCTTCGTGCTGCACGACATGTTCGCGGTGCCGTTCGCCGATATCGGCCGGATACTCGGCAAATCCGCCGACGCCACCAAGATGATCGCCAGCCGCGCCCGCCGGAAGGTGCAGGGCGCCGGCGAGCACCCGGCCGCCCCCGGGCGCGAACAGCGGGCGGTGGCCGAAGCGTTCCGCCGGGCCGCGGTGGGCGGCGACTTCGAGGCGCTCCTCCGCGTCCTCGACCCCGATGTGCGGCTCACCGTCCACGCCCCCGGCGGCGTATTCGTCACCCTCGGCGCCACCGAGGTAGCCACGCGCGCACGCAGTTTCTCCGGCGCGGTCACCCGCCACCAGCCGGTCCTCGTCGACAATCTGCCCGGCTTCATCTCCTGGCGCGAGGACGGCACCCCGCTATCCGTCATATCCCTCGCCGTCGCCTGTCATCGCATCACCGCCATCACCCTGCTCGCCGACCCGCACCGCCTCGCCGCGATGCACCTACCAGGTTCGGCCTGAATCACCGACCGTGAGGTCGAGGGCGTCGAGCAGATTCCAAGCGCCGGTGACCAGTTCGGCGGGATCCGATCAGGCGCGTTCCAATTCGAGACTGCCGCAACTACCGTCGAGGATCTGGGCAGGGAGGCAGGGCGACCACCGTACACCCGGTAGGCGCTGGGCCGGCTCCAACCCCGGTCGCCGCGATACGCGAGGCGTGGAAAGAGATCTCGAAGTCCCGGCCCGAATCAGCCTCGACCACAATCGCTTCCGTGAATGCTCGCTCGTCCCCGGATCGGCATCACTGCGGATCATGGTCCACAGTTCGGCCAGGAACAGTCCACTGAGCCGGTGCAGCAAGAACATCGGTGAATACGGGCCGGGAACAGCGTCATTGCCCGATGTCAGATTCGTGAACTCGGCGATCATCGGCGCGGCCGGCCGATTGCGCTTCCCACGCGGCCCGGGCCCGGTCACGGTCCTTGCGAGATACGAATTCCCGCACGGCCACACCCTGGCGCGCAGGGCCGAACATACTGCCGCCCAGTCGCTTTCGCGCTGGTCAGGAGGCCGTGAACGGGAGGCGACAATCGACTTGACGAATTGCGTTCCGCGGTGTCATTATTGAAATGGGAAGACACCGGAATATCGGTGTCGATTTTGTTGCGCCTCTCGACATCTGTTGGCTTCGGGTGTAATTTGAGACTTCGCGCCTGGGCGGGTGCTGTCCGACTCTCGAAATATGAAATGACCGTGGAAGGTCGCGCTGTCTGCGTGCGGCTTCATCCACCCGTTGTTGTCGAGTCATGTTCGGACGGCCGGCGCCGGTGCGCGTGAATTACGGCCACAGGACAAGCAGATACCGCGACCGACCGCCTATGCGGGCGGCGCGAGGTGCTGGAAGGACGCATTTTGGCAGTCTCGAATCAGACCGAGCGGGTTTCGTTCGCCACGGTGACCGAGCCCCTGGCAGTTCCGGATCTCCTGCAGGTGCAGACCGATTCGTTCGGCTGGCTGATCGGCGCGCCCGATTGGCGCGCCCGGACGGCCGCGCACGGCGCCACGCGCGCCGGCGGGCTGGAGGAGGTACTCGACGAGATCAGCCCCATCGAGGACTTCGCGGGAACCATGTCGCTGACCCTGTCCGAACCCCGCTTCGAGGACGTCAAGACCTCGATCGAGGAGTGCAAGGACCGGGATCTGACCTACGCGGCACCGCTTTTCGTGACCGCGGAGTTCATCAACCACAACACCGGGGAGATCAAATCCCAGACGGTATTCCTGGGCGATTTCCCGATGATGACCGGCACGGGCACCTTCGTCATCAATGGCACCGAACGCGTGGTCATCTCGCAGCTGATCCGCTCCCCCGGCGTCTATTTCGACGAGAGCATCGACAAATCCACCGAGAAGACACTGTATTCCGCGCGTGTGATCCCCTCCCGCGGTGCGTGGCTGGAGTTCGACGTGGACAAGCGCGACACCGTCGGCGTCCGGATCGATCGCAAGCGCCGGCAGCCGGTGACGGTCCTGCTCAAGGCGCTCGGCTGGACCAGCGAGCAGATCGCCGAGCGCTTCGGCCACTCCGGCATCATGCTGACCTCGCTGGAGAAGGACAACACGCCCGGCACCGACGAGGCGCTGCTGGACATCCACCGCAAGCTGCGCCCCGGCGAGCCGCCGACCAAGGAGTCCGCGCAGACGCTGCTGGAGAATCTCTTCTTCAAGGAGAAGCGCTACGACCTGGCCCGCGTCGGCCGTTACAAGGTGAACAAGAAACTCGGCATCCACACGGCCGAGGCGGTCGGCTCGCCGGTGCTCACCGAGGAGGACCTCGTCACCATCATCGACTACCTGGTGCGGCTGCACGCGGGCGAGAAGGTGATGACCGCGCCCGGTGGCATCGAGGTCCCGGTCGAGGTCGACGATATCGACCACTTCGGCAATCGCCGGGTCCGCACCGTCGGCGAGCTCATCCAGAACCAGCTGCGGCTGGGGCTGTCACGCATGGAACGCGTGGTGCGCGAACGCATGACGACTCAGGACATCGAGGCCGTGACCCCGCAGTCGCTGCTGAACATCCGGCCGGTCGTGGCGGCGTTGCGCGAGTTCTTCGGCACCTCCCAGTTCTCGCAGTTCATGGATCACCGCAATCCGCTGTCGA
Organism: Nocardia sp. NPDC004860; assembly: GCF_040609015.1. NCBI lineage: Bacteria > Bacillati > Actinomycetota > Actinomycetes > Mycobacteriales > Nocardiaceae > Nocardia > Nocardia sp. NPDC004860. The sequence goes on along the minus strand of NZ_JBEXJI010000046.1, from coordinate 692 downwards.
GCCTCACCCACAAGCGGCGGCTCTCGGCGCTCGGGCCCGGCGGGCTCAACCGGGAACGCGCCAGCCTCGAGGTGCGCGATGTGCACTACAGCCACTACGGCCGGATGTGCCCGATCGAGACGCCGGAGGGGCCGAATATCGGCCTGATGGGGTATCTGTCGGTGTACGCGCGGGTCAATCCGTTCGGGTTCATCGAAACTCCGTACCGGCGGGTGACCGACGGCCGGGTGACCGATGAGATCGACTACCTGTCCGCCGACGAGGAGGACCTGCACGTGGTGGCGCAGGCCAACGAACCGCTGGATGCGGCCGGCCGCTTCGTGTCCGATCGAATCGCGGTGCGGCGCAAGAACTCCGAAGTCGAGCTGGTCCATGCCGCCGCCGTCGACTACATGGACGTGTCACCACGCCAGATGGTGTCGGTGGCCACCGCCATGATTCCGTTCCTCGAGCACGACGACGCCAACCGTGCCCTCATGGGCGCGAACATGCAGAAGCAGTCGGTGCCGCTGATTCGCTCGGAGGCGCCGCTGGTGGGAACCGGTATGGAAATGCGGGCGGCGATCGATTCCGGCGATGTCGTGCTGAACGAGAAACCCGGTGTGGTGGAAGAGGTGTCGGCCGACTTCATCACCGTGATGCACGACGATGGCACTCGCCGCAGCTACCGGCTGCGTAAGTTCGAGCGTTCG
>NZ_JBEXJI010000045.1:0-60487 GCF_040609015.1 Nocardia sp. NPDC004860 | reverse complement strand
GGTCTATCGCACGCTCCGGCGAACTACCGCCGACCCCGCAGCAGAATCCGAGCCCGTGGTGGCTTGACACGACATAGGGGCATCCACGACTCGCTCACTTCCAGGGCACGGCAGGAAACGGCATGCGGCACACCGTGTTCGGTCCTCTGGGAGGCGATGAACCCGGCCACGCTCACTTGGTCGCCTCCTTCACCCACAGGACCACTGATCGCTTGAGCACATCACGCTCCATCGCCAGCTCGGCGTTCTCGCGCCGCAGCCGCAGCAACTCCTCGCGTTCGGACTCGCTCAGCTTCCCATCGCCACCGCTGTCGCGGGCGGCGCGGTCCCTGGCTACCCAGGTCGTGAGGGTTCCCTCGTTGATGCCCAGCTCACGGGCCACTTCCGCGGCCGGTCGCCCGGTCTCACGCACGATACGCACCGCTCCTCGCGGAACTCGCGATCGAACTTGCGCCTCTTCTCCGCCATTTGGCCTTTCCTCTATGGTCCAGCCTCCACGATATGAGGGGAAACGCATCAGCTGGTCCCACGGCGCGTACTGGGTTCTGCTGGAAATCAGTTCCGATCCCGTCATCCCGCGCTCCACCCCACGCCATCCCTTTGACACCCTCAACCATCTTGTCGACCGCATCCACGACAATGTCGAACAGCACCTGACCGCCGGAAACTGGTAGAACGCTGAGGGCCTCGAACCAGAAGCCTGCCGTTCCAAGACCACACTCTGGGAATGTGATCGCGGTGCGTTCTACGGTGCTGATGATGCTGAATCTCTAGCCTGTAGCGTGAGGCATTCCGATCACGAGACCGGTGCGTGGCCTCCACGCCGGTGTGCCCGGCGGTCGCCGGGAGCTTCGTGGCCACGTTCTACCGCCGCAGTCGGCCGCGTGAAGCCCGGTTCACGATGTCAGGTTGTCCAGAGTGGCGATTGATCCCAGTCCTTCAAAACGCCCACGCGACCGATGGGGACGGCACGGTTGGCGTGCGGATACGAACGGATGACCGCTCCCAGCATCCGGGACACTGGGAGTTCGCGCGCCTGGCGCAGGTGCTGAATCATGGTGAGTTGACCGAACGTGCGGTTGGTGACTGCCTGGACTTGATCGAGTGCCGGAAACTTGCCGGATGGCGGCATTTTCGGCCTCAACGCGTGTGTTCGGTTGAACAGCCGTCCATGGTGGGCGCATGTATTGCGAATCACGTTCAACGACTTCATCCATGAGCGCAGCTGTGGTGCGCTCAGCCCGTATTCGCCAGCGACGCGCTCCTGCACGGCATTCGGGGCAAAGTCGAACAGGTAGGTCAACGAGCCCCAGTCGAGAACCTCGACGGCCACCCACACCGGCAGAGTTCCCTCGTACCGCTCCTTATGGTGCGTTACGAACTCCTCCTTCGAGCGGTCGATCTCCTGCTTGTAACTCTCGACCCAGCGGTCGTAGATCTGCCCGCTCGCGCGGGTACTCAGCGATTCGGGGTGCAGGTGGGCGCATTCGTCGATCTCGCCGAGTGCGTGTCCCAGGGCTGCACGCAAGGCCAGCTCAACCGGAACCAGCGCATCGAACGCGGCTGTTCGTAGGCGGCCGTCGAAATCGTAGAGAGCGATCACGTCGCTGAGCGTCGTACCAGATTGAAAGTCGTTGGTGCGCTTACCGCTATTGCTCAACCGACGGAAGGGATACCAGTAACCGCTGAGCCGGTAGTAGTTGAGGCGCTGCAGCTGTGCGATCGCGGCATCACGGTCGCCGACGTCCATGCCACGATCGGTGAGAATGTCGAGTTGTTCGTCGTAGGACTTGAAGGCTTTGACAGACACGGCCACCGAAGCATTGTGCCTGTACAAAAAGGAAGACCGGCCCTGGACCTGCCGAAGCAGGCGGAACCGGTCATAGTGCTAACAGGATAGCCGATGGCGAGTTTCGAGGGAACATTGGTGCCCTCTTCCACAGCCCGTTCAACCGAACAGGCCGCCGCTGATCGGCCGGTCAGGAGCGTTGCGGCTCGCTGCGGGGGACCTGCAACGTGCCAGCCGGACAGTAGTGCGTCATATCGAGCCGCCCACCTCTGGGCCGGTCATCACAGTCAGCGAAACCAGGCCGTCGCAGACACGAGGCCACGCGGGAAGGCGGCCCGGCACGCTCCCAGACAAAATCAGCCCGCCAGCTTTCACGCGCAACGGGGAGTTCGTCTCGACGAAACACCGGCCCATCTGTGGGCAGGGCCAGTCCGAGATCGACCATGACCCCGGCGGGACTGGTGCGAACACCGGACGTGTTCTACGTGCTCGCCACCCGCTGCGACCGGCAGGTGTACACCCGCGCCGACCGGATCGCCCGCGCTGATCAGGTTGCATCGACCGCTGGCGGCGGAGTACTCGACCCGGCGCTTTGAGGGGTGAGGTCATGTACGGCCCAATCGCTGGAGGCGAAGAAGTCCAGGTACGGCGCTGCTCGATCTCGGTCGACCGCGAACGCGAGCAGCTGGGTGGGTCGTGTTGCGCCGACGAATACCAGTTGGGCAATCTCCTGCACGGTGCGGGTTGCGCTGCTGAGGTCCCCGTTTGTTGCAAGCAGTCGCAGCACCTCGTGGACGTCGTAGTTCTTTCCGCTGCGGTTCAGGCATTCCAGAATCAGGGTCGCGGTATGAGTTTCGCCTTTGGCACTGTGGATGGACCCGAGTTCACTGTGCACCGTCTCCGCTGCGGCTTCCTGGTGGCCCGCAGCCGCCGGGGAGCCACCTGGTAGCGGTGCGACGTAGTGCGCGAGTTCGCCCAACGTGATCGGAACTGAACCGGCTTTACTCGAGAGCTCTGACAGCGAGCCGGTCATGCGCTTCATCAGACGGTCCCAGCTGACTTCGTCGTCGTTCGGGTCGGTCAGGACGTCCAGGAGCAGTGCCCTCGCGCGGGCGCCCGGAGTCCCGGGGCTTCTGCTCAGGGAACGCAGTGTCGGCAGGGCTTCATTCGTGGCGGACTTGGTGGCTGTTCTCACCGCCTCCCACAGGAGGTCGACTGCGGTGTGGCTTGCACCGGATCGCCATTGTTCCCGTGCTGCGCGCGCGGTGATGAGCAGTGAGGCTTGTCGACCGTCTGGGATGGTCGCGGCGTATCCCGGTACGTAGCAGGCAAGGGACTGCGGGAACGCCTTCGACGTGCCGGGTCGCACGCGCGCGGCGAGGACTCGTGGCGGATGCTGCTGGAGCAGAGGGAGCGGGACGACCTCTGCTGCGATCCGTTCGAAGGCGGCCACGACCTGGGTCACCGAGTTTTCGTCGTAGAGCAGGACCGCGATCGTTCCGGCGGGACCCGCGCCGCGGATGTGTTGGGGGCGGTGGACTGTCAGTGAGCTGGCGAATTCAGCGATGGAGCTGCCGAAGCGGCGGCTGACGGGTAGTTCCAGGGAGTCCGGGCGCGGGAACGAGGACGAGGTAGTGGTGGTGGCGTCGGTGAAGATTCGCTGATTGATGTCGCCGACGCGTTGCACGATGGTCGATGGGTCGCCGAAGACCTGGTCCAGCAGTCTTTGTTGTAGCGCGCTGGTGTCCTGCATTTCATCGATCAGGACGAAGGGGAAGCGGTGTGCGACTGCCCGGCCCAGGGCCGGGCACCGGGAGAGGTGGAGTTCGGCCAGCGCGAACATGTCCGCATAGCGGAAGATACCCTGGCGTGCCATGAGACGCTTCAGCTTCGTGAACTGCTCGTAACTCTTGGTGTCAGGCCCGAAGGGCAGCTCCCGCAAGGACCGGACTTCCAGCTGCCCCGACTCGAAACTGAACTCGGCCGCGCCGACCACGTCGTCACCGAATCTCTGTCGGCCGAGATAGCTCTTCAACGCTCCGAATTGCTGATCGCTAGCGAGGACGCGTTTGGCCCGGTCCGCGTACACATCGTTGTCGACGGTCTGGACCTGGATGTCAATCCCGCGCAGGTGCGGCAACGCGAGGAATGTGCTGGTGAACGACTGGATCGTGCCGATGAAATGGGGGTAGCGCTGCAGCCGAGCGCCGGCGGGGGAACTACTGATCCGGGCGATGATCTCGTCCTTGGCGGTATTGGTGTGCGAGAGCACGCAAATACCGCGGGTCGTGCTCGTCCAGTGTTCGGCGAGCATCAGGAGTTTGAGACCAACCAGGCTGGTCTTCCCCGAGCCCGGTGCGGCCTGCAAGTCGAGCGTGTCGACACTCTGGAGAAAGTCCCATTGCTGCCGGTCCGAGAGCTGAAGTTTCAGTTCGGAGGCGCGTGCTCGAATGCGATCATGGGTGAGGGCATCGGTGTGGTCGGGGGTCGTCAACGCAGGGCCCCCGCGCGCAGGTGGGCGAAGGCCTGGACCAGGTAGTCGGGCAGCTGTTCCTGCGTGATGGGAGTGGTCCCGAGCAGACGTGCGGCGTGCTGTGCGGCGATCGGCTTGCTCGCATTCTTCATGCGCAGCGGCCTGTAGATGTCGATCGCGGCGGTCTCCAACGGTTTCCCGTCGTCGCGCCACTGCGTAACTTCCTTGGCCGCGGCCGTGTCGGACTGCGCGAGGGCGTCCTCGCCGGGCCAGGCCGACTTCGATGCGATCGCCGCCTGCACCGCTTGATGCATCAGTGTCGCCATTTCCCAGGATGCGGCGGCGAGATCGTATTCGAGGGTCCAGTGGTCGGAGACGAAGGTTTTTACGTTGCCGCGGTCGTCAGCGGTCAGGTTCTCGACATGCCGGATGATCTCCTCCGATTGCATCTCTTGTACGCATTTCAACTTGCCCCGCATGTCGTCGGGTGTCCCCTCAGGCACGAGATCACGGTCACGGATACAGGCGACTGCCACGGGGATCTGCTTGCCGTCGCGTTGAAAGATGCGGCTGTAGCGGAACAAGCCCACCGTCCCGACGTTCACGACGGTGACGCCGCACTCACTGAACGAAGCCCCCGTCGCCTCAGCCAATGCGGGTAGAAGAATCGCCTCGGCGTCACCCTCCACGATCGCAACAGCGCGGGCGAAGAACAGGCCTGCCTTGGTGACATCGAGGAAACGGGTCAGAAACTCGTAATCGCCGGCGTCCAGGCGGGTCAGGTCCGGGGCGAGCCGGAAGGTGTGCCCCTTGGCCACGAGGGTCAGATGCTCCACCGGGATCGCAGAGGCCAGGTTCGGGCTATGGGTGGTCAGGAGAACCTGAACCGGAGCGGTCGAGCGCTTGCTGCCCTTGTCGATTTGGGCGCGCTTGCGCAACAGGTCCATGATCCGGGCCTGCAGTTGCGGGTGCAGATGTGCTTCGGGCTCCTCGATCAGCAGCAAGGGGGCGATGTCGCTGTTGCCGAGCAACAGCAGCTCGGCGGCCATGAACAGGGCATTGTTGTACCCCAGTCCTCGCCGAGTCCACTCACCTGTTTCCGGGGCCAACGCCAATTCCAACCGCTCCAGAGCCCGGGCCAGAGTGGCGTCCCCGGACACCGTGACCTGGCCCCGCAAGTTATCCGAGCCGATCGCGAATTCGCTCAGATAATCGGTGTTGATGTCGTCGAGTGCCGTCGCCACCGAACTGTTCCTGGCCAGATGGTGCTCGGCACGACGGAGGATCCCTACCAGAGTGCTCGCGGTATCGGCCTCTTCATCGAAGTCGTTCACCTCCTCGGCGATCATGGCCGGGTAGCCGGCGAGGATTTGAGAGAGCCGTGATCCTCGGCCCGAACGCAATTCGGCCTCCGCATCCCGCAGCGGACGTAGGTAAGTCGCCTTGAGCAACTCCCGTGCCGCGCCGTCGAGTGCCGGACCGCTGCCGTCGGATCCGGTCCGGGTAGTGACCGAGATGCGCTGTGGCCGCGTCGGGTCCATTGCTTCGGCGTGGACTGTGACAAAAAGGCTGGCCGTGCCCTTGCGGTCGGTCGTGACGAACTCGAGAAAGGTGGCCTGCTCCTCCACACTGAGGTCGGTGAAGCCGCAGGTAATGGTGAAGACTTTCGCCCTGCCTTTCGGGCCGACGTGAAAGTCATCCCGGGTGACCCGGTAATAGTCCGCGGCGGTGGTGAGCAGGCAGATCCGGATCGCATCGATAATCGCGGACTTACCACTGTCGTTCTCGCCCACCAGGACGTTCGTTCCCCGATCGAGCTCCAGATTCAGGCGACTGTCTTCGACACCGTGTTCCCCTGGGCCCGTTCCGAAGATCCGGAAGTTTTCAGCACGCACGCACGACAAATACAACGCCGCTCCCTGTCACCAGCCATGCGCTGTGCGCAGGCATCCGCAACCGCCCACCGAAATGCGGCTTCGAAAGATGTTACGAGCCGCCGGGTTTCGCCCCATAGTAGGGATTTGATCATGGCACGATATGTCATTCGTGAGACGGACACCGCCTTTGAGGCTGGTGCGGGCAAAGTCGCGGGCCGTGCGCCGTTAGATGCCGTAGCGGGTGGCGATGGCGTCGACGCGGTCGAGCAGATCGTCGAGTTCGTCGTTGACGTGCTTCATCCTTCAGCGGGCGGCAATCCCCCGCTCGTGCCAGCCGGTGTCGAGGTTCGGGCCCGCGCCCAGCGCGGGTGGGGCCAGCGGTGGGCGATGGCGATCTCGGCGACGGAATCGGGGCGCAGCGGCTCGAGTTCGTCGATGTAGCCGCGCGCCAGCCCGCGTGTGTCGAACCGCACAACAACGGTTGCGCCGCGTATCGGGCGGGGAACTGCTGCGGCACAAACACTTCCACCCCGCTGTCCTCAGCGTCGTCGGCGGCGGCCGCACTGGAGTCGGTGTCGGTGAGGAGTCTTCGAGGCGGAAGCGGCGGGTCACAGCGGCGCGCCGCCGATGGTGTCGTTGATGAGGGCGTCGGTGCGGGTCAGCCAGTCGTCCATCTGGGCCAGGACGGCGTCGAGGCGGTCGTCGACGTCGGCAAGCAGTTCGGCGTCGCGGCGGCGGGCGGCGGTGCCGCGCTCGTAGTAGTCGTTGCCGAGTTCGATCTCGACGATCGGTTCCGGCTCCGATATGGGCGCGGGATCTCCGGAAATCGGTGGGCGGGTGCGGGCCCGGTACCGCACCGGCTGCCCGGACAGATGCCGGGTGAGAACCGCGGCGAGCGAATCGACACCGAGCGCGGGCAGCGTCGGCGCGGCACCGGGGGTGTCGGTGTGCGGGGTGGGTGCGTACCCGTGGCGGTCGAGCGCCACGAACAGCGGCTGCCCGGCGTCCACCGAATGCAGCGGAATCGGTGGGAGGGCGTGGTTTTCGAGGGCGTGGGCGAGCAGCGCATGGCCGCTGTAGCGTTGCAGCGCGCCACGGACGTCGAGCCAGCCGCGCAGCGCGGCGACCGGGCAGCGGTCCGGATCGTCGCCGGCGCTGAGCGTCGCCCAGGGGGCGGTGCCGAGGTGGATGACCTCGCGGCCGCCGACGAGGCCGCCGTCGAGGACGTCGCCGACGGTGAGGGCGGCGATGGCGGCGCGCGGCAAGCCCGTGGCGGCGAGGGTGAGCAGGGCGGCGTTGCGGCGGCCGGCCAGTCCGGCGGGCCAGCCCCAGCGCGGGATCTGCGGCAACAGCGCTTCGACGACGGCCCGGATCCGGGCGGCGCGCTGGGCGCGGTCGTCGTCGAGGGCCTGGCGCAGGGCTTCGGCGCGGCCCGGGGCGGGCAGTCCGGCCGCGCGGTGGGCGGCGTTGACCGCGGTGATCCGCCCGGCCTGGGTCGCGACCGCGCCGGGGTGCTCGGCGAGGAACTCCAGCAGGGTCAGCGGCGCGGTCGGCAGCGCCCGCCGCTCGGCGGCCGCGCACCAGATCGCATACGCCCGCCAGCCGGGGTGATAGCGCACGACCAGTCCGGGTGGCGTTGGTGCGCAGGCGAATTCGTCATCCGGGTCGAGATCGCCGTCGATGTAGTCGGTCACGGTGGTCACAGGCCCAGGTGGTCGGCGGCGGTGTTCCCGGCCCAGGGTTGGCTCTGGTCGTAGCCGCGCGTGCTGCGAATGTCCTTGTGGCGCAGATGTTTGGCGACGGTGTGGAGGTCGACCCCTCCAGAGAGGGCTTCGGTGGCGGCGCCCCCGCGTGCGGAGTGCCCGCGCAGCTTCTCGATCACGGCCGGGTCGAGACCGGCCTGGGCCGCACGGCGTTTGAGGATGTCGGGCACCGTGGCGGGGCGGGTGATCGCCCGGGCGTGGGGCAGGCCGTCGGCATCCAGCGGCCGCAACAGCGGAACATCGACCGCCTGGAAGCTGGGCCAGTTCCGGTCGCAGACGTGCACGTCGGCCGGGGTGGTGTCGCGGCGCAGCACCCGCTGGACAGCCGCCTGGCCCGCGGCGGCAGGATCGGGGTCGCCGCGCTTCTCGGCGGTGGCGACGGCGCGGTCGAAGGCGGCCACCACGGCCTGCCACCGTGCCACCGCGCACCACGGGCAGGTGATCGCGTGCTCGCCGCGGGCCATCGCGACGTATTCCATGGCGGTCGGGGACCGCTTGCTGCCCCGGATCCGCACCAGCAGGTAGCGGTCGTCGGGGTCGCCGGCGCGGGTGATGTCGGAGATCCACAACGGCACCAGTTCCGCGCGTCGCAGCCCGGCGGCGAACTGGACCACCAGCGCGCAGGTGTCGCGGCGGGCGGCGACCCGGGCCTTCCAGCCCTGCGCATCCGCGTCGATCGCGGTCACGATCGTGGTCAGGGTGTGTGCCAGCAGCGGGGCGGCCTTGTCCGGGCCCATCCCGGCCTTGGTGCGGCGCTTGCGGATTCCGGTCATGGTCTCGGCGACGACGCGGGCCCGGACCGGGCTGGCCAGACCGGCGGCGGTGTAGAAGTGGGTGATGGCCGCGCCCCACGCTTCCAGCGTCGCGACCGCGTAGGCCGGGGTGCCGTCTGCGGCGGGGGCGGCGTCGGCCTCGGCCAGGTAGGCGGCCACGGCCTCGGCGTAGTCGCCGAGCAGACCGGCGTGGGCGGGCAGTGGGTCCGCTCCGCGCTCGGCGCACCACCGCGTCCAGCGCCGCCAGGAGGTCGCGTAGCCGGTCACGGTGTTGGTGGCCTTCGCCTGCGCGCGCCGGGCCGCGACCCGGTCGCGGTCGGCGGCGTCGACACGGGGCGCGCCGCCCGGCGGCGGGGCGGCGTCGCCGGTCAGCAGCGCGATCCGCGCCCCGCTGGGAGTGCGCCGGGACCCGCGGACTTCGACGTCACGTGACGCCAGCCGGTCGGCGTCGGCGGCGGTGAGCACCGGCGCCCTCGCCGCGACCACCGCGATCCCGTTCCCGGGCGCGGTGGCGGTGCCCTGCTCCCCCACTGCGGCCGCAGCCGCACCCGGAACTTGTCCGGCACCGTGCTCCCCCACCGAGATGTCGCGCCCGGGCCCGCCTGGGTGCCCGGCGCCGTCGCCGCCCGGGTAGCCGGACTCCGGGCCGGAGTCGAGGATCGGGGCCGAATTCGCTTGTGCGGGAGTCACGGTCGGCCAGCCTACCGGCTCCGATACCGGGGAACCGGCCGCCACGCCGCGTCAGCACCACACAAAACCGGTGTGTGACATGGGTTTTCAGTGATCGGGGCGTCGATAAGGGAGAAGCCAGAAGGTCGCGCGCCGGCTGGTGACGATGCCACCCTCCAACATCGTCGCAGCCGCCGTCTTTGCTCCCACACCTGCGGGTTGAGGCCCCCGGATTCCCAGCCTCCCGGAATGCCCTGTGGTCAAATGAGGAAGCTGAGAGGATCTCCCTGTGGTCGCGTTTCTCGCTGAGCAAGCTGCGCAGTCCGACAAGTGGTGGGCTGTGCCCACCGGCGTCGTTCTCGGCGCGCTCGTCACCGCCGGCCTTGGGGGTGTGTTCGGCTGGTGGAATGCCAAGCGGCCGAAGGAACTTACTTCCCACGAGAAGCTGAAGCTCCTCGTTGAGGTAATCGACAAGTGGCCCCAGGAGAACCCGCCACCAGGCATCGATACGCTACATCAGGCGATCGAAGCCGCGTTGGCTGACGTCCGTCGAGACGACAAGCTGGCCGGCGCGCCAGCCCCACCGTCATCCATCAGACAGTCGTCAGCAGCGGAGCTGAAGTTCACGGCCTACTTCGACGACCTGGCGAAACTGAAGGGCCGGACCGCTTATCTGGCTGAAGCGTTCGAAACGTTGCTCTGCTGGTTCGCAGGGATTGTCGTGAGCGTGGTCGCCCTCTTCTTCGTTCCCGCTGACAGCCTCTGGGAGGCTCCCGTCTGGGGTGCGGCCGCGGTGGTGCTCAGCTTCATGTTCCACCTGTTTCGCAGACCGACGACCCGGTGGGCCGAACGAGTTGTCGAGGCACAGACTGCCCGCCCCGAAGGTCACCCGCTCAACTGGCTGATGGGCAGATAGCAGCCCGATTCCCTCCGGCATCGTCACCGCGGTCGAACACAACCGGATTCCCCGTGTCCGCACCCGCGCGACGGTCCGCCGGGCCGCGACCCGGTCGCAGTCGGCGGCGTCGACGTGGGGGCGCCGCTCGGCGGGGCGTCGGCGGCGGCCAGCAGCGCGATCCGCGCCCCCGCCGGTACGCCGGCGGACCTGCGGATCGTGGCGTCACGTGACAGCGGCCGGTCCGTCGGCGGCGCTGAACACCGGCGCGCCCACCGCCCCCACCGTGGTCGGCCACCGGGTGCGGTCGCGGCACCCCGCTCCCCCACCACGTCCGGCCCGCCCGGGTGCCCGGCCCCGTCCGCGCGGCCGGAGTCCGGGCGGGAGTGCGGAGACGGGGCCGAATTCGCCTGTGCGGGGGTCACGTTCGGTGAGCCTACCGGCGCCGATACCCGGAACCCGGCCGCCACACCGCGTCGGCACCACACGGAATCGGCATGTGACATGGTTTTTCGGTGTTCGGGCCGTCGATAAGGGAGCATTATCGACGGCCCGAACAAGACCACCCGACCGAGTACGCACCCGCGAGAGCGCGAGCCGTAAACAGCAGGTCGGGTATGGAGGGACAGTTGTCCAGTGACGGTGGCACGAATGTTCGGACCGCGCGTGACCAGGGCTCGCTTGACGGCACGCACCCGGACAGGTAGGGGAACCCGCCGACAACCCAGGCCAGGAGCACGGCCGCGGTTCCCCACAGGTGTGGCGAGTCCGGGTCGCCCGATGCTCGCCCCGCTCGTCCGGGGCGCCGACGAGCGGGTTCCATGCCCGGTGCCGGTCAGGTTCACCTACCGAGGTGAGGTTCGAGGACGGCGATGTCGTTGTCCAGACCCACGACGATCCCGCCACCGGGCGAGGTCACCATGAACCGCCAACACGGCGTCGGACAATCCACGACCGACACGACCGACCCCGTCACGAGATCCCAAACCCGGCCGCGGATTCACCGGGCTGTGGTACGCCACCGCGTCGGAATCGAGGAGCTGTATCAGCGCATCGATCGTTGCCCGCGACGACGGCCTCCTCACGACGGCCTGCAACGAGGCGGCCACGTCAGCGCCCTCGTTGGGGCGGCGATCACCAGCAGCAGCAGGGTGCGCTGCGGCACGGACAAATGCGTGGGATCTTCCACTGCCCGGGGTCTAATCGCCGACCTGCCCAAGCTGTTAGTTCGATCCCTACTCCGCGACCTGCCCTTTTCGTGGTTCAGGCCAACAGCACTCGACCCCGAATCCGAACTCCCCTGAACTCTTCCCCCGCCATATGCCGTGGACCCGGCCGTACGTCCGGGACCACGGTTGTCCATGTGATGGCACGAACGGCGTTGTGGTCAGGCGGCGTGACCGGGCCGATGTGACAGCCGAGCCAGCGCGTCGTCGACGGCGCTGGTTGCGATCTTTCGGACCTGGTCCAGTGGAACCATTTCTGGCTCGTCGCCGTACGCGCGTTCCAGATCCTTCTCGGCCAGCCAACGGAGGTAGGCGCTCTTGGACATGCCGAGTTCACCGGCGCGGATCTCGACACGCTGATCAAGGTCCTTGGGCATTTTCACCGACCGCGCCTTCATGCCAGTGCCTGTGGTGGCCTCGGTCTCACCCTCCGGTGCCAAGGGCTCACTGCCGCGCTGCACACGCGCAAGGATCTGCGCCATCTCCTCCGGGGCGACGTCATTGGTGTGGGTGGTGTTATCAATCATTGCGGGCCTCCCACTGGGTAAATTCGGCTGCTTCGTCGGCGGTCAACGGGCGGACATCGATGATGTAGAAGTCCGGCGGGGCGATCCGGCCGGTGATCTGGACGGCCTGACCTTCGTCGGTACCAGTTGATGCATCAGCCAGCCGGTGGCGGGGTCATAGGCGGGCTCGCCCCAGGCCCGACGCTGCCCGGCCAACCATCGTCGGATCAGTCGAGCGACTTGGTCCGGCGTGAGATCGACGCCGGCAGACGCCATCAACTGGGCCAACGCGTAATAGAGTTTTACGGGCACCCGGTCGAGACTACCCCTGGACAGTTCGAGACTACCACCGGGATTGACTATGCGACACGCCGAATATCGGCAGAATCGCCGCGCGTGGCCCCTGCTCTTGCCCGCTCTCGCACTGGGACGCGACGTCACCGACCAGCTCTATGCTGGAGGCGATCGCCGGGTAGACCCCGGGGATTCGGGAGAAATTCCGCAGAGAACACCCGCCGCCTCGTCGGACGGAGTCTCTGGTGGGACCGCGGGACAGTCCTTGATGGAACCGCTCAGATCGTCGGCTTCCATCTGGATCATCCGGCTCGAGCGCGCAAGCGAGGCTGATCCGTCGGGGGGCTTGTTGGGCGTGACCGTGGTCTGATCAAGGACACCGCCATGAGTTACGAAGCCGATGGGGCTGGTCTGCCCATGAGTCATCTCGCCGCTGCCGCGCTCGGTCTGGGCGTGGTCGGAGCGTTGTCGTGAGCGACGAGTTCGCGGACACCGTCACCGAACTCACCGGCAACCCAGACCGCGGGATCGACCTGCGCACCGGTTTCGTCTCACGAACCATCGTGACTCCTACCGGCGCCACGATCGTGCTCAACGCACCCGAATTGGGCTGTACCAGCACCTCCTTCATGGAACGGCTCCTCGCTCATGAGGGAGGCCGAGTCCTGCTCGAACAACGCGGCGAGTGCCTCGCGGCCCCTGAACGCCTGGTCGGCGCGAGCGCCTTGGAGCGGCTCCTGCGACAGCTCGGGGGCTTCGCGATCGAGGAGTATCGGATCGAGCGGACCCTGGCCGACCGACCTGGCCGCATGTTGAATGAGACGTTTTGGGCACTCGGATTGCGAGAAATCGTAGCCAAGTGCCCGAAATCGACAGTGTTTCAGCAACTTTCACCGACAAGAGTGAAGGGCTCCAGAACGTGCCCAGGCTCCATGGACCTCCAATTGCAACCGGGCGACCCATCACTCCATTTCGTCACTGTGACATACAGTTCGGCGGCAGGTGCTTGTCGGCGGTGTTCCAGGCGCACGTGTAGCAGGCACGAACGGTCAGGTTCACGGCTCTGCAGCAGCGTCATCTCCGCGAAAGCGGCGCAGCACGAGTACGCCGGCGCCACACCCGAGCGTCACCGCCGCCGCCCCCCACCCCGGCGCAGCATTGGAGACGACAGCATGGTCGCCTGACCACTGCGGGGAATGCGACAGATGGCTGAAATCCCGCACTCGCATGGCCACGCCCGCCGGAGGCACGAACAAGACCGCCAGCCCCGCCATCACACTGGGCGCGGTGCGTGGCAACGCGGAGCCGTAGCAGTATCCGGCGATGGTGGAGACCGCGGCGGTGCCGACAGTAGGAATCACGGTGACGTGTTCGAGCCGACCTGCCGTGAGCACCGCGAACAGTGCGATCAGCAGCGTCGCCGCCATTCCGGCCAACGGCGCGGGGCGGACTCGGCCCAGCGTGAAACCAGCTGCGACACACACGAACAGCACCGGCACCATCCAGCGGGGCAGCGATACGGCGACGATCGTGCCGCCTGCCGACACGAACGCGACCGCCAGCAGCACCAGCGTCCCGTCCCTGCCGGGAAGCAGGAACGCGGCCGCCACCGCGCCCGCCACCGTGACCGCGACAGCCACCACGATACGAATCGCGGTGTCACCGTGACGAGCCACCCATTCCGAATCGAGCAACGTGACACCGACCACCACCACTGCCGCCGAGATCGGCCCCAACGGGACCTCCCCCGACTCGAATTCGGCGATCCGCCGTCCGCGATCACGGAACACGCCGAAGGCGACGAGCACCACGGCCGGCCAGATCAGCCACAGCGGCGGTGACTCACCGATCGGCAGCACCACCGGAGACCGCAACTGGCCGCTGCTACCAGAGCCTGGCCCCTGAGCAAAATCCCCGATCAGCACGGCGGCGAGCACGCCCAGCACGTAGGCGGCCGTCACCGACGCTCGATACACCGCGACTGCGGCCAACCCGCCCAGCAATGCCCCGGCCGCCACCGCGTCGATGTAATTCCACGTCGACAACGAGGCAACCGACATCGATTCGAACAACGAGTGATTGACCAGGAGAGCCACCGCTCCGCACAATGCGATCAGCCAGGCCACGGTCGCGGTTCGCACGGTGTCCGCCCACGCCGCCGAGACCACGGAAACCAGCGCCCCGACCGCGGTGGCACGGGGCTGGTTGAAAGCCAGCAGTTCCGACTCCAACACCAAGGGGTCGCTACGCCAGACGGAGGAGATCGGCGTGATCAACGCCAATCCCCCGACCACGGCTCCGATGAACACCGTGACGGCCGCCGCACCGCAGACCCGTCGCACCTGCCCACACTACCTCGAAGGCAATTGCATTCATCCGATTTCGGGAAGCCGCAACGATGGGAACTCGGCAATTTCCAGAGTTTTCCCGAGCAGATTTTCCCGAAAATTTGGATTAGACCGGCGGGCACCGAATGACCAGCGTTCGATAGCCGATCGAGGAGTCATTCTCCGGGCCCACCGGAAACCGCTTGCCTGGCGGCGGTTCCCAGAATCCAGACCGCCGAAGCGGGCCAGGATCCGTCGTTAAGGTCTTACGTACGACCTTCCCTACGACGAACCATGCGACGTTACTCGTTCAGAAGTCGAGTGACAGCTGTGAATCCCCGGGCGGATCAGCTTCTGGGAATCGACCCGGATGCCGAGTCGGCGCCGTCGCACGCAAGGTATCGAGTTGGGGCACATCAGGTTTGACCTGACCCAACTGCCGGGCCACCACCTGGTCCGGCTGCTCGGCGGCCAAACGGCAGGCGTAGGTGGCACGCAGCACGCCCGGGGCGATACCCGAGCCGTCGCGGAGCCCGGTTTCGCGGCCGAGCTCCCGGACGATGTCTTCGATCTGGCGGCGCGACAGCCGCCGCATGCGCCCGCCGTCCCCGTCGTGGTCTCCGGCGAGGAAGAAGGCCTTGATCCGCTGATCCCCGACCAGGGCGGCCCGCTCGGCGCGCCATTCCGCCAGTGCGTAATGCGCACGCCCGGGTAGATGGATCAGACGGCGCGGGGCGCGTACGAAACTCTGGGCCCCGGTCAACACCACATCCTCGTCGTCGAGGCCGGAAACCTCCGACTCTCTCAAACCGCTGTACAGCAGCAATACGACCAGCGCGAGATTCCGGCTCCTCCGGATCCGGAACAAGCGGGTATGCGCCGGCCGCGCCTGCGCCACCGCAATGAGATCCGACTGCTCGGACACGGTCAGTGGCCGGGTGATCACCCGCTCGATCGGAGCCGGAGGCACCCGGGACGGTTCGAGGTCGAGGAAGTCGTAGTAAGCGTTGAGAGCCGCGAGGGTCACGTTCCACGTGCTGTATCCACGGCCCAGCGACTTCAGGTGCGCAAGGAAGGCGGCAACGGCGGCGTCCCTCCCCTCAGCGGTGACGAGGGCCGCCGGATGATCGACACGAACGCCCCGCAACCAGCAGAGGAACAACGCAACACGTTGCGAGTACTCGCCTCGCGTGCGCGGGACGAGAGGGCGACCAGGGCGAGCCGCCAACCACAGGGTGAACCGCCGATCGAGGACATAGGCATCTGTCGATTCGGTGACCCCGGTCAGGGCGGCCGCCTCTGGGAACGTGTCTTCGACTTCGTCCATGCCTCTTCACCTCCGATGCTTTTCAAGTTTCGAGGATGCCATCGGTAGGTGACATGCTGGCCGGGACACTCGATTAGTCACGAAAAAATTTCCTATGGGCCGTGACTAATTGGTTCGTGAACACAAGCGCTGCACGCGGTCGACCATGATGCGGGCACGTGCCGATCTTGCACTGGTTATCCATCTCACCCTGGCCGAACTCACAAGCACCATGTTCGTGATCTCAATTGGCTACTCGACAATCTGGTGGATCGCCTCCCGGGCGTCCATCACACTGTGGTCCACTCCACCGACAGACTGCTTGGGGCACGGCTCGGCCACGCGCCGCGAAGACGCCGAACACTCAGCGCCATATCGTCGGCCCGCTACGCGGGGTGGCGCGCAGCGCGGGCAGTCGCTTCGACGCCGGCCGGGTACGCCAAGCCGTCGGCCATGACGCCACGGCCGGAGGAGCTGTGGTTCGACGGCGGCGCCGGTGCGCTCGTGTGCCCCTACGCTCGGACCGGCGGCCGAACCACCGGCGCCGGGCACGATCTGGGCCTGCTGACCGTGGTGGTGGTCGCCTCCGCCGCTCCACCGTTGCGCGGTGTCGAGCCGGAATAGGCCGAAGTCGTGCGGTTGTGCCGCCTTCCGCTGTCGGTCGCCGAGGTATCTTGCCGTACTGCGAATACCGTTGGCGGTGAGCAAGATTCTCGTCGGCCCTCTCATTTCCGATGGCCTGCTCGATCACCGGGGACCGATCGGATCCGCCGCCGGATCCGGCAGGCTCGAGTTGCTGCGCGCGGTACTCGATGGCATCCGCAAACTATGACCGAGGTCAGAGCGCGCGAATTCCCCTCCGCAATCGCCGCAGCAGTTCGACATCCGCGGCGCTGTTCGCCGCCGATTCGGATGGCGCGCTCCTGATCACCAGTTCGTCGGCGAGCAGGTCGCTGATCAGGACTTTGGTCACCGACAGGGGAAGTCCCACCGCGGCAGCCACTTCGGCGACCGATTGCGGTGTCCGGCAGGCGTGCATGATCTCGGCGTATTCGGGTTCGGCACGGCGTAGCAGGTGGGCTCGGCCGCGTGCGGCGACGACCAGCGTGATGATGTCCAGCCGGGGCCCGTCCGCATCACTGGTCCGGCCACCGGCCACGGCGAACAGCCGAACAAGGGGACCCCCGTCGTCGTCGAATTGCGGCCGGTGCCAATCGCTCATGACGAGCGTCCGCCGCCTGGATCGGACGCCGTGCGCCGTGGCTCGGCGGCGAGGAACGCGCCGACCCGTTGCACGGTCTGATTCATCTCGTAGGCGACCAGACCCATATTCGCGACGGCGTCCGCGATCAGGGCCAAGCAGGCGTTCGCCCCGGCATCGGTGACGAAGGCGACGAGGTCGTCCAGTTCGATGACGGCTTGGCGGACACCGCCGCCGTCGAATCGCTGCCCGACGGCCCGAGCGAGGCTGTGCACCGCGGACGACCATGCCGAGAAGTGCTCAGCCTGTTCTTCGGTCAGGGCGGTGGAGCGGCCGAGTGGCAGCCCGTCGGCGGAAAGCACGACGGCGTAGCGGACATCGGGCAGGCGATCCAGCAGATCGTCGAGCAGCCAGTCGAGGTTTCGGGTGGTCGTGGAGGTCACGGTCGTTCCTCACCGTCGTAGGGGTCGTATTGGTCGACGTCCGATGCGGCCGACCGCTGGCGTCCCTGCCGGCTCCCGGTTTCGATGGCCGACATGAGATCGCGCGCCTGATCAGCGGAGCGTCCGGGAGCCGGGTACCGGGCGCCAACGCCGGAATCCGGCTCATCCGCAGGATCGTCGACCAGGTGCGGCGACAGACTCGCCGACCGCTCCCGCCGCGGCAATGACGGTCGTTCGCCCCGCGGTGACGCCGTGGCCGGTCCGCCGGAATCCGATTCGGGTGGCGACATGTCATGGCCATCGGCCGGGATCGGCTCCCCGATCAGCGCGGTGGGCAGTACCACGACCGCGCGTACCCCGCCGTATACCGATTCGGAGAGCCGGACCTTCACTTGCTGCCGGCGGGCGAGCTGGGCGACCACGAACAATCCCAGGCGGGAGTCGCTCGACAGCTGGGCGACACTGAAATCGGGTGGGTTGCGCAAGGTCTCGTTCGCCAGCCGCATATCGGCGGCGGTCATGCCGAGCCCCTGATCGGCGATCTCGACGGCGATGCCCTTGCCCACCTCCATGCCGACGATCTCCACCTCGGTGTCGGGCGGTGAGAAGCTGGTCGCATTGTCCAGCAGCTCTGCGAACATGTGGATGAGGTCCGCGACCGCCGCACCGGTAATGAACAGCTGCGGCTGTTTCGCGACCCGAACCCGCGTGTAGTGGGTGCTCTCCCCGACCGCACTTCGCAGCAGATCGAACAACAGCACCGGGCGACGCCACTGCCGTCCGGGGCGCCCGCCACCGAGAATGGTCAGGTTCTCGGCGTTGCGGCGCAATCGAGTGGCCAGATGGTCGACGCGGAACAGCATTTCGAGCTGTTTCGGATCCTCTTGTTCGCGCTCCGCCTGATCCAGCAGCTCCAGTTGTTTGCGCAGCACCATCTGAATGCGGTATGCGATGTTCAGAAACAGTGCATTGACACCGGCGCGGGTCGCGGCCTCGCCCACGGCTGCCGAGACCGCCGCTGTCTGAGCGCGATTGAACGCGTCTGCTACCTGGCCGATCTCGTCACGGCCGAAATCCAGCCGGGCAACGTCGGTTTCCAGGTCGACCGAATGGCCTTCGCGGAGCCGGGCGGTGATCCGAGGAAGCTGCTCATCGGCGAGGTCGAGCGTTTCACTGTGCAGCCGCGCCAGCCGCCGGAAGAGCCTGCGCGAGAGCTGCAGACCTGTCAGAAGCGCCCCGAGCGAGATCACCAGCACGATGGCGCCGCCGAGTAGTGAGTCGCGCCTGACCCGCGCGCCATCGTCCACGGACCACGTGATCGCATATCGGTAGTGCGCTCGCCAGATGTCCAGCAGGGCGCTGCTGACTGTGACCGCGGCGTCCTGCCATTCGGCAATACCCATGGGAAGCTGCGCGCTGCGAGTGCTGTCGGCCACGGTCTTTCTCGATCCCGCCGACGCGTTCTCCGGGGCAGCCGTGACGGGTTCGATCAGGGCGTCTTCCATCGTCCGCAGTCGCTGCCACGCCGCACTCCCGGCCAACGCATCCAGCTGCGCGCTTTCCGAGGTCGTCACACGCGGTCGCAGCGAATCGATTTCGGCGCGCCAGAATCCCACCTGACGGCCGAATTCGCGCCGCTGGTCCTCCGACAGTCCGCCCCCGATCAGCGCCGAGACCGCCAGTGCGTTAGCGCGAGACTGTGCTTCGGCCACGCGCAGCAGGCGTGCCGCGACGGCTTCGTCCGCGGCCGTCTTGGATGCGGGGGCGTTGAAAGCCAATCGATCCGTCGCGTCGACGAGGATGTCGAGCATGCGGGCGAAAAAGGAGTAGACATCATCTGCGGAAGCCACACGGGAGTCCACCCGCTGCCGCAGCAGCGCCACCTCGGTGAGCATGGTCTTTCCCGCCGTCACCTCCCTGCCGAGCCCCCCGGGATCGAGGGCGACGAACCGGTCGGCGACGGCTTGAACCGTCGCGGCGGACTGGTCGGCACGTGTCCGCTGCGTGGTCAGCTCTCCCGAAACCTGGTCGTCACCAGCCATTTTCATCAGAGTCAGACGTCGCTCCTGCTGCATTTGCAGGGCGAAGTCGATCAGTGGCGCGCTGTCCCGGTCGAACGCCGACGCCCAGTTCTGGGCCTCGTTGGCACCCTTCACCAGATACCCGGTCGCCAATGCGCCGACCAGCAACAGCGCCGTGCTCGGCACCAGGGCGATGGCGATGATCCGGGGACGAAGGCCGTAAACGTGTGCCCTGATTCGCCGAAAGGAGTTCCACCGGGCCCATCGTGACCGGACCGCTGTATCCACGTGTCATTTCCTCTCGGCTGTCCAGCCGTCCTCGATGCGCGGCAAGCGTCGACACGCCCGCTCCCACCGGACCGAAGCGCGCCACTAACCACCGCAGGCAAAATGCGGCGGTCCGGTCGTCAGTGTGGGATACCCGACGACCGGACCGATTCGTCTCGCCGACGGCAACCGGCGAGGACGCCGGCTGCTCGGGCGACCGGCGTCCATTCACTGTGGACCTCGCGGCGCAGGCTCGCACTGTCGCTTCGTCCCGAACAGCTGACACGGCGTCCCGCTCCCGCGGACCGAGGATGCGATGTGACGAGCCCACGACCGGGCTCGTGCAGGAGGTCGTGTCCCATATCGGGGATCTCGTGCATCGCGATGCCGCTGCGTCGCCGGGCCCACGCACGAATGTGATACTGCGTGCCAACGCATCGAGCGGCGGCGACGGCAAATCCGGACCGGGCCGCTCGGCGACGCCCGGAAAAGACTGTGCCGCTTGCTATTTCAGCATACTGTCGGCATCGCTCGGCAGCAGGACGCCGGTAACGTAACGGGACTCGTCGGACGCCAGGAACAGCACCGCATTGCTGATGCCCTCCGGCTCCACCCACGGGACGGGCGCGCCCGACGTTCGGGTACGCCTTCAGCTCGCCGCCCTGCTCACTGCGGGCCTCAGCGCGTAAGTATCTCGCCCGGCCGCGTTCACGATCGGAGATCACCACCGAAAGCACCCGAACCCGAACCGAATTCACAGTTCCGGGATCGATGCCACCAGCTTCGCCGGCTTCGACAAGGCGGCCTGTGCCCAGCTACTTGGGCGCCATCCGGATGGCGCCGTCGAGACGGATCGTTTCACCGTTGAGCATCGGATTCTCGATAATGTGTGTGGCCAGAGCGGCGTATTCGGTCGCTTTCCCGAGCCGAGCAGGATGCGGTACCTGCTGTCCCAGGGATTGCTGGGCATCGGCCGGCAGGCCGCTCAGCATCGGCGTCTCGAATATCCCCGGTGCGACTGTGACGACCCGGATCTGGTGGCGGGCAAGCTCGCGAGCGATCGGCAAGCCCATTGCCGCTACCGCGCCCTTCGATGCCGCGTAGGCGGGCTGACCGATCTGGCCGTCGAAGGCCGCGACGGATGCGGTGTTGATGATGACGCCGCGTTCTTCGCCGACCGGGTCGGTCGCGGCGATCTTCGCAGCCGCGAGCCGGATCACGTTGAACGTCCCGAAAAGGTTGATACGAACCACCCGTTCGAAATCGGCGAGCGGCAGGGCGCCGTCACGGCCGAGGACCTTTCCCGGTGTGGCGACACCGGCACAGTTCACGACGATGCGCAAATCTCCCAGGTCCGCGGCGAACTCGACCGCCTCCACGATTTGATCGGGGCTGGTGACATCAGCGGGGATGTACCGCACCCGACTTCCCAACTTCTCTGCGGCCTCGCGGAGCGAGGGTGAGAGGTCGACCAGAACGACCTGGGCACCCCGGTCGGTAAGAGCCTGGGCGGTGGCGAAGCCCAATCCGGACGCGCCACCGGTCACGATCGCGACCGCGCCATCGATATACATGGTTTTCCTTGATTTCGAACAGTAGGTGATGAATCGAGTTCAGGGCACGCTGACGACGAGCGAGGGTGCGCGTCGTTTTCATTCGTCAGCCGGTGATGTCACGGCCGATCAGCTGGCGGGCGATGACCCATTGCAGTACCTCGTTGGCACCCTCGAAGATCTCCAGGATCTTGGCGTCTCGATAGATCTCCTCGAGACGATAGGTCTCCCCCGTCGCCGACACCTGCCGGGCGAAACCGTAACCGCCGTGGATCTGCAGGGCGTCGCGCGCCATGTCGTTGGCGAGCCGGGTCGCGAACGACTTGGCCATCGAGGCCTCCGGCTCGGCCGAGCGGTCGCCGCGGTCCATGCGGACGGCAGCCTTCTGGTACATCGCCCGCGCCGCTTCGAGCTCGGTGGCACGCTCGGCCAGTTTGTACTGCCAGTACTGCATCTCGCCGAGCTTGCGGCCGAACAGTGATCGGGTACGTAGCCGGTCGACGGCGAGATCCAGGGCCGCTTGCGCCACCCCGACTCCCGCCGCAGCGATGCCCACCCGGCCTGCTGCCAGCGCCGTCAACGCCGTCCTCAACCCGCTGCCAGGCGCGCCGAGCGAATGATCGGCGGGCACGAACACGTCGTCGAAGACGATATCCGCCGTGATCTGGCCCCGGTGTCCCATTTTCAGGTCCGGCGCGCCGACGCTGACACCCGGGGCGTGCATATCGACCAGCAGCATTGTGGCGTCGTTGGTGTCACCGTCGCGGCACAGGACGCAGACCCAGTCGGCGACAACGGAATTGGTGATCCACCGCTTCCGTCCTCGCACGATGAATCCGTCCTCGGTGCGGGTTGCGACAGTTTTCAGTGCGGTCGGTGTGAGATCGCTGGAGGCGTCCGGTTCGGTCGTCGCGAAAGCGAAAACCAAATCGCCCGAGATCAATCCCGGTAGGACCATCTCACGCACATGCGGTTGGGCGAACGACAGCGTGCGCGCGTTGAGAATGCACTGTCCGTCGTACACGCCGGCCAAACTGGAACTCTCGTAGGCGATTTCCTCGGTGACGAGACAGGTCGCGAGCATGGGGTGGGCGAGGCCTGCGCCGAATGGCTTCTCGAAGGGCACCGCGAAACATCCCGCGCTCGCCAGGCCCTTGAAGGCGCCCCAGGGGAAGGCCTCCACCGATTCCTCGCGCTGCGCGATCTCACGCGCCACCGGCGCGAGATGGGTTGCCACGGCGTCACGGGCCATCTCACGAACGTGGCTCACGTCCTCGGGTAGGAAAATGTCGTGCCAGATGCGGTCGCTGGTCCGCGCCACGGATTCGGTCATTGGTGGGTTCCTTCTTCGAATAGGACTGTTGATCAGCGGGGGTCCACGAAAATGTCGTAGTCGAACGGAGCTTGCCCGCCGTAGCCGCTGAGATCGGTGATACCGGCGGCGGCGAGCACGTCGACGTCGATCACGCAGCGGCCCGTGTATTCCCGTGGGTTGGCGACGATGGCCATCGCGGCGTCCGACATGATCTTCGGCCGCCGCGCATGCGCGGCGGCCTCGGCTCCGCCGAGCAGGTTGATCACCGCGGACGTGGCGATGGTCGTCTCGGGCCACAGGCAGGTGCTCGCGATCGGGACATCGGCGAATTCGGCCGCGAATCCCATGGCGAGCAAGGTCATTCCATATTTGGCGAGCATGTAGCCCGGGTGCTTCCCGAGCCAGTGCTGCGACATGTTCATCGGGGGCGAAAGCGTCAGTATTTGCGCGTGCGGCGACTTCCGAAGCTCCGGCAGACAGGCCTGGGTCAGGCTGAACGTCCCGCGCACATTCACCTCCTGCATGAGGTCGAACTTCTTCATCGCCAAGTTTTCGGTGGTGGACAGGTCCAGCACGCTGGCGTTGTTGACGCAGAGGTCGATACCGCCGAATTCCCTCACCGCGGTGGTGGCAGCACGTTCCACGTCGGCGTCGTTGCGCACGTCGCCGACGACCGCCACGGCCCGTCCACCCGCGGCGGCAATCTCCGCGACGGCGGAGTGGACCGTGCCGGGCAGACGCGGATGCGGTGTATCGGTCTTGGCGAGGAGCACGACATTGCCACCGAGACCAGCGAATGCCGATGCGATCTCGAATCCGATGCCCCGGCTTCCGCCGGACATCACCATGGTGCGTCCGGCAAAGATGTTTTCTGACATGACTTTCCCTCTCCTTCGAGTAGCCCGCCCAGATCAGTGGCGTCCGATGAACGCCGCGATGCGCCCCTGCGCGTCCGCACCAGCGGCGGCCCGAGCGATCGCTTCGGCCTCCACGTCGAGCTGTTCGGTCAATGAGCGTGTAACCGAATCGCGCACCAGCCGGCGTGACTGCCCGAGGGCCTGGAAGGGGCCAGCCGCGATGCCTTCGGCCATCGCGGTGGCCTGCTCCTCGAGTTCCCCGGCGGGCACGACGTGACCGACCAATCCCCATTCCCGTGCCGTCTCGGCGTCGATGACACGGTTGAACATCAACATCGCCAGGGCACGCTGGGATCCGATCGCGCGCGGCAACCAGTACGTCACACCGCAATCCGGGGTCAACCCGACACCGGAATACGCGGTGCGGAATCGGGAGGAGTCCGCCGCGACCACCAGATCGGCCGCGAGCACCAACCCCAGTCCAGCACCCGCGACAGCGCCTTGGACCGCGGCCACCACAGGAATGTCGAGCCGATGCAAGCGGAGCACCGCGCGATGCATTTCCGTCGCCAGTTCGGCGAGGAAGGAGCCGGTATCCGGTGCCGCGGCCATCACCGTGAGATCACCGCCGACACAGAAGGTGTCGCCTTTCGCGCGCAGCAGTACCACACGGGCATGCGAGCGTTCGATCTCCGCGATCACATCGGCGAGCCTGCGCGCTGTCGACAGGTCGATGGCATTCGACCGATCCGGGCGGTTGAGCGTGATGGTCGCGACGAAATCTGTGATTTCGAGCAGGACCGGTTCGTGATCCGTCATCGGGTCGGGCGCTTTCGTCATTGCGGAAATTCCTCGGGCTTGGGCGGCGGCAGTGGGCGGTCTGCGCGATGACGACGGCTACCTGCACCACCGGGGGCAGCCTAGGCGAGTTCTCATTTCTAGTCAATGCTGACTAGTTTTCCCGTCGCATGGCCTTGACCAGCCCGGGAAGGGGCTTCACAGTGACGCTGAGCCCGTCGGCGGCGAGCAATTGACGCAGTCCGTCATTACCTCATAAATTTCTAGTCAATGCTGACTACATCTGCGGCGAATGGAGATGAACAAGCCGTCATGACGCATTCCCGACACATGCAGCCCCGCGGGTTGGAGACCCAGGCTCGGATACTCGACGCCGCCGTGCGCGCTCTGGTCGAGCACGGCTACTCCGGTGCGTCCACCCTGCGGATCCAACAGCTGGCCGGGGTCAGCCGCGGCAGCTTGCTGCACCAGTTCCCTTCTCGCGACGCACTTCTCGTCGCAGCAGTGCAGCATTTGGCCGCAGCGCGGTTCGATGCGCTGAACAGCGACAAGCAATGGCCCGAGGATCCGGTGCAACGCATCCCGGAAGCGGTCCGCACCATGTGGTCGACCTATCACCAGGACTACTTCTGGGCGGCGTCCGAGCTGTGGCTGGCCGCCCGCCACAACGATGAGCTGCGGACGGCCCTAGTCGGCGAAGAACGTGCACTTCAACGCAAAATCCGGGACTCGATCGACACCATGTTCGGGCCATCTCTCATTCTGCGGCCCGCATACCCACGCGTCCGCGAGATACTGAACACGAGCATGCGTGGCGTGGCGCTGACCTATGCCTTCGACAGGCGCGATGCGGTACGCGATCCGCACCTGACGGAATGGACGGACCTGGCCGTCGGATTGCTGATCGGGCCGAGTTGATCCGTGACCGCGACGCTTCCTCGCTGCGTGACACACCGCTCAATCAGCGGTGGACCGGATGGCCGCTTGTTGCTCGATGAACCGGTCGCGAAGGACGCGCTTGACGAGCTTGCCAGTCGGAGTACGCGGCAGGTTGTCGACGAACTCGATGCGGCGGGGAACCTTGTAGCCCGCTATGCGAGCCCGAACGTGGTCGGCCAGCCGTCGGGCCGTCTCATCCTCAGCGTCGACGCCGACGGTCAATTGAACTGCGGCAACTACCTTTTCGCCGAATTCGTCATCGGGAACCCCGATCACCGCCACGTCGTGGACGTCCGGATGCAACACGAGGCAGTCCTCGATCTCCTGCGGATAGATGTTGACACCCCCCGAGATGATCGTGAACGACTGACGGTCGCGCAGATAGAGATAGCCCTCGTGATCCACATATCCGATATCGCCGCAGGTGGACCAGTTCTCGTGCACCGGGTGCTGAGCACCGGCCGTCTTGTCCGGATCGCCGTGGTACTCGAACGGCCTCGCCTCGCGTTCGAAGTAGACGATTCCGGTGGCCCCGACCTGCTGTTCGGTGCCGGCTTCGTCGCAGATATGGATGACACCGAGTTCGGCGGTCCCCACCGAACCCGGTTTCCGGGCCCACTCCGCCGGCCCGATCATGGTGATGCCGTTGGCCTCGGTGGAGGCGTAGTACTCATGCAGGATCGGCCCGAACCAGTCCAGCATCTGCTGCTTGACCTCGACCGGACACGGCGCGGCCGCATGCACGGCATGGGTTTGCGAGGAAAGGTCATAGGCGGCTCGCACATCCTCGGGCAATCGCAGCATTCGCACGAAATGTGTTGGCACCCACTGAGAATGGGTGACCTTGTCTTGATCGATCACGCGCAGGCACTGTTCGGCGTCGAACTTGGCGGTGGTCACCACGGTGCCACCGAGCGCCTGAGTGACCATGCCGAATCGCAACGGCGCAGCGTGGTAGAGCGGCGCCGGAGAGAAGTACACCGTGTCCGGCCCGATGCGGTAAGCGCCGCCGAAGACGGCGACATAGGGGTCGCCCGGGTCGCCGACCTGCCGATTGGGCAGTGGCGGTTTCACGCCCTTCGGCCGGCCTGTCGTGCCGGAGCTGTAGAGCATGTCCGCACCGCGAGGTTGGTCGGTAGCCCGCGTGGCGGACGCCACGGACACGAATTCGTCATAGTCGGTGAACCCGGCGACCGGGCCGCCATAGGCCAAGCGAACGCCGGCATTCGGGATGCTCTCGCAGACATTGCCCGCCAGTTCGGACAAGGTCGCCGAAACAACGAGAGCACGTGCCCCACAGTCGTTTACGATGTACTCCACTTCGGCTGCCGACAGGTGGAAGTTGACCGGCGTCAGGTACAAACCCGAACGCAGGCACGCCCAGTAGACCTCGAAAACCCGGACGTCGTTGGTGCTCACCAGGGCGACCACATCACCACGGCGCAGCCCTGCGGCACGCAGCGCATTCGCCAGGCGGGACGACCGCTCCTCGAGCTCCGCGTAGGTGAGGTTCTCGTCTGTCTCGGCGACGCGAACCGCGACCTTGCCGGGATGCGTCGCGGCATGGACTGCGGGATACATCGTCTGCTCCTTTCAGCCATCAGCGTGCTGTGGCCGAGTGATGTAATAGACCTAGAGACCAGTTGTTAGCTGGATCACAGTGTTGAAGGTGGTGCCATGGGTGACGATGTCGTCGCAGAGGACCGGGTTCGTAATGCACTCACGGCCCTGCGGACGCTGCTCACGGGCGATCGCCCGATCTCCGAATTGGCCACCGCAGAGGCCAGGGCGATCGTTCGAGATGGCTGGGACGCGCTGACCGAAGCACTGACCTGTCCTGAGAGCGGATCGGAAGAGATCGTTCGTACACTCCAGCAACTGCGGCGCATCGACGAGTTGCTGCTGCACCATCAAGGGTCTGTGCACGCCGATATCGCACGCAGGCTCGGCGATGTACTGGCGAGGTTGGAAATGACGCCATGCTCGGTCGCCGAACTGGTTTCCACCGCACCACGTCTCATCGGTGATCTCGGATTCGACCGGGCGATCATCTCTCGCATCGCCGACGGATTGTGGATCACGCAGCAGGTCTTCGTCGCCGACGACCCGGTCTGGGCCGAGACCATCAACCGAGTCGGGCAAGAAGAACCACAACCGCTGGGCCCGAAGCTCTTCGAAACCGAGATCGTGCGCCGTCGGCAGCCGATTCTGGTCAGCGACGCGCAGCTGGTACCACGGGTGCATGCGCGCATCGCCAAGGAGTCGCTGTCGCGGTCCTACGTGGCTGCGCCGATTCTGTCCAACGGCCGCGTTGTCGGATTGATCCACGGTGACCGGTACCTGCAGGGTGTCGACACCGACCGGACCGACCGCGAAACGTTGCGCACCTTCGCCGAGGCGCTGCGGTTGGCGTTGAGCCGAGCTCAGCTCGCTGAGCAACTCGATTCCGCCGCGGCCACCCTGCGACTGGCCGCCGCAGAATCGGCTCGCGCCATCGCCGGCCTGCACGAGGTGCATCTGAACCTGTCCACCGGCTCGGGCACCGGGCACGGCCAAGCCGAATCGCACCCGCGCAGTACACCTCGCATGGCTGTCGCGGTGCGCGAGCGGCTCACCGCCCGCGAAGTTCAGGTACTCGAGCTGATGGCACAGGGGCGAACCAACGCGGCGATCGCTGCCGAGCTGATCATCTCCGAGGGGACTGCCAAACAGCATGTGAAGCACATCCTGCGCAAACTTGGCGCGGCGAACCGCGCCGAAGCGGTGATGCGCCTCTACGACACCGGCGAAGGGTGAATGTTCGCCGGTACGACGCGCACTACGCGACCGCGCCAGCATGGAGATCGACCCCTTCGGCGAACGACGCGGCCGAGGCGACCAGGCGTCGGTATTTCATGATCAGATCCGGTCGGCCGATGGTCAGTGCGCCGACTAGCCGCTCGCCGGCCCGGTACAGCGCCACCATTCCTCCGCGTTCATCCAGAAGGTGTTGCACCACTACTTCTTCGGCCTGGGGCACTCCGACGAATTGGATCCTCGTGTCGTACCAATCCGACCAGAAATAGGGAACCGTCGAGTATGGACGACGATCGGCGGGCTGCACGAGCGCGTTGGCGGCCGCCGCAGCCCCCTGCTCGGCTGCACTGGTCCAGTGTTCGAGCCGCATGGTGCGCTCGAACAACGGGTTCGGCCAGTGGACGACATCGCCGGCCGCCCAGACGTGAGGGATCGGTCTGCCGTTGTGCCCGAGCGCGGCAAGGTTCGCGTCACACAGGATGCCGCCGTCGTGTTCGTGCAGCCGCACCCCGGCAGTCTGTAGCCACTCGGTGGCCGGTACCGCGCCGATACCCGCGACGATGACATCGGCCTCCACTAGCGAGCCGTCCGACAACTCCACTGCGGCAACGGGATAGCGGCCGAGGCCATCCGGTTCCGCACCCAGGCGAGCGCGCACGGCGGTGATGGTGGTGCCGAGGCGCAGGTCGGTCCCGTGTGCTCGATGCAGAGCAGTACACAGCGCGCCCACCTCGGCGCCCAGGGAGCGCACCAACGGGGCAGACGCGGCTTCGACGATCGTCACTCGAAGGCCGAGTTTCGATGCCGCGGAGGCAATTTCCGATCCGATAAACCCGGCACCGACCACCACGACACGGGTGTCCTCGACGAGATGGCCACGCAACCGGCGTGCGTCCTCGATGGTGCGCAGTGCGAGCACGCCCGAGAATTCCCGCGCTTCGGGTAGTTTCCGCGCGGCCGCACCGGTCGCGATGATCAACTCGTCGTACTCGACTTCTCCCTCGCTGGTTTGCAGGACGCGGCTGCCGGTATCCAACCCGATAGCCCGGACCCCGGTGCGCACCTGGATGTTCAGCTCGTCCTCGAGCACCGAACGCGGCCGCAGCTGCACCTCCACCGAGCCGGGCGGCGCGGTGAGCATCTGCTTGGACAGCGGGGGCCGGTCGTAGGGCAGCGCGGGTTCCTCGCCGATCAGAACGATCGCCCCTTCGAATCCTTTGCGGCGGGCGGCCTCACAGGCGCGAACACCCGCGAGACCCGCCCCGGCTACGACCAGTGTCGTGGTGTCGGTCATGACTACCGAGCGATCCTTATCTCGATCGCCTGTGTCGGACACGCCGCGGCTGCCTCCTCGAGCAGATTCCGCTCGGAGATGTCCGCGACCGTTTTCAGGACCTGGAGCGAACCGTCGTCCGCGATCTCGAACACATCGGGCGCGACAGCCTCGCACATCCCGAGACCCGAGCATTTGCCCATGTCGACGACGACCCGGCAGTGGCTGGTCGGTGCGGTCATCATCCCCTCCTGACGTTCGTGGTGAACGGCATGCTGACCACACCGCGCATGAAGTTGGTCTTCATCAGCAGTGGGTCGCCGGCCTCGAAATCAGGCATCTGCCGGTGCAATTCACGGAACAGCGAGCGCAGCATGGACTTGGCGAGCTGATTACCGAGGCAGAAATGGATGCCGCCGCCACCGAAGGCGACGTGTGGGTTCGGACTGCGCTGCAGATCGAACGCATCGGCGTCGGCGAAGACCTCCGGATCGCGGTTGCCCGATCCGTACATCATCACGACCTTGTCGCCCGGCAGGATCCGCCGGCCACCGAGGTCGTATTCCTGTACGGCGGTGCGCCGGAAGTTCAGCACCACCGAAGCGTGCCGCAGGAACTCCTCGAGCGCGGTTCCGATGCGGGCGTCGAAATCTGCCCACAACCATGCCCGCTGTTCGGGGTGGTCGGTGAGATTCTTGACGGTGAAGCTCGCCGTGTGACGGGTCGTATCGGTCGCGGCGACAGACATCAGCGTCATGACCGCGCCGATCTCGAAATCGGTGAGCTGTTCGCCGTCGACTTCGGCCTGTACGAGGTTGGTCAGCAGATCGTTCTGCGGGTTGGCTCGCCGCTCCGCGATCAGTCGCTCGGCGATGTCGTGAATGACGAGCGAGGCTTCGACCTGTACCTCTGCCGCATCTCGGCCGGCCAGCAGCACCGGGTCGGCCCAGGCGACGATCTCATCGGCCGCGTGGGCGACGGTCGCCCGCAATTCGTCCGGGACACCGAACATGTCGCCGAACATCTCGATCGGCAGGTGCTTCGCGATGTCTGCGACGAAGTCGACTTCGTCCTTTTCCGCGGCTGCGGCGACGATCCGTTTCGCGCGTGCCGCGATGTCGTCGTCGATCTTGCGGATCTGTTTGGGCGTGAACGCGGCGCTGACAAGTTTGCGGACCTTGTCGTGCTTCGGATTGTCCTGCGCGAGAAAGGACATCGCCATCTCGAGGAACATCGGCGGCAGCAGGTCGAACATGACGCCGTAGCGGGAGACGAACACGTCGTTGCGCTGGCTGACCTCTACGATGTGCTCGTGCCGGACGACTGCCCAGAAGCCGGGATCGTCGGGATCGGGCACGACCGCGGACTCGATCGGCGGCTGCCAACTGACGGGTCGGCGGTTGCGCAGTTCACGGAAAACGAGTTCCCGCTCTGGTGCGTCCTTGGACCAGAAGTCGTCGCTCGAGACATTGAGCTCGTCATAGACCCTGGTGGCCGCGACGTCATTGGTCGGCGGAAGGTCGTCGTCGAAGTCGAGATCGGCATCGTCGAATGTGGTTGTCACAGTGGTTCTCCGGTATGTGTCCAGTGGCGTCAGTCGCCGGCGTGGCTGAGCAGGATGTCGTAGGGTTTGCGCTCGCGTCCACCTGAAAGGTCGAGGTGAACCGTCTTGGTCTCGGTGTATTCATCCAGTGCGTCCGGACCGAGCTCGCGCCCCAATCCGCTCTGCTTGTAGCCGCCGAACGGCACCTGACAGTTGATCTGATGCGCATCGTTGATCCACACGCTGCCCGCACGAATACGATCGGCGATGGCGAGGGCACGCTCGTTGTCGGTGCTCCAGACACTGGCGGCCAGCCCGTACGGACTGTCATTGGCGATGGCGACGGCCTCGTCGTCACCGTCGTAGGCGACGATCGAGAGAACGGGGCCGAACACCTCCTCCTGCGCGATCCGCATGTCATTGCGGACGCCGGTCAAGATGGTCGGCTCGACCCAGAACCCCTTCTCGAAACCCGCTCCGGTGACGGCCTTTCCACCGAGTGCGATGGTCGCGCCCTCAGCTTCGGCTCCAGCGACGTACTCGAGAATCCGGTCTCGTTGCTCGGCGTCGATCACGGGGCCCATGTCGGTATCCCAGTCACGGGTGGGTCCGACCACGATCGTCTTCGCACGTTCGACGAGGCGCTCGACGAACTCGTCGTACAACGACCGCGGGACGATCGCACGGGTCCCCGATTCGCACACTTGGCCGGAGTAGACGAAGCACCCGTACAGCACTCCGTCGACGGCCATGTCGAGGTCAGCATCGTCGAGCACGACCGATGGACCTTTACCGCCGAGTTCGAGCGTGATCTTCTTGACCGAGCCCGACGCCAAACGCATGATCTCGCGGCCGACTTCGGTCGATCCGGTGAAGGCGATCTTGCCGACATCGGGGTGCGAAGCAAGCCGGGCACCAGCGTCACGACCCTCACCGGGGACGATATTGAGCACGCCGGGCGGAAGTCCGTTTTCCTCGGCGATCCGGGCGAAGGCCAGGATCGACAGCGGAGTGTGCTCATCGGGTTTGACGACGACACTGTTGCCGGCGGCCAGGGCCGGGCCGACCTTCCACAACGTCAAGAGCAGTGGGAAGTTCCACGGCGCGATGGCTCCGACCACGCCGATCGGCTCACGCTGAATCGTGAACTGAGCCAGGGCCGGAAAGGTCGTGCGGGCAGCGGGACGTTGCCACGCATACGATTCCGCGAGATCGGCGAAGTAGGTGAAGTGCGACAGCGCGTATCCGACATGGAAACCGGTGGCCTGACGCACGGTCGCACCATTCGCTTCCATTTCCAGCTCGACCAGACTTTCGATGGCGTCGTTGGCTGCGGCCGCGATCCGGTGCATGATCGCCGCGCGCTCGGCGGGCGGCTTCCCGGACCAGACGCCGGCGTCGAACGTCGCCTTCGCCGCGGCAACCGCCTCGTCGATGTGCGCTGCTGTGCCCATCGCGACGGTGGCGACGACCGATTCGTCTGCGGGATCGATGATTTCGCGCCACATGGTGGTGTCGACGTCCTGCCCGCCGATCCGCATCGGATAGTGGGTCACCTCAACAGCGGTCATTGCTGTCAACTCCTGGGATCGAGAACGATTTTGGTAGCTTCCCGGGCTTCGAAGATGCGATACGCCTCGGCGGCCTCGCTGAGACCCATACGGTGGGAGATGATCCCGCTCGGCGAGATCTTGCCCGCCCCCATCAGCGCGATGACCTCGTCCATGTACTCCGTGATGTGCGAGACGCCCATCTCGACCTTCACGCCTTTGAGGTACAGCTCGGAGAAGGGGAGCGTGAGGCTCTCCTCGGTGTACACGCCGGGAATGGACAGTGTTCCGCCCGCGCGCACCATGGAGATCGCGCTCACGAGCGCGGACTCGTGACCGACCGCGTCGACAACGAGGTCCGCACCACGCCAATCCGTCAGGTCGAGGACGGCATCGGTGGCATCGTTTTCCGCTGCGTCGACACCGATCGCGCCGTAGCGTTCGGCTTCCTTCAGCCGGTCCTTGACCCGGTCGACGACGATGACCTGCCCGGCGCCGAGGGCGACGGCGGCCATGGCCGCGCACAGACCGACGGGGCCAGCGCCGACAACGGCGACACTGTCACCCGGCCGCATCGCCCGGGCGACCGCCTCGTAGCCGGTTGTCATGATGTCGCCTGCGAAGAGGATGTCGTCGTCGGACGCCTGCCCGCCGTTGGGGACGGCCCGGGCGGTGATGTCGGCATTCGGCACAATGATGTATTCCGCCTGCCCACCGGCCAGATCACCCAGCGCCAAACCGAGTCCGAAGATCCGGCCTCCCGCACAATTGCCCGGCTGGTGCCGTCGGCACTGGTAACAGGAGCCGCAGTTGACCACGCACGAAGCAACCGCGCGGTCGCCTTCAGCGAAATGCGTCACCGCCGCTCCGACCGCCTCGATCGTGCCGAGAAACTCGTGCCCGAGGATGATGTCGGACTCGAGCTCCAGCCGACCCTCATACGGGTGCAGGTCCGTGCCACAGATAGCAGTTCGTTCGACTCGTAACAGGATGTCGGTGGGCGCGCTGATGACCGGGATCGGCACTTCCTCGACCTCGACGTGGTGCGGCGCCTTGAGCACCGCCGCCTTCATGGTTTCCGCCATTGTCACGCGACCTCGGCATCCTTGGCCGCGACCTTTTCCCGGTACATCGGAAAAAGCGGCTTGGTGAGCGGCACCAGCCGCAGGATCTTGTTGACCGGCCCCTTGGCCTTGACCTGCCCCTTCGCCAAACCGACGGCCAGGTTGTAGTCGCCGCGCCAGAACTGATCGGCGGTGTCGGCACGCATCATCAGGGTGATGTCGGGCTTGATATCGGTCGGCCCGGTAACCACCTGGTAGTCATCGCGGAAAGCGATCGTGACCTCACAATCGGGATCGGTGTAGACCACGCGCATGACGATGTTCGCGGCCCGCAGTTTCGGACCCGATTCGGGATGCTCGCCGGCGTCGCGGAAAACGGCGCCGATATAGGTATCGAGCTCGTCCGCGTTCTTGAAGAAACCCATTTCGATTGACTCCATCCCGACAGGGTTAACGGTTGATGTCTTTGACGGATCCATGAAATCACCGCGGACTCGCTGCGGTGAGATCCCAGAAGAGGTATCTTCATATCCCCAAAGGGGTATGAAGCAGGTCACAGTACATGCAAAGCCGTGTTCAGGACCATTTTCTGAGGCGGTTTCGACACCCTCGGCGGGACCGAGTTCGGCGAAGAGTGGAACAGCTGGACAACAGCCAAATCTCACCTGAATAATGCAATTACCGATAACGGACTATGACGGGATTGCATCGGCCTGCACAGCGTGGACGAAAGACACTGCGCAAGCGGTCTTCGTCATGGTGCGCGATGTCCTCGACTACTTTCACACCTGTGATCGGTGCGGCTACCCAGCACAGGCCTCGGAGGTGATACGCACCTTCGCCGACGGTCGCATCGAAGTCCTCGCGCAGGCGAGCTGCGTGCTGCCCTGCGGTTGGCGTGGTGTCTCGAAGGTTGTCAGTACCACGGTCCATGACCTCCCCCGAGTTCCGGAACACGTTGTCGGACGGTGAAACCGCTCTGTACTGACAGGTGGGCCGCTCAGCGCGCGGACACCAAGCCTCGTGGAACGGCTCATCGGGCTGAATGGGCCGGGCGGTGACCGACAGCGGAAGTGCAGACCCGCCACGGCTTACGACGGCCAGTTCCGCGCCGATGCCGCCAGCAGCCACCGACTCCGAGGTTCCCCGGTCATTTCGCGGAATCGGGCAGGCTTCCGTTCGCGACGGCGAGGGCGCGCTCGAGCATCCGCGAGACTTCGTCGACCTGATCGTCGAAGTCGTCCCACAATGCGTCGACCTCGTTGAGGCGCTGATGATCTCGGTGCCGCGCGGCGATGCCGGCGGCGTAGGTGTCCTCGAGCTCGATCGGTTCGGGGACCGGGGGCGTGTTCACGCGTTCCCGGGGCGCGATCGGTACCGCGTCGCGGCTGCGATACACCGGGAGCGGCCCCTGCAGGTGGGCGGCGACGATGGTCGCGATCGCGGTGGCAGACAACGGTTGCAGCCACTGAATCATGTTGTCGTGCATCGGGGTATAGCCGCGTGAGTCGAAACTGGTGAACAGCGGCAGGTCGGCATGGGCAGGATCGAGTCCGTCGGCGGGAAGGCTGCGCCCGCCGAGGTGGTGCTCGAGCAATCCGCGGCCTGCGGGATGCGGCGCCAGGCGCAGCACATCGGTCCACCGGCACAGCACCTCGATCGGGCAGGATTCGGAGTCACCGGTCGCGACGAGGACGGCGAGCCGGTCTCCGATGATCGCCTGATCACCGCCGAGATGCAGATCCCGTTGGGTGAGGACGGCGATCTGCGAGTAGGTCAACCCAGCGGCGGCCAGCACCAGCAGCGCCGCGTTGCGGCGGCCGAACAGGCCGCGGGTCCAGCCCCACGCAGGAAGTTGCGGCACAACGGTTTCCACTCGTCGTGCGATCCGCTCCCGACGCCGGGCCCGGTGCTCGCTGAGCGCGTCCCGCAACGACGCGGAACGACCGGGCGCGGACCACCCCGCGACGATATGGGCCTGATTGATCGCGGTCAGCCGCGTGCGGTGGGTGGCGAGGCTGCCGGGGTGGTCATCGAGGAACGCGGCCACGGTCAGTGGTGTCGCGGGCAGTGCGCGCAGGTCCGCGGCGGCACACCAGCGGGCGAACAGCGTCCATGCGCGGTGATAGCGCGACGCCAGACCCGGCGGCGGACAGCGGTCGTCCGGCAGCGATGCCTGTTCGCTCTCGGTCACCGTTTCACAGGCCCAGCTGCTCGGCGGCATGGTTCCCGGGCCGCGGATCACGGTCGTAACGCCGTACGCTGGCAGCTGATCTGTGGCGGGTCAGGTTCATCACCTGGTCGAGGCTCGCGCCGCGCTGCAGTGCCTCGGTCGCCGCGCCGGCACGTAGCGCATGCGCACTGAACAGCTCCACCGTGGCCGGGTCCAGTCCCGCTCGCGC
This sequence comes from Nocardia sp. NPDC004860, assembly GCF_040609015.1. Classification (NCBI taxonomy): domain Bacteria; kingdom Bacillati; phylum Actinomycetota; class Actinomycetes; order Mycobacteriales; family Nocardiaceae; genus Nocardia; species Nocardia sp. NPDC004860. The sequence goes on along the minus strand of NZ_JBEXJI010000045.1, from coordinate 24,567 downwards.
CGCTCGCCGGTGCAGCATCCGTGTGATGGAACCGCCTGTCAGAGCCTGTTTTTCGCGTGGCGTGCCATTGCGCAGCGACCGGAACAGCGGCACGTCCGCCTGCGGAACCCGCGGCCACGGGCGGGCGCACACATGCTCGTCGAGGTCACCGTCGTCGACGCGAACGAGCCTGGTCACGGCCAACGCGCCGTCATCGGCGGCGGCGCGCGCCACCGCATCCCGATCCACGGCTTCTCCGTCACGCTCAGGTGGTCGCACCGCCTTCATCTCAACGGCGCTGTCGTACGCTGCGATGACCGCCAGCCACCGCAGAAAGGCACAGCAGGGACACCAGCGGCCCGAGGTGCGGCCTTTCGGTAGATACACGAATTCGTCGGCATCCCCGGTCCCGGTCCCGCGCAGGCGCACGGCGAGCCATTCCCCCTCGCGGTCGTCGGCGCGAGCGATATCGCGCACCTCCAGGGCGGCGAGTTCGCTGCGGCGCAGCGCGCCGCTGAATCCGACGACCAACAGCGCGATATCGCGTCTGGCGGCCACCTGCGCCACCCAGCCGCGTGCCTGTCCGGCGATGCTCGTCACCACAGTCTGCAGGTCATCGGTGCGCAACGGAGCGGCGGCGCGAACCGTCTCCCCTTCGGCGGCACGGAGATTGCGGATACCCCGCAAGGTTTCGACGACCAGCACATCTTTGCCCGGGTGCAGAAGACCCGCACCCGCGTGCCGCGCTCCGATCGCGGCCAGCCACACACCGAATGTGGAGCTCTTGTACCGATAACCTGCGCCGTCACGTTCCCGCGCCGCGACCGTGAAGTATCGAGCGAGGGTATGCGGTGAGGCGGGGAGCGCGACGTGCCCGCCTGCCACACACCAGTTTTCGAACCGCCGCCACGACGAGTCGTAACTTCTCCGGGTATTCGAGAGAGCCGGCTCCACGACTCGAGGGTCCGTCGCCATCGCTTGCCCTCCCCCTCCTCTGCTGGTCAGCAGTCGCGCGGTGCTGGTCCACACCCACAGCGCCGGTTCGATTCATCCGTTGAACTGCAGTGATTAGTCTTCGATGCACGATAACTCATTTATCGGGCGTTGGAACAAAAGCTGATCAAGCGACTGCGATGGAGCTTCACCACGGCCGGAAAACGCAAGGCCGTCCGCGAAGCGCAGACATCCACTCCCACAAGTTCCATCACCCTCAGCATGCCCGCTGACGTGGCCATAAGGCCAGCGGGACGCGAGTTGCCACGGGGCTCCCCGAATCTCGTTCGAGATCCCGTGTCCGAACGCAGCAGACCCCCTAGGTCCCGCGACTGCAGGCTCAGGGTCGCCGCGATCGGACGACCGGACCCCCTCCTCCAGCGGACCCCCATGAATATCCCCAGGCCAGAGCACCAAGGCGGCCAAATTGGCCGTAGAGCGACTTTCTTGGCAAATATGCACATCGCCCCCAGAATGGGTCCCCGATCGCTCAGCGGGCAATCTGGAGGGCTCTTTTGATTTCAGAGGCCTGGCGAAAGGGGCATTTGATGAGAAAAGTACCGTTCCCTGCCAGAATTCAGCATCCATCCAGCAAACCCACCCGCCGGCGGCGCCGACCGTGGAATCGGACCGCTCGGGAGCGCACCTGGAGCAGCACCGGGGCAAGGCTCTAAACGGCCGCAGATTTGCGCGGGCGGTCGACGACTGCACAGCCAGGCCTGTGAAACCAACGGCGGGAGAAGGACTCCGACAGACTTGTGCGCTGTCATCCCGGCATGATCGGACCGGGACCAGATCGACCCGCCGGAACCCCTCGGTGATGGTCGAGATCATCTGCGGATCGACGAGCCCACTCCCACCAACAGCCGGGAGACGATCATGCATGACAATGAGATTCAGCGCGGGACTCGCGCCGCAGTCCCGCCCATCCCGACATCTACATCGCTGGTCCCTTTTCCAGGGTCACCCCAACGCGGCATCGGTACACGGGACGCGGACCGAATCCCCACGTGCGGATTCAATCGGCGCACCGGGTTGTGGCCTGTCGGCACAAGCGCGAGTTCCTCGTGGCCTCCACGTACATGTGATCGCGTTCAGAAGGCAATGAGTTCGGCAACGTCGCGAAGCGCTGTCATCGGACTTCTACGCGTTCCCGGGGAAGTCTCGGCCGAGGCTGAGCCGAACGGACCTCCGCGCAGCTCATCAGACGAACCCGCAGTCGGAGTGTCAATCCGCCCTGCCGCTTTCCGCGGATCGACACCGATGGCGCGCGCACCGACATGCGGCTGGTACTCGACCCCGGCAATCACGGCCAAGTTGTGCTCGCGTCCGTCGCACACTCACCTGATGCACTGCAGCTGAAGACGCACGCAGGCTCACTCGGTCCGAGTGGTACACGCACGTTGACGGCGATGAGGACACGACGCGGCAATGTCCTGCCACGGTGGTTGTGCGGCTTTCGAATTGCGTCGACGCAAAGGCTCACGCGAACGCGCCTGTTCTGACATGCTCCCCCGCTGCGGGCACATCCGAGAAGTGGCCCTCGGATCACGCTTTGGACGAAGGTAAGCCAATTGTCACGACAGCATCGATTGCCGCATATCCGTGCATGCGATCCGTCGATCCCCCACCACCGATGATATCGATGGCCGGCGCCGTTCATTGGCACACAGAGATGGACGGCGAGACTGGATCCGGGTGACACGAATCGTGATTCCAGCGGCGCGTGATGCGCCGAGGAAGAGATCTATGCCTTCTCTCCGGTTAAACTTCCGGGGAGCGCCGGACAGAGGCATACAGGAGCATCGGAGAGGAGGCTATATGGGGTTCGAGCCGATCGACAACGCGGGATTTCCAAGCCGCTCCCTCCCCGTCTCCAAGCCTGAACCGAGCCAACCGAACGCGCTCATATCGTCTGTCCAGGCAGGGTCCAATATGCATCCTGAGCTGCGAGTTACTGCCTATGGCATCAACCATGCCGTAGAAGCCGCAGCAGAGTGTGCATCAGATAGCGTCGTACGTACGACCCAACGTAAGACGAACCATACGACGTTAGATACGACGTTAGCGGCGCCCTGCCAAGTTGTTGCTGGTAATGCATCTTTCATTGCAGCAGCTTCCGCCAAGGGAGAGACACCACTGATTGCCGTTTCTCATCGCCTGCAAAAGCCCCTCGCAACACCCTTTGCGCTGATCCATGACTTCACCTCATCGAAACCCGCTGAGATCGCAATCAAGATTGCCATTCTGCTAACCCTTGAAGACCCCTGTAGGGACCCACGAGGAACTAGCATTGACAGGACGATCTCGGAGATCTCGACAGCGGTCCTAATGGCTGCAGTCTGCCTGGATCCGTTTATGACACTTAGGTCCGTACATGGCAGGACGGAACCTGCTGCATCTCGCAAGCCTGTTGCAATCGTCGAGTATTCGGCATGTGCAACAACCAGGCGATCGACCATGTGCACGGGCGCTCGACTCGCCGGTGGTATTGGGTCAAATATGGACTCTTACATCACACCGCGAACGAGCATCGAAAGGTCCACATCATCAGCGGCCTATCCGGCCGAATGTCCGGTCTTCCATCTTGACGTCTATCCCGCCTCGCGTATCACCACATGTTCCGTCTGTTCAATGGCTGTTGGACGGTCTTCAACTCGGGCAGTTCGCCATACAGGTGTGTCGGCATCCTCACCGGTCGTTGGATCCATCGTCGGCACGGTGCGTCTTTCTACCGGGCAGACGGTGATGTGGCATACCGTTCGACACCCCGCGTTCACTATCCGCTCGAATGACGCTGGGATGTTCGTTGATACAACACTTTCAGAAGTATTCCGATCGGCGAGTGAAGCATCCCTGTCGAGGACCATCACCATCACCAGAGTTCGGATCGTTACTCCGAGTGTTTTTATGCCCCGTTCTGGTACAGGATTGAAGGGTTCCAAGACGATACGTGTTTCTGCGCGTGGGTGGACCCTGCATTCCGCTGTGCCACAGGTCGTTTCGACAACTGCCCCAACGACACATGCAAACGTCTTTCGACATACCTCCGTGACGAACGCTCACCACGCCCGTCGAACCGTCGATACATTGACCCTATGCCGTGCATTCGCACGGCGCGGGAGGTCGGCCCATCGAGCGGCTGTCCCTACTGCTGATCAGCAGATCGGTTGAACTGGAGAGTAATTGGCGCTGGACCAGACTGGTGGGCGGACGCCTACGCATACCGCGACACACACCGTTCCGGTCGTTGTCCCCACGGTGATCGCCAGGGTACTGTCACGGGCGTGACAAGTACGCGTTTGCTGCCCGTTCCCCACGCCGTGAGGCGAACCATCCTGGTGGCCAATCAGAAGGGGGGAGTGGGTAAGTCGTCCATCGTCGCCGCCATCGCGGTGGCGGTCGCGAAGCGAGGCAAGCGGGTGCTTGTCGTCGATGCCGATCAACAGGGCAACTGCACGATGCGGGATCTCGGAGTGAAGGACTCCGACGAGGGCCGCTCCCTGGCGATGACTCTGCAGTACGGATCCGCTCTCGCACCGACGCTCGATGTCCGGCCGGGACTCGATGTCGTCTGCGGCGGAAAGCTTCTGGCCATGGCCGGAACCGTGGTCTCCAATGCCGAGCAGCACGGGATCGATCCGCGACAGAATCTGCTCAACGCCTTGGAGGCGCTCGTCGACACCGGACGATACGACTTGGTGCTGATCGACTCGGGCCCGGGTGACCGTGGCGTCCTGGATCTGCTGCTGCAGGTGGTCAGCTGGCTGGTCGTTCCGACCAAGGAGGACGACGGCAGCATCGACGGCGCCGAACTTCTGGCCCGCCGCTACCTGTGGGCCCGGAAGAACGGCGCCCTGGTCGAATTGATGGGCATGATCCTGTTCGACTGCAATCCTCGAGCTGTCCGCCGGAACGAGGACACCCTCGGCAAGATCATGGACCTGCTGGAGGGCACCGGGATCGCGCCGTTCAGGAACTTCGTCCGGCAGGACAAGGCGACGGCTCTGGATGCCCGCGCGTTCCATCTCACTCCGCAGGAGCTCATTGATTTCACGCCGGCCAAAGCCGGTGATACCGCCGAACCTGGTGATGCGCCCGCCAAGCGCTGGTCACGGGATCCCGAGCCGCTGGCATCCGACTATCAGGCGCTGACGAAAGAGATTCTGGTTCGCCTCGCTGCCGGCGAACGCGCTAAGGAGGTTGTGTAAGTGAGCAGGAAAGGCGCCTTCAGGGCCGACGATCTCGATGACATCGACGATCTGCTCCCCCCGCCTCCTCCCGCGCCCGCCGCGCCGCCGCCCATGCCGGTGGTTTCGGATAGCGTGCAGACGGTCGAAACACCGCGGCCGGTCGCTCCGGCCGCCAAGCCGCCTCGGAAGTCCTCGGCCAAGTCGGCAACAACCGTTGAACCCGTCGCCAGGCGGCCGCGCCAGACTCCGGCTCGTGCACGGGCAACCCAGTCGACGCCGGAAGCGCATGTCGCATCCGTTGTCGCCGAGGCGCTTCGACAGGTGACACACAGCGAGAAACAGCACCGTGGCCGTGGACGCAGCTACGGTGAGGTGGTGCTCGACGCGATCGAGCAGTTCGAAACCGAACTCCGCGATCACTTCTCGCGTGAGGTCAGTGTCAAACCGAAGGGCCGGCTGTTCCAGCGGGTCGATAACTCCCGGCCACGCCGACGACGACACGCCGAACCGCCGGTCAAGATCCCCCTGGCGGGGATCATCGCCACCGACGTGGAGTCTCTCGACCTGCTTGCCGAGGAATGGCATGCAGGAAGTCGCAGCGCGCTCGTGGATCAGGCACTGAAGTTCTATCTGGCCGAGGAGATCGCCGGTCTCAGTGGCGAAGACGATGACATCGGTGATTCCGAGGACACCGAAGCCGTCGTCTGATCCGGCTTCAGGCCCACGGCCGGGCCTCCGCACGAGGGACCGTGGGGGAGGCCCGGCACACGCCCCGAAGCACTACCACTTCATGGCTCGCGCACCCGCGCGGTGGTGGGCAACCGCTTACGCGGCAATGGTGGTCTCGTCGTGAGGCTCCGAACACCAACGGCGATCCCGTAGTCCCCGGTGCACTATATCGGCCGCGTCACCGATGACACGCAGGTCGTCACCCCGGCAGCTATCCGCGTAGAGCCGATCAACGGCATCGACCAGCCGATTCCGCTGCGCCAGCCAGTCCAGCCAAGCCGACCGCCGCACACTGCCGATCCGGCGCAACAGCCGGCGACGGACCGCACGCCGGTGCTCGAGCTGCACGGCGTCGAGCGCACCCACCCAGCGCCGCTGGTGATACAGGGAGCGAAGAACTCTCGCGACGCGGCCGGCGCTGGTAGCCAGCCGCTCACCAGGCTCCAGGAGGGCGAGCGCGTCACAGCGGGTGCGCCAGTGGAGCCGTTCGCGGAGGTGTTGGGCGCGGAGGCGAGGGAGGTGGGCGCGGCCGTAACGGGGGGTGCTACAGCTAGTGGGGGAAGTTCCCGGCCCCCACCGCCGTGCCCGCACCAGCGGGCCCACCCCGTACGAATGGGAATCGCTCGCTCCTCCGGCATACCGTCGAGCGGTGACCACCAGCCCGGTGCGCACGCACAGCGCCAGTGCGGCGCGAACGGTCTTGGGATCCAGGCGTGTTCGCTCGGCGAGATCCCGCACACTGATCGACCCGTTGCGGGTGACCAGCACCGCCGCCAGATGGAACAGGGTGGTTGTGGCACTGGCGAGGCGTTGTGGCCGGACACCAACCGTCGGCAGCACCGCGGCGGCCGCCGCAGTCAATTCCGCACGCAATTCGGCGATGTCTGCAGCGTGATCCTCGTGATGCCCGACGCTGGTGTCGCCGAGGCGTTTTCGTCGTGGACGGGCGGTGGCGGCTTCGGCGCACGCCCGTCGCCACAGCCCTCGCCACCAGCCGTGGCGGATGTGCGCGTACTCCGGAGGGCAGGCTTGCCGCGCCGACCTCCACGCTTCGTTTTCTGGGATACCGCGCTCGGCCGCGACCGTGGTGACAGCATGCAGCCACTGGTAGCGCTGCCACCAGCGACGTCCGCGCGCAATGGCTTTCGACCCCGGTACCGCGATGGTCCGCCATGCCTGGGTCGCGGTGTATCCGGCGCGCGCCATAGCGCACACCCTGCCGAACTCCCGCGCCGAACGTGACGTGTCGCGTCCGGTCGTCGCTGTGCTCCGCACCCGCGGTCCCTGTTGGAAGCGTCGCCGGGACCGATGTGGACTCCGGTGTTCGGCGAAGTCGGCGGGTGTCAGTGTGCAGGTGATGACGGGGCAGTGCAGTCCGCGTCGATGAGGTGCGCTGAGCAAGCGCAGCGTTTTCCCGGTGCGATCATCGACCTCGGTCTTGTATTGGCGCGACAACCGTGTACACAGCGCGTGCCATTGCCTGACGTGACGGGGCGCGCGCGCCACCGTGATGACATGGCGACCGCCCGGACGTCCGGATTCACGGACCAGATAGGGCAGATCATGGTCGAGGCACCAGGCGACGAGCGCCTCGGCGCAGGCATCGCCGACTATCGGGTGGCCTTGTGCGGGGTCGATGTCGGCGACCAACGCCCCCGTACGCAGTCGGCCCGCGATCGATCGCGCTGTGCCTTCAGCGAGGGCTGCGCGCGCGCCGGCGAGATTGCGGGCACGCGCCGGGGAGGTGTTGTCCTCGGCGATGAGGACCCAAGGCGCACCGAATAATTCGGCATCGAGCGCTTCCAGGGCCGCGCCCTGGACGTGGGGTGACGACGATGTGGCGTGGGCGGCGTTTCGATGCGCACGGGCGCCGCCCGGGATTTCAGTCCGCGTGACGAACGCCATCGGCGTGTTGTGCGCGGCAAAGGTGGAAGTGTCATGAGAGCGTGCGCTACCCTCGGAGAAGCCTTGCAAGCTGCCTCCGTACGTAGTCGGTGGCATCGGCGGATACGAATTGCAGCTCGTTCCGCTTCGCTTCGGCCCAGGTGTTGCAGCACCTCCGGCCGTCCTTTCGAACCAACCAGCCCTCCCCGTCAGGGGAGGGGTCTGTTCTTCGAGCGAATGACTCGATGCCCGTATGCAGTTGTCATGGACGAGGTCTCATCGGTGCGAGGGTAGGTACCTCCTTGAGGTGGTCTGCGCAGCACGAAGCGACGCTGGATGGGAAAGACCTGAGGCGCGACAGGCATGCCGCGCCGAATCAGCAAGGCACGAGACACAAGTGGCTACGACACCGGGCCGATGATGCGGTCGTTCGGGAGTGCCGACCATCGTCAGCGCACTGCGTGCAGTACCCCGAAGTGGCCAACCGGCCGCGGATGTCGGGGCATTGACTGCATATCGAAACCGTGATGGCGCGAATCATGCTGTGGCGCAGAATTTTTCACTCGTTGGTGAAAAATCGGGCCGATCGACCAGCGGCGTGGCTCGACAGGGCCGGCGGTGCGGGCGAAAAGGTGAGTGGCCGCCGACGTGCACAGGCAGCCGTCCCATCCGGCCTGCGCCGTTTTCCGCGCCGAGTTTCGCGGGCACGCCGCGATGCGGCATAGCAATACTCACACGTTGAGGTACGTGCGGGGGGAGGACATGCGGTATCCTCGAACGTGTCCATAGACGGTCCTCTCGTTTCGAAGCTTCACCCTCGGAGGTCCTGACTCTGTAGAGGGTGAAGGTTGGCCGTATCTGGGCGGAGGTCGAACGGGGCGGCAACCCTGGTCTTCGACCCAACCGTGAAGCTCTGGCCCTGGTGGCCAGGGCTTTTCGGTCTTCTAGGCCATCTTTATGCAGTTGGTGTTATGGCTGGCTCATGATGCCTGGGCGAGCTCCTTCAAATTCAATGTCCCCTGGTACGCCTTGGTTGTTGCCAGGTCGGGACGGCCGGCCAAAAGGCACAGGACGTCGGAAACGAACTGGTTGACGTTCGAGTATCCCCTCGCCTTGGCCAGATCCTGCAGGTCGAGCTCTTTCGGGTAGCGGAGTTTCGTCTCGTTCCGTGGCCCCAGGCTCTTGCGGCCGACAGCCTTTCTGCCCGGGGTCTTCTGGCCCTCAGCCATCTGCTCCTCCTTGCCCGGTTCCCCCGTATTTGTGGGGACAACAACGGAGATCTTTCACCAAGACGACCCCCTCCGTCGAGTTGACACGCCACGACACGCCGGTGTTTTTGTCCCCAAGAATCCACGATTCGGGACCTGATTTTCATTCACGCTGGTGAGAGGCGCGATGCCCGAATTCGGAAGGCGCACTGCCGGAAGAGGGAAAGCGCTGCCGAAGATCGCTGGGAGCGAAGAGGTTCGACGCAAGTGCCGCGACGGCGACGGGACGCGCTCAGCCGATGCAGTCCGGCGCGCGCGAATGCACGGATGCGGCACAGGGTTTCACTTGCCGACTACGCAACACACCGAGACGATGCGCAAGGCATCCTCGGGCGCAGCGAGAGCAGGCGAGATCACTGGAAGCACTGGGCGCACATGCCCGGATCATTGAATGACTGCGCGAGGTCTCTGTTCACAGCCGCGGCCAGCCTACTACAGGAATCTCTTCTAAGGGAATAACTACATGGGGACGCGATTTTCTGTGTGTCACCTGCGGAAATGAAGCGCCGGTGTCCGCAAGTTATGCGCACCCCGTCCGCAAGTTATGCGCGCCATCCTGGGCGAACAGTGAACCATCTGTCCGCAAGATATGCGTGGACGAGCCGTCGATGCGGCCGGTTATCCACAGTCTCTGTGCATTACGTCCGCACAATATGCGTGGATAACTGTGCCGTTCGGACGTCCGCATATTATGCGTGCGAACTCGGTGTTTCCTGCGCATAACTCGCGGACGCCGGCGCGAGAAATATGCCCGTGTACCTGCTCGGCACGTTGCGGTGTGCGGACGGAGGCACCGTCGCCGCCGCGCATATCTCGCGGACGGCAGTTATCCACTGTCCGCGAGATATGCGCGGACAGGCGACCGGGTCCGCGAGATATGCGCGGGAGAGGGATCGCGGTCCGCGAGTTATGCGTGCTCGTGTCCGCAAGGCATGCGCGGCTGGTCCGCGAGTTATGCGCGCCCCGTCCGCAAGGTATGCGTAGGTGTCCGCGAGTTATGCGGGCCGTGTCCGCAAGGCATGCGCGGTCTCCGGCTGGCGCGCGGTCGCTCGGAGTCGGCGCTGAGGCGGCCGGATGTCCGCCAGATATGCGCGGATCCCCGGGAAGTCGGCGCGAACACGTGGTCGCGGTCCGCGAGTTATGCGTGAGGACCCAGGTCGATGGCTCGATGTCCGCAGGATATGCGTGCCTCAGGGGGTGGACGAGGGGTCTTGACGGGACTCGACCGGGTCAACGTCCGCAAGATATGCGCACTACCGTCGGCCGTCACGCGCCGGATACCTGGGCATGTCCGCGAGTTATGCGCGCTCGGGAGGCAATGATCGCATACCGCGACGGGCCCCCGGAGCCGGACACGGGGCAGGCGGGAACTGGAAATTCGCCGTGATCATGCCATGCTAGGGCGCATGCCACGACCCAAACGCACTCCGTTGGACATCGTGCGCGCTGCCGCCGAGGTATGGGATGGCGAGCAGGAGGTCGGATACCTGGCTCGTGTGTTCACCCAGACGTCGCTGCCGTATCGGGATCCTGGGGACGTACCGGCCTGGGGCCGCCGCAACGGTGACCTATCTCTGACGGTCCAGCCGGGCATGACCACCGACGAGAACAACAAACCACAATCCATCGGTTACCCCTACGGGACGATGCCGCGCCTCATCCTGACCTTCCTGTCGACCGAGGCCGTGCGCACCGGTTCGCAGGAGATCGTGCTGGGCGACAGTCTCACCGACTTCATGGGCTCGATGGGGTTGACCGCGACAGGCGGCAAGAACGGATCGCTGACGCGGATGCGGACACAGTCGCATCGACTGTTCAACGCCACCTTGACCATCGAGTACAAGGGCGACGCGAACCGCCGCATCGGTGCGAAACTCTATGTGGCCAGCGCCTATAACATCTGGTGCGGCAGTGACGAAGAAGAACAGCCATCGCTGTTCTCCTCGACGGTACGGCTGAGCGACGAGTTCTTCCGCGAGGTCACGGCCCACCCGGTCCCGCTGGACATGAACGCCATCAAGGCCCTGGGCGGTTCGGCATTGCGGCTGGACATCTACGCCTGGCTGACCTACCGCATGTTCTCGGTGAAACGCGAGACCACCGTGCCGTGGGAATCGCTGATGGTTCAGTTCGGTTCGGCCGCCGACACCGCCGACCGTCGCCGTCGCCACCAGTTCCGCCGCGATTTCACCGCTGGGCTCAAGCAGGTTCTGGTGGTCTATCCGCAGGCCAACGTCGACACCACCGATGCCGGTGTCGTCTTGCGACCGGGGCTGCCGCACATTCCGATGTCGCCCGGGTTCCGCGCTCTGGCCCGACCCTGAATCCGCTGCGCGCGGCCTGTGCCCGAGCGAAATGCTCAGTGGCGTCTTCGCCCTGACAGACCCTCGCGTATCGGCAGCGATGCATGGCCGAGTGAACCGGTTGCCAGGAGCGCGGCGCCGGCCATGTGGTCCTGCGGTCGCTGCAACCGCTTGCCTACTCGCAGCAGCGGAGATCGTCTCGCCGCGGGTCTCGGGCCATACTTGGCGACGTGGAAGATCTGGTCAGGCGGAAGATCATCGATGTCCGGAGCTCAGCGCAGGTGTCCGCAGCTCAGGCGTTCGAGCAGTGGGAGTCCGCGGCAAGCGAACTCTATGTCCCCTTGTGCGTCACGCCGGTGCGGACCAAGGGGCAGTCTGCGGAATTCCATGGGAGCATCGACTATCTGGCGTTCGGCGAGTTGGAGTTGACCACGACTCGCGGGACCGCGCAGCGTGTTCGCCGCTCCCCGCGGCTCATCGCGGCGTCGGAGTCGCCGCATCTCATCGCCACGATCAGCGTCACCGGGCAACGGTGGTTCGAACAAGGCGAGAGCAGCAGCGCCCCGGTTGCCGGGCAGATGTGCCTGCTGGATTGTTCGCGGCCGTGGGCCGCGTATTTCGACGCGCCGTGGGAACAAGTAGACATTCAGGTGCCGATGAAACGGATCCAGGAGTTGACGGGACTGCATGCCCACCAGATCCCCACCGGTGTGGCGATGCCCGCCGCAGGCGCGGTCGGGCTGGTCAGTCGATTCTTCCGGGACTTGATGGGTCTCGAACGCGCCGATGCGGCGGGGGTGAGTGTGCTGGCCGGTCACGGTATCGATTTGCTGGCGTCGGCGGTGCTGCTCGCGGCGGGCCGGGTGCCGGATGGTCGGCCTGCCCAGATTCTGGCGAGGAAGCAGGTACTGGACTACATGCATAGCCGGCGCACCGATCCCGCACTCACCGTCGAACAGATCGCGTTCGGGTGCGCGGTTTCCCGCAGCACCCTGTATCGCTTGTTCGACGAGTCCCCCGGCGGTGTCGCGGGCACCCTGCGGAGGATGCGCGTCAACCACGCCGGTCATCTGTTGCGTTCCACCGGCCATCCGGTCGCCTCGATTGCGGCCGCGTCCGGGTTCAGCACCGAACGGCAGCTCTATCGAGCTTTCAGACAACTGGTGGGCGTAACCCCCGGCGAGTATCGCGCGCAGTGGACACAGCAGGGGATCGGCTACCCGGCCCGAGCCGACATCACCGCGGAGTGGACTGTCCAGAGCCACCCCGACAGCTGAGTGTCATCGGAGTCCGGTGCGGCTGTCGACGAAGTCGCGATATCTGAATGATGTTGTCGTCGAGGATGTTTCGACTATAAGTCCGGCGATGACGGTGGGGCGGTGGATTCGGATCGGTTACGCGATGCCGGCGATGTGGCGCCAGTGCGCGTGTGCCGCGGGTGTCCATTCGGCGCGCAGGTCCTGCAGACGTTTCGCCGCGCGTTGTCCGGGCCAGTCGGGGAGCAGGACCTCGGGCAGCCGTGGGTCCACGTAGGTCATGTGTCGCAGCCCGTCGGCGAGTTCCAGGTGCGCGAACAGCAACTCGTCGCCCGGCTCGAACGAATGGTTGTCGAATCGTTCGAGAAGTTCGGCGTAGGCATTCTCGGCTGCGTCGAGGTCCCATGCACGGCGGACGAGCTCTTCCTCGGAAATTCCTGCCGCAGCAGTCGTTCCGATGAACGAGACCGTGGTGGAGGTCAAGCCGAGAGACTCGATCGCCTTGTCGGCCTCGGCCGCACGGCCGATGTGCGGTGTGACCCACAAACCGGGTGCGGGATTGCCGAAGCCGGCCCAACGCAGTGCCGCATACAGCTTCTTGCGGGTCGAGCGGTGCGACTCCGGGATCGGAACGTTCACGATCAACCACTGGCCGTTCCACTGCGTGGTATCGGTGGAGAACACTCGCATATCGCCTTCGGCGAACAGTCGGTGCGCCTTGTCGGTGAGGCGCCACAGGGTCTCGCGTCCCTCGCGCTCCCCGGAGATCAGTCCCGCCGAACCCGCGCGAGCGATCGCCTGCCGCCCGGCGTGCGATCCGATGCCCAACCCCTGCAGAACATAAAGTAACGCCGTTGTCCGGACCGGCTGCCGGTAGGGCTCGACCAGTTCGCCGAGCACTGTGATGAGAACCGACGGTGCACTGCCGGTTGACGCATCCTTGTTGGGGGCGGCTGTCGGGTCGGGCTCGGGCATACCGTAATCGTGGCGCATTCGACCGGTGAGTTGCCAATCCCCGGCACCGGATTCAGTGATCGTCGCCGACGCCCCAGTCTCGGAACACGGCGTCGGTATCGGCTCCTGGTGTGCGGGGCGCTGTGTAATTCGCGGGTGGTGTGTCAGTGAAGCGCGGCGCTGCGGCGGGTTGGCGCTGTCCGAATGCGTCGACGATGGTGCCGCGAGCGGCGATATGGGGGTGTTCCGGGACTTCGGTGAGGGCGAGGACCGGTGTCACACAGGCGTCGAGCCGGGCGAACGCCTGTACCCAGGCGTCGCGGTCGCGGGTTCGGAAGATCTCCGCGAACTGCTTGCCGAGGGTGGGCCAGGTGGTGTGGTCGTACTGGTCGGGCAGTTCGGCGGGGTCGAGACCGAGACCTCTGAGCAGTTGCGTGTAGAAGGCCGGCTCGATGGCGCCGACCGCGATATAGCGGGCGTCGGCGCATTCGTAGGTGTCGTAGAAGGGTGCGGCTCCGTCGATGACGTTGGTTCCGCGCTCGGCGTTCCAGAGGTTGTTCTCGGTCAGCGTCCAGAACATGGACATCAGCGCGCTGACGCCATCGACCATGGCGGCGTCGATCACCCGTCCCGCGCCGGTCCGATTCCGCGAGTACAGGGCGGCGAGTATGCCCAGGACGGCAAGCATCGACCCGCCGCCCAGGTCGGCGACCAGGTTCAGCGGAGCGAGCGGCCGTTCCCCTTTGCGCCCGATGGCGTTGAGGGCGCCGCTGAGTGCCAGGTAGTTGATGTCGTGGCCGGCGTAGGAGGCCAGCGGGCCGTCCTGTCCCCAACCGGTGACCCGGGTGTAGACCAGTCCCGGATTTCGTTCGTGGCATACCTCGGGGCCAATGCCGAGGCGCTCGGCCACACCCGGCCGATAGCTCTCGATCAGGATGTCGGCCTTGTCGACCAGTCGCAGGATCTTGGCCAGGTCGGCGGGGTTCTTGAGGTTCGCGCTCACCGAGCGCCGGCTGCGCAGACCGGCGTCCTTGTCCACGGGAAGTAACTGCGAAACCCCGCCGGGGCGCTCGACCCGCACCACGTCGGCGCCGAGATCGGCGAGCAGCATCGCGGCATGCGGTGACGGGCCTATCCCGGCAAGCTCGATCACTCGCAGTCCCTCGAGCACGCGTTCCATCCGAACCTCCGTGTTTATTTGACAAATATGGATACTTTCTACCAGATTACGTATCATTTGAGTACGGGCTGTGAGATCGATGCCGATCGCCATGGCCATCCCTGGAGCCAAGGGGCTGAATGTGAGCGAACTGGATTCGAACCTGATGTCGGCGCTGAGAGAGGCCGCCGACGACCCGGTGGGCTACGCGCAGACGTGGAAAGCGAGGCACGACAGGCGGGTGGTCGGGTCCTTTCCGATGAACTTCCCCGCCGAGCTCGTGCACGCGGCCGGGGCGCTGCCGGTCGTCATCCAGGACAGTGGCACCCCGATTACCGAGGGGAGGAACCTGCTCGCCGAGTTCTACTGCGGCTACACGCGGAGCGTTGCCGACCAGGTGGCGCTGGGTCGGCTCGATGTCTTCGACGCCTTTGTCGCCGCCGACCACTGTGTGCAATTGCTCGGCGCGGTGGACGTGATTCGCTGGGCGCGACCGGACAAGCCCCTGCACTTCGCCCAATTCACCAGTGCCATGGACGATGCGTGGACCAAGCCGCGGGTGGCGGGCCGGATCGACGAGCTCGAGAACGAGCTCGAGGCGGTGTGCGGCGCGGTGACGGCCGAGGAGGTCGCCACCAGTATTCGACTGTTCAATCGGAACCGGCGGCTGCTGCGCGAGCTCTACGACCTGCGCCGGTCGGGCCGGGCGCGGATCACGGCCAGTGAGATGCAGACGCTGGTGAAATCGAGCATGGTGATGGACATCGAGGAGCACACCGCGGCCCTGGTATGTCTGCTCGACGGGCTCGACGTGGCCGCCGAGACGCCGGCGGATCTGGTGCGGCTGCACCTGTCCGGGCATTTCTGCCACGCCCCGCGCCCGGAGATCCTGGATGTGATCGAGGAATCGGGCGTACTCGTCGCCGACGACGATCTGTACACCGGCTTCCGATATATCTCCACCGATGTGCCGGAATCAGGCGATCCGCTGGACGCACTGGCGCAGTGGTACCTCGATCGCAATCGCAATGCCCCGTGCCCCACCCGGGTGACCATCGGCGTCGATTGGGATACCTACCTGCTCGACTCGCTCGACAAGAGCCACGCCGACGGTGTCGTGGTGCTGATGGCGAAATTCTGTGAACCCCACATGCTCTACTACCCGGAACTGCGCAAGGCGCTGGACGCGCGCGGCATACCGTCGCTGCTGCTGGAAACCGAGCACGAAGGCAATCCGGTCGAAACGCTGCGCACCTGGGTGGAGACGTTCGTGGAGCGGATCCGTCGGCGGCGAGTGCTTACCCTCGCCTGAATCATTCTCGGACACAAAGGAATTCGATATGGCTATCGAGAATTCGAGCAAGGGCAAGTCCAACCGCCTGTCCAGCACCCGTGTGGGCGGGCGCATGGTGGCCGAGTACTGGGAGAACATCTTCACCGCCAAGGAACGCGGCAAGCATGTCGTCTGGTACAACGGCGCGGCAATGAACCCGCTGTTCCAGGCGGCGGGACTGGAATGGTGTCACGGCGAGGCGTTCGCCGCTCGCCTGGCCGCCCAGCATCTGGAAGCACCCGCCCAGGCGGCCGGGGCCGAATACGGCTACATCGGTGAGCTCTGCTCGTATGCGCGAACGCATCTCGGCTGCGCGGTGCTCACGCACAAGACCGTTGCGGAGCGCGAGACCGGCGTGGTCGGCCTGGTCGACCAGCAGGAGCTCGCCAGCAAGCTGCCGGCCCCGGATTTTTTCGTCAACGGCTATGCCGGCTGCAGTACCGGCCAGCAATGGGATGCCATGACCTACCGGGTTTTCGATCGCAAGCTTCCGCTGTTCAACGTGTCGATGCCCATGCTGTGGGGCAACAAACCCGACGCCGGGTACATGCGGGGGGAGGAGTGGATCGAGGTCAGCAAGTACGTCGAGGGGCAATTGCGTGAGTTGATCGGCTTCCTCGAACATCAGACCGGGCGGCCCTTCGACTGGGATGCTCTCAGCGAGAGCATGTTCTATATCAAGCGCGCCTCGGAACTGCGCTTGGAAGGCATGGCGCTGTGCACGCAGGCGCCCACGCCGGCCACCTACTGGGACTGGGTGGCCAGTATCGCGCCGATCAACTTCCTGCCCGGTAACCAGGCGCTCGTCGACTACTTCGCCGGAGTGAAGGCCGAACTGGAGCAGCGGATCGCGAGTGGTGTCAGCGCGTTGCCGAACGAGCGCTATCGCGTGTATTTCGACGGCATCATGAACTGGAACAAGCTCGGATTCCTCACCCGCAAGTTCGCGGAGTACGACGTGGCCGTCGTCGCGGGCCGCTACACGCACGAATCCTTCTGGCAGGAACCGCAACTCATCGATGTCGACAATCCGCTGCTCGGCATGGCGCAGCACTACCTGCTGTGTCCGCTCAATCATGGACTGAGGAATCTGCAAGAGCTGCTGCTACGCCGCCTGGACGAATACGCCATCGACGGCATCGCGTTCCACTCGACCCGCACCTGCCGGGCGATGACCAATCCGCAGACGATGCTGGCCCGCACCGCCGAGCAGAAGCGCGGGGTCAAGTCGTTCTTCTTCGAGGGCGACGTGGCCGACGCCTCGTTCTACAACGACGAACTTTTCGACAGCCGTCTCGAGGCCATGCTGGAGGCCATCGACGTGCAGCGCGTGAAGTCGCAGGTGTAGGCGATGACCGCAGGTAGCTGGTTCGTCATGGGCGTCGATCTCGGCTCGACCACGGCCAAAGCGGTGGTGGTGGACCGCGACGGCGCACTGTGCGGGGCGAAGGTCGTGCAGATGGGAGCGGTGAGCCGGGCCGCCGTCGCCCTGGCGATGGATGGTGCGCGCGATGCCGCCGCAGTCACCGCCGCCCAGATTCGCAGGACGATCAGCACGGGGTACGGACGCAAACTCGTTCCGGGTGCGGATCGCACTTTCACCGAGATCACTTGCCATGCCCGCGGCGCGGCTGCGCTGCGCCCGGGCGTGCGGCTCGTGATCGACATCGGCGGGCAGGACAGCAAGGCCATCATTGTCGACGATGACGGTCTGGTGGACCGGTTCGCCATGAACGACCGCTGCGCCAGCGGCACCGGGCGCTTCTTCGATGTGCTCGCCCGTGCCCTGGAAGTCGACATCGGCGTGGTGGGGGAACTCGCTCTCGCGGGCTCGGACAACCTCGAAGTCAGCAGCATGTGCGCCACTTTCGCCGAGACCGAGGTCATCTCACTACTGGCCCAGGGATGCGGGAAAGCCGATATCGCGGCATCGGTTCACAAGGCGGTTGCCGCACGCACGTTGGGCCTGGTAGCGCAGGTGGGGAAGGCGTCGCCGGTGGTGATGACCGGTGGGGTGGCCAACAACACTGCCGCAGTGCATTTCGTCTCGAAGGCGCTGGGGCGACCGGTCGAACTGCTCGATCAGCCACAGATCGCCGGAGCCTACGGGGCGAGTCTGCTGGCGCGCGAGGAATACCTCGGCGCGATCGCGTCCTCGGCGACGCAGGACGCGGCGGCTGAAAAGCACTTGGCCACAACGACATCGACCGGAGTTCCGGACTGCGCCCGGTGTGACGGAACGATCGCCGCGCACCGGGAGGCGAACCGTGCGGTGACACTCGAACTACGGAGGAATATCGGA
The DNA here is from genome assembly GCF_040609015.1 of Nocardia sp. NPDC004860. Classification (NCBI taxonomy): domain Bacteria; kingdom Bacillati; phylum Actinomycetota; class Actinomycetes; order Mycobacteriales; family Nocardiaceae; genus Nocardia; species Nocardia sp. NPDC004860. The sequence goes on along the minus strand of NZ_JBEXJI010000045.1, from coordinate 6,214 downwards.
TGAGCAGTGAGACGAGGGAGATCCGGGTGCCGGGCCTCGGCGAATCGACCGTCTACATCGTGGGCGGCACCAGCGGTGTCGGGCTCGAGGTGGCGCGTCGATTCGTGCGCGCGGGAACACAACGGATCGGTCTGGTCGGCCGCAATACCGAGCGCGGAGAGAAGGCGGCGGCGCACGTTCGATCGCTCGCGCCGGGAGTGTGGTCCTGCTTCGTCTCCGGGGATGTGAACGACCCGGCCGAGGCCGGGCGTGTGACAGGGGAATTGCGCGCCGCCCTGGGGGGTGCTGACATCCTGGTCAACAGCACCGCGGCCGTGTTCACCCCCCGGCTGTTCCACGACACGCCCCCGGAGGACGTCCCGGCCATCCTGATGCAACAGGCGTTCGGACCGATCAATATGTGCCGGGCGGTGCTGCCGGATATGCGTTCGCAGCGTGGCGGGGTGATCGTCAATGTGGCCTCCGACGCGGCGAAATACCCGACGCCGGGGGAGAGCGTCATCGGCGCGGCCATGGCGGCGATCGTCATGTTCTCCAAGACGCTGGCCATGGAGGCCAAACGCGACGGTGTGCGGGTGAACGCGGTGACGCCGTCGCTGATCACCGATACCGGCGCGTACGACCGCGTCATGGCGGAACCCTTCAGCGCCAAACTCTTCGAGAAGGCAGCACGCCTGGCGGCGTTGGGCGTGGCCGAGCCGGTGGATGTCGCCGAACTCATCCTGTTCCTGTGCGGGCCACAGGCCCGGCGGATCACCGGTCAAGTGGTGAGCCCGAACGGCGGTATCTCGGCGGGCTAGAGGCTTACATGGGTCGGACCATTCGACCAAAAATGTTAGACAGAATCGTAGACATAAAATCGCAATATGTACTACATTTGATGTGACCGGCACAACACTCCGTTCGCATCAGGGCCGGAACACAGGTGGCGAGCGGATTCACGGCATTCATCGCACAGCACACCGCGCAGCGAAGGCGGATCGCACCATGACCCTCACCCAATCCTTCTGGCCGGCCTCCCGCGGTTCGGGCGTTCGGGACATCACCCTCGGTGAACTGCTCCGGGACGCCGCCGCCGCGGTTCCCGACCGCCTTGCCCTCATCGAGGGAGATCTCGATCCGGCCAACCGGAAGGAATGGACATACCGCGAGCTCCTCGCCGATGTCGAAATGGTGGCCCGAGCGCTGCTGACACATTTCGAGCCCGGCGACCGGATCGCGGTCTGGGCCCCCAATAGTGCGGAGTGGGTGATCCTGCAACAGGCGATCGCGTGGTCCGGAATGGTGCTGGTCGGCGTCAATCCGGCCTACCGGGCGCATGAACTCGAATACATCCTGCGCCAGTCCCGGGCCGCCGGGCTCTTCTATCGGGAGAACTATCGCGGCGCGGACCTGACCGGTGTCCTGGACGAGATCCGATCGGCGCTGCCCGATCTTCGAAAGGTCGTCCCGACCGGGCGGTGGCAGGACTTTCTGGCCACCGGCCGCGCGGACGTGGAATTCCCGCTCGTCTCGCCCACCGATCCGGTCCAGATTCAATACACCTCGGGGACAACGGGATTCCCCAAGGGGGCGCTCCTGCATCACAAGGGGATCATCAACGAGGCGACATTCGTTTTCGAGCGCGCCGGACGGGCCGATTCCGTGGTCTGTGTCAACGCCATGCCCATGTATCACATCGGCGGCGGGGCCGTCACCGAGCTGGGCACCATCGCACATCATGGAACCTATGTGGTGCTGCCCGGTTTCGAGGCCGGGCTCGTGCTCGAGATGCTCGAAGCCTACCGGGGCACACACTCGTTGATGGTCCCCACCATGCTCATCGCCTTGCTCGAGCATCCCGACCGCGAATCCCGTGACCTGTCGAGCGTGCACACCATCATGTCCGGGGCTGCGGCGGTCCCTCAGACTCTCGTCGAGCGCGTCATCGACCAGCTCGACTGCCGGTTCACCATCTTGTTCGGGCAGAGCGAGATGCACGGGGTGATCAGCCAGACGCGGATCACCGACGACCCCGCCGATCAGGCGACCACGGTGGGACAGCCGCTGCCGGAGCTCGAGGTCAAGATCGTGGATACGGTGTCCGGCGACATCGTGGCGATCGGGGAACAAGGCGAAATCTGCTGTCGTGGTTACCAGAACATGCTCGGCTACTCCGACATGCCGGACGAGACGGCGGCGGCGATCGACGCCGAGGGCTGGCTGCACATGGGCGATCTGGGCACTATGGACGAGCGGGGATTCCTGCGCATCACCGGCCGCCTCAAGGACATGATCATCCGGGGCGGTCTCAACATCTACCCGCGCGAGATCGAGGAATTGCTCTTCACACATCCCGATGTCGCCGAGGCGGTCGTCATCGGCGTGCCGGACGAGAAGTGGGGGGAGCAGATCGGCGCCGTGCTGCGATTGCGGCACCCCGACACCCCACTCGACATCGCGGCCCTGAAAGCCTGGTGCCGGGAACGAATCGCCGCTCACAAGACACCGTCACTGTGGTATTTCACCGAAGCGCTGCCGATGACCCCTTCCGGGAAGATCCAGAAATTCCGCGTTCAAGACGACATTGCCTCCGGAGCGCTGACGCCCGCGCGCTTCCCCGAGGATTGCGTGACCGGACAGCTCTCGAACAAGGGCTGACGACTGAGAAGAGCAGGCGAAATGGTGATGCTGTCCTCGTGTTCAGCGCAGAACACGAGGAGTTCCGCAAGACGGCGCCAGGCGGGCATAGGCGTGATGGCGGTTTCGTACTGTTACGCGAGGGTTCGGCGGTAGGCGTAGGCAGACGATCGAGACAAGGCGAACTCGAAGATCCCGTAACCGCTTCGGTCGTCCCAGGTGAATGCGCAGCATCGATCGGTCAGGGCCGAGTCGAGCGTGGTCGGTCCCACTGTCCCGTCGAGCGGATAGATGTCGAACTCCTCGTGGTCGGCGCCCTGGGCCTTGCCATGATGCCCGCCGTACCCGCCGCCCGCCATATAGCCGCCACCGGCCGAGGCGTCCGCGTCGACGCGATAGACCGCCCCGCCTGCAGTCGTGACCTGAACCGCCCCGCCAACGAGGTCGTTGCCCGAGGTGAAAACCAGGTCGTGCCGGACGTCGGTGATGTCGTCGAGCCGGCCGTTGTCGTGCATGACGCTGCCCTCCAACAGGATTCGCCCGCCGTGCCGGTCTTCCACGAGCAGGAATCCGATCGTCCGGTCCGGGAACTGTGCTTGAAACCAGATGTGCAGGCCCTGTCCTCCGGCCATGGTGCGAACCCCTCGGGAACGATCCCTCAGCCCGTACCAGCCCGCGACATCGATGGTGGTTCCGTCCAGGGTGAGGGCGCCCTCATAACGGCCGGGCTGGAACAGATGATCGAAGGAGGTGTCGTTCCCGTCGGTGTTGTCCACTTTCACCGACCCCAGCCAGTAGGGTGCGCGGGCGTGCCAGTGCACTTCCAACTCGAGCCCGGTTCGGTTCGGGCCCAACTCGATGCGCCATAGCTTGTTGTCCTCGACCGTTTCCCATCGGAGCGGGCCCACCGACGCCGCGTCGGTCGCGTCCAGTTCGGTGGAGAAGCGCAGGTTGCGCTGTTCGGAACCGGTGGTGACGACGACGAAACCGTCCACGACATTCCTGGACGGGTAGACGCCCGCTCCGAGGATCACCGAGGGCGAGGTGCCGGTGTCCGGATGCAGATTGAACATGAACCGGTCGAAGAATCGTTCCGGCATGTCGACGGTGACCCCGGTGGTCAGGGCGTCGTGGAATCGGTCGGTCATGAAGGTGTCCTCACCTATCTGTGCCTGTGCTGGTCGGACCATTCGACCAGGTGAGTCGGTTGCTCAGCCAAGCCACGAGATCGGCGGTCACCTCGGCGCGGTTGGTCTCGTTGAGAATCTCGTGCCGGGCGCCGGGGTAGACGCGGACCGTGATGTCCTTGCCGCCGGCGGTGGTCAGCCGGTCCGCCAGCGGGGTGAGCAGGGTCAGCCCGGCATTGACCGGATCCGCGCCGCCGGCGGCGAGATAGATCGGGAGGTCGGAGCGGATGGCCGCGACCTGGTCCGAGTCGGTCAGCGCGCGCGAGCCGAGGAACATCGCGCGTACCGAGCCCTGGTCGATGCCGAAGCCACACCACGGGTCGGCGACGTAGGCGTTCACCTGGTCGTGGTCGCGGCTGATCCAATCGGCGTCGGTGCGCACGGGCTGGAACGGCGCGTTGAACATGGCCAGGTCCAGCGGTGCGTCGAGATCGAGCATCGGTTCGAGCAGGTCGATCGCTGCGGTGCCGGTCAGTGCCACCGCGTCCACCGACCCGCTGCCGCCCAGCAGGAACTGCTGGGCGGCGAACGATCCCATGCTGTGCGCGACGAGGCCCAGCGGCAGGCCGGGATGCGCGGCGCGGATCTGGTCGGCGACCATGCCGATCTCGGCGACCAGCCGAGGCCAGCCGTTTGTCCCGAGGTCGCCGAGGTCGCCGGCCGCGGATGCGCCGTGGCCGCGGTGGTCGTAGGCGTAGGCGAGGAATCCCCGCGCTGTCAGCGTCTGGGCGAATTCGCCGTAGCGCTGGGCGTGCTCGCCCATTCCGTGCACGATCATGATCGCGGCGACCGGTTCGCCCGGCGGATCCCAGCGGTAACCCGCGAGATCGGTTCCATCGCTGCCATGGAATGCGAGCGTGGTGGTCGGCATCGGATTCTCCCTCGTCGGCTCCTACGACGGCACGGCGACCGGAGGGTCCGACGACGTCGTCATTTGGTTAGACCATACTATATTAAGCAGGGTAACCGGGATGGGGAAATTCGGTCATCGAGAACGAATTCGACGCTGCGGCCGGTGAGTTCGACTGTCATGCCGCGGGCGTGCGGGCCGCGGCTCGCCGTGCGGCGTCCAGGAAGGACTGAACCAGCGTCACATCCCGGTAGTAGGGGTCGCCCGCACCGTCGGCCGCGCGTCTGCGCCCGTACTCGTAGAGGACCGCGAGCTTCCACTGGGCCAATGCGACATACCAGTTCAGATCGCACAGGCTACGGCCCGTCGCCGCCGCGTAGCGCGCGGCGAGTTCGGCCCGCGTCGGGAAGCCGTCCTCGAGGCAAGCGGTGCCCATTTTCGTTGTGGGCGTGAACGGTTCGCCGGGGTCGGGATAGCAGGCCAGGAAGTAGCCCAGATCGAAGAGCGGATCGCCGATGGTGGCCAGTTCCCAATCCAGCACCGCCGCGATCCGGGCCGGCGGCTCCGGCGCGACGATGACATTGCCGATGCGGAAGTCGTTGTGGATTATCGCCGCTCCGGATTCGGGCGGGACATGGGCCACCAGCCAGGCGGTGATGTCGGCGAATTCGGCGGGCGGCTGCCCATCGGCGTCGGCGATCAGCCGAGTCATCCGGTTCAGATGTCTGCGGTTGAAGCCCTCCGGGCGGCCCAGATCGCCCAATCCCGCGGCGCGCCAGTCGACGGCGTGCAGAGTGACGAGTGTGTCGATCAGGGCTTCACCGAGTGCCCGGCGGTCGGTGGGAGCCGAGAGTTCCGCCGGGGTGGCGGTAGTGATCACCGGTCCGGCGACGTGATCCATCACGTAGAACGCGACGTCGAGGACCTCGCCCGAATGGCCGGTCGCCAGCACCCGCGGGACCGGGACCGCGGTGTTCGCCAGGGCTTCGAGCAGCCGGGCCTCGCGGAGCATGTCGTGCGCCCCGGTCGGCACCGGCGGGGGCGGGGGTCGTCGCACGATGACCTGCCGTTGCCCGTCCGAAACCAGGAAGGTGAGGTTGGAGTGCCCGTCCCCGATGCGCTTCGTGGCCAGCGGGCCGTCGGTGATGCCCCGCTCGAACAGGAAGCTCTCGAGCGCCGAGAGGGTCCGCGGTGACCAGTCCCACGTCATCGGTTCGCCTCCACTCGCTGCCGCGGACCGCCGTAGCGGCCGCAGCGGAAATCCGTATCCATCGGCATGAATGTATAAAAGGACTGACCAAAACGCAACCGGACTCGGCGGTAGCGCCAGCGAAGGAGCCCGCGTGGCCCGCCGACCGCAATCAGTCCGCGAATAGTGAACGGCCCGTGCCCTTTCCGGGGCGCGGGCCGTTGTGCCTCGTAAGGCGTTGGCCTACAGCGCCTTGAGTTCTTCGGTGACGGCACCGACGGACTTCTTGGCGTCGCCGAAGAGCATGGAGGTGTGGTCGGCGTAGAACAGCGGGTTGTCGATGCCGGCGAAGCCGGAGTTCATCGACCG
>NZ_JBEXJI010000044.1:0-60510 GCF_040609015.1 Nocardia sp. NPDC004860 | reverse complement strand
GGCCTCCCGCAGCTTGCCGGCGTTCTTGTTCGACAGGTCGATCTCGAAGTCGTTGCCGTCGATCGAGAAAAAGACGGTCTCGTCGGCCTTCGATTCGCCGTCGTAGTCGTCAACCAGAGTTACGGTGACTTTCTTCGCCATGGACTGCCCTTCCACGTGTGAGGTGCCGCTATTCGCCGAAATGTTAATGCCGCGCGATGCAGGATTCAAACCAGGCGCGAATCGAATTAGGGGCGACCAGACTATTCTGCTATTACCGCAGAGACCGTCCGGTCTTCAGCACACCCGGAATGCGGCCAAGCGCCACCCGGAACGACCGTGGACAATGCGGGCGGCGAGCGCGAAACGCCGGCCGCCGCGATCGTAACCCGCGCAAACTTCCGCCTGCCCCGGCCCGGCCATGATCACATCCACCCTGGTGAGGATGGCGGTGCCGAGCTCCCGCCCGGGCAGCCGTCCCGCCCCCGCCAGGGTTCGCACCGCGGCCGCCACCGCCGGCTCGGCGAGCGGCCCCAGTTGCCGCACCGAACGGCGGCCGTCCAGCACCTCGAGCGCCAGCCGCAGCGCCGCACCGGCGAATTGCCTTGCCGCAGTGTTGCATTCATCACCGCCCCGGGCTTTCACAGCGTGCGAAGAACGCAGAAGCCGTTGCAGGCCGACCGATCCGGGCGCAGCAGACACCGATCGGCGATCCACTCGATTCCGGCATCCGGGCGATCGGCCCGCGGTGGCGGCCGGCCACTGATCGGGCCGCGGCACCCGGCGGCCCACCTCCGGTGCGTGGCGGCCTGCCCTTGGAACCTGGCGGACCGGATCCGCCTTGCCACGACACTGTTCCAGCGGCGGCTCGAATCGTGGTGCGGGCAGCAGGAATCCGCCCACCGCTGTCCGCGACTCCACCGCTGTCCCCGAGTCCACCGCTGTCCCCGAGTCCACCGCTGTCCCCGAGTCCACCGCTGTCCCTGAGTCCACCGCTGCCCGCGACTCGACCACCGCTCTCGTCTCGACTCCTCCCATGGCGCGAAAGCATGGCAGTCCAGCCGAACGCGGACGGCCCGAAATCAGGGTTCGCACCCCCTCCCCGGCTACTTCAGCAGCGCGAGCCGCCCCAGCAGGCCGGTGGGCGGGTAGAGCAACCGGCTGGTGGTCCACAGCTGCCCGGACTGCGGGTCGTACTGATCGGGCATGGCGACACCGGCCGGGGCGAAGGCCCGGAAACCGTGCGCGGCGGTCGTCTCGGTGGCCCCGCACCGATGGTCCGCGAAGGCCACCACCGGCCGCCGCGAGCAGGGCCGCGGAGACCGCCGTCACCGCCACCCGCACCGACCGCAGCGAACCGCCGAACCGCGTGGATGTCATGGCGGCCATGCCAGCCAGCAGGCCCGGGACCGAGCGGCAAGCACTGCGTGGGAGCGAACCGGAGGTACTGCGCGCGAGCGAACCGGAGGTACTGTGGCGGAAGCGAATTCAGTGGACCGGTTCGAGCACCTCGGCCGCCGCGACCGGCCGCAGCGTCTTGCCGAGGTCGGTGCGCAGGACCATGGCGGTATCCAGCAGGTAGTTCTGCCGCACCTGCCACGGATGCCGATCGCCCTGGCGCGGGAAGTCGCCGATCGAGCGCTGGACGTACCCGGAGGCCAGATCCAGCAGTGGCCGCTCCTGCAGGCCGCGCTGCGGCTGCGGGACGACCGCGCGGTACCCGTTGCGGTCCATGTACCCCAGCACCTTGCAGACCAGTCGAGAGGTGAGGTCGGCGCGCAGCGTCCAGGAGGCGTTGGTGTAGCCGATGCACACCGCGAAGTTGGGCACGCCGGTCAGCATGGTGCCCTGCCAGACGAACTGCTCGGACAGCTCCACCGGTGCGCCGTCGACCACCAGGTCGACGCCGCCGAAGGCGAGCAGCTGCAGGCCGGTGGCGGTGACCACCACATCGGCCGCGAGCACCTTGCCCGACTTCAGCCGGATGCCCTCGGGCACAAAGGTTTCGATGTGATCGGTGACCACCTCGGCCTTGCCCTTGCGCATGGCCTTGAAGAAGTCGGCGTTGGGCACCGCGCACAGGCGCTGATCCCACGGGTTGTATTCGGGCGTGAAATGCTCGGCGACGAGCTTCTCGTCCTTCAGGATTCGGGTGGTGAGCCCGGTGAGCAGCTTGCGGGCGGCCGCGGGCCGACGCCGGCAGTACTGGTAGAAGCCGATGTTGAACAGGATGTTCTTGGTGCGGATGAGCCGGTGCGCCAGGTTCGGCGGCAGCAGTTCGCGCATCCGGTCGGCCACCTTGTCGCGGCCGGGGACCGCGGAGATCCAGGTGGGGCTGCGCTGCAGCATGGTCACCAGTTCGGCCTGCTCGGCCATGGCCGGGACCAGGGTGACCGCGGTCGCGCCGCTGCCGATGACCACCACGCGCTTGCCGGTGTAATCGAAGTCCGCGGGCCAGAACTGGGGGTGCACCACGGTGCCGGCGAAGTCGGCGATGCCCGGGAACTCGGGCTCGTGGCCGTGGTCGTAGTTGTAATAGCCGGAGCAGGAGTAGAGGAATCCACAGGTGAGCGTGCCGCGCTCGACACCGTCGGAACTTCGCCGCTCGACAGTGAGCGTCCACTGCGACTCGCCGCTGTCCCATTCCGCGCCAACGACTTTGGTGCCGTACCGGATGTGCTTGTCGATGCCGTTCTCGGTGGCCGTCTCGGTGATGTAGCGCAGGATGGCCGGCCCGTCGGCGATCGACTTGGCGTCACGCCAGGGCTTGAACGGGTAGCCGAGGGTGAACATGTCGCTGTCGGAGCGGATGCCCGGGTAACGGAACAGGTCCCAGGTGCCGCCGAGCGCGTCGCGCGCCTCGAGGATGGCATAGCTGCGGCCGGGCTGCTCGGCCTGCAGGCGATACGCCGCGCCGATGCCGGAGAGCCCGGCTCCGACGATGACGACGTCGAGGTGTTCGGCGAGAGGTTGCGCGGCGTTCATGACTTCCAGTCTGTTGCGCCCGCCATCCGGTTTCTTGACTCTGCACGACAAGTATTTGATCCTTGACGACATGTCGGTGATCAGATCCGCCGGACTGCGGGGTTTCCGCGCGACCGTGGCCGAGCTCGGCGGGGACGCCGAGGAGCTGGCCGCCGCCTGCGGACTGCCGCTCGCCGCCCTGGACACCGACGATCTACTGGTCCCCGACCATGCGGTCGGGGCGGTGCTGGAGCTGGCGGCCCATCGGCTCGACTGCCCGGATCTGGGGCTGCGGATGGCGTCGCGGCAGGACCTGGACATGCTCGGCCCGCTGGCGCTGGCCATCCGTAATGCCACCACCCTGGCCGCGGTGCTCGACTGCACCTCGCGGTACCTGTTCGTGCACGCCCGCTCGCTCAGTCTGACCATGGCACCCGACCCGTACGGCGATCGCGGCGTCATCGCCCTGCGCTACGGCGCCACCGCACCCGGCCTGCCCACCCCCGTCCAGGGCACCGATCTCGGATTGGCCTTCGTACACAAGACGATTCAGCGCCTGGCCGAGGACCGCTACGGGCTGCGCTCGGTGGAGGTCCCCTATCGGCCCGCCGCCCCGATCCGGGCATACGAGGAATTCTTCGGCGCGCCAGTGCGAATCGAGCGTCCGGCCGCACTGCTGCGGATACCGGCCGCCCTCGGCAATCGGCAACTCTCCGGCGGCGACGAGAACCTGCACCGGATGGCGATGGCCTTCCTGGCCCAGCAGTCCGGCGGCGCGGCCACGGCGATCGCGCCACGCGTGCGGACCACCCTGCAGAAGCTCCTGGGCACCACCGCCCCCGAAATCGATGCCGTGGCACGGCTGCTCACCATCCATCCGCGCACCCTGCAGCGACGGCTGGCCGCCGAGGAGACGAGCTTCGCGGCGATTCTCGACGGGGTCCGGCGCACCGAGGCGCGACGCTACCTGACCACGACCGATATGCCGATGAGCCAGGTGGCCTCGCTCATCGGTTTGTCGGAACAGTCGGTATTCACACGTTGTTGCCAGCGCTGGTGGGGTGCAACGCCGACCGCGGTGCGCAAGGGCAAAGCGGGCTGACCACACCGGATGTCAACGGGATGCCACCGAGTTTCGATGGGCCCATTGGCAAATCACGCACGGCGAGTCGCTCACGACACGCACTCGATTTGCGAGTCGCCGCGTGTCGATCATGGTCAATCGGCGCTCCCGCCCCCAGGATGTCCTGATGATCGCCGAATGCCCTTCCTGCGCTTGGCCCTCTCCGACGGCTGTCTCCTCCCACCGCGGGGTGCAGTACCTGCGCTGTGTGTGCGGCCAGTGGCTGATCAGCGTGCACGGGAAGGTGGTCGGCGCGGCCGGGGGCACCACGTTCAGCGGGAACAATCCCCTGGCCGAGATCGCCGGAATCCGGGATTAACTCGCCGGCACGAAGATTCGCGCCGACTCGATGCGCAGCCCGCGGTCGGCGAAATCGAGTTCGGCGATACCGCGGCTCTCACGGGTCTCCACCGACACCGTCACCGAGTGCCCGGCGGCAATGGCCTTGCTCCAGCGCAGGCCCTTCACCCGGGTGGTGAAGTCCTCCAGCGACATCGCGCCGTCCACACCCCACTCCAGGCGGGGGACCGGAGCCAGAACCGCACGGGCACTGGACGAATCACCGGCGGCCACGGCATCCAGCAGCTGCCCGGCGGCTCGCTTGCCCGCCGCGCCGACACCGCGCAGGCCGGACATGAAACCCATCGCCCCGCCGATGCCCTGATTGCCGAGCAGCTGCGGGCCCAGCTTGGCCCCCGCCAGCAGGCCCTGCGTGCCCGATCCCAGCAGCTGGCCGATCATGCCCGCCAGCTCCCAATGTGCGCGCAGGGCACGGATTTTCAGCGCGCCGTCCACCTCGGCCAGGTCATAGCGCAGATGCATGGGCACGTGCAGGGTGACCCCGGTGGACATGGTGGTGGCGATGGTGAGGTCACGGAAGACCGTCATGCCACACACCACGTCACCGGTCACGTCGAAGACGATGCCGTTGGGCGCGATGAAGGTGTCGTAGAAGCGTTCGATAGCCTCGCGCCCGATGTGGGGGCGCGAGCCGACCGGGTCCTCGACGCTGCCGTTGTCGGCGAAAAGGCCCACCCAGGCGGCCTTGTCGTGCGCGCCGACCGCCCGCGGTGACGCTTCGACGGTCGCCAATAGTTCGGCGGCGGTGGGATTCGCGGGCACAGTGTCCTCCAGATGTTGGCAAGCGCGCGCGATGATACCGAACGCCCCGGCCCTGGACTAGATGGTCGCCAGGCGCGGGAGCAGGCGGTCGGCGAATTCGGTCGCGAAGGCGACGGGATCGCCATCGGGCATGAAGTCCAGCTCGGTGATGCCCAGGGCAGCGAGCTGCTCGGCATCCCGCAGCACCTGGTCCGGATTGCCGAGGGCATCGGACACGTAGACCCCGGTCTTGCGGATGGCGTCGTAGTCGCGGCCCTCGGCCTCGCAGTGCGCGCGCAGCACGGCCAGCTTGGCGGCGACCTCCTCGGGGCTGCTCGCGAAGAGATTGCAGGCGTCCGCGTAGCGGGCCACCAGCAGCAGCGTCTTGCGCTCACCGCCGCCGCCGATCCGGATGGGCGGGCGCGGCCGGCTCAAAGGCGCTGGCACGCACAGGGTCTCGGCGAGCTGGTAGTGCTCGCCCTTGTACGGCCCATTGTCGGGGCCCCACATCTGCAGGCAGATCTGCAGTGTCTCCTCGAGCCGTTCGAACCGCTCGGCCATCGGAACGACCGGTACGCCGAGCCCGCGCTGTTCCCGCTCGTACCAGGACGCGCCGATGCCCAGTTCGGCCCGGCCGCCCGAGAGCACGTCGAGGGTGGTGACGATCTTGGCGAGCAGGCCGGGATAGCGGTACATCACCCCGGTCACCAGCAGTCCCAGCCGCATGCGCTCGGTCAGCGCCGCCAGGTAGCCGAGGGTGGTGTAGCCCTCCAGCATGGGTTCCTCGGCGCTGCCCCGAAGCTCCATCTGGAAGTAGTGGTCCATGACCGTGAACTGCGCGAATCCGGCCTGTTCGGCAATGCGGGCGGTATGCGCCAGCGTAGACGCGATCCGGTCGGTCGCGGCGGGGTGCGAGTAGTTCCAGTAGTGCAGGCCCAGCTCCATGGCGGACTCCTCCGTTGGGGACGACATGCCTTTGTTTCGTGCGTGATGCCATGCGTTCGTGCGCAATACAGTCTGCCCCACGATCACGGCGGGAAGGTCGACGGCGGGATCGGTACCGTCGGAGGCGTGCCTGCTCTCCGGAGGGTCATCGCAGGGGTCGTCACCGTGACAGCGCTGATCGTCGCTCTCGCGTTCGCGGGACTGCCGGTGTTCGTGCACCCGCGGGTGGATCCGCTGAGCCGGGCCGACGCCATCGTGGTGCTCGGCGGGACGGCCTACGCGCGCTACGACGTCGGGCTGCGGCTCGCCGAGCAGGGCTATGCGCCCGAGCTGCTGATCTCGCGATCCACCGGACAGAACGACCCGGTGATGGACCGCTACTGCGACGGCGGGTTCGACTTCACGGTCTCCTGCTTCGTGCCGAATCCGTGGACCACCCAGGGCGAGGCCGAGGAAATCCGCCGGCGGGCCCAGGCCGGGCACTGGCAGCACATCATCGTGGTGACCTATACACCGCACGTCTCGCGCGCGCGATACATCGTGGGGAAGTGTTTTTCCGGACAGATCACCATGGTCGCCAGCCCCAGCGATTCGGGGCTGTTGTTCTGGTCGTGGATGTATGTGCGGCAGTCGGCGGGTTATGTGCGTGCGTTTCTGCAGCGCGGATGCTGAGCCGAAAGATGGGCCACGGCCGCGCAATTGAGCGGTTACGATGAGGTCCGGGCAAAAGAAGCGCGTCCGTCACGGGGGTGGATGCGGGTGCGGGAGGATTTCCGGTGCGTATCGACGACCTTCGTGCCGTGCGGGACAGCGAGCTGACGGCCGACCTCTGCATTATCGGGTCCGGACCGGCGGGCCTGACCCTGGCTTCCGAACTCGCGGGAAGTTCGCTACGAGTGCTGGTGCTGGAGAGCGGCGGGCGCGAACTCGACCCCGGCACCGATGCGCTCAATGACATCGAGAATATCGGCGCCGCGCGGGCCCAGCCGTATCGCAATGCCCGCAATCGCATTCTGGGCGGCAGTTCGCACACCTGGAGCGGACGCTGCGCACCGCTGGACGAACTGGATTTCGCGGCCCGCGCCTGGGTCCCGTTCTCCGGCTGGCCGATCGGATTCACCGAGGTCCAACCGTATCTGGATCGGGCGGCGGGCCATCTGGGACTGGGGTACGGGGCCGGGTTCACCGGCGACCGGTTCTGGGAGCTGGCCGACCGGACCCCGGCCCATCCGGAGGTGGACCGGCGCTGGCTGCGGCCCTACTTCTGGCAGATCAGCAAGGACCCGGCGGATCCGTTCGACTCCAAGCGATTCGGCGCCCATGCCGGGGAAATCTCTGCGGCCAATGTTCGAATTCTACTGAATGCCACCGTTTCCCATATAGATACCGATCCGGACGGCAGCCGGGTCGAGGCATTACGGGTGGTGGATTCCGACGGAAATATCCGTATCGTGCGTGCGACGCGAATTGTCCTGGCCGCCGGAGGAATCGAAAACGCGCGCCTGTTACTCGCATCCAATCGCATTGTGCCGGACGGTATCGGTAATCGTCACGACGTGGTGGGCCGGTATCTGCTGGATCATCGTTGCGGCGTGGTGGGCGCGCTGGACCCGCACACCTCGGCCGCCGCGCGTGACCGATTCGGCAAATACGTGGTGAAAACCCGCGGCGGTAAGCACACCTTCCTGCACGGGCTGGCACTGTCGCCGGAAATCCAGGCCGACGAGGGACTCCTCAACTGTGCCCTGTGGATTCAGGAGGTGCCCGCCGAGGACGACCCCTGGGAGTCGGTGAAGAACCTGCTGCGCGGGCACCTGAACCTGCACGACGCCCGCACCGTCGCCGGCCATCCCGGCCTGCTGCTCTCCGGGGCCAAACGCCGTCTCATCGACCACACCGGCCTGCCGCGCAAGCTCGAGCACGTGGAACTGCGCTGCATGGTGGAGCAGACCCCGGATCCGCGCAGCCGGATCACATTGAGCGACACCGTTGATCGCCTCGGCATCCCGCATCCGCGCATCGACTGGCAGGTCAGCGCCCAGGAGGACGCCACCGTCCGCCGCGCCGCCGCCCTGGTGGCCGGCGAGTTCGCCCGCCTCGGCTATCCCCCGCCCGCCCTGAACGAATGGGTCCGCGAGGCCAGTGATCTCCCGGTCCGGCTGACCGACTGGGCGCACCCCACCGGCGCGACCCGCATGTCGGCGGACCCGCGCACCGGCGTCGTGGACGGCGACTGCCGCGTGCACGGCATCAGCAACCTCTATATCGCCGGCAGCTCGGTCTTCCCCACCAACGGCCACGCGAACCCCACCTTGACCATCGTCGCGCTGGCCGTGCGACTGGCCGACAAGCTGCGCGGCGCCGCCGCCTGACAGGTGCACCGAAAGGCCCGCCGAGCTCGAAAGCTACGGCGGGCCAAGGTCTTCCGGACGAGGTTATTGCTTGGGCAGCGGGAGGTCGATGCCGCCGACGTCGGTGACCTTCCAGCCGCTTCCGGGGTCGACGCTCACCGTGTAGTAGATGGTGGTGAGGACGCCGTCCGGGTTCTGCGCATTGGTGGAGTTGACGTTCAGATAGACGTTCACCTTGTAGGCGCCGTTGTCGCGACTGGTGACCTGCGAGCTGAGCAGGGTCGGGCTCGAGGTCCACTTCAGCGGAACCAGGATCTCCTGCAGCTTCGAAGAGGTGGCGTCGAACTTGCTCGCCAGCGCCGGGGTGGTGTTGGACTTGAGGCGAGCGGTCCAGGCGTTGAAGTCGGAGAAGTTGAGGTTGGCCGCGCCCATGGCGTAGTCGGAGGCCACCTGCTCGGCGTGCTTGTCGTTCGCGGCCTGGGTGTCGCGGTCCTTCAGGTCGCCGCGCGCGGACTGCCACAGCACGGTGACCGTCACCAGCGCGCCGACGAGCAGCACCGCGGCGACCGCGGTCGCCAGGGTCGAGACCTTCAGCTGCACCGTCTTGGCCGGCGCCGGCGCCGGCGCCGGGTCGACCGGGTGCTTCGATTCGGTGTCCTGAGACATGGTCTCCTCCTTGCTGATACTGCTACTTCACGCCGACCTGCACGCGCACGGCACCGTCACCGGTGGACGCGAGCGCCTGCGAGATCAAGCTGCTGATATTGAGCTGAGGCCCGGCGGTGCGTGCCGCGTCGGCGAGCGGCTGCAATTGGGGCGCGAGGGTCTTCAATTCGGGTCCGGCCTGCTGCAGCCATTCGGTCAGCTTGGCCAGGAAGGGCGCCAATCCATTGCCGGAGACGTATGCCTGCGGCCCGGGGGCACGGTCGACCAGTCTACCGACGGCATTGATGAGCTCCTCGAGCGACTGCTCGAACTGCACGAACGCCGGAGCCGCGGCCGCCGTGGCCTCGCCCATGCCATCAATATTCGAGGCCGCCGCCTGGAAGCTGTTGAGTAGCTGAGCAATCTTGGGCTCGCGGCTCATAATCGCGGCGGCCAGTAGATCACCGGCCCGGGTCAGGTTCGGCATGGCCGAATCCGTGTCGTGGAAGGCCGCTCCCAGCGTGCTCGCCAGCGAGGCCGCGACCTTCGGGTCGAGCTGGTTCATGACCTTGTTGACCAGTCGCGACACCTCGGGAATGGACAGCGGCGACTTCACCGTGGCGGCATCCAGGCGCTGGCCGTCCCTCAGGTACGGCCCGCCCGCGGTGCGGGGCCGGAATTCCACGAACGGCTCGCCCAGCGCGGACAGCTGCTCGATGGTGACGTCACTGTCGGTGGGCAGCCTGCGGTCCCCGTCGATGCGGAAGCCCACCTCGACGCCGCGCGCGGTGGAGTCCACCGACGTGATCCTGCCGACCCGCATGCCGGTGAGCAGGATGGGTGAACCCACGCTCAGCCCACCGGAATTCGCCATCACCATGGACCCGTCGGTGTGGTGTGCGAACGGATCCGCCCGCACCACGCCGAAGGTCAGATAGCTCGCGCCCACCACGGTGACGGCCGCGATGCCGCCCAGCGACGCCAGCGAACCCCACTTCATCGCACCGCTCCGATCATGCGCAGCCCGGCCAGCATGTTGGTGACCTGATCGTCCCGGGAGACCGAATCCGCCTGGACGCCGGTGATGTTCACCTTGGGCCCGTTCTCGACGAACGGAATCAGCTTGTCCCGCAGCAGCGAGGTCAGCAGCGACAGGTTCGACGGCACCGACAGGTCCAGCGGCCGTCCCGAAAGCGCCAGCGGCGCAAACGATTGCGTCACCGGATCCAGCGCGGTGGCCAGCGGGGCCAGCCACACCAGCGACTGCCCGAGCTGGCCGAGCACGGCGAAGATCTCGGTGACGCCCTTGATCGAGCCGGTGATCCCGGTCATGGCGTCCACCGACTCCTGGCTGAGCTCATGGTCCAGGAAGTCCGCGCGATCGTGCAGCACCTGGGCGTTGACACCCAGACCGTCGAGCAGCTTGTCGACCCGGTCCAGATTGGCCGCCAGATCCACCGCGTTCCCGGCCGCGTTCCGCGCGATCCGCTTGGTCTCCTCGGGATCACGGGGCAGCACCGCATTGAAATGGTTGATGATGTCCTGCAACTGATTCACGGCCCCGCCCTGGGTGAAGGCCGCCAGGGCTGCCATGGTGTCCTCGAGTTGCACCGGCGGGCGGGTGTGGTCCCGGGTGATGGTGCCGCCATCCTTCAGCAGCGACCCGAACCCGTCCGGCGGCGTGGTCAGCGCCAGATGGATGTCACCCAGCACCGTGTTCTGCCGCAGCTCGGCCACCGCCGTGACCGGCAGCTGCACCTTGGACGAGATGTCCGCGTCCACCACGACATAGCCGCCGCGCCCGCCCGCGTGCGCCGAATCCACCACGCGCACACCGCTGACCGAACCGACCTGCGCGCCATTGGCGATGACCTTGGCCTTCGCGGGCAGATTCAGCACATTGCCGAACTCGATGTGAATCCGGTAGGTGGGCCCCGAAATCGTGGTGCCCGGCACCGGCACCGACGACGGATCGAAGGCACAGCCCCCCGCCCCGGCGAACAACCCGGCAGCCAGCACGGCGGCTCCGGCACGCCTGGCCACACGTCCCCGCGGACGCACCTCGGAGCCTGCCCCCTGCGCAGGCTTCGACCACACCGAGCCGCCCTCTCCCGCACCGGAACCGGGCCGGGTGGCGACGACGATCTCCCAGCGTCCGAACCTCATCGCACACCTGCCATTCCGAGCACCAACGGGACCAGCGGGACGTTCACCATGCCGTTGGCGGCGTCGGTGCAACTGCCCGGGGTGACGGCATTGACTGCGGCGCAGACCTGTTCGGCCTGCGGGGCCGGCAGGGCCGCGCGCGGAGAGCCATAGGTAATGCCGTTGCCCATGATGTTCTGGGCCGCATTGGTCAGCACCGGCAGTTTCAGCATGACCTCGGAGAGCGAGCCGACATTGGCACGCAGCAGCCGGACCAGCGGCAGGGTGTCGTCGAGACCGCGCATGATCGGATCGCCCGCGATGGTGACCAGATCATTGAGCATGGGCAGTACCTCACCGAGCCGGTCGATGAGTTGCGCACCGGGACCGAGCAATTCGGTGCTGGCATTGTTCAGGGCGGGGGCCAGCCGCAGCAGCATGGAACGCAGGTCGCCCCAGTGCTGCTCGACCTTCGCACCGACCGCGGCGAAGGCGTCGAAGATGCCCGCCAGGTGCCCGATGTCGGCGTCCGGCTGGGCCAGCGCCGAACCCAGCTTCTTGACGATCTCGTTGATCTGCGCTCCGGCACCCTGGGTGGCCGAGTCCAGCGCGGACAGACCGTGCGCCAGCGCATCCGGCGCTTGCGCCTGTTGCAGCTGCGAGGACAGGTCGGCCAGCGCCGTCAGGGTCTCGGTAATGCTCTTGGGCGTCAGGGTTTTGGTAATGCACTGCGATGAATCCCAGTGCGCCAGATCCTTGCCGCTGTTGAGCACCGCCAGATTGCGGTCGGCCACAATCGAATCCGAGACGGTGGTGGCGGCGGCATCGGCATACACGGGGTACTTCGCGTCGACCGAGAACTTCACCTTGACCTTGGTGCCGTCCGAATCGATGGAATCGACGGTGCCGACCGCGATTCCGCGCATGGTCACCTTGTTGCCCGCGTACAGACCGACCGCGTCGGGCATGACAGCGCAGTAGGACACGGTCTTCTTCATCGGGTTGAACCACAGCAGGTACCCGACCACCGCCAGCAGTACCACCAGCACCGCACCGGCGACCGACATGAATGCCTGCGATCCGAGCATCCGCTTGAACATCAGCAGTCCTTCCCCGGCACCGGAATGCACACCTGCGGCTGTGCCACAGGCTGGTCCGACAGCGCGACGGTCTGCTGCGACTGGTCGATCTGCACGCCGCCGTCCGGAATCACCAAGTCCGACAGCTTCTTCTGCAGGTCCTGCGCGGCGGTCAGGGTCGGGGTGAACTTCTGGCCGAGCTGTTCGAGCTGGGTGATGGCGTCGGTCAGCTTGGGCTTCAGATCCGACCAGGTGGGTTCCGCACCGCCGAGCCGGCCGAGCACATCGCCGAGCAGCCGGACGGCCTCGGCCATCTCGGCATGCTTGTCGTCGAGCACGGTGACCAGCAGGTTGGCATTGTCCATGAGCCGGCCCAGATCGGATTTCGCGCCGTCGTACATGCGCACGTACTCGTCGGCCACGGCCACCGCATTGGACACCTGGCCGCGCTGCTTGTCCAGCGCGTCCACATAGGTGTCGACCGTGGCCAGCGTGGTGCGCAGGGTGTCGGGCGAACCGTCGATCGAATTGCCCAGTGCCGCAAGGTTCTTGTTCAGCATCGAACCGTCGATCTTGGCGAGCGGGGCGGCCGCGTCCTGGAAGGTCTCGATCAGGCTGTAGGGCAGGCGCACCCGGTCCGCCGGAATGGCCGCCGACCCCAGCGGCTTGCTCCCGGCCGGGAACACCGCCACATAGTGGCCGCCGACAATGGTCAGCATGCGAATGTCGAGGGAGGTCTGATCACCCAGGAACACATCGGATTTCACCGTGAAGCGCATGACGACCTTGTCCGGCTTCAGTTCCAGCGACTTCACCTCGCCGACCGAGATGCCGGCGATGCGCACGTCGTCGCCCGCCTTCACCGACTGCGCCTCGGACAGTTCCGCGGTGTAGGTGTGCTTGCCGAACGGGATCACGTACAGCGCACCGGCGGCCGCCAGGCCCAGCACCACGAGCACCGCGCCGATGATGCCCTTGCGCAGGTGCCGCTTCTGCTTGGTGGCGTCGTCGACCACCCGATCGTCACGTATCGAACCGAGCCCGCTCCAGAAGCGGGGCAATGTCATCCGTTGCATATCGCCACCTGCTGTCCCGACACGAGCACCCTGACCACCGCCGGCACATCGGCGGTTCCCTTGCTGCACACCGGCTTCCAGCCGCTCGGGCTGGTCGGCAGGGCCGCGTCGGCCGTGCCCAGCACCGCGGGCAGGCGGCCGAAGGCGTCCACCGCCTCCTTGGCGTCGGGGAAAATCTTGCGGATCAGCGCGTCCACATCGGACCCGCTGTCGATCCCCAGTGAGCGCAGCAGATTGTCGATGGGCCGCAGCACCGAGGGCGCGGTGACCGCGAATTGCGCCAGGCCGCCGATATTCTGCTGCAACGCCTCGAAGATGTCGGAGAGCTGCTTCAGCAGCGGCACCAGGTAGTGCACGCGCCCGCCCAGCCGGTCGGACAGATCCGACATGTTGTGGATCAGCGTGCCGATCACCTGCTGCCGGTTCTCCACATACGACGCCAGTTTCCCGATCGCGTCCATGGCCGGGCCGATGCCGCTGCCGTCACCTTCGATCAGGGCCACCATGCTGGCGCTGAACTGGTTGATGGCCTCCGGGGAAATGGTCTGCAGCACCGGCTTCAGGCCGTTGAACAGCTGCGTCACATCGAACGACGGCACGGTGTGGTCCTCGCCGATGCGCGCGCCCGCCGGAATCCGGTTGCCCGGCTGCGGCTGCTGCTGCAGATCGATGTACCGCTGCCCGGTCAGATTCTGGTAGCGGATGGCCAGTTTGGAGTTGTCGTAGACGGGCGCATCGGTCTTGACCGACAACTGCACCCGCGCCTTCGCACCCTCGAGACCGATCTGCTTCACCTTGCCGACCTGCACGCCGAACATGCGCACGTCGTCGCCGACCTTCAAACCGTTGGCGTCGGTGAAGATGGCATCGTGGGTCTCGGTCTTCCCCGACACCGGGCGCTGAATCGCGGTGAGCACCAACATGAGCACCACCACGATGACGCCCGCGAACAGGGCCAGCCGCCAGGCCGCCGATTTCACCCTCATCGCGCCCCTCCCAGCAGTGGCACCGCGATGGCCGGCACACCCTTCAGGTCGACCTCCACATTCAGCACCGGCCCCCGCCCGGTGTCCGGCATGGCCGCGCGCAATCGCTCCAGCAGCAGGCGCAATTCGGCCGCGGACTGCTGCGGCTGCGGCACCATCTGCGCGAGTGCGGTCAGCACCGGGACCAGCATGTCGGTGGTGCCGGAAAGCTGATTCCCGGCCTGGGTGAAGGTGGTCGCCAGCGCCGGCAGCAGCTGACCGGTGACCGTCGCGACGCCCTTGTCGTAGGCGGCCCGGTCGGTCTGCAGCCGCTGCATACTGCGGATCAGATCCACCACCTGCACGGTCGCGCCCGCGAACCGG
This sequence comes from Nocardia sp. NPDC004860, assembly GCF_040609015.1. Lineage (NCBI taxonomy): Bacteria > Bacillati > Actinomycetota > Actinomycetes > Mycobacteriales > Nocardiaceae > Nocardia > Nocardia sp. NPDC004860. Next base: position 45,753 of record NZ_JBEXJI010000044.1, on the reverse strand, counting down.
CCGCCGCCGTCGAAGGCCGGGCCGAGGTTGCCGGCCAGCTCCGACATCGGCATCTTCTGGTTGTCGGTAATCGTGCGCTGCGCGGTGATGAGCGCCTGCGCCAGCGGCATGAGCGCCTGGGTATCGGCCGCGGCCTGTGCGATCACCGACGCCATCTGCGGGGTCAGCACCGAACCGCCCACCTGCGAGGCGCTGCGCAGCAGCGAGCCCATGGTGGCGTCGTAGACAGCGGCGGCGCGGCTGCCGGTGAAGTCCAGCACCGTGCCCGAGCGCAGCGGGGAACCGCCCGCGCCCCTGCGCAATTCGATCTCGCTGATGCCGAAGAGGTTGGCCGGCGCGTAATCCACCTGCAGGCTGTCGTCCAGCCCGAACAGCTTGGCATCGTCGAGCCGCAGCGAAATCTGCTGTGTCCCGTGCTGATCCGGCGCGATCTCGGTGACCTTGCCGATCACCACGCCATTGGCCCGCACGTCGGTGCCGACCAGCACGCCGTCACCGATCTGCTCGGTGCGCAGTGAAATCGGTAATCCGGCCTCGGTTTTCTGTGACCGGTACAGCGCCCAGCCCGCCACCACGGCCAGCACCAGCGCCAGCGCGACAGTGCCGACCGTCATCGCCCGCTTGCGATCGACGGCCACACCCGGCATTCCGTAATTCGGCATCCCCTACCCCGTGAACGTAATCGCCGAGTTGAAGCCCCACAGGGACAGCGACAGCACCATGTCCATGGCCACGATGGCCACCGAGCTCGCGCGCACCGCCTTACCCGAGGCGATACCCACGCCCTCCGGCCCGCCGGTCGCGAAAAAGCCGAAGTAGCAATGGATCAGGATGACCACCACCGCGAACACGGCCACCTTGACCACCGCGGCGATCACGTCGAACCCGGACACGAACTGGAAGAAGTAATGGTCGTACACACCGGCAGACGCCCCGTGTACCAGCGTGATCAGCCCGCGGCAGGCCGCGTAGGACAGGATCAGCGCGATCAGGAAGGTCGGCACGATGGCGACCGCGCCCGCGAGCACGCGGGTGGTCACCACGAAGGGAACCGAACGCAGACCGAGGGATTCGATGGCGTCGATCTCCTCGGAGATACGCATCGACCCGATCTCGGCGGTCATGCGGCAGCCCGCCTGCGCGGCGAACCCGATGGCGGCGACGATCGGCGCCAGCTCACGGGTGGTGGCGTAGGCCGACACCAGGCCGGACACCGGGCCCATGCCCAGCATGTCCAGCGTGGTGAACGACTCCACCGCCACCGATGCGCCCATCACCAGGCCGAGCACGATCATCATCGGCACGGTCCCGCCGCCCACGATGACCGAGCCGCGGCCCCAGGTCATGTCCGAGATGGCCCGCATGGTCTCGCTGCGATAGCGCCTGAGCGTCAACGGAATCGAGGACAGCACCTGCCAGACGAAGGCCAGCGTGAAGCCCAGGTTCTCCACCCGGCGCAGGATCAGGCCACGGCGGCGATAGGCGCGCGCGGCCCAGCCCAGCCCCTTGGGCACATAGGTTGCCGACATCAGGCCAGCCTCGTGGGCAGGAAGAGATCGGTGATCTGGGTGGCGACCAGATTGACGGTCACGATCGACACCACCGACAGCACCACCGCGGCGTTCACGGCGTCGGCGACACCCCGCGGGCCGCCCTTCGCCTCGAGCCCGCGCTGGCAGGCGATGATCACCACGAGGAAGCCGAAGATCACGGCCTTCAACAGCGACACCCACACATCGGCGGTGGTGGTGAAGGATCCGAAGGTGGACCAGTACGAGCCCGGCGTCACGCCCTGTCCGCCGATGGCGACGCCGTAGCCCGCGAGCACGCCCACGAAGATGATGAGCACGTTCAGCAGCGGCGCGACGAAGACCATGGCCACCAGGCGCGGGATCACCAGCCGGTGAATCGGGCTGATGCCCATGGTGTTCAGCGCGTCGATCTCCTCGCGAATGGTGCGCGCACCCAGATCCGCGGCCAGTGCCGCGGCGCCCGCGCCGCCCAGCAGGAAGCCGGTGGCCAAAGGCGCGCCCTGTTTGATGACGCCCAGGCCGCCGGTCGCGCCCAGCAGCGAATCCGCGCCCAGGGTGTGAATCAGATTGCCCACCTGGACCGAAACGATGACACCGAACGGAATCGCGATGAGCACGGCCGGAATCGCGGTCACGGTAATGAGCCGCCAGGCCTGGAGAATGGCTTCTTTCCATTGGAATTGGCGGCGCGCGATATCGGTGACGGTGCCGACCACCGCTTCCTCGGCAATTCCGACCGCGCGACCGAAGGTGCGCAGCGATGCCACCGAGGTGCTGGAGAAGTTGTCACGCACGATGCGCACGGCGGACCGATTATGGACGGCCCGGGTCATCGCAGGACTGCTTCTTCGAGACGCCGGAACCGACGTGTGGTGGCGAGCTTCAAATTTCTTCTCCGTGATCGGCAACACTGCCTGCCATCAAAGCTAATGGTTACGCGGAGTTACAACAAATCGACCCGAGGTGTGATCGGAACCTCTAAGTTACCTACCGGTACATCCGGAGTTGATCCCGGTCAGTGGGACGAACGACCATGTGACCTGCTGTTCTAGAACGTGTTATCAGAGCAGATCGGCTATGACTATGACGCCGAGCACGCCCCCGGCGAACCCCCGGCGAGGCGGTTTCGCGGCCCTCAGCCATACCTGAAGCCGAATTGAGTGATCTCGCAGCAACCTCCGATTTCACATCGAACCCACGCGCAACCCGGACTGTGCGTGTTCACTGTCGCTGTGGACAACACGGTGTCGGCGGTCCTGCACACGATCGAAGCCGGCGACTGGGCGGAATTCGCGAAACTGGTGCACCCCTATGTGCATTGGACCGAGGACGGCGTCACCACCCGCGGACGAACCCGCGTCATGGCGCTGCTGTCCCGGCACGATGCCACCAATCCCGCGACGTCCTACGAACTGCGCGACGGCCAGATCTATCGCTGGAACTCCTGATTACGGACTGATCGCCAGAAAAACGAAGGCCGAGAACAACACCAGGTGCACACAGCCCTGGAGCAGGGTCGCGCGTCCGGGCACCACGGTGAGCGCGCCGACCACCACGGTCAATGCCAGTAGCACCATCTGGGTCGCGCCCAGGCCGAGCATGAGCGGGCCCTCGATCCAGACCGAGGCGAGCGCGATGGCCGGAATGGTCAGGCCGATACTGGCCATGGCCGAACCCAGCGCCAGATTCAGCGAGATCTGCACCCGGTCGCGGCGCGCAGTACGCACGGCCGCAATGGTTTCGGGCAGCAGCACCAGCATCGCGATCACCACACCGACCGCGGACTGCGGCAGCCCGGCCGCGGCGATACCGGATTCGATATTCGGTGTGTCCACCTTCGCCAGCCCGACCACGCCGATCAGGGCAATCAGCAGCAAACCCAGACTCAGCAACGCCTGCCCGCGGGTGGGCGGCTCCTCGTGCTCATCCTCGACCGCCTCGATCCCCTCGACGGGCAGAAAGTCGTCCGGATGCCGGACCGTCTGCACCATGACGAAGACGCCGTAGAGAACCAGCGACGCCACGGCGGCGAAGGCCAGCTGCGAGGTCGAGAACACCGGGCCGGGCTCGCTGGTGGTGAAGGTCGGCAGCACGAGACTCAGGGTCGCGAGCGTCGCGACCGTGGCCAGCGCCGCGCCGGTGCCCTCGGCATTGAAGACCGCCACCCGCCGCCGCAGCGCGCCCACCAGCAGCGAGAGGCCGAAAATGCCATTGCACGTGATCATTACGGCGGCGAAGACGGTGTCGCGGGCCAGCGAGGCGGACTTCTCCGGACTGGACACCATGAGCGTGACGATCAGCCCGACCTCGATGATGGTCACCGCCACCGCCAGGATCAGCGATCCGAACGGCTCGCCCACCCGGTGCGCGACCGTCTCCGCGTGGTGCACCGCGGCCAGCACCGCGCCGATCAGCACGGCTCCCACCAGTACCGCCGGGACCGGGCTCAGCCGCCGGCCCCAGGCCACCACCAGCACCGCGGCGCCCAGCACCGGGAGGATGGCCGACCAGTACCGCCTGCAGAAACCCACCATGACCCCATCGTTGCAGCAAACCGTCCGCACACCCCGTAAATGGGAGCGATGCCTCCTCCGAACGCATTACCGCATGAGTGCGTCCCGGTGAATTAGGCTGCCCACGTGGACGACACCGGAGCCGCCGACGCAGCGCGACCGCACCCGCACGAGCCGCACGACGAGGGCCTCGCCGCCCGCCTCAACTGGTTGCGGGCCGGCGTGCTGGGCGCCAATGACGGCATCGTCTCCACCGCAGGCCTGGTGGTCGGTGTCGCCGCCGCGTCCACCGACTCCAGCGCCATCCTCACCGCGGGCGTCGCGGGTCTGGCCGCCGGCGCCATCTCCATGGCGGTCGGCGAATACGTCTCGGTCAGCACCCAGCGCGACTCCGAGCGCGCCCTGCTGTCCAAGGAGAAGCGGGAACTGGCCGAGGAGCCGGAATACGAACTGGCCGAACTGACCCAGATCTACCGGGCCAAGGGACTGTCCGCCGAGACCGCCCGCCAGGTGGCCCAGGAACTCACCGCACACGACGCCTTCGCCGCCCACGCCGAGGCCGAATTGGGTTTGGACCCACACGAACTCACCAATCCGTGGCAGGCCGCGCTGTCGTCGGCCGTCTCCTTCACCATCGGCGCCATCCTGCCGATCCTGGCCATCCTGCTGCCCCCGACCCAGTGGCGCATCCCCGTCTGTTTCGCCGCCGTGCTGGTGGCGCTGGCCCTGACCGGGTCGGTGAGCGCCCGGCTCGGTGGCAGCAATCCACGCCGCGCCGTGCTCCGGGTGGTCATCGGTGGTGCGCTGGCCATGGCGGTCACCTACGGAATCGGCCAGCTGGCAGGGGTTTCCGGACTCTAGCCGGAGGTCCGGCCCGAATCATCCGGCGGCGCGGGCGGATTCGCCGGCCCACCATCCGGGCCCACCGGCGCCGGGATATTCACCGGATGCGGCGCGACGGGCGCCGGAATCACCACTGGCGGAGCCGGATCCGAGGCCCGTCCCGGAGCGGACGGGACCTGTTCGGCGGGAGGGGCGTTGGGCGGGCGCGGGGCGGGCGCGACATTGGGCGGATGCGGAGCGGGCGCGAAATGGTCGTGCCGCGGGCGGGGAACATTCACGATCGAGGTATCGGCGATCGGGCGACCACCGGACGAGGTGAGCCAGATGCCCGCCCCGACAGCCACCGCCATGAGGACGGCGGCCAGGACCACGCGGACCAGCCGCCGGGGATCGATATCGCCTTGGTCGCGCCGGATCTCGTCTGCCGTGCCCAGCATGGCTGTCCTCCTTCGGTTTCCGGCCGCGACAACTAGGGAGCGGGCGGGGGCGGGGGTGGCACCAGGAACGGGAGGATCGGGGCCAGAATGTCCGGCAGTGCGGGGGCCGGTGGTGGAGGCGGCGCCGCGGGAGCGGGTGCGGGCGGCTCGGGAGCCACCTGGACCGGCGCGGGCGAAGGGACGTATTGCTCGGTTTGCGGGGCGGGGGCGGGGGCGGGGGCAGGGGCAGACGCGGGCACAGGCGCAGAGGCGGGTGCAGGATTCTGCGCTGCGGCCGGGGCGGGCGGGGGTGGTGACGGAGCGGCGGAGGTGGCAGACCGGGGCGCCTGGGGCTGCGCCTTGACGGACACCGGGGCGGTGGACGTGGAAGCCGGTGGGGTGTCCGGTGTTTCGGCGCCGCCGGGTCTGTCGAGCGCGGCCAACATGGTGCCGCCGATGAAGGCGATGATCACGCTGAACGAGAGGACCAGGAGGCCGCCGAGCACCTTGGCGGGCATCGTCCCCACCGCGGTCAGACCAGGGGTCCCGTCATTCGCGGCGACGGCGGGCTCCTCCCCCGCCGCACCGGGTCTCTCGCGTACCGCGCCCACCGCCATCGGGGAACTCCTTCGGCTCGAAGCACACGCCCGTAGATCCGAAATGCTTCTCCTTCAAGGCACGGTACACAGATTTGCTGATTATCTGAACCGGCTACAAGGTAAGGAAATAGTTCCAGGTAGATATCTATCCGAACCGATTGCCGGAAAGTTGCGCTCAATTCAGGGTGAGCACCACCTTGCCGAACGGGTCACCGGTCTCGAAGTATTCGAACGCCTCGACCGCCCGCTCGAACGGATACACCCGATCGATCACCGGCCGCATGCCGTGCTCGGCCATGGTGCGGTTCATGAACTCCAGATCCGCCCGGCTGCCCACCGCGACGCGGCGCAAGCCGACATACTTGCCGCCCAGCGGATCGGCGGGCTGCTGCCCCGGCTCGGCCGGAAAGGCCCCGATCAGCACGACCTCGCCGTTGTAGGCCGTGGCCGCAAGGGATTTCGCCAGCGTCCGCTTGCCCACCGCCTCCACCACGCGCTCTACACCCAGGCCGTCGGTGAGCTCCAGCACCACCCGCTCCCAGTCCGGGGTCACGGTCCGGTCCACCACCTCGTCCGCGCCCAGCTTGCGCAGGCGCTCACCCTTCTCCGGCGACGAGGTGAGGGAGATGACCTGCGCGCCCAGCATTTTCGCGTGCTGCACCGCGAAGAGGCCGACCGGACCCGAGCCGACCGTGAGCACGGTGTCGCCGGGGCCGACCGGCACCGGCTTGGTCACCGCGGCCCAGGCCACCAGACCCGCGCAGGTGAGGGCCGCGGCTTCCGCGTCGGTGAGATACGGCGGCACCTGCACCACCGAATCCTCTTCCAGCAGCACATAGGTCGCGAGCCAGCCGTCGTGGGTCGCGCCGTACTGCTCACCGCTCAGCGCCTGGGTCTGCGGGCCGTCGTTCCAGCCGACGAAGTAGGTGCCCATCACCCGGTCGCCCAGCGCCGTGCGGGTCACGCCCGCACCCAGGCCGATCACCTCACCGACGCCGTCCACCAGCGGCACCACGCCCGGCCGGGCCGCCACCGGGTAGGTGCCCTCCATCAGCATGATGTCGCGCCGGTTCAGGGAGGCGGCGCGCACCCGCACCAGCACCTGATGCGGTCCGGGGACCGGCGCCGCCTGCACCGCCATGCTCAATCCGGCCATGCCGCGCAGCGGATCCAGGTGGTAGGCAACACCATTCGGGTTCTGATCATGTCCATCGCTCATGGCTCCGAGTCTGTGCCGCGCCGGCCGCCGCCGCGATTCCCTGCAGGGAATGATCAAGACGCGGCTGCCCTGCCGTGTGACGATTCCCCGGAGGGAATCGCGACGCGACACCCCCTCGAACACAGTGGAGGTATGACGACCATGGCCCCGGCCACGACCACACCGTTCGCACAGCAGCTCCGCGGCTGGCGGACACGGCGGCGGTTGAGTCAGCTCGATCTGGCCATCGCCGCCGAGACCAGCCAGCGGTATCTGAGCTTCCTGGAGCAGGGGCGCTCGCAGCCGGGACGGATCATGGTGGTCCGCCTGGCCGAGGTGCTGGGACTGTCCCTGCGGGAGCGCAACGCAATGCTGCTGGCGGCCGGTTATGCGCCGATCTTTCCCGAATCCGCGCTGGACGCACCGGAACTCGACGCGGTCCGGCATGCGCTCGACACCATCCTGCAGGGGCATCTGCCGTATCCGGCCGTGGTGACCCGGCCGTTCGGCGTGCTGGTGGCGGCCAATCCCGGATTCGAGCTGCTGACCGAGGGCTGCGCACCGGAACTGCTGGAGCCCCCGATCAATGTGCTGCGGCTGGCCCTGCACCCGGACGGGCTGGCCCGGCGGGTGGAGAACCTGCCGGAGTGGGGGCGGCACGTCACCGACAGCCTCCGCAATCGCGCGGGCCGCAGCCCCGATCCCGCGCTGGACGCGCTCATCGCCGAACTCGACGGCTATCTGCCGCCGGTGGAACCGGGCCCGGGACATCTGGGTTTCGCCGTACCGCTGCGACTGCGGTCCGAGGCCGGCGAGCTGCGGCTCATCACCACTGTCACCTCGTTCGCGACGGCCACCGACATCACCCTGTCCGAGCTGCACCTCGAGGCGTTCCTGCCCGCCGACCAGGCCACCTCCGACCACTTGCGCGCCCGCTTCGCCCGCGCGTAGACGCCGATCGGAGCTCGATTCCGGCCGGATGCTTGTCGCCGAATACTCGTAGACGTATATTCGTAGACGAGTAAGGAGGTGCCGGATGGCCCGCAAGCGCAAGGTCGCCAATCTGATGGGGCTGGCGGTGCTGTCCGCCGTCGTCGTCGAACCCATGCATCGATACGAGATCGCCGCGCAGTTGCGGGCATGGGGCAAGGACAACGACATGGGCGTCAAGTGGGGCTCGCTCTACACGGTCGTGGACAACCTCGCCAAGCACGGCTTCCTCGAGATCGCGGGCAGCGAACGCGACGGCGCCCGGCCGGAACGGACCATCTACCGGATCACCGACGCCGGGCGCGCCGAACTCACCGACTGGACCAGGGAACTCATCGCCGACCCCGAGCCGGAGAAGCGCCGCTTCATGGCCGGGCTGTCCGTCGCGTCGGTGCTGCCGCCCGACGAGGTCGTCGACCTGCTCACCCAGCGAATCACCAAGCTGGACCGGACCATTGCCGAGAACCGCACCCAATTGGCCGCCCTGGACGGCACGGTGCCGCGGCTGTTCCTGATCGAAGAGGACTACGAGCTGGCCATGCTGGCGGCGGAGTCCGAATGGGCACGCGCGCTGCGCGATTCGCTCGCCGACGGCAGCTTCCCGGACGTGGAGGGCTGGCGGGCCTGGCATCGCGACGGCGTCATGCCCGCCGACATCGCCGAGCCGGCGGAAGGGGGAGCCGACACACCGCAGTCCCAGCACGACTGATCCACATGGACCGGGCCCCGGCGAGGGTGCTGCAACACCGCCGCCGAAGCCCGGGAACACACCGTCTCGAACCGCGTCCGTGCAGGCGAACCCGGCGCCGAGTTTGGCAACTACAGGATAACTGGGTTCTCCACGCGCGGGACGGTTCGGGGTTTTCGACACCCTGCGAACACTTCTCGGGAGAGAACCATGTCCATTCGTTCCGCACTCGTCGTCGGCGGCGGCATCTCCGGCCCCGTCACCGCCACCGCGCTCCACAAATCCGGTATCGACGTCACCGTCTTCGAGGGCTATCCGGGTCCCGCCTACGGCATCGGCTCCAACCTGGCGCTCGCGCCCAACGGCGTGGCCGCGCTCGACATCGTCGGGGCCGGCAACGCGGTGCGCGCCCACGCGGTGCCCATCAGCCGATCCTCGATGTCGGTCAACGGCAAGCGATTCGAGCTGCCCGGCATGACCGGTATCGAGCCGCTGCGGGTGATCGACCGCGCCGACCTGCACCGGGTACTGCACGACAGTGCCGTCGCCGCCGGGGTGCGCTTCGAGTACGACAAGCGGCTCATCGAGGTGGAGGAGCACGCGGGCGGGGTGACCGCCATCTTCGCCGACGGCAGCAGCGCGACCGCGGATGTCCTCATCGGCGCGGACGGAATCCGCTCCACCGTGCGCACCCTGGTCGATCCGAAAGCCCCCGGGCCGACGTATCTGCGCATGCTCAGCTTCGGCGCGTACACCGACTGCCCGATCGACCTGGAGCCGGGCATGATGACCTTCGCCTTCGGCCGGCGCGCCTACTACCTGTACTGGGCCATGCCCGACGGGCGGGTCTCATGGGGCGCGAATCTGCCCAGCGAGCAGTACTACTCGCTGACCGAGGCCCGGGCCGTCCCCGCCGAGCAGTGGCTGCGCACGCTGCGCGAAACCTACGCCGGGGAGGATCCGGGCGAGCAGCTGGCCCGCAGCACGACCCCGGCGCAGTTGGCCGTGATCGGCGCCCTGCACATCATGCCGCCGGTGCCGCACTGGTACCGGGGCCGGCTGGTACTCACCGGCGACGCCATCCACGCGCCCAGCAACACCTCCGGGCAGGGGGCATCGCTGGCCATCGAGAGCGGGATCGAGCTGGCCCGGTGCCTGCGCGATATCGACGATCCGGCACGGGCTTTCGCCACCTACGAGGCGCTGCGGCGGCCGCGGGTGGAGGGGGTCGCGGCCCGCGTCGCCCGGATGAACCAGACCAAGGCCGCCGGGCCCGTCGCCCGCAAGGCCATGCAGCTGATGATGCCGCTGCTGTTCAAGCGGATGGATCCGGAGAAGATGCTGGGCGGTGAGCAGCGCTTCCGGATCGACTGGGACGCCACCGTGCGGCCCGCCACCGTGTCCGCCTGACCCTCGAGCGGCTCGGCCGCCGAAAGCCGATGCCCCGCTGCGTATTCCGCGGCGGGGCATCGGACGCCACGGTCAGCGCACCGGCAGGACGTCCGGGCTGCGCCGCCTGCGGCGCGACCCGCGCCTCGACAGCGACAGCGCCCGCACTCCGGACGCGGTCGCCGAAACACCCTGCACGTATTGCAGATACGCGGGTAGGTAGGTCATGGTGCCCGGCAGCGCGAAGCCGACGATGAAGCTCAGGATCGAGCACACCGTGAACACATTGCTTCGGTCGCCAGCTCAGGTGGTCGGTGAACAGCCCGCCCAGCGTCGGCCCGATGTGTGGCAACGACACGGCACCTCGGCCACGCCAGCAGAGCGACCGATCAGTTCGTGTGCGGCACCGGTCAGTTCGCGCGCACCGCGTACCCGCCGAGCGCGGGTTCGAGGGTGTCGAAGGCCGCGGCCACCTGCTCGCCCAGCAGCGCGGCGATGGCGTCGTTCGACTCTCCCGCGACCGTCCGCCGCAGCACCTCCTCGAACAGGGTGCGATGCACGCCGCCCAGCAGCGCGGCCGCGAGCCGGGCAGTGAAATCATCTGCGGTGCAATCGGTTTCCCGCGCCAGCACCTCGGCCAGCCGCCGCTCCCGGTCCTCGTGGAACTCCCGCAGCCGCGCCACCAGCGCGGGGCTGCCGGTGATCAGGGCGGCGAAGTCCGACCCGGAGAATCCGGCGAGCACGGCATCCTGGTCGGCGACCGCGGCCAGATACACCCGCCGCAGCGCGGCCAGCGCCGACTCACCGGCCCGCCGCTCGCGCACCGTGACCGCCGGACCCGCGACGAAGGCGTCGTGAATATCCAGCACCAGGTCTTCCTTGCGCGGGAAGTAGTTGGTCACGGTCATCTTGGCCACCTCGGCCGCCTCGGCGATCTCGGCGATGGTGACATTGTCGTAGCCGCGGTCCAGGAACAGCCGGGTGGCGGTGTTCGAGATGTTCTGTCTGGTCTGCAGCTTCTTGCGCTCGCGCAGGCCCAGCGGCGCGGCGGTGGGCGGAGATGCCATGAAACCATTATCATCACCATTTTATGACTGTCACAAGTTTGCCTCGGCCCGCGAGGGCTACCGCCGGAACTTACTCTGAAGTAAGGTCGAACAAACGACTCGAATTGTGAGGTCAGCAGCCATGGCATGGAAGCCCAGCGAAATCCCGGACCAGACCGGACGCACCTTCGTGATCACCGGCGCCAACGGCGGGCTCGGCGAGCAGACCACCAAGGCGCTCGCGGGCAAGGGCGCCACCGTCATCATGGCCTGCCGCAATGCCGCCAAGGCCCAGGAGGTGGCCGACCGCATCGAGGGTGACGTGAAGGTGGCGAGCCTGGACCTGGCCAGCCTCGACTCGGTGCGGCAGTTCGCCGAGGGCACAGGCGATTTCGACGTGCTCATCAATAACGCGGGCCTGATGAACATCCCGTTCTCCCGCACCAAGGACGGCTTCGAAACCCAGTGGGGCGTCAACCATCTCGGCCACTTCGCCCTGACGGGGCTGCTGCTGGACCGGATCGCCGACCGGGTGGTCACCCTGGCCTCCATCGCCCATAAGCAGACGCCCAAGCTGTGGATCGACGACCTCAACTACGAGCACCGCCGCTACCAGCGCAATCTCGCCTACGCGCAGGCCAAGCTGTCGAACCTGATGTTCGCCCGCGAACTGCAGCGGCGGCTGACCGAGGCCGGTTCGGCCAAGCGCTCCTACGCGGTACACCCGGGCGTCTCGGCGACCGATCTGTTCGCCCACACCGAAACCGTCCTCGACAAGATCTCGAAGCCGTTCATCCGGATCGTGGGCCAGTCCCCGTACCACGCGGCCTACTCCTCGCTGTTCGCCGCGACCAAGACCGACGCCGACCCGACCGTCTACTGGGGTCCCACCCGCTGGTTCGGCAGCCAGGGCCCGGTCGAGCCCTCGCCGTCCAGCAAGATCTCGCAGGATCCGGAACTGCAGCGCCGGCTCTGGACCGAGTCCGAGCGTCTGACCGGGGTCACCTACAAGTTCTGAGCTTCGTGCCCGGGGCCCGTCGCATCATCCGGTGCGGCGGGCCCTGCTGTTACCCACCTCCTACTACGCAGTGCGTAGTACCCAGGTACCGTGGAGTGCGTGTCCGCTCCTCATCGCCGCCCGGCTCTGATCGTGTTCGTGGTCGTGGCGTTCGCGGCATGCCTGGGGCTGGGCTACTGGCAGTGGACCCGTTTCGAGTCCGGCGGCGGCACCTATCAGAATCTCGGCTACGCGCTGCAATGGCCGCTGTTCGCCGGATTCGTGGTGTGGGCCTACGTCCGATTCGTGCGCCTGGAGCAGCAAGCCGAGCAGGACGACGCTCCGGTGTCCGAACCGGCCGCCGCGTCCACGCCGGCCGGCGCCCCCGCCGACCGGCCGCGCCGGCCGAGACCCACGGCGCCGCGCGAAATCCCGGCGGGCCTGCTGCCGGAGCGCCCGAAAGCCGCCCGGGACGAGGATCCCGAGCTCGCCGAATACAACAGGTACCTGGCCGATCTGCACGCCCGCGACATGGACGACAAGGTCCGTGACGCCGGTCTGCACCACACCGAGAGGAGCGCCGGTTGAGCACCCGCGACAACTCCGCACCATCCCCCGTCGCCGGTGACACCACGCTGGCACCCCGCCCACTCGGCGCCGCCGCGCCCGCGAAGATCCGCGGCGCGCTGACCCGCTACCGCGCGCTGGCCTACATCACCGGTGTCTGGCTGCTGGTGCTGTGCGGTGAGATGGTCTACAAGTACCTCATCCTCGACGACAGCGGCACCGCCCCGCACTGGCTGTTCTACATCGGCCAGGTGCACGGCATCTTCTACATGATCTACCTGGTCTTCACCATCGACCTCGGCATCAAGGCCCGCTGGAAGCCCGCCACCACGGCCCTGACCTGCATCGCGGGCACGATCCCGTTCCTGTCCTTCGTCTTCGAGCACTACCGCACGCGCGAGGTCAAAGCGGCCTTCGGCCTCTGACTGCGCGACACACGAACACGCGACACACGAACAGCCGAAAGGGGTTCGGGGACCTGGTCCCCGAACCCCTTTCGCGTCTACGGGAATTCAGTTGGCGGCGAGGGCCGCCAGCGCCGGGAGGAGCTGACGCAGGGCGCGGCCGCGGTGCGAGGCGGCATCCTTCTCGGCCGGGGTGAGCTGGGCGGAGGAGACGTCGCCGCCGTCCGGGAAGAACAGCGGGTCGTAGCCGAAGCCGCCGTCGCCCACCGGCTTCCGGCCGATCACACCCGGCCATTCGCCGCGCACGACCTCCTCGACGCCGTCGGCGACCAGGGCGCAGGCGGAGACGAAGCGCGCGCCGCGGCGCTCGTCGGGGACGTCGCCGAGCTGGGCCAGCAGCAGGGTGTTGTTGGCCCCGTCATTGCCGTGAGTACCGGACCAGCGCGCCGACAGCACGCCGGGCATGCCGTTGAGCGCATCCACCTCGAGACCGGAATCGTCTGCGACGCAAGGCAATCCGGTGGCAGCGAAACCGTCGCTGGCCTTGGCGAGGGCATTGCCCTCGAAGGTGGCGGCGGTCTCGGGGGCCTCGTCGTAGGGCGGCACGTCGTTCAGCCCGACGATCTCGATGCCCGCGATACCGGCCTCATCCAGGATGCGGCGCAGCTCGTTCAGCTTCTTGGCATTGCGGCTGGCGACCAGGACGCGGCGGGTCATCGCTTCTTGGACTCCCCGGGCTCCGGCAACACGCCGGGGTACGGCAGCGCGAGGGCGGCCTTCTGCACCACGAACAGCTGCTCACAGCCCGCCAGCGCGGAATCGAGCAGCTTGTCCAGGGTGGAGCGCGGGAAGGTGGCGCCCTCGCCGGTGCCCTGGATCTCCACCAGGGTGCCGGTGTCGGTGGCGACCACGTTCATGTCGACCTCGGCGCGCGAATCCTCCTCGTACGGCAGGTCGAGGCGCACCCGGCCGTCGACCACGCCGACGCTCACCGCGGCGATGGCGCAGGAGATCGGTTGCGGGTCGGTCAGTTTCCCGGCCGCGCCCAGGTAGGTGATGGCGTCCGAGAGCGCGACATACGCGCCGGTAATGGCGGCGGTGCGGGTGCCGCCGTCGGCCTGCAGCACGTCACAGTCCACCGCGATGGTGTTCTCGCCGATGGTCGACAGGTCGATGCAGGCGCGCAGCGAACGGCCGATCAGCCGCGAGATCTCCTGGGTGCGGCCACCGACCTTGCCCTTCACCGACTCTCGTCCCGAGCGGGTGTGCGTCGCGGCGGGCAGCATGGCGTATTCGGCCGTCAGCCAGCCCAATCCGGACTCGCGCCGCCACGGCGGCACCCCGTCGGTGACGCTCGCGGTGCACATCACCCGCGTCTGCCCGAACTCCACCAGCACGGACCCCGCCGGGTGCGTGGTGAAACCGCGGGTGATCCGTACGTCGCGGAGTTCGTCATCCGCCCTGCCATCGGCTCGTTTCGACACGGCCCTCAGCGTAGTGGCCCACGATCCGCTGTCGCCCGCGCCCCGCTGAATAGCGTCGGCGCGTGCCGAAGATCAGATGTCGAAGACCTCGCCCGGGGAGACCGCGTGCACGGGACCGTTGAAAACCGCCTTGGCTTCGGCGATGACGTCCTCGCGGGAGGTCCACGGGGGAATGTGGGTGAGGAGAAGTTCGCCGACACCGGCCTGGGCGGCGATCAGGCCCGCCTCGTGGCCGGAGAGGTGGATGCCCGGCGGGCGGTTGGCCGGGTCGTGTGTCCAGGAGGCCTCGGAGAGCAGAACGTCTGCGCCGCTGGCCAACTCGAAGACCTCGTCGCACAGGGCGGTGTCGCCGGTGTAGACGAGGGTGCGGCCGGCGGCGGTGGAGATGCGCAGGCCGTAGGACTCCGGCGGGTGGTACATGCGGCGGGCCTCGACGGTGTGGCCGGGGCCGAAGGGCGCCGGAACATCCGCCTGCCAGACCCGCATGTCGATCACATCGGACCAGTCGTCGGTCTCGCCGCCGATCTCCGCCGAGGCGTTGCCGATTCGCAGCGCGGTATCGGTGGGGCCGTAGACGACGGCCTTACCCGTGGGCGGATTGGGGTGGTAGCGGCGCCACACCAGCAGGCCCGGCAAATCCAGGCAGTGGTCGGCGTGCAGGTGGGTCAGGAAGATGTCGACCTCACCCGGATCCAGGTGGCGCTGCAGCGCGCCGAGTACCCCGGGGCCGAAATCGATGACGGTCGGTGTCATATCCGGGCCGGTCAGCAGGTAACCCGACGCCGGGGAATCCGGGCCGGACACGCTGCCCGAGCACCCGAGGACGGTGAGGCGCATTCCCCCATGCTGCCACGCTGCATTCTCACTCAAGGAGGGATCCCCCAAATCGCCGACCGCGTCCAGCGTCACCCCTGCGACGCGAGACGGCCGGCGTCAGCCCCACGACGATGACGACGTTCATTCCCAGAGAGTACCCATCCGGCAACCACTCCACCTATCGCCCCGAAAAGATGTCCTTGCCAAGAGATTTCCGGGTTGCCGGGCAGAACGCCCCACAGGATCGAACCGTAGAGCACCGCCACCGCCACTCCGACCGCGATCTGCAACACATTTCGCGCGAACCAGCCCCAGCAGATCAGATATGTGAGCCAGCCGAACACCAGCACCGAGGCGCCGACCGACACGCTGTGCGGCGGCGCCGTGAACCACTGGCCCACCCCGGCGATCACCCAGATGATGGCCGTCGCCGTCAGCCCCCGCCCGATCCCGGTCAGCAGGGTGAGCAGTCCGAGCACGATCACGGGCAGTGTGTTCCCGAACAGATGCCCCCAATTGGCATGCAGCACAGGCGCGAACAGAATGCCGGGCAGCCCGTCCTCGCTGCGCGGCTTCACCCCCGCCTGATCCAGCTCGTTGCCGGTGAGGCTGTTGACCCCCTCCACGAGATACAGCAACGCCGTGAATCCCAGGGTCAGCACAATGGCACGCTGCCACAGCAACTTCAGAGCACCATTCCCGTCCGACCCGCCCGCCGGCTTCGCCAGCTGCCCTCGCAACCGCGCGATCCGATCCGGATCGAACGACGCGCCCATCCCGCTCCCGCCGCTCATAGCAAGACCTCCTAGCCGCCCTGCCCCGAGCCTACCGCCGCACCGAGCCGGACCGCCTCGGGGAAATCCCCGAGGCGCCGGGGCCGAGTCAGGCCCAGAGCTGGCCGTCGAGCTTCTCCTCGGCCTCTTCGAGGGTGCCGTCGTAGGCGCCGGTGGAGAGGTATTTCCAGCCGCCGTCGGCGACGATGAAGGCGATGTCGGCGCGCTTGCCCGCCCGCTGTGCCTTCTTGGCGACGCCGAGGGCGGCGTGCAGGATCGCGCCGGTGGAGATGCCCGCGAAAATGCCCTCTTCGAGGATCAATTCGCGGGTGCGGCGGACGGCGTCGTAGGGGCCGACCGAGAAGCGGGAGGTCAGGACGGACTCGTCGTAGAGCTCGGGGACGAAGCCCTCGTCGAGATTGCGCAGGCCGTAGACCAGTTCGCCGTAGCGCGGCTCGGCCGCGACGATGTCGATGCCGGGGACCTTTTCACGCAGGAAGCGGCCGGTGCCCATGAGCGTGCCGGTGGTGCCCAGACCCGCCACGAAGTGCGTGATCTCGGGCAGGTCGGCGAGGATCTCGGGACCGGTGGTCTCGTAGTGCGCCAGCGAGTTGGCCGGATTGCCGTACTGGTAGAGCATCACCCAGTCCGGATTCTCCGCGGCGATCTGCTTGGCCAGCGCCACAGCCTGATTGGAGCCGCCCTCGGCCGGGGAGTCGATGATCTCGGCGCCGAACATGGTGAGCAGCTGCCGCCGCTCCACCGAGGTGTTCTCCGGCATCACGCACACCAGGTGATAGCCCTTGAGCTTGGCCGCCATGGCCAGCGAGATACCGGTATTGCCGCTGGTGGGTTCGAGAATCGTGCAGCCGGGCGTGAGCCGCCCGTCGGCCTCGGCCTGCTCGATCATGCGCAGCGCCGGGCGGTCCTTGATGGATCCGGTCGGATTGCGGTCCTCGAGCTTGGCCCACAGCCGCACGTGCTCGTCACCGTCCCACTGCGGGGACAGGTTCTTCAACCCCACCAGCGGGGTGTTGCCCAGTGTCGCGATCAGCGACTCGTAGCGCGCCACGATTAGCGCGCGCCGCCGGCGACCGCCGGGAGGATGGTGACGGTGCCGTTCTCGGGCACCTCGGCCTCGAGCCCGCCGCTGAAGCGGACATCCTCGTCGTCGACGTAGATGTTGACGTAGCGGTTGAGCTTGCCGTCCTTGAGCAGCTTCGCCTCCAGGCCCGGGTAGTTGGCCTCCAGGTCGGCGATGAGGGCGGCCAGGGTCGCGCCCTGGGCCTGAACCCGCTTCTCACCCTTGGTGATCGGACGCATGATGGTCGGGATGGACACGGTGACCGGCATGAGGGGGACTCCTTGTGTTGTTCCGGCGGGCGGGGTGCGCTGAAAGTCGTTCAGGCGTCGGCGGATTCGCTGTAGGCAGCGACGATCTCGACAGGTTCCTCGGTGACCTCGCCCTCGAGGATCCGATAGCTGCGCAGGTCGTGCCGCTCCGGATCGCGGGTGGAGATCAGCACGTAGTGGGCATTGGGCTCGGACGCGAAGGCGATGTCGGTGCGGCTCGGATACGCCTCGGTGGCGGTGTGTGAGTGGTAGATGACCACCGGCTCCTCGTCGGCGGCATCCATCTCCCGCCACAGCCGCAGCTGCTCACCCGAGTCGAACTCGTAGAAGGTGGGCGAGCGCGCGGCATTGATCATGGGGATGAACCGCTCGGGCCGATCGGAGCCCTCGGGACCGGCGATGACACCGCACGCCTCGTCGGGATGGTCGGCGCGCGCGTGCGCGACCATCGCCTCCACGAGGTCGGCCCTGATCACCAGCACAGTCGCATCCTTCCGCTCGACGCCCCCGGCCGAACGGCCGAAACGCTGTCGTCAACAGGTGAGACTAGGCGGCTATTCCCGATGAACCCGGTCACACCCCGGTGCCCCGCACCCGTCACGGCAGCGATCCGAACAGGTCACGGTAGGCGGGGATGCCCGCCACCGAGGTCGCGGACAGGATCGCGTCCACGATCGCGCGCTCCACGCAGACCGCCGCGGCCGTGCACAGCTGGTCCAGGATCAGCAGA
Organism: Nocardia sp. NPDC004860; assembly: GCF_040609015.1. Taxonomy (NCBI): domain Bacteria; kingdom Bacillati; phylum Actinomycetota; class Actinomycetes; order Mycobacteriales; family Nocardiaceae; genus Nocardia; species Nocardia sp. NPDC004860. Next base: position 27,415 of record NZ_JBEXJI010000044.1, on the reverse strand, counting down.
TCAGCGGGGAAGGCCGGCGGCATCGGAAGCGCTGGCGGCTGCTCGGCGGTGCCGGTGGCCAGCGCGAACAGGGTGTCGCCGTCCAGCGGCGAATGCGCGGGCCGGACAGCCCGGGCCAGCCCGTCGTGCGCGGTCGCGGCCAGCCGCTTGCAGGCCGCGGGATCCAGCGCCGCGTCGGTCGCGACCACGCCGATGGTGGTGTTGAGCACGGTTCCCTTCACCGCGAGGGCATTCGCGGCCGCCAGCTGTTCGGCGGTGGCCGGGCGCAATCCGAAATGCTCGGGGCCGTCGGTGCCCGCGCCCCACGGCAATCCGGTGCGCGGGTCGAAGACCGAGCCGACCGGATTGGCCACGATCACCGCGCCGACGGTGATGCCCGCCGCCGGGCCGTCGGTGAAACGCACACTGGCCGTGCCGATCCCGCCCTTGATCGACCCCGCCCGCGCGCCCACGCCCGCGCCGACCGACCCGCGCTCGAACGCCGGGTCCGCCGCCTCCGCCGCCAGGAAACCGAAATCGGCGTCGGGCCGAATGTTCCACGCCCCCACCGGAAGATCGAAGATGACGGCCGCGGGCACGATCGGCACCACGCGGGACGGGTCGGCGGGATCCATCGGGATCCCTTCCCGGTGCTCCTCCAGCCAGCGCATGACGCCGTCGGCCGCGGCCAGCCCGTAGGCGCTGCCGCCGGTGAGCAGGATCGCATTCACCTGCCGCACAGTGTTTCCCGGGTCCAGCAGGTCGGTCTCGCGGGTGCCCGGACCGCCGCCCCGCACGTCCACCGCGGCCACGGCCCCGTCCGGCACCCGCACCACCGTGCAGCCGGTGGCCGCACCGGACCCGAGGGTGGCGTTCGCATCCAGCACGTGGTACTGACCGACCAGGACGCCGTCGACGTCGGTGATCGAATTACGTGGTCCCGCACCACTGTTCACGGCAGTTCCTCCTCGGTGGCCACGTCCGCTGCCCTAGGGCGCGAGCGCCTGGATCAGTGAGTCCTGCATCCAGGTGAGCCAGTGGTAGACCTCGAGGCTCGGCCCGCGCGGATCGTCGTCCGGGAAATGGTCGGGCGTGTCGGCGGTGATGTCCAGGGCCGTGCCGAGGGCCAGCCGCACGTCGTTGAGCGCGGTGAGCCAGGCGTGCGCCTGTTCCTGGCTGATGATGATCTTGCCGCCCTGCGGCGGCAGTGTTTCCAGGATGACCAGCCCGGCGGCCACCTTGGACTCGATGATCTCCGGTTCGTGCAGGCTGCGCAGGGCGCTGTTGAGGCCGGCGCGCTCGGCGTCGGGGGAACCGGGTTCGGGACGATGGAAGTCCGGCAGCAGCCGGGCCAGCCGCGGATCATCGGGCGGTTCGGTGTTGCCCGTCTGTAGCCCGGTCAGCTCCGCGAGGTCGTCCTCGGGCGCCGAACGGGCCCGATCGGTGAGCAGTCCGGTGACGGCCCCGACCAGCGAACGCAATACCTCCGCCTCGTGGGCGTCCATTTCCGAACGCAGTTTCGGCCCGCCCAGGGAGGTCTTTCTGCTCCACTTCCGCACGGGGTTACCGTAGTCGTCCTGTTCACTCGTCACGTTGCATGGTGGCCCACAGCCCGGCCGCGTGCAGCCGTTGGACGTCGTGCTCCATCTTGTCGCGCGAGCCGGCGGACACCACGGCCTTGCCCTCGTTGTGGACCTTCAGCATCAGCTCGGTTGCCTTGCCTTTGCTGTAGCCGAAGAGCTTCTGGAAGATGTAGGCCACGTAGTGCATGAGGTTGACCGGATCGTCCCATACGACGGTCACCCACGGCCGGTCCTCGGCCTCCAGAATCTCAGAGTATTCAATGGCCTCCGGTGTCGCCTGTGCCGCCGACATAGTCACGTTGACGCCCGCCGGACCGGCGGCGACCCGGACAACGTCCTGATTACACAGACCCATAACAACCAGGGTACGACCTGAGAACACAGAAACAACAGCCCGCGCGACACGCCGTCCCGACGTGGACGTGAGATCGATGCCCGGGCGTGGCGCACGGTCGGTGGGACGGCCGTCGATGTGCTTAGAGTGTTCCCGTGATGATCGCGGACGGACTGACCAGTACGGCCTTACTGACCGACCAGTACGAGCTCACCATGCTGTCGGCAGCATTGGCCGACGGTTCGGCCCAGCGGCAGTGCACCTTCGAAGTATTCGCTCGCAGGTTGCCGAACGGCCGGCGCTACGGCGTGGTCGCGGGGACCGGGCGGTTGCTGACGGCCCTGAGCGAATTCCGTTTCGGCGAACCCGAACTCGCGATCGCCGGCCGTTTCCTGGACAACCGCACCCTGGAGTGGCTGCGCGACTACCGCTTCCGCGGCGATATCGACGGCTACCGCGAGGGCGAGCTCTACTTCCCCGGCTCCCCGATCGTCACCGTGCGCGGCACCTTCGCCGAATGCGTGCTGCTGGAAACCCTCATCCTGTCCATTTACAACCACGACAGCGCCATCGCCGCCGCGGCCGCCCGCATGGTGAGCGCCGCCGGCGGCCGCCGCATGATCGAAATGGGTTCGCGCCGAACACACGAACTCGCCGCCCCCGCCAGCGCCCGCGCCGCCTACCTGGCCGGTTTCGACGCCACCTCCAATCTGGAGGCGGCCCGCAGCTTCGGTGTCCCCAGTGGCGGCACCAGCGCACACGCCTTCACTCTGCTGCACAGCGGCGCGGACGGCGCGCACGAGGCGGCCGCCTTCCGCAGCCAGGTCGAGGCGCTGGGCGTGGGCACCACGCTGCTCGTCGACACCTTCGACATCACCCGCGGGGTGGCCACCGCCATCGAGGTGGCCGGGCCCGAATTGGGCGGTGTACGCATCGATTCCGGTGATCTGGGTGTGCTGGCCCGGCAGGTGCGCGAGCAGCTCGACGCGCTGGGCGCGGTGCGCACCCGCATCGTGGTGTCCGGTGACCTGGACGAATACGCCATCGCCGCGCTGCGCGCCGAACCGGTGGACGTCTACGGCGTCGGCACCTCACTGGTCACCGGCTCCGGCGCGCCGACCGCGGGCATGGTCTACAAGCTGGTCGAGGTGGAGGGCATCCCGGTGGCGAAACGCAGCTCCCACAAGGAGTCTCGCGGCGGCACCAAGCGCGCGGTCCGGCTGGCGCGGCGCACCGGCACCATCGTCGAGGAAATCGTCTACCTCGCCGCCGCGGCCCGCCCGGATCCGGACGGCTTCGATATCCACGACGTCCAGGTCCCGCTGGTCCGCGACGGCGAGGTGCTGACGGGCCGGCCCACCCTGGCGCAGAGCCGGGAACTGGTGGCCAAGAGCCTGATCAGCCTTCCCTGGGAGGGCCTGAAGCTGTCGGCGGGCGAACCCGCGATTCCGACGACGTTTCTGAGCTGACCCGCCACCACAGCCCCGCCGCGATCACCGCGGCGGGCGCGGCGAACAGGGCCGTGCGCACCAGCGCGCCCAGCAAATCGCCGGCCTCGAACGAGATCTCGTGCCACGCCAGATTCGCCACCACACTGGCGATCTCGAACGCCACGAAGAACCGCAGGGCCATCAGTGCGGCACTTTTCATCATTTCCCCCGTTACCTCTTTCGCCTCGGCCGCGATGGAGCGACCGATGCTGCCGTGGACCGGCCGGGCGCCGGGCGGCACAATGCAATACGAGCGGCGCGCCGTCGTGGTTCAGCCGCCGATTCCCGGGAGGTCCGCTCATGAGCCGAGCCCTGATCGTCGTCGACGTCCAGAACGATTTCTGTGAAGGCGGATCACTGGCCGTCGCGGGCGGCGCGGCCGTGGCCGAGCGCATCACCGAATACCTGGGCGTCTCCGACTACACCGCCATCGTCGCCACCCGCGACTTCCACATCGACCCGGGCGCGCACTTCTCCGAGCAGCCCGACTACGTCGACACCTGGCCCCCGCACTGCCGCGTCGGCACTCCCGGCGCCGACTTCCACCCCAGCCTGAACACCGGGCCCATCCGGGAGATCTTCTCCAAAGGCGCGTACACCGCGGCCTATTCGGGCTTCGAGGGCACCGCCACCGACGGCTCGACCACCCTCGCCGACTGGCTGCGCGCCCACGCCATCGACGCCGTCGACGTCTGCGGCATCGCCACCGACCACTGCGTCCGCGCCACCGCCCTGGACGCGCGCGCCGCAGGCTTCGACACCCGGGTCCTGCTCGGCCTCACCGCCGCCGTCTCCCCCACGACCCTGGCCACCGCCCTGGACGAACTCCGTGCCTCCGGCGTCGAACTGGCCGGAACACTGGAGAACTGACTCACTACCCGGGTGGGTGCGAAGTCCTGCCTCTGACCGGCGGAAATCGGTCCTGCTGGGCGGCCGGTAGAGGTTTGCGCGAGGGTTGTCGGGGCGGCGCAGTAATCTGGCCGCCGTGCCTGAACTGCCTCCCGTCCCGAAGCTGTTGGCCACCGCTGTGCAGGCGTTGGGGGGTAAGGAGCGCAAGGGGCAGCAGACGATGTCGGCGGCTGTCGCGCACGCCATCGACACCGGCGAGCACCTGGCGGTGCAGGCGGGGACGGGCACCGGGAAGTCGCTGGCGTATCTGGTGCCGAGTCTGCGGCACGCGGTGCGGACCGGGCGGACCGTGGTGGTGTCGACCGCGACCATCGCGTTGCAGCGGCAGCTGGTGGACCGCGATCTGCCACGGCTGGCCGATGCGCTCGCGACGCCGCTGGGGCGGGTGCCGCAGTTCGCGATTCTCAAGGGGCGCAACAACTATCTGTGCCTGAACAAGATCAACAGCGCGATTCCGGAGGAGCCGGAGGCCGAACTCTTCGACGCCTTCGCCATTTCCAAGCTGGGCCGCGAGGTACAGCGGCTGAACGAGTGGGTGTCCGACACCGAGACCGGCGACCGCGACGAGCTCGCCCCCGGCGTCAGCGATCGGGCCTGGCGGCAGGTGAGCGTGAGTTCCCGGGAATGCCTGGGCAAGTCGCGCTGCCCGTTCGGGCAGGACTGCTTCGCCGAGAAGGCCCGCGCCGAATCCGGGCAGGCCGATGTGGTGGTCACCAACCACGCACTGCTGGCCATCGACGCCATCAGCGGCATCCAGGTGCTGCCCGAACACGATGTGGTGGTGGTCGACGAGGCGCACGAGCTGGTGGACCGGGTGACCGGCGTGGCCACCGCCGAACTGTCCACCTCGGCCATCAGCGCCGCGGCCAAGCGGTGCTCGAAACTCATCGACGAGCAGGAGGTGGACCGGCTCGAGGGTGCGGCCGAGGCCTGGCACGAGCTGCTCGACGACCTGCAGCCCGGACGCTGGGACCGGATGCCGGACGGCGCGGCCCCCGTGCTCGCGCTCATCCGCGACGCGGCCTGGAACGCGCGCACCGCCCTGGCGCCGCAGGGCGGAAGTTCCGCCACCGGCGACCCGGAATCCGCGGCGGCCCGCAATCAGGCGCTGGCGGCCGTCGAGGAGGTGCACGACGCGGCGGTGCGGGTGCTGACCACCTTCGAGGAGTCCGATCCCGCCGCGCACCGCGATGTCATCTGGCTGGCGTCGGAGGATGTGCGCGGAGTCGCGCGCCGCACACTGCACATGGCCCCGTTGTCGGTGGGCGGGCTGCTGCGCAGCCGCCTGTTCGGTACGGCCACCGTGGTTCTCACCTCGGCGACGCTGCAGATCGGCGGCTCGTTCGACAATCTGGCGGTGACCTGGGGCCTGCCGCCGCAGTCCGCGGCGACTGTGGACCCGGCGCTGGCCACCGGCACCGAGGCCCCGTCGGACGAGAAGACGCTGCGCTGGAATTCGGTCGACGTGGGTTCGCCCTTCGACCACGCCAAGTCCGGAATCCTTTATGTGGCAAAGCATTTGCCCGCGCCGGGACGGGACGGGCTGCCGCAGTCGTATCTGGACGAGATCGAACGTCTCATCCGCGCGGCGGGCGGGCGCACCCTCGGGCTGTTCTCGTCCATGCGAGCGGCCAAGGCGGCCACCGAAATTCTGCGGGAGCGTCTCGACACTCCCATCCTGTGCCAGGGTGACGACGCCACCGGCGCCCTTGTCCGGAAATTCGCCGAGGACCCGGAAATCTCCCTCTTCGGGACCCTTTCACTGTGGCAGGGCGTGGACGTTCCCGGCCCGTCGCTGAGTCTGGTGATCCTGGACCGGATTCCGTTCCCGCGCCCCGACGACCCGCTGCTGGTGGCGCGTCAGCGCGCGGTGGAATCGCGAGGTGGCAATGGATTCCTGTCGGTCGCGGCCAATCATGCGGCACTGCTGCTGGCGCAGGGAACGGGCCGTTTGCTGCGCAGTGTGGACGATCGCGGCGTTATCGCAATTCTGGATTCGAGACTGGCGACGGCGCGCTATGGCGGTTATCTCCGAGCATCATTACCACCATATTGGGAAACATCCGATCCCCAAGTTGTGACAAAAGCTCTCGAAAGACTGACAAATAGTGTCGCGCAAATGAAATGAGCTTGTGAGAACAGTCACAGGGGTGGTTCCTACTTCCGATCAGAAGTAAATTAGCCTTCGATACTCCGGTGAACCCCCCAATTCCCACATCGGACGTGTCCGTCGTCCCCGCGCCAAGCCCTGCACGCGGCGCGGGGACACCGAAACTTTCTTCCCGGCCTACTTCACCGCGAGGGTGATGAGCGCGGCCACCACGCCCAGCGCGACCGCTCCGGCGCCCCAGACCAGACCCTGGCGCTGCCACGGGCGGCCGGAGTCCAGCGACAGCCGGCCCGGCCCCGCGAAGGCGAAGGCGGCGGCCGCCACGGCGTACACCGCCGGCAGCTCCCACATTGCGAATCCGCCACTCCAGGTGGCGTGCACGGCATTGATCATGGTGCCCAGCGCGATGGCGCCGGCCAGCGGCGTCAGCAGGCCCAGCATCAGCAGCAGCCCACCGGTCAGTTCGCTCAGGCCGGCCAGGGTGGCGAAGAACTTGCCCGGGTCGTAGCCCATGCCCTGGAAGCCCTGCGCGGTCGCGTCCAGGCCGTAGCCGTTGAACCAGCCGAACAGCTTCTGGGTGGCGTGCACGACCAGTCCGCCGCCGAAGCCCAGCCGGGCGACCAGCAGGCCGATATCGGTGCCGCCGAGGCCGTTCGAGGCGGTGGCTCGGGCGGTGGCGTTCACGGTTGCGGTCATGTCGGGGTCCTCGTCTCTCGGGTCTGTACGGCTCGGCGGCGATCTTATCCGGACCGTGGTCCGTTTTGGAGCCTACAGCAGGTCAACAACAAGACCGGGCGCGAGGCTGTTCCGCCTCGCGCCCGGAAAGGGATTTCAGGGCCGGCCCCTGAGAGTCGGCTCTACTTGGCCAGATACCAGAAGTAGTAGAGGAACACGGCCATCAGCACCCACATGACCGGATGCACCTCGCGCGCACGCTTCTTGGCCACCATGACGATCGGGTAGAACAGCAGGCCCATCGCGATGCCGTTCGCGATCGAGTAGGTCAGCGGCATCATGATCACGGTGATGAACGCCGGGACCGCGTATTCCAGCCTGTTCCACTCGATTTCGCCCAGCGCCCGGGACATGAGCACGCCGACCACGATGAGCGCGGGCGCGGTCACGGCCGACACGTCGGCGAAGGTGGCGAAGATCGGGAAGAAGAACAGGGCGATCAGGAACCAGCCGGCCGTGGTGACCGCGGTGAGGCCGGTGCGGCCGCCCGCCGAAACACCCGCGGTGGATTCGACGTACGCGGTGGTCGAGGAGGTGCCGATGATCGCGCCCGCGGCGGTGCCGACCGAGTCGGCGGCCAGCGCCTGGCCCGCGCGGTCCAGCTTGCCGTCCCTGGTGAGCAGCCCGGCCTGGTTGGCGACGCCGATCAAGGTGCCGGAGGCGTCGAAGAAGTCGACGAACAGCATGGTCAGCACGACGACCACCATTTTCCCGGTGAAGGCGTCGGGCAGGTGGATGATGGCCTGGCCGAAGGTCTGATCCAGCCCGTGCGGCATCGCGGCGACCGAATTCGGCAGCTGCACCAGGCCGGTGACGATGCCGAGCACGGTGGTGCAGAGGATGCCGTAGAGCACCGCGCCGTGCCAGCCGAGCGTCAGGAAGACGACGGTCACGACCAGGCCGAAGAGCGCCAGCAAGGTGGTGCCGTGATGGAAGTTGCCCAGGTGTACGAGCGTGGCCGGGTCCGAGGTGACGATGCCCGCGCTCTTGAGACCCAGGAACGCCACGAACAGGCCGATGCCCGCGCCGACCGCGAGCTTCATCTGCATGGGGATGGCTTCGATGATCTTCTCGCGCACCTTGGTGACGGCGAGGACGAAGAACACGACACCGGAGATGAGAGTGCCCGAAAGTGCTTGCTGCCACGGGATTCCCATGTGCAGGACGACCGTGTAGGCGAAGAAGGCGTTGAGGCCCATGCCCGGCGCGAGCGCGACCGGGTACTTGGCCCACAGGCCCATGACCAGGGTGCCGAAGATGGCGGCGACGGCGGTCGCGGTGAAGACGGCCTGGAACGGCATGCCCTTGTCGCCGAGGTCTCCGTGGTCGCCCAGGATCCGCGGGTTGACGGCGAGCACATACGACATGGCCAGGAACGTGATGGTTCCCGCCATGACCTCGCGCTTGAAGGTGGAACCGTGTTCGCTGATGCCGAAGTACGCGTCGACGCGCCCCTTGGTACGCGTGAGGACGTCGGTGGTCATGTGGGGTGTCTCCAGTCGGCGGGAGGGTAGAAGGCTGCCGTGGGGCACCGTACTGGTCCGGATGGCACGATCTGTCACTGACCCTGCGAATTGTGGGCAATCCCACCTGCCTGAGCGTTGTTTTTCCGGTGCCGCCAGCGCAATTAGTCGGCTATTTAAATAACTACCGGCCGGTAATCTAAGAGTCTTGACCCCTATTGCCTGGAACGTTACAAATACGTATTCCGCCGGAGGTGTTCAGGGGAACCGGCCAGGCAGAAGTAGTACGCCAGTGGTAACCGATGTCATCGACGCGGTCGCGGACTTCGCGATCGACCGCCAAGCGATCTGGGATGTCCTGGTCGACCCGCAGACCTACCCCCGGCTATTTCCTGGAATCGGCGCGTGCGAACAACTCGACACCGCCGATACGCATCCCACGCTGAATATGCGCGTCGGGGGCAATGGCATCGAAATCCGGGTGTTGCGAGTGCAACTGCACCTCACCCGCACCGGCGAGAGCTTCGAGCTGCACTGCCCCGAACAGGGCAGCTTCGCTACCGTGCGGCTGCGCGGCGATACGCAGCACACCCGGATCTACGTCACCTACTTCAAGGCCGCGCTGGTGCATCCGCTGCCCGCGCAGCTGCCGAACTCGGCGGTGGTGGCCTGGACGCTGGCCGCGCTCCGGCGGGTCGGCGACCTGGTCCAGGGCACGCCGTCCTCGCTCATCGTCAATGGCGAGGATTCGCGGATGCGGCTGCAGGCCGGGGTGGTCAAGCGGATGGTCGCCTCCGGTGTGGTGCGCACCTACCGGCCGGATGTGGGTCTGCGGCAGATCGGCGGACTGGCCAAGTGGGGCTTCAGCCTGGCCGGCGGCTACGCGGCGGGGGCCGCGCACTCGCCCCAGCGGCCGGCCGTCATCGACGACCGGTATTCCAGCACCTTCGACCAATTGCACGCGCGCAGTAGCGCTCTGGCGGGAGCCTTCGCCGCGCTGGGGTTCGGGCCCGGCACCGCGATCGGGCTGCTGTGCCGCAATCACACCGGCATGGTCGAGTGCATGGTGGCGGCGGGCAAGTCGGGCGCGGACGCGGTGCTGCTCAATACCGGGCTGCCCGCACGGCAGGTCGAGGAGATCGTGGAGCGGCATCGGCTGTCGGCGCTGTTCGCGGACGGTGAATTCGAGCATCTGGTGCGGTATCTGCCCACCGAGCTGCCGCGCTTCACCACCGACGACGCGACAGCGGATCCCGGGCGCACCACCATCGAGGAACTCATCGCCATGCGCCAGGAACCGCCGCGCAAGCCGCCGCGGCCGGGCCGGCTGGTGGTACTCACCTCGGGGACCAGCGGCACGCCGAAGGGCGCGCGGCGGCCGCACCCCAAGGGTTTCGGGACGGTGGCGGCGCTGCTGTCGCGAATTCCGTTCGGCACCAACGAGACCATGTTCATTCCGGCCCCGCTGTTCCACACCTGGGGGCTGGGAGCCCTGCAGATCTCCACGGCCGTCCGGGCGACGGTGCTGCTGGGCGACCGCTTCGACGCCGAGGACTGCCTGCGCCGCATCGCCGAGCACAAGGTGACGGCGTTGATCGTGGTGCCGATCATGGTGAACCGGATCCTGGATCTGCCCCAGCATGTTCGCGCCCGCTACGACCTGTCCAGCCTTCGCATCGTGGCCAGTTGCGGGGCGCCGCTGGCCGGTGCGACGGTGCTGGCGTTCCTCGACGCCTTCGGCGAGATCCTCTACAACGTGTACGGCTCCACCGAGGTGTCGTGGGCCTCCATCGCCGATCCGGCGGATCTGCGCGTATCCCCGACCACCGCGGGCCGGCCGCCGCTGGGCACGAAACTCGCGGTGCTGGGCCCGGATCGGCGTCCGGTGCCGGTGGGGGCGACCGGGCGCATCTTCGTCGGCAATCACATGCTGTTCGACGGCTACACCGACGCCACCCCGCCCGACGAGGCCGACGGCATGCTCGACACCGGCGACATCGGCTATCTGGACGCCTCCGGCAAGCTGTTCGTGGCCGGCCGCGACGACGAGATGATCATCTCCGGCGGCGAGAACGTCTTCCCGCGCGCCGTCGAGGAGGCCCTCTCCCATCTGCCGCAGGTGAGCGAGGTCGCCGTGGTGGGCGTCCCGGACCACGAATTCGGCCAGCGCCTGGCCGCTTTCGTGGTCAAACGCCCCGGCTCCGGCCTCGACTCCGACATGGTCCGTAACTACATCCGCCACCGCGTCAGCCGCTTCTCCGTCCCCCGCGACGTCACGTTCCTGGATGCGTTGCCCCGCAACCCCACCGGGAAGATTCTCAAACGGACGCTGATCGCGCCCACCTGATCGTCAGGGGCTGGGCGTGGCGATCAGGCCGAGTTCGGCGTCCGTGGCGAGGAGCGGGTGGTGCGGCAGGATGCGGATCGTGTATCCGACCGCGCCGGACAGCGGGACCGGCGTCTGGATGGTGAAAATGTCTGCGCCGGAATCGGTTCCGGCGTGGCGCATGGGGAAGGTGTGGACGTCGGTCAGATCGTCGGTGGGTGAGACCCGGCCGAGCACGGCCTGCACGCTGACGTCGGCGGGGGTGAGGCCGCCGAGATCGATGCGGGCCCGCAGGTCCAGGTCCGCGCCGATGACCGGGATGTCGGGCAGGCCGGAGCTGTCCACCTGCAGGACTTTGACCGTGGGCCAGGCGGATTCGACGCGGCGGCGGTACACCGACAGGTCCTGCGCGCCCTTGAAGTCGTTGGCGGACACCGCTTCATAGGCCGCGGCGGCGGGCGTGTAGTAGTCGACGGCGTAGTCACGGACCATGCGGGAGGCCAGCACCTTCGGGCCCAGCGTCCGCAGGGTGTGGCGGACCATTTCCATCCAGCGGGCCGGCAGGTCGTCGTGATCGCGGTCGTAGAAGCGCGGCAGCACAGCGCGTTCCAGCAGATCGTAGAGGGCCGAGGCCTCCAGGTCGTCGCGGCGATGCTCGTCGCGGACGCCGTCGGCGGTGGGGATGGACCAGCCGTTCTCGCCGTCGTGCATCTCGTCCCACCAGCCGTCGCGGACGGACAGGTTGAGGCCGCCGTTGAGGGCCGACTTCATACCGGAGGTGCCACAGGCCTCGAGCGGGCGCAGCGGGTTGTTGAGCCAGACGTCGCAGCCCCAGTACAGGTAGCGGGCCATGGACATGTCGTAGTCGGGCAGGAAGACGATGCGGTGGCGCACGGCCGGATCGTCGGCGAAACGGACCACCTGCTGGATGAGCGCCTTGCCGCCCTCGTCGGCCGGATGGGATTTGCCGGCGACCACCAGCTGCACCGGATGCTCCGGGTCGAGCAGCATGGCGCGCAGGCGTTCCGGGTCACGCAGCATGAGGGTGAGGCGCTTGTAGGTGGGGACGCGCCGGGCGAAGCCGACGGTCAGCACGCCCGGGTCGAAAACCTCGTCGATCCAGCCGAGTTCGGCGCTGGCCGCGCCGCGTTCGAGCCACGAGTTGCGCAGCCGGCGGCGCACCTCGTCGACGAGGATGCCACGCAGGGCATTCCGGGTGGACCACAGTTCACGCAGGTCCACATCGCGCAGCCGCTCCCAGCCGCGGGCCTCCTCGACCAGTTCGGCGCCGATGAGTTCGCGGGCCTTGTCGATCCATTCGCGCGCGGCCCAGGTGGGGGCGTGCACGCCATTGGTGACCGAGCCGATCGGGACTTCGCTCGCGTCGAAGCCCGGCCACAGCGGCGCGAACATGGCGCGGCTGACCTCGCCGTGCAGCTTCGACACGCCGTTGGCGCGCTGGGCCAGGCGCAGGCCGAGGTGGGCCATGTTGAACACCGACGGATCGGCCTCGCGTCCCATGGCCAGGATGCGGTCCACGGAAACGCCCGGCAGCACCGGTGATTCCCGTTCGCCGTGCGCGCCGCCGAAGTACCGGCGCACCAGGGAGCCGGCGAAGCGGTCGATGCCCGCGGGGACCGGAGTGTGGGTGGTGAAGACGGTGCCGGCGCGAACCGCGGCCAGCGCGGAGTCGAAATCCATTCCGGCAGCCATGAATTCGCGGATGCGCTCGATGCCGAGGAATCCGGCGTGGCCCTCGTTCATGTGGAAGACGTCGGGATCGGGCAGGCCGTTGGCGCGGGTGTACGCGCGCACCGCCCGGACGCCGCCGATGCCGGCCAGGATCTCCTGCTTGATGCGGTGGTCCTGATCGCCGCCGTAGAGCCGGTCGGTGACGGCCCGCAGTTCCGGGTCGTTGTCGGCGATATCGGAGTCCAAGAGCAGCAGGGGAATCCGGCCCACCTGGGCGATCCACACCCGGGCCCGCAGCACCCGCCCCTCGGGCATGGCCACGTGCACGAGCACCGGCGCGCCACCGTCGGTGAGCAGCCGGAGCGGCAGCCCCATCGGGTCCAGGGCCGGATAGTGCTCGGCCTGCCAGCCGTCGGCGGTCAGGGATTGCCGGAAATAGCCCGAGCGGTACAGCAATCCGACGCCGATGAGCGGCAGGCCCAGATCCGAGGCGGCCTTGAGATGGTCGCCCGCCAGAATCCCGAGCCCGCCCGAATAGTTGGGCAGCACCTCGGTGACGCCGAACTCCATGGAGAAGTACGCGATCCCTCGCGGCCCGCGCTGCTGCTTCTGGAACCAGCGAGGGCGGTCCAGATAGTCCTGGAGATCGGCCGCCGCGGCATCGACTCGCCGCACGTAGCCGTCGTCCCCGGCCAGCTCGTCGAGCCGGGCCGCGGGCACCTCCCCCAGCATCCGAACGGGATCGTGCCCGACCTCCGCCCACAGGCGGGGATCCAGCTCCGCGAAAACATCCTGGGTAGGCCCATGCCACGACCAGCGCAAATTGGTCGCCAGCTCGGTCAATGCGGACAACCGCTCCGGCAGATGGGCACGAACGGTGAATCGACGCAATGCCTTCACAGTGCTTATTCTGCCCTCCGCTTCGCTCCGGGCGGGTTCGCGGCCCCCAGGTCTCGGTTCTTCCCTCCTCCGCTCCTCCAAGGCGCGGGTCTATGGAGCCGTTCGCTCCCCCACTCCGTCGGTCCAGAGAATCGAGACGGCCGCGAACCCCTGCGCGCATCTGACGCTGGTCAGAACATCCCCCGCGCGGAGCATCCCGTCGGCAACCGATAACGTGTTTCACATGAGCGAGCAGCAGATCGAGGCGGTCGAGGGACAGCCCACCCAGGAGCATCACGAGGGCGGGTTCCGGCCGATCCGAGAACTGGGCCGCGACAACACCAAGGGTGGAGCGCACTACGGGGAGTTCATCGACGAGGTGCGCGGGCTGATGGACCGGGTGCGGCTGGCCGATCCGGCCGACGCGCTGGCGCTGGACGTGATCGCCACCCTGAAGGAGCTCAACGACAAGCTCGACGCGGCGGTCGTCGACGAATGGGACGCGCCGGCGTGGCATCGCAACGACCTGCCCGCGCGCGGCAACATCACGCTGCCGCCGTTCGAGGTCGACGCGGCGGACCAGGACGGGGTGCGGGCCCGCATCACCTTCCGCACCTTCCACCTGGGCGGCAACAGTGCGGCCCACGGCGGCCACATCGCCCTCGGCTTCGACGACCTGCTCGGCATGACGGCGGCGCTGTACACCAGGCAGGCCACCCGCACCGCCTTCCTGCACGTCGACTACCGGTCCATCACGCCGCTGAACACCGAGCTGGTGCTGCGCGGCTGGGTGGAGCGGCAGGAGGGCCGCAAGGTGTTCGTGCGCGCCACCCTGCACGACGGCGACCGGCTGTGTGCCGAGGCCCACGGCCTGTTCGTGCTCCTCAAGCCGGGCCAGCAGTAGCCACTCCGGTAAGTTCGAGGGCGTGACCGGCCGCATCGCCATCGATGACACCGCCCCCGTGATTCCCGGCGGCCGGCCGACCAAGGCCGTGGTCGGCGAGGTCGTCCCGGTGCGAGCGGTGGTCTGGCGCGAAGGCCACGAGGCGGTCGCCGCCACGCTGGCGGTGCAGGCCCCGGGTTCTACACGCACGCACCGCATTCGCATGAGCCCGGAGTACGAGCCGGACGTGTTCAACGCGGTGTTCACCCCGACCATGACCGGGCGCTGGACCTTTCGGATCGAGGGCTGGAGCGATCCCCTCGCCACCTGGCGGTCCGGGGTCGAGGCCAAGCTCGCCGTCGGGCAGAGCGCCGTCGATCTGGCCAATGATCTGGAGACCGGAGCCCGGCTGCTGGAGCGGGCCGCGCTCGCGGTCCCGAAGCGGCAGTGGGAGATCCTGCGCGCCGCGGCCGCCGCGCTGCGCAGCGACGCGCAACTGCCCGCCCGGGTCGCCGCCGCCTTCGGCGCCGAGGTCGGCGAGATCCTGCGGGCAACACCGTTGCGGGAGTTCGTGACTCACGGACCATTGCACACCGTGCGGGTGGAGCGGCAGCGGGCGCTGGTTGGAGCGTGGTACGAATTCTTCCCGCGGTCGACCGGCGGCTGGGACGCCGAGGGCCGGCCCGTGCACGGCACCTTCGCCACCGCCGCCAAGGATCTGCCCCGGATTGCCGCCATGGGCTTCGACGTGGTGTACCTGCCGCCGATCCACCCCATCGGCACGGTGAATCGCAAGGGGCCCAACAACTCCCTGACCGCGGGACCCGCGGATGTCGGCTCGCCGTGGGCCATCGGCTCGGCGGAGGGCGGGCACGACGCCATCCACCCGCTGCTGGGCACCGAGGCGGACTTCCTCGACTTCGTCGCGGCCGCACAGGAATTGGGGATGGAGGTGGCGCTGGACCTGGCGCTGCAGTGCGCGCCCGACCATCCGTGGGTGGCGGCGCATCCGGAGTGGTTCACCACGCTGCCGGACGGCACCATCGCGTACGCGGAGAATCCGCCGAAGAAGTATCAGGACATCTATCCGCTCAATTTCGACGACGAGCCCGACGGGCTCTACGCCGAGGTGCTGCGGGTGGTGCGGCATTGGATCGGCCTGGGCGTCACCGTGTTCCGGGTCGACAATCCGCACACCAAACCGGCGGATTTCTGGGAATGGCTGATCGCCGAAGTGCACCGGAAGAACCCGGAGATCATCTTCCTGTCGGAGGCATTCACCCGTCCCGCGCGCATGTACGGTCTGGCGCGGCGCGGATTCAGCCAGTCCTACACGTATTTCACCTGGCGCACCCACAAACACGACCTCGAGGAATTCGGCCGGGAAGTGGCCGCCAAGGCCGATGAGGCCCGGGCCAATCTGTTCGTGAACACCCCCGACATCCTGCACGAGAGCCTGCAGTACGGCGGGCCCGGCATGTTCGCGATCCGCGCGGTGCTGGCCGCGACGCTCGGGGCTACCTGGGGCGTGTACTCGGGCTTCGAGCTGTACGAGCACCAGTCGGTGCAGCAGGGCAGCGAGGAGTACCTGGACTCCGAGAAATACCAGCTGCGGCCACGCCGTTTCGCCGAGGCGGCCGCGCGCGGGGAATCCCTGGAGCCGTGGCTGACCCGGCTCAACGAGATCCGGCGCGCGCATCCCGCGCTGCAGCAGGTGCGCTGCATCCACTTCCATTACGTGGACAACGATGCGCTGCTGGCGTTCTCGAAGTTCGATCCCACCACCGGCGACGCGGTGCTCGTGGTGGTGAACCTGAACCCGTTCGGCGCCGAGCAGGGCATGGTCTCGCTCGACCTGCCCGCCATCGGCCGCGAATGGCACGACCGGCCGACGGTGTACGACGAGGTCACCGGCGAGGAATACCACTGGGGCCAGAGCAATTACGTGCGCCTGGACCCGGCCCGGGTGGCGGCCCACATTCTCGTACTGCCGCCGGTGCCGGCCGCCGCGCGCCCCGAACTGGCCTTCCGCCGGTCGTTCCGATGACAGGCGCGGCCGGCGGCACGGCGGCGACCGAGCGAAGAATCCCGCGCCCGGCCCCGCACGGGGGCGGGATGTGAATCGGCGCGATCTCATGCTGCTGGCGGCCGGAACCCACCCCGACCCGCATACCGTGCTGGGCGCACACCCGCATGCCGGCGGGACCGTCATCCGCGTGCGGCGGCCACACGCTGTTTCGGTGGCGGCCCGGATCGGCGGCGTGGATCATCCACTGGCGCACAGTGATCACGGGGTATTCGAGGCGGTGCTGCCGTTCCCGGAGCTGTGGGACTACCGCATCGTCAGCTCCTACCCGGGCGGGCGCACGGTGGTGGACGCGGACGGGTACCGCTTCCTGCCCACCCTCGGCGACGTCGATCTGCACCTGCTCGGCGAGGGCCGGCACGAGCGGCTCTGGGAGGTGCTGGGCGCGCACCCGAAGCGCTACCCCACCCTCGACGGCGAGGTATCCGGCACGGCCTTCGCGGTGTGGGCCCCCAACGCGCGGGGCGTGGCGGTAATCGGGGATTTCGACGGATGGAGCGGAAACACCGCCCCCATGCGGAAACTCGGCGATTCCGGGGTGTGGGAGCTGTTCCTGCCCGGCATCGAGGCCGGGGCGCTGTACAAGTACCGCGTGCACGGGGCGGACGGACGCACCGTCGACCACGCCGATCCGATGGCCTACGCCACCGAGGTCCCGCCCGCGACCGCGTCGGTCGTCACCGCGAGCGAATTCGCCTGGGGCGACGCCGAATGGCTGCGGGCGCGGGCCCGCACCGATCCGCTGCGCGCGCCGGTCAGCGCCTACGAGGTGCATCTGGGTTCGTGGCGGCCGGGGCTCGGGTATCGCGAGATCGCCGAGCAGCTGGCGGAATACGTGCTCGCCCAGGGCTTCACGCATGTCGAGCTGCTGCCGGTGGCCGAGCATCCCTTCGGCGGCTCCTGGGGTTACCAGGTCACCTCCTATTACGCGCCGACCGCCCGCTTCGGCTCCCCCGACGACTTCCGGTTCCTGGTGGATCACCTGCACCGCAGCGGAATCGGCGTCATCCTCGACTGGGTGCCCGCGCACTTCCCGCGGGACGAGTGGGCGCTGGCCCGATTCGACGGCACCGCCCTCTACGAGCACGCCGATCCGCGCCGCGGCGAGCAACTCGACTGGGGCACCTACGTTTTCAACTTCGGCCGCCACGAGGTCCGCAACTTCCTCGTCGCCAATGCGCTGTACTGGATCGAAGAGTTCCATATCGACGGCCTGCGCGTGGACGCCGTGGCCTCGATGCTCTACCTGGACTACTCCCGCCCGGACTGGGAGCCGAACATCCACGGCGGCCGCGAGAATCTGGAGGCCGTCGCCTTCCTGCAGGAAATGAACGCGACCGTGCACAAGCACCATCCGGGCGTGCTGACGGTGGCCGAGGAGTCCACCACCTGGCCGGGGGTCACCCGCGCCACCGAGGTCGGCGGCCTGGGCTTCACCATGAAATGGAATATGGGCTGGATGCACGACACGCTCGGGTATCTCGCCCACGATCCGGTGTACCGGACCTGGCACCACAACGAGGTCACCTTCTCGCTGACCTATGCCTGGAGCGAGAACTACGTGCTGCCCATCAGCCACGACGAGGTGGTCTACGGCAAGGGGACGCTGTGGACCCGCATGCCCGGCGACGATTTCACCAGGGCGAGCGGGGTCCGCGCGTTGCTGGCCTACATGTGGGCGCATCCGGGCAAACAGCTGTTGTTCATGGGCCAGGAATTCGGTCAGTTCCGGGAGTGGGACCACGATCGCGGACTGGATTGGCACGAGCTGGAAAACCCTCTGCACCAGGGCATTCAGCGGCTGGTCGGGGACCTCAACCGGCGGTATGCCGCCAATCCCGCACTGTGGAGCCAGGATACGTCGCCGGGCGGCTACTCCTGGATCGACGCCGACGACCGCGACAACAATGTGCTGTCGTTCCTGCGCTACGGCACCGACGGATCCATTCTCGCCTGCGTCTACAACTTCTCGGGCCGTCAGCTCGACGGCTATCGCATCGGATTGCCCGGGCCCGAACCGGATTCGTGGTACGAGGTGCTGAACACCGATGCCATCGCCTATGGCGGCAGCGGCACGGGCAATGCCGACGTGATCGCCGCCGAGCCCGTGCCCTGGCACGGCCGCCCGGTGTCGGCCGCCCTGACCCTGGCGCCGAACAGCGCCGTCTGGTTGTCGAAGACGCCAGCGGCCGGCACCGAGTAGGACGACCGGTTCCTACCGGACGCGAGTGAGGAACCATTTACGGGAGCGCGCCCCAGATCACTCCGGCCAGCCGGGCGCCAGCGGCCGGCACCGAGTAGGACGACCGGTTCCTACCGGACGCGAGTGAGGAACCATCTACGGGAGCGCGCCCCCGATCACACCGGCCAGCCGGGCGCGCGGCCCAGCACAGCCAGGATCCGATCCAGCCCGGACGCCTCCGGCACGGCGACCTCGGGCGCGAACGACGAGCCCGGCCGTTCCCGCTCCGGACCGCGCGGCACCGCCTCGGCCACCGGCAGCCCCGCGCTCAGCAGGTCCGCGTCGAATTCCACGGTCTGTCCGAGCGCCCGAGCCACATCCCAGGCGTGCACGATGTAGTCGATGAAGTGAAAGCTGATGGCCAGCGGCGCGGGAATCACGATGCCGTCGCGGACCTCCGGCAGTGGGAACTGCCGTTCCAGGACGCCCGGCCGGGCGAAGGTGGCCAGCACGTGCTCGGCCGCCTCCCGGTACTCACCGATCGGATCGTCGCCGAGCGGCTGCGGCTTCCACAGCGCGAGATCGCTCTCGCCGCGGGCGGCGGCCGCGAAGCCGTAATGCTGAACGATCATGTGCTCCAGCAGGTCTCGCAGCGTCCAGCCTGCGCAGGGCGTGGGTGCGTCCAGATCGGCGGGGGTGAGTCCCGCCACCACCTCGATGCTGGTGCGCACCGCGCGGGCGTCCAGCGCGAGCAGTTCGGTTCCCGAGGCCAGCAATTCTTCGTACGTGCTTATCATACGCACCAGCTTACTAATTTCCGCGCGCCCGCGACAGAGACAATCCGGCGAATTCCACACCAACCGGTCCACTGCGAGAGCAGTCTGGACAGACAGCCGTTTCGAGCCGGGAGGGTCCCGTGGACGAGCGCACCAAGATCACGCTGGACGAATCCGAGATCCCGAGGCGTTGGTACAACGTCATCCCGGACCTGCCCGCACCACCGCCGCCCCCACTGCATCCCGGCACCGGACAGCCGGTCGGGCCCGAGGATCTGGCCCCGCTGTTCCCGATGGAGCTCATCCGGCAGGAGGTGAGCGGTGACCGCTACCTCGACATCCCGGACGAGGTCATCGATGTCTACCGCCTCTGGCGGCCGACGCCACTGTTCCGGGCGCGACGGCTGGAGAAGGCGCTCGGCACTCCGGCCCGAATTTATTACAAATACGAGGGCGTCTCCCCCGCCGGCTCACACAAGCCGAATACCGCTGTGCCGCAGGCGTTCTACAACGCCGCCGCGGGCACCCGGCGACTGACCACCGAGACCGGCGCGGGCCAGTGGGGCAGCGCGCTCGCCTTCGCCTGCGCGCAATACGGCATCGACTGCGAGGTGTGGATGGTGCGCGCCTCCTACGACCAGAAACCGCACCGGCGCACGCTCATGCAGACCTGGGGCGCGACCGTGCACGCCAGCCCCTCGCCGATCACCGCCGCGGGCGCGAAAATCCTTGCCGACCACCCGGATTCACCCGGCAGCCTGGGCATCGCCATCAGCGAGGCGGTGGAGGTGGCCACGGCCGACCCGGCAACCCGCTACGCGCTGGGCAGCGTGCTCAATCATGTACTGCTGCACCAGACCGTCATCGGGGAGGAGGCGCTGAAACAGTTCGCCGCGGCGGGTGAACGCCTGCCCGATCTGATCATCGGCTGCACCGGCGGCGGCTCCAACTTCGCGGGACTGTTCCTGCCCTTCCTGCGCGAAAAGCTCGCGGGCCGAGCCGATCCGGTGATCCGGGCCGTCGAGCCCGCCGCGTGCCCGTCGTTCACGCGCGGCATCTACGCCTACGACTTCGGCGACACCGCCGGCTTCACCCCACTGATGAAGATGCACACCCTGGGCCACGACTTCATCCCCGATCCGGTGCATGCGGGCGGGCTGCGGTATCACGGCATGTCGCCGCTGCTGTCGCACATGTACGAGCTGGGATTGTTCGAGGCGGTGGCGAAGCAGCAGCGCGAATGCTTCGCCGCGGCCGTCACTTTCGCGAAGGCCGAGGGTATCCTTCCGGCCCCCGAGCCCTCTCACGCGCTGGCGGCCGTCATCGAAGAGGCGAAGCGCTGCACCGAATCCGGTGAAGAGAAGGTCCTGCTCACCGCCCTGTGCGGCCACGGCCACTTCGACATGACCGCCTACGAGCGCTATCTCGCAGGCGAAATTCCCGACTTCGAACTCCCCCAGCCCCGTATCGACGCCGCCCTCGCCGGCCTCCCCACCGTCTGAACAGGATCAGGGAGCCCTCGCTGCGGGATTTCGTCCGAATCCCCGCGGTGAGAGCTCCCTGATCTCCAGTCGTCAGTACAGTGCGGCAGCAAGCTTGCGGCGGGCGGCGACCACGATGGGCTCGGCGGGGTCGAAGAGTTCGAAGAGTTCGAGCAGGTGGGTGCGGGCCTTGGTGCGGTCGTCGCCGGCGGTGCGCTTGACCTGGGCGACGAGGCGATCGAAGGCGGCCTCCGGCTGCTGGTTGAACATCTCCAGGTCGGCCGCGGCGATAGCGGCGTCCAGATCGGCCGGGTCGGCGTCGGACTTGGCGACGGCGGCGGGGTCGAGATCCTGTACACGGGAAAGGAACTGGACCTGACGCAGGGCGGCCTTGGCCTCGGCGTTGTTCGGCTCGGCGGCCAGGATGGCCTCGTACACGGCGATCGCATTGTCGAATTCGCCGCGCTCCAAGGCTTCTTCGGCGGCGACGAAGCGGGGATCCTCGGGAGCCTCGGGCTCGGCCGCGGCGGCCTCCGCGCCGACGCCGGGGAGCTTGCCGCGCACGGCGTCCACCACGGCGGCGATCCACTGGGTCACCTGCTCCTCCGGCTGGTTGCCGGTGAAGTCGGCGAGCGGCTGGCCCGCGGCCACGGCGACCACGGTCGGAATGCCCTGGACGCCGAAGGCCTGCGCGATGCGCATATTGGCCTCCGCCTCCACGGTGGCCAGATCCCACTCGCCACCGCTCTGGCCGACCAGCTGCTCCAGCAGCTTCACCAGCTCGATGCTCCCGGGGCTGCGCTGCGAGTACAGCGCCACCACCACCGGCACCTGGGTGGAGCGCCGTAGCACTCGATCCTCGAAATTGGCCTCGGTGACGGCGTGGTCACCCGGGACATCTCCCGCGGCGGCGGCCGGCTGCTTGAGAGCGGACAGGTCCACCGCGCCCGACATGGCGGCGGCTGCGGCGGCGGAGGGACGGCGTGCAGGTCGAGTCACGACATCCAGTTTGTCACGACCGTGCGGCGGCGGGTGCCGCGGCTTGGCTCAGTTCACCCAGCTGACCGGAGTTGATCGCCCACCGCTCGAAGAACACGGACGTGAACGGGACCACCGAGGACAGCAGCGCCAGACCCGTGGTCTTGCCCGGCCATTCGAACTCGCGCGAGGCCAGCAGGCAGTTGATGGCGTAGGCCAGGAACACGATGCCGTGCAGCATGCCGAACACCATCACCGGCCACTTGATCGGCTGATCGGCGATCCCCAGCGCATCCGCGCGCTTCAGGGCCGAGCCGATGAACAGCAGCACCCACGAGGGCACCTCGAGCAGGCCGAAGAAACGCACGCGCTTAGCGACCGTGGACAGGTCGAACAGATCACCCATGGCAACCATTCTGCCCGATGCCTACGACGCCCTGTAGTGGACCTGGTCACATCTGGGACGGCCGCGCTGGATTCCTGGTATGAGAACCGGAACAGCCCCGGCTCACGAGCCGGGGCTGTTCCTCATGAGCGGTTGTCCCTATCGCACGCGGACGATGAGGGCGTCGCCCTGGCCGCCACCACCGCAGAGCGCGGCCGCGCCGACACCGCCGCCGCGGCGCTGCAGCTCGAGCGCCAGGTGCAGGACGATGCGGGCGCCGGACATGCCGAGCGGGTGGCCGATGGAGATGGCGCCGCCATTGACATTGACCTTCTCCGGGTCGATGCCGAGCTTGCGGGTGGAGGCGATGCCGACCGCCGCGAACGCCTCGTTGATCTCGACCAGATCCAGCTCGGCGGGCGAAATGCCTTCCTTGGCACAGGCTTTGGCGATGGCGTTGGCGGGCTGGTCCTGCAGGGTGGAGTCGGGGCCGGCCACGACGCCGGCCGCGCCGATCTCGGCGATCCAGCTCAGACCCAGCTCCTCGGCCTTGGCCTTGGACATGACGACCACCGCGGCCGCGCCGTCGGAGATCTGCGAGGCGGAACCGGCGGTGATGGTGCCGTCCTTGCGGAAGGCCGGACGCAGCTTGCCCAGCGACTCGGCCGTCGTGTCGGCGCGGATGCCCTCGTCCTCGGCGAACTGGATCGGGTCGCCCTTGCGCTGCGGGATCGAGACCGGGGTGACCTCGTCGGCGAAGAGGCCGTTCTTCCAGGCGGCGGCGGCCTTCTGGTGCGAGGCAGCGGCGAAGGCGTCCTGCTCCTCGCGGCTGATGGCGTCGGCGTCGTTGCGCTGCTCGGTGAGCGCGCCCATGGCCTGATCGGTGAAGATGTCGTGCAGGCCGTCGTAGGCCATGCTGTCGCGCAGGTTGACGTCGCCGTACTTGTAGCCTTCGCGGCTCTTCTCCAGCAGGTGCGGGGCGTTGGTCATGGACTCCTGGCCGCCGGCCACCACGATCTCGTACTCGCCGGCCCGAATCAGCTGGTCCGCCAGCGCAATTGCATTGATACCGGACAGACACACCTTGTTGACGGTGAGCGCCGGGACATCCATCGGAATACCCGCGGCGACCGCGGCCTGCCGGGCCGGGATCTGGCCCGCGCCCGCGGTGAGCACCTGGCCCATGATCACGTAGTCGACCTGCTCGGGCGCCACCCCACCCTTCTCCAGTGCCGCCTTGATGGCGAACCCGCCCAGGTCGGAGCCGCTGAAGCCCTTCAGCGATCCGAGCAGCCGGCCCACCGGGGTGCGCGCGCCGGAGACGATGACGGAGGTGGTGGTCACGATGAGCCTCGCTTACGTCGTTTGGTGACTGCTCCGCCAACCATCGGAGCCGTACTCAAAGGTAACGTGCGGCGCTCCGGCATCCTTCCGAGGGGCGCGCTACCGTCACTGATGTGAGCAACACAGAGAACACCGGATTCATCCCGTCGGAATACGTCACCGCCGTCGACCACGTCGGAATCGCTGTGCCAGATCTCGATTCGGCGGTGGCCTGGTACCGGGACAATCTCGGCATGGTGGAGACGCATCGCGAGATCAACGAGGCGCAGGGCGTGCACGAGGCCATGCTGTCTGTGCCCGGCACTCCGGCCGGCTCGGTCGCTCTGCAGTTGCTGGCTCCGCTCAACGAGGAGTCGACGATCGCGAAATTCATCGACCGAAACGGGCCTGGCCTGCAGCAGCTCGCGTATCGTGTCACCGATGTCGAGGCTGTTTCCGCGCAACTTCGGGAACGAGGCCTGCGTTTGCTGTACGCAGAGCCGCGCGGCGGCACCGCTGGTTCCCGCATCAATTTCATCCACCCCAAGGATGCTGGCGGTGTGCTGGTGGAACTCGTCGAACCGGCCGCGAAAACTACCCACTAGTACCGTGTTCCGCCCTCCTAAAGAGGGCGTAACAACATTCGCGGTCGGGTCACCATCGGGTGTCGTCAGGCTGTAGTTTGTGGGTCATGTCGTCCACTGAGCCCGATCGTAATCGCTTCGTCGCGCTGCCCTTTACCGTTGTGCGGAAGGGCTATGACCGTGACGAGGTGCGTAACTACTTCGACCGTTTCGATGCCGAGCTGAGGGTCACCGCCACCGACCGCGATGCCGCCGCAGCCCAGGCCCGCAACCTGGCGGCCCAGCTCGAGGATGCCCGGGACGAGATCGACGAGCTCCGTAAGGAGGTCGACCGGCTCTCGGTGCCGCCGACCACCGCCGAAGGCATGTCCGATCGCATCTCCCGCATGCTGCGTCTGGCCTCGGATGAGGCCTCCGAGGTCCGCGCCCAGGCGCAGGCCGAGGCCGCCGAGATGATCTCGATTGCCGAGCAGCAGGCCACCGAAATGCGTGGGAAGTACGAATCGCTCCTCTCCGAGACCAAGGAGAAGCGCGAAGCGCTCGAAATCGAGTTCGAGCAGACTCTCGCGAACGCCCGCTCCGAGTCCGCCAAGATCGTCGAAGCCGCCAATGCCGAGGCCGACCGCCTCACCAAGGAGTCCGAGGCCAAGCGCAAGGCCACGCAGCAGGACTTCGAGGTCACCATGGCGGAGCGGCGCACCAAGCTGACCCGCGCCATGGAGGAGCTGGAGGCCACCTCGCGCGCCGAGGCCGCCCAGCGCATCAAGGACGCCACCGACGAGGCCAACCGCCTCATCACCTCGGCGACCAACACCGCGGATCGAAAGATCGCGCACGCCAAGGAACTTGCCGAGGAGATGCGTGTGCTGCGCGGCCGCGTCCTGGCCCAGCTGCTCGGCATCCGCGGCCAGCTCGACTCGGTCCCGGCCATGCTCGCCGCCGTCAACCGCGAGAGCGAACTGCTCGACGGCGCACCGGAACAGCGCTCCATCCAGAAGGGCGGCCGCAAGGCCATCGCCGACGCTCGCGAAGAGGACGAGATCGTCGACGAGCGCGAGAACGCTGACGTCTCCAGCTAATTCACCGACCGGGCGACAACCGGCATCCGTTCGAAGGCCGCTTCCCCTCCGGGGGAAGCGGCCTTCCTTATGTGTCTCGGCGAGCCACCCTCACCCGCGCCCGAAACTGTTGGCGCAGTACGGAATCAGGAGGGCGCAGAGCAGAAAGGTCACGCTCCAGCCGCCGATACGAGACCCCCACTTGCCGGGGCTCAAGACCAGCGACGGGTGATGGTGCGGGTGTTGCGGCCGTTCCAGCAGCCGGTGTGCCAGTGGCGGCGATCGTCTTCGCCGCCGTGGACTGCCCAGGCGACGATGTGCGGTGTGCCCGGTGGGATGACGTGGTCGCAGCCGGGGCACCGGTAGGGCTTGGTGGCGCGGGTGCCGGGGACCGTGCGGACGACGAAGGTCTCGTCGGTCCCGGGACCGTGCTCGGTGCGACCGAAGACGTCGCCCAGAGGGCGCGGGTCCGAGTGGGATCGCGCCGAGTCCTTGGGGCGGGGTTTCCGGCGGGGCATGGTATCGAGGTTAGAACAGCCGGAACTCGCTGGAGTCGGTGCCGCGCAGGGCATCGTAATCCAGTGTGAGGCAGCGGATGCCGCGGTCGGCGGCAAGAGTCTTGGCCTGCGGCTTGATCTGCTGGGCGGCGAAGACGCCCGCGACGGGAGCCAGCAGCGGGTCGCGATTGAGGAGTTCGAGGTAGCGGGTGAGCTGTTCGACGCCGTCGATCTCACCGCGGCGCTTGATCTCCACCGCCACCGTCGCGCCGTCGGCGTCACGGCACAGGATGTCGACCGGGCCGATGGCGGTCATGTACTCGCGGCGAATCAGGGTGTAGCCGGGACCGAGGGTTTCGATGTGCTCGGCGAGCAACTCCTGCAGGTGCGCCTCGACGCCGTCCTTCACCAGCCCGGGATCGACACCCAGCTCGTGCTTGGAATCCAGCTCGATGTCCTCGACGGTGATGCGCAGTTCCTCGCCGGCCTTGTTGGACACCACCCACAGTTGGGTTGTCTCGGAATCGGTTTCCCGTTCCTCCAGCCAGCACGGCGGACTCATCCAGTTGAGAGGCTTGTAGGAGCCGCCATCGGAATGGACCAGCACCGAACCATCGGCCTTCATCATGAGCAGACGACGGGCCATGGGCAGATGGGCGGTCAGACGGCCAACGTAATCGACCTGGCAACGAGCAATCACAAGGCGCACCGGTCGAGTCTAGTGACCGGGCATCAGCCCAGCAGCATCAGGCAGGCAAAAACGGAACCGCACGCCAGCAAAAGGTATTCCGGTACGTTCAACGGCCGCACCGCCCCGCCCTGCCGGCGGATCGTCAACCGCCCGATGCCCAGACCCAGGCACAGCGCCAGGAAGTGACCCACATTGGTGAAGGTGTGCCAGAGCACCACCCCGCCCAGCGCGAACGCCAGCCAGGTACTCGCCCACACCCACCGGCGATGCGGCGGCAGCACCGCCACCAGCGCACCCACCACGGCCATCGCGCCATAGCTGACGCCGACATCCTCGGCCATCGCGATACTGCCCGGCACCAGCTGCGACTGCACCGCCACCCACAGGCCCACCGCCACCAGCACGGTCGCGCCCACATGGCCGACGAAGAAGGTGTGCACCAGCTTCACGGTCCCGAAGCGCCGCTCCGCCAGAGCGAGCAGGCAGGCCAGCATCGGCACGATCAGGAACACCGTCGCCGCACCCTCACCCACCAGGAAGGCGCTCGAGAACAGCGTGCCGAGGCGGCCCTTGGTCAGGTTGTTCAAGTTCGTGCTGGCATGCAACACGATTCGCGACTCCCGCGGCGCGCTGACCATGGTCAGGGCCACGGCGCCCACCAGCAGCAGACCCACATAGCTGTAGGTGGCGGGCAGCCACAGAGCAGCCCACCGGAACCGGCGGGCCTGGTCGGCCGGCCGTTGGGGCGCGAGCTGGTGAATCATGCTGTCGATCATTGTCTTCCCGGCCCCATGTGAACTGATTGTCCGCTGGGAGCCTGCTGTGTATCCATACCCTATCCATATGTACCCGGGATACACGCAAGTACCCCTGGATACGCAGAAGGCCCCGACCAAATTGGTCGGGGCCTTCGCGAAGGATGTTCCGGCGGTGTCCTACTCTCCCACACCCTGTCGAGTGCAGTACCATCGGCGCAGGTGGCCTTAGCTTC